>DAITMG010000030.1:23032-31414 GCA_036835265.1 Erythrobacter sp. | reverse complement strand
CGCAACGTCGAGACCGGGCTCGTCTCCCGGACCTTTCCTCGCCGCGCCGCAGCGCCCCGCAGCGCACCGCAACGCAACGCAACGCAACGTCGAGACCGGGCTCGTCTCCCGGACCTTTCCACGACCTGACCAGACCTGACCAACCCAACCGCCGAAACGAAAGCAACGACCATGCGTGAATACCAAGTCACTATCCGCGGCGTCGCGCCGCTCTCTCAGTCCCGCGAGTTCGTCGTCGACGACAACCCCGAGCTCGCCAAGCGCAAGGGCGAGTCCGAGGACGAGTTCGCGAAGCGAACTTGGCCCGCCAAGCTGCACGTAAGTGCGGACGGGTTCGTCATGATCCCCGCTGCCGCGCTCAAGCAGGCGCTGAACAGCGCGGCGTCGCTGAAGGGCGACAAGATCGCCGGCCGCGGCAACAAGACCTGGGCCGCCCTGTTCACCGGCGGTGTGCAGATCCTCGCCGACGCGACGACCGACGTGCGCGCCGAGTCCGTCACGTCGCGGGCGTTCCGCTGCGACACCATGGGGCAGAAGGGCGATCGCTCGAGCAAGCGAGTGACCCGGTACTTCCCGATGGTCCCTGAGGGCTGGACCGCAACCGTGCGCGTGCTCGTGCTCGAGGATTCGATCGAGGAAAAGATCCTGCGCGAGTACCTGCGCGTCGCGGGACTCTGCGTCGGCGTCGGCAGGTTTCGCCCTAGCAAGGGTGGAACGAACGGCATGTTCGAGATCTCCGCCGTCGTCGAGCTCTCGAACGACGAAGCCGAAGCCCAGGCGGCGGAGTAAGGACGTCATGGATCCCAAGAAACTACGCAAGATGTCCACGCCCGTTGCTCCGCCGATCGTGACGCCGTGCGAGCCACAGCCTCGCGCGACGCCCACGACCGTGGACACGGCCGCGACCCGGCGCGCGGCGCAGGTGACCTGGGATCCGCACATGGACCCGGTGGCAGTGCCGCCAGGCTACCGCGTCCGCGGCGTCTCGATCCTCCGAGACGCCGACGGCCGGGCGATGCTCTCGTGGCACAAGACCACGCGAGACGCGGACGACCCGCAAGAAACGGCGCGGCTGATCGGCGAGGCCATGGCATCCGGCGGGCTGCAGCCGCTGCCTGTCATCGAGCCGCCGCCGGTCAGCAACGACGAGCTGCTCGCCGTCTACCCGCTCGGCGACCCCCACATCGGGCTCTACTGCTGGGCGGCCGAGTGCGGCGAGTCGTTCGACCTCGACATCGCCGAGCGCCAGTACCTGGCCGCCGCGGCCGCGCTGTTCCCCCGGGCGCCGCTCGGATCCGACGCGCTCTTGATCAATCTCGGCGACTTCTTTCACGCCGACGATCCGACGTACCGCACGAGCTCGGGGCGCAACACGGTTGACGTCGACACCCGGTACGAGCGCGTGATCATGACGGGCATTCGGATCATGCAGTCGCTGATCGACACCGCGCTCGTGCAGCACCGCAACGTGCACGTGTGGTGCCTGCGTGGCAACCACGACGACCGATCGGCGCTGCTGCTGCGCGAGGCGATCCGCGGCCGGTACTGCAACAACCCCCGCGTGATCGTGGACGCGACGCCGAGCAAGTTCCACTATCACGAGTTCGGCAAGAATCTGCTCGGTGCTGTCCACGGCGACGGGCTGAAAGGCAAGCGGTCGCGCACGATCCTCGAGGTCGTCGTGAACGACCAACGCGAGGCGTGGGGCCGGACGAAGCACGGCAAAGTCTACGTGGGGCACATTCACAACTCGACGAAAGAGGAACCCGCCGGCCTGGAGGTCGAGACGTACCGAACGCTCGCACCGAAAGATGCGTGGCACACCGCGACAGGCTACCGATCGGGGCGGGATATCCGGCTCGACCTGTGGCATCGCGACTACGGCCCCCGCGGTACGCTGATCGCAGGCATGGACGAGATCAAGGCCATGATGGACATCATGGCCGCGCAGGAGAAGGCATGCGAGTAGACAAAGGCCCCTTCATGATGACGGTGTCCGGCCGTCGCTTTCACTTTGACGACCCCGACCCGGCCTCGGTCGTGCTGAGCGACGTCATGTTCGCGCTCGAGCACATCCACCGCTACACCGGCCACGTCGGTCCGTACTCGGTCGCCTCGCACAGCGTGCACGTCTGGCGCTATGCGCTGGAGCTCGGCGCCGACGAGGCCACGGCCCGAGCCGCGCTCCTGCACGACGCGCACGAAGCGTACGTGGGCGACGTCTCGACCCCGCTCAAGCTCGCGCTCGGGGCCGTGTGGCACGGCGTCGAGGCCCGCGCCGCCAAGGCCGTGGCTCTCGCCCTTGGCATCGGCCCGCACGACGAGGCGCTCGTGCGGAAGGCCGATCGCGGGGTCACGCACGCCGAGGCCCGGGCATTCCTGGGCGACCGCGCGCGCGGCTGGGCCACGCAGCCGTGGAGCGGGTTCAATCCCACTGCCATCGCTTGCTTCGCCGCGACGTGCCGACTGGTCGGTATCACGTGAGCGCGGAGATCGAGCTCGTGATCGCGATGCCGGACTGGCTCGACGCCGAGCTGCTGATCGTGTTCGCCATGGCCGCGGCCGGAGTCTGGGCGATGATCGCCGAGGCCCGCGCGCACCGGCGCGACGCAGACGAGCGCATCGAGCTGCACGCCCGCATCGCCGAGCTCGCCGGAGCCGACCCTGCGGCCCTGCGCGAGCGCCTCGCTGAGCTCACGGAGATCGTCGCGTGCCTGCGCGAGCGCACGGCCACGCTCGAGGCTCGCATCGACCACCGACCCATCACGCAGACCCGCGCCAAAGACGGCAAGTTCACCAAGACCCAGGACCCAACATGATCACCCCAGCACAGCAGCTTGCAATCCACGACGCCACGCTCGAGCTCCAGCGTGCGCGTCAGAAGTACGGACCGTTTCATTCCGCGCACGAGGGCTACGCCGTCGCGGCCGAGGAAGTAGACGAGCTGTGGCACCACGTGCGGGTCAAGCAGTGCGACCGCGACCTCGACGCGATGCGAACCGAGGCGATCCAAGCCGCGGCGATGCTGCTCGCGTTCGCGAGCGAATGTTGCAACGAGATCACCGGGCGGGTGTAGACGTGACCACGCCCCGCACCCGCACCGAGATCGAAGCTGAGAAAGCGACCAAGCCTCGCCCCGATCTACTGCCCCCGCGCGCGCTGGCGATGGCGCTCGAGGCCGATGGGTTCACCGAGATCGCGGCTGCGTTCGACTGCTTCGCCGCGTACATGCGCTCGCGCGAGACCGACGCCCTGGCCGGCGCGCTCGAGCACGTGCTCGAAGAGATCGAGGGGCGGCCCGCGCTCGCGCTCATGGACGCGGGCGAGATCATGGGCGTGGGCTACCGCAAGCACGGGCCGTGCACGTGGCGGATCGCCGGCACCGAGCAGGCCGAACCGCAGACGCACTACGCGTCCGCGGTCCGACACCTGCTCGAGTACTGCGCAGGCGTCGAGCAAGACCCCGACTCGGGCAAGTCCCCGCTGCTGCACGCGGTCTGCCAGATCGCGATCATGATCAACCTGCTTGAGGACCCGCCCGAGCACCCGGACGACAACGACGGGCGTGCCATGATCGGTAGGCCGAAGTGAGCGACGGAGCGGTGCGCGGGCTCATGGACGCGAAGCGCCGCGGGAAACGGGGGCAGCGCGTCTACACCCCGCAGTGTGTTGTCGATGTCCTGCTCGCGACGTGGCCCGAGGGCGTGATGTGCGATCCGTGCTCAGGGCCGGCGTCGATCGTACCCGCCGCGATACGCATCATGCCGCCGCAGAACGGGTGCCGGTATGTGACCAAGATCCCGACGCTCGACGCGGACGGCGAACCGCTGGCGGACGCCGAGGGCGATCTCGTCTACCAGAAAGCCCCGCCAGGCCTCGTGTCGTGGCCGCGGCGTACATACATCAACCCCGAGTTTTCGGATCTTGCGGCGTGGCTGCGTCAGTTCGCAGAGAGCGACGATGTGATCGCGCTCGCGCCCGTGCGCTGTCATCGTCGATGGTGGCGCGCGGCGATGCGTGGTGCGACGGTCGCCGAACTCGACCCGATCGCGTTCGTCGGGCACACGCACAAGTTCCCGGCACCGCTCGCACTCGCGTACCGCGGGCCACGCACCGACGCGTTCCACGCTGCGATCGCCACGAGCAAGATCGGAGAAATACGATGACATCACCCCTGATCCCCATCCGCCGCCGCAATGACGAGGAACTGATCCAGCTCGAGGTCGCGGCGATGCTCGACGCGGCCGGCATCCGCTGGTGCCACGTCCCGAACGAGGGTAAGTGCTCGCCCCGCGAAGGCGCCCGCCGCAAGCGCCGTGGCGTCAAGGCCGGCATCCCCGACATCCTGATCTTCGACCCGCCGCCGGCATGGGCGGGCCGTCGCGTCGGGGCCGCGCTCGAGCTCAAGACTCCACGCGGGCGGCTGACGCCCGAGCAGGGCGAGTGGCTGCAGTACCTCGAGGCCCGGTACTGGGTCACCGCGATTGCGCGCGGGGCCGATGACGCGCGCGAGATCCTGCGCGCCTGGGGGTACCGTGTCTGAGCCCGAGCCCCAGTACGTGCGCGTGCATGGCGAGGCGTGCACGTGGGTCGTCGTGCGCGTGTACTCGGACACGGTCGAGGTCGCGTCCGCGGGCCGTCGCAGGGTCGTGCCGCGCGCGTGGGTGACCCCGACGGCCGACCCGCCGCCGCGGGGGCGGGACGTGTAGGACTAGCCGAGCCGCTTGCCCTTATCGTCGTGCGCCGCTGCGGGGTCCCAGCTGCGTGGCACGGGCAGGCCCCCGGCCTCGCGCATGGTGTAGTCGACGCGGCACAGCGACGGGCCCAGCGCGTCGACGACCTGCCGCACGACGCCCCAGACGATCGGCCCCGGGTCCGCCCGACGGCCGGCCGAGAACACGCGGTGCGGGACGACCACCACGGTCTCGCCTGTGGCCTCGTGCACGTCGAGCACGAGCAGCACGAGCGACCGGTACGCCGTCGCGGCAAGCTCGGGCGAGAGCGGCTCGGCATGCCCGCAGTCGACCGCCCAGCCCGCGCCGCGGTTGCCACCGTTGCCGTGGCTGGTCCGGCGCCAGATCGAATGGTTGCGGACGGTACCGATGCGGCGGCTTGCGATCGCGTGGTAGGCCACGCCCGTATACCGATCGGCGAGAGCCTCGGCGAAGCGGTGCTTGTGCCGAGCGGCGACGCCGAAGCCCCCGGTCACGTCAGTGACGTGCACGGTGACGAGCGGGTCGATCGTCGTGCGCTGTCGCGACGGTAGCTTGAGCGGCTCGACGCGGTGCGCCTGGTCGACATCCCACCGCATTCCGCTGCGGTGGTCCACGGTGCGTTGCTGCTCGCGGTGTGCGAGCCCGTCGACGAGGCTGCGAATCCAGATCGGTGCGGTGATCACCGCGTGTATACTAGCACGGTGCCTACACTGATCGATCTGTTCTGCAAGGCCGGCGGGTGCTCGGTCGGTTACGCGCGCGCCGGCTGGGACGTCGTCGGCGTCGACATCGACCCGCAGCCCAACTACCCGTTCCGGTTCTTGCGCGCGGACTGGCGCGACGGGCTGCGTGAGCTGATGACCGACGATGTCGCCGCCGTGCACGCGTCGCCGCCGTGCCAGGCGTACACCACGGGGGGGCGCGTCAAGAACAGGGCCGAGCGCCCGCGCTTGATCGAGCCCGTTCGCGAAGCGTTCGCCGAGCTGCGCGCGCGCGGGATCCACACTGTGATCGAGAACGTCGTCGAGGCCCCGCTCGTCGATCCCGTGCGCCTGTGCGGATCCATGTTCGGCCTGCAGGTGCGGCGGCATCGACTGTTCGAAATCTCGTTCGCGTGCCCGCGCCCGGCGTGCTCGCGAGCGATGCACGTCGCGCAAGGCCCCGTCGCTGGTGTCTACGGGCGCCCGCACGGACGCGCCGGGGCGTGGCCCGGCATGCTGCCGTCGACGCACGAGTCATGGTCGGCGGCGATGGGGATCGACTGGATGACCACCGCCGAGCTCGCGCAGGCGATCCCGCCAGCCTATACCGAATGGATCGGTCGGCATATCCCGACTAGTCGAAGTCCGACCCGATCGGGATCGTGAAATCGTCCGGGATCACGGCCTCGGCAAAACACCTGCAGTTTATGGGTTGCCCAGGCAAACCCTCCGACGGCGGGTCGTTGTACGAGAACACGCGTCCGTGCAGCTCTCGATGTGCTTCGCGCACGCGATCATCCTCCTGTGTCATCCACCGGAAGTCCGTGAAGCCTAGCGCTCGCGCGCGCTCAGCCTGCACGTGCGCGTGCAAGTTCGCGATCTGGTGCTGGGCGATCGTCCGCAACCGGCCCTCGAGCGTGCCGTACTTGGTGGGGATCCCGTGGCGCTTCCACTTCGCGTGCAGGTCGTCCGCGCTCATGCCGAGCTCGAGCGCTGCGACGATGTCCTGGCGCATCGCCTCGGCGACCTCGTCGCGCACGCCCGTGATCCGCTTCGCCGCTTCTTTGGACCAGCGCTCGACCAGCCGTGCGCCGTCGTAGTCCGCGGCATCGGTCTTGGCCTTGGCCCGGGCCTTGAGCGCGGCGGCCTTGCGCTCCCACTGGCCCCAGCCGACCCCGCCGCGGGCCTCGGCCTTGGCCATGATCGCGGCCACGATCTTGCGCACGCGCGCGTCGGGCCACCTGCGACGCAGCGCAGCCTTGAGCGCGCGCGCGTCGGCGGCGGTCTTGATCCGCGGCAGCGTCGCCCGGACCTGCGCGAGCATCGGGGCGAACGCGCGGCGAATCTCGATCTCGAGCCCGCGCGGCGCGGGCCGGCCGACGTACTCACGCGTGCGCGGGCGTGGCATCTTCGGGCCCCTGGTCGTCCGGGTCGTCCGGATCTTCGGCCTCGACCTCGTGTGCCTTCGCCGCGGCCTCGACCTCGGCGATCGATACCACGCGGTGCGAACCGAAGCCCCAAAACTTGATGAGCCGCTTCTCGATCAGTCGCGTGATCGATCGGGTCTTGATCCCGAACCGCTTCGCGGCTTCTTGCACGGTCACGCGGTCGCCCGGCAGATCGTCAGTGCTCTGCTGTTGCTGCGGCTGTGGCAGTGCGGGCGCGCCCGGGCTAGGCGGCGGCCCGAGCACGGTCGCGGCGCGCGTCGCCAGCGTGGGGAACGCGACCGCGAGCGCACCAAGCCCTTGCTCGTACGTCAGCTCGCGCATGTTTACCGCCTTGATGATCTCGAGCAGGCTCGCGGTGTCGGCCGGCGTCTCGGCCGGCGTCGCGCTCGCAGCCTCCTCGGCCTCGACGTCGGCCGGGTCGAGCTCGAGCGGCGCCGCGGTCTGCTCGCCCGGGATCTCGATCCGCCCGAGCTTGCCGCGCACGAACCGCTCCTCGGTCACGACCTCGGCGGGGATGACCCCCTTGTCGATGTAGATCGCGTCGGCGACGGCGTTGCGTGCGTAGACCTCGGAGTCTGCCGCGTCGCTGTGCGTCCACAGCGGGGCCCATTCGATGTCGTACGAGTCGATGCGCAGGCCGTGCATCTTGATCACGAGGTCGATCGCGCGACGCAGCCCGGGGTCGACCTCCTGCTTGCGCCAGGACTCGACGCTGGCGAAGTAGATCTCCTGCGGCCCCGACAGCTCGCCCGCGTTCAGCCCGGCGGGCGATTCGTTGAAGAGGATCTCGCGCGGGTACGGGGTCGCCCCGGCGAGTCGATCCTTGGACTTGTCCATGAGCTCGCCCGCGCCGTTCAGCTGGTGCGTCAGGGATCCGATGCTGTCGGCGCTGTCCATGACGAGCAGCCCATACGAGTCGAGTGCGCGGCGCGTAGCGTCAGCGCGTGCCTGCACACGAGCCATGCCGGCCTTGGTTTGCGCCTCGGCGCGGTATCCGTCGAGCTGCATGTACAGCAAGCTCGCGCCGTACATCATCGACACCGCGTGCGCGCCGGTAGCCCCGTAGCGCCCGAGGTCGTCGAACAGCCGGTCGAGGACGCTGGGGCCCCAGCCCGTGACCGCGCTCGCGCCGTCTCTGTTCTGCGCCTCGAGCGGGAGCTTGATCGGCTCGTGCGGGATGGCGCGCGAGTGATGCACGTCGGTAGACCGCGTGGCGATCCCCGTGACCTGGTAGCGCAAGATCTTGCCGTACGTCGGCGACATGAGCCCGACATCCTGGTCGAGCGGCCGCGCGCGCTCGGCCGGGATCGACACAAACCGCAGCAGCCGCGACGCGGGGCTGACGAGCATCGCCTGGTCGGGCGGGCCGCTGTCGGTCACTGCGATCACCGTGAGCGCCCCGCCGTACAGGCGCGACCACCGAGTGCTCTGCTCGAGCGCGCACGAGAGCCCGGCGGCATCGAGCTCGGCCTTGATCGCGTCCGCGTCGAAGCGCTCCACGTCCTCGCCGACGATGCC
>DAITMG010000030.1:0-22932 GCA_036835265.1 Erythrobacter sp. | reverse complement strand
TCTGTTCGGCGACGCCTCGCCCTCGGTCCACGTCGTCCACTCCTGCTCGAGCGCCGGGAAGCGGCCGACCATATGCGCCTGGTTCGTCTCGAACAGCGTCGCCACGGGCTCGGCGCGCGCGCGTTTGCTGACGGTCGCGTGCACGTCGGTGACACGGATGTCGTACGCATCGCTGCGCCGCCGCGTCGCGCTCTCGATCGCGTCGATGACACCGCCGCGCCCGCCCTGGTTGATCTCGCCCACGATCTCAACCGGGCAGCGGAACGCATCGCGGTACTTGACCGCCGTGTCGACCGCGAGCTCGGACCACCCCGTGAAGCTCAGGCGCGCCGCGGTCAGGTCTTCGAGCACGTATGCGTTCGACGGCACGCTGTAGTCTGCGCCCGCCACGACGATCCCGGTGGCGTCCGACTCGGCGTGATTGTCGAGCCCAGGATCGATCGCGACCACGACCTTGGACAGCTCCGGGGGTGTGAAGTCGACGCGCGACGCGTCGAGCATCGCCTGCGTCAGGAGCGACACGGTGTCGAGCAGGATCGCCTCGTACTCCTGCAGCCACTCGCGCGAGCCTCGGATCGACTCGGCGTACGCCGAGAGCGTGATGTGCCTGTTTTCTTCTGACGTGCCGCGCGTGATCGTGACCTGACTCGACATGTCCTTGCCGAGCAGCCACTTGGTGATCGGGTTCGGCTGCGGCGTGGTCGTGATCAAGCCGCGCATCGGCGAGCCATCGCGGAACTTCGCGCGCACCGACGGCAAGAAGCCCGCGCGCATGTCTTGGGCGGCACGCGCAGGCCATGCCGCGATCTCGTCCGCCCAGAACAGCGACAGCCCGGCGCCGCGTCCAAACTCCGACTGGTGCGCGCCGTAACAGTTGAGCACCGACCGTTTGTTTGGCGGCCCGAGCAAGACCAGGCTCTTGTTTTCGATGTGCTTGAACGGGATCCCGCGACGCTCGGCCACAGCTCGGAGCCCTTGTGGCTCGCCGGGCGCGAAGTCGTTGAACGGCTGGCCAATCATCGTCGAGCGCATGTCGTCCGCGCTCTTGGCCAGCAGCGCGCCTCTGAACGGTCCGCGCTCCTCGTGTTCGTTGCAGATCCACTCGGCTCCCAGGCGCGTCTTGCCGAAGCCGCGACCCGCGAGCACGAGCCAGATCTGCAAGCAGTCGACGGGACGCAACTGCTTGGCGCGCGCGACCAGCTCCCACGTCAGGCGCAGGATGTTCGCATCATCGGGCGAGAGCCGCGCCAGCGCCTGCGCGAGCGCAGGCTCGCCGCCGATGCGCTTGAGCTCGCGCAGCGCTCGCGCAGCCTCACGCCTTGTGCGGAACGCCGGCCCCATGCGCTTATGCCGTGAGCTCGACGACCGCGCCAGGTAGGCCGGGCGCACCGGCGTCACCGGCCAGGTGCCCCGCACCGCCCGCGCCTCCCAGCGCCTGCACGACACCGGCCCCGCTGCGGCCTCGCGTGACGAGCCAGATCAGCCCGCCTCCCCCACCGCCGCCACCGCCGTTGCCCGCCGCGTCGGGCCCGGTGAACGCGCCGCCACCAGCTCCGCCGTTGGCCTCGATCGCGCCGTTGTTCACGAGCCGGTAGGTCCAGATCGCGAGCACACCACCGCCGGAACCGCCGCCACCTCCGGACCCGATCGTACCGCCACCGCCACCGCCACCACCGCCACCACCGAACGGGATCAGCACGGTGCCCGCCCCGGTGATCACGCGACCCGTCGCTGCCGCGAGCGTGCGCAGGCTCGTCGGACCGGACGCGCCGAACAGCGACACCGCCCCGCCGTTGGCTCCGTTGCCGATGTCGTTCGAGTCGCCGCCAGCTCCTGCAGACCCGCCCGCGCCCGTGGCTCCACCCGAGCCCGCCGTGCCGTTGCCGTTGCCCGGCGCACCCGCCCCGCCCGCGAAGGAACCGCCGAGCGACCCCGCGGCCAATGCAGCGCCCGCAGCACCAGGCGTGATGTTGTCGACGGGCACCACGCCCGGGTTGCCGTTGCGCCGGATGACCCCGCCGGCCTCGATCGTGAGCAGGCCGCGAACGAACACGCGATAGCCCGCGGGCTGCAGGATGCCGGTGCTCGTGATCGTCAAGTTCTCGTAGTGCGCATCGGCGGTCAGTGTCGTCGTGCCGCCCGACACCGTCACGTCGCCGTCGCTGCCGTCACCGAACGCGCCGCGCCCCGCATCGGCGAGCCATGCCGTGATCTGGTTCAGCGAGTAGTTGATCCAATCGACGGGGATCGGGTTGCCCGGCGTGAGCCCTTGATCGATGTCGAGCGGGCGATTCTTGAGCGGGTCGCCTGTGCGTGGCCCGCTCGCGATGTTTGCGTCAGCGGCCCACGTCAGATCGTGAATGTCTTGGGGCATGGGGGTTTCCTCAGAGTGTGAACGAGTACGAGCCGGGGCCGGCAGCGGCGAGAGGGCTCGCGGAGTAGTCGCCGATGTCAGTCGGCGCAAGGTCGAGGGGGTCGGCCGAGTAGTCGCCGATCAGAGCGCTCGGAGCGGACACGACGACCTGCACGCCGTACGCGGCAGCCGTCGCGGTCTGGAGGATCTGCAGAAGCAGTGCGGCGTCGGCGGGGTCGTCGAGCGTCGCGCCGATAGTATACCCCATCGGGTATACGTCAGCGTACGAGACCGGAGCGTAGCCCGTGAACAGCTCGACGATGCGCAGGATGACGGGCGTCGTCGTGGTCGAGCTCAAGACGAGCTGCGCCTGGATCTGCAGCAAGATGCGGTACCGGTCATCGCCGTACCCGTACCGCGGCAGCTGCAGGATCTCGCCGATGCGGTCGAGCCTGTCGCCCGTGGCCGCGTCGAGCCCGAACGCAGCAGAGATCGCGGGGAGTTCGTCGAGCAACGCTTGCGTGCGGTCGCCAAACACCCGCACGAACGCACCCAGCCGCGGCGAGCGCACGAACATGAGCAAGCGATCGGATGCTTCGAACGCATCGCCACCCCACAGTAACCCCCATGTCGACCCCCACGCGCTCATGATCTACTCGAGAGCCACGGTAAACGCGTGGCGCCGGGTGAGGATGTTTGAGATTGACTCTGCGTGCTGCACGGTGCACCGCACGGTGATCGGGTCGGCACGATCGACTGCCGCGACGTCGCCAGCGCTCGCACTGGGGACCGCGGATGCAGCCTGTGTGCCGATGCCGACGACAGGCGCAGACGTGGCGGCCGAGTTGCGGGTCTGTGTGATGTACAACGCCTGCAGATCCTCACCCAGCGAGACCAGCTCGGCGACCGTGTGCATCGGATGTACCGCGGTATTGCTCCCGTAGCTGAGCACCGCGCCCGAGTCGAGGACCAGCACGCCGTCGACATACCAGCGCATGCGAAGGTTTCGCGATCCACCGATGTTCCGGTGATCTGCCCAGATTCGGAATCGGATCATCTCGCCGTTCGTCGTCATCGTCCCGGCGGGGATCGTGTAGTTCATGATATCGGTCTCGGCAGTCGTGGACGTGACGGTGACGAGCGTCGTATTGCGGTGGATGACGCCGCTGCCGAGCCCCGCGACCGTGTCCTCGAGCGTGCCCACGGAGGCGTCCAACGACGCCAGGGCCTCGGTGTGCTCGCGCAGCCGTCGCTGAAACGCGAGCACCGAGTCGTCGACCCAGTTGCCCCACGCCGCGATCGCTCGCGTCCGTGAGACCGCGTCGGCACGCGTGCGCGGGTTGTCGATCTTGAACGAGATCAGCTCGCGGTGCGCGGCTGCGAAGTCGACCGCGTCGAGATCGATGTCGAGCATGCCGATCGTCGCCATGTTACTTGGCCACCCATCCTGTGGTGCCGGCGCCAGACTCTTTGACGTAGAGCGTCGTGTTCGCGCCGCCGTTCGTGCGCATGAACAGGCTACCGACTGGCGCCGCGACTGCGCCTTCAGGCGTGCCGGTGCCCGACAAGATCAGCGGGCCCGTGGTACTGCCGAGACGCACGCCGTTCAGTGCCCGGAAGTAGCGCCCGGTGCGTTGCCATCCGCCGATCACCGTCGCGGTGTTGTCGATGATGTACAAGTCCTCGCCCGCGGTGAACTGTTCGGCCCATATGCCCGTGCTCGGCCCGATACGCCACTCGCGGGACGTCAGGTTGTTCGCGTCGGCCTTGCGGTGCAAGATCGAGAAGTTCCCCGACGTCACACCGTCGCCCATCGTCAGCGTGTTGACCGTTGCCGCCGGTGCCGTCAGAGCCGTGATCGTGGCGGCCGGCGCAACGACAGTGCCTGCACATGTCACGTACGCGGTCTCGACGTCGGCCGTGCCGTTCCACGTGCACACGCTGAGCGCGTGCCCGGCCAAGCGCCCGCCCGACGCCACGACCACGGTCGATGACCCGGCGCTCGTGTTGCTCTGACGGAACCGGCCCACGACCGCGTCTGCAACGGTGGTCTGCAGGTGGAACGCGGGAGACATGGCCGCCGTGACCCCGGCGACCCGGTACTGCGCACCGAGTGCCGTGCCCGTATCGGGGCCGATGTTCGGGCGCGTCGTGGCGTAAGCCGCGGCGTTGTACGCCGTGCCGGTCACGTGCTGATTGTCGCGCGTCGTCATGTCGCGCAAGTTCGTGGCCGTACCGAGCACGACGATGTTGTCGGTGTTGCCCTCGAACCTGTTGCGGACGATCGTGCACGCGTCCGCGACGTTGGGCGTAGTCGCCTGTACCGTCACGCCAGTGGTTCCCGACTCGAATGCCGAGTCGGCGATCAGCACGTGATTGGAATCCGTCACCGCGACGGCGACGCCGCAGACATTCCCGCGGCAGTCGATGATCCGCGTCTCGTTCGAGCCTGCGCCCGCGTTGTCGAACCCGACCGATGCGAGCTGCCATCGGCACTTGCGGAAACTGTTGTACACCGCGTACCCGTTGACCGCCCCCGACACGCGCACGCCGTAGTTCGTCGAGATCGACGTGCCCGAGAACGCGCACCGCTCGATCATCGCTTCGCTCATATCGTCTAGCAACAGGCACCCGCCCGAGCTGCCCGTGTAGTTGATTTGCAGGTCGCGGATCCGAAGGTTGTAGGACCGCACGCCCGGCGTGGCGGACGACAAGGCCGGCCCCGTGCCACCGAACGACAGCACCGTGGTCTGCGTCCCCGACCCGCGGATCGTGACGTTGCTGCGGTAGACGAGGCCCGTCGCGAGCGTGTACGTCCCGGGCGGGATGATCAGCGTGCCGTTGTACGCTGCTACCGCGTCGATCGCCGCCTGAAAAGCCGCCGAGTTCTCGGCACCCGTCGCGCTCGTGCTCGCGCCGTACTCGAGCACACTCGCGCCGGTCCGCCACAACCGGTACCACAGCGCGACGAGCAGAGTCTGCACGCGGTTCGCCCACTGCGGCGGCCTCGGGTTCGTCGTCGTCGGGGTGATCGTCGTCTCGTACTGCGTGCGGTCGATGTCTTCGATGGCCATGTCAGACCTCCACAATCTCGACGCGGGACGCCGCGAACGCGGCTTGAGCTCGGATGCCGATCGACAACTTGTCGGCCTGCCACGCGACGCCGTCGAACGACAGCTCGATCAGCACGTTGTCGATGCCGGGCACGCCCGCAGCGAACACGGCCCCCGAGAGGACGAACGGGCGCACGTCGTCGCCGATCGAAAACGACGCTACGGCTTGGTCGAGGATCAGATCCTCGACCAAGTCGGCGACGGCGGGCGGCGCCGTGTCCTCGGCGGTGCTCGTCGTGAGCGTGGCGCGGACCCACACGCTGATCAGGTCGACGCGGTCGAACGGCATCAAGTGCGTGAAGCCCCACTGATCCGTCACGCTCTCGGTCACGTCGGTGCCGTAGACCTCGGCGCCTGCAGGGCGCGATGCGAAAATTGCCTCGGCGATCTCCTGGTCGTCGCCGCCAACCGCCACGGGATTGATCGCCTTGGCCGGGATGCCGTCGGCGTCCGTAACCAGCGTTCGGTTTTCGTAGACCCTCGCGTATGTGACGCCCTCGACGCCGCGGATCGATGCCTCGATCGCGCGCGTCGGGCCCTGACCGCGGCGGAACGCTTCGATGCGGGCCCGCTCGCGCAGCGCCGCGTCGAGCTCGATCTCGCGACCGACGACGGGCTGCGACGTCGACTCGAACGAGCCGACGTCGGACCAGCCGACGATCGCGTCCAGGATCGTCCAGTCGTCGAACCCGCTGCCGGGGTCGAGCGCGACGAACAGCGCGCCCGCGTCTTCGGCCTCGATCGTGATCTCGAGCGTGCCGCCGCCCGGGACGACGCCGTCCTCGGTCACGACCCACACGCTTCCGCGCGGGTTGTAGCGCACTCGGGCGCCGAGCGGGATCACCGTGGCGGGTGTGGCCGTGGCCGTGCCGACGACGCGCGAGAGCGCGGCGGGGATCCGCGTCATGCCGAGCAGCTGCACGGTGCGATCGAGCTGCGCGCCTTCAGCCTGCAGCGAGAGCGCGTTGTAGACGACAGCGATCGCCTCCTGCAGCGCGACCTCGCGCTCGGTCTCGACGCGGACGATCTGCCCGAGCGTCGATTGCACACCGTCGCGCATGCGCTGCACCTGCGCGTCGGTGAGACCGAGCGCGACGCCCTGCGCCACGATGATCTCTTCGAGCACGTCGTCGAACGACTGGATCGACAGGCCCGTCGCGTCGAGCGTCACACTCATGGTGCACCTACCGTTGCGGTGATCTCGGTCTCGGTTCCGTCGTCGACGCGGATCGTGACGGCGTACGTGAGTGTGCCGCCGTCGAGTTCGTACAGCGGATCGTCGACGATCGCGACCACGCCCGGCGTGTCGAGGATCGTCTGCGAGAGCAGCCCGGCGATGCCGGGCAGCGGCTCGAACCCGAAGATGCCATCCAGGTAGGGCAGCCCTGCGGCGCGGTCGTACGGGCTCTCGGCGAGCCAGGTCATGAGCCGGTACACGACCCGCTGCGCGACCTCGGCCGCGCGCGAGACCTCGTGCACGAGCACGACGTCGCCGTCGACGAGCGTCAGGTCCCAGACCCCCGTGGTAGCGTCGATCTGCAAGTCGCTCACTGGATCTGGACCTTCGCGGATAGTGTAGCAGCGATGGCGTTCAAAAACGCCAAGATCGCGGCTTTGTTGGCGTTCGCCGCGGCGATCACGGTCACCGGGTCCGAGGCCGGCGGGACGGCCGTGAGCGTCGCCGCGATGGGGGCAGCGGCCGCGGCGAGGGCCGTGCCGTTGATCGCGAAGCCCGCGGCCGCCGCCCCGAGTTTGATGAGCGAGCCCTCGATCACGGTGCCCGTCGGGTCGACCGGCGCGACCGCCGAGCCGATCGGGCATGGGACGAACAGCCCATCCCCCAGCGAGTGTGTACGCCCGTTGATTGGGTCCTCGGGTACACCCGAGAGCAAGAACCGGGCGAGGCATCGATCGGAGAACACGACGAGTCCAGTCGCGCCGGGCAGGATCGGCGTGGTCACGTACGAGACCGCGTCGCCCTGCATGAGCACGGGGACCTGCGGACAGACGATCGGGGCTTGCGGTACTTCCTCGTCCTCGACGTAGATCACGGGCAAGAACGCGAGCATGACATCGGCGCGCCGCGTGACCGGGTTGAACGCGAGCACGGTGCCTGGCGCCGACACTCGCAAGTCGAGCTCGATCTGCCGACGGTGCAGCGCGAGCAGTCCGTCGAGCTGCTCGAGCGGCGACGCGCCGTCGACCTTGTCTTTGTTGTCCTGGCTCACGCAATCCTCCGAAGTACGAGATCTGCACGAAACGGAGTGCCGGAATCCGTGTCGCCCGTGTACTCGCCGGCCTCGATCCGAAACGGCTCGAACACGCCGATCACGGTGCGGCTTACGAGCTGCACCTGCCGCCCGGGCTGCAAGTTGGGGTCGAGGAACGTCGCGACGCGCATCAGCCCGCTCGCGTCTTCGCTCGGCTCGGCGAGCCAGTGCGAGCGTGGCAGCGCGACCGCGAGCCCGTCGACGGGCAGCTTGCGCTTGGCCATGAACAGCTGCGAGTCGCGGATCCACCAGCGCGCGCCGACGATGCGCGCGGCCTCGTCGAGCAGGTCGCGCGCACGGCCGATCCGCACCGACGTGTAAAACAGCGTCAGCGCGGCCGGGTTCATGGTCGCGATCGCGGCGGCGACCGACGGGTGCGGCACGATCGGGGTCAGCGGCGGAGCGGCCGGGGGCACGTAGGCCGCGGGCGCGTTGATACACGCCAACGCAATTTCGATCATCTTCGGGGCTGCGATGCCCGCAGTGCTCGTGAACTTGGGCGGGATCGCGGCGTCCGTGATCGCGTCGCCACCGTCGTCCGCCGTCGCGCGCGTGACGTAGTCGGCACCGTCGAGCGTGCTCGTCAGCGACCTGACGTCGCCCGCGAACAGCTGCAGCGTGACGCCGTCGTACCCGCTGGCGATCGTGAGCTGCGACTGCCCGAGCTCGGTCCAGACCGATTGCATGACGGCGCGGCGCTCGGGCGCGAGGCCGTAGATCGCCACGCTCGCCGAGTCGGGCGTCGACGTCATCGTCCGCGTGATGCGAAACGCGACGCGGGCCTGCGCGATGCCGGGCACGCCGAGCGCTTGCACAGGCTGCCCCGCGAGCGTGACCAGGCACGAGGGTTTGAAGATCCGCGGGAACGTGATCATGCGGGCGCCATCCCGGGCCGTACGACCCGCGTCGCATCAAGCTCGATCGCCGCACGCTGCACACGGCGGGTCATTGGTAGGTGATCGAGACCGCGAAATCAGCGTTGGGTGCGGTCAGGCCAGCGCCGGCCTCGGTCGCGACCGCGAGCCAGAACAGCCCGCCGCCGATGAACAGAGGCAACACGCGCTCGCTGTTGGCCGGGACCCACGCCGAGAAGATCGGGACGCTCGCCCCGGTGGGCGTGGTGCCCGCGTAGATCTTGACGTAGGCACCCGCGGCCCCCGGGTTGCGGGCGAAGATCGTCTGGATCTCGACGACGTCGCCGTCGGCGATCCGGGCGGGGGTCTCGCCCTGCGCCGGGAAGTTCTGCGGTCGGGCCATGGGTGTCTACTCCGCCCGGTAGTATAGCACCGCGGTCGTGTCGATCGTCGTCAGGGTTGGGGGCTCTCGGGTCGGCGAGAACACGAACAGCTGCCCCTGCGGCACGCGCGGATCGTGCTTGGCGCCCGCGAGCAGGTCGATCCCGGGCACCATCGTGACGGGGCCGAAGATCACCGAGCCGTCGAGCGCGAGCACCCACAGGCGCCAGCGGTCGTCGAGCGCGACGTGCCGGCACCGCAGCCCGCAGCGCGTCCCGCCGATCTGGACGAACTGGATCCGGTCGCGCGCCGCGGTCCCGCCGCGCACCGAGATCCGCGTGAGCGTCTCGCTAGCCAAGGCCGCCCCCGACGTCTGCGACCACGGACGCGACCGGCTGCGCGCCCCCGTTCGCGGTGGTCGCCGAGCCTGTGAGGATCGCGTCGGTGTCGAGCACGCCCGCGACCGTAAGCGGCGAAATGATCCGTAACTCCTCGAACGAGATCGATAGCTCGACCTTGTTTGTGCCGGGGTGCGTCTCGACGATGTTGCTCATCGCCACGGACGGGTAGGCGCGCGCCGCGGTCACGAGCACGACTGGTTCGCGGCGCTCGAACAGCGCGCGCAGTTTTTTAAGCTCGGTTAGGTCGCGGCGCAGGATCGACCCAAACCCGCCGAGGCGAGACCCGGTCAGGCCGAGCGGCGTCGCCGAGAGCACGCCCTGGATCGTGATCTGCTCGGGCGCAGGCTGGATATTGTCCGCCGCGGCGCGCTCGAGCGGCGAGCGTGCAACCGTGGCGCCGCGCGTCGTAGACATCGATCGCAGCAGGTCGAAGCGCACACGGTTGGGCACGGGCACCGCAACGTCAGTCAAGATGAACGACACGATCGAGCCGAGCGTCGCCGGGTCGCTCGCGAAGATCGACGCGGTGCTCGGCCTACGCAGCGTGCCGAGGTTGACGGCGGTCATCGAGCGAATGCCACTTTCGCGGTGCGGGTCGCCTGAGCGATCGCGCCCTGGAAATAGTCGCGGATCATGCGGCCGCTGAGATCGCCGACCATCGCCGGATCACCGGCGCCGTCGATGTTCTGCTCGATCTTGAAATCGAAATTGTTCGTGATGTTGCTGATCAGTACCTGCGGCTCCGCGCCGCGGGCGATGCTCGACAGCTCGACGTCGGGCACGTTCTCGTCGCCGAAGATCTGCGAAAGCAGCGGATCGGTCTGGCGCTTCACGGTCAGGTCCACGCCCGCGCTCGAGCCGAGTCGCGAAAGCGCAGCATTGCGCGCAAGGAACGGAGTATCCCCCGACGCGACCGCAGCGGCGCCGGCTTTGATCGACGCGTCGACCGCGGCACCGCCGACGCCGTAGCGCTCGGCCAAGCGCCGTAGTTCGTCGCCGTACTGCTCCTCGAACTCGAACTCGCCTGCGCCGATGTCCTCGGAAAAGCTGGGGCCGCCCCCGCCTCCGCCGGTCGGCGCCTTGAGGGCATTTGCCGCCCGGTCCTTCTGCCGGCGCCGGCGGATCGCGGCACCGCCCGCTGCTGCGGCCTGGGCACGCATCGCATCGACCTGCGCCTGCACGCGTGCGGAGTTCGCTGCTGGGTCGACGTTCACGCCGCTGCGATCGAACTCCGCGGTGTTCTCCCACAGCGAATCGTCGTTGAAGTCGGCACGGCTCTGCGCGTTGAACTTCGATCGCCCCGTACCGAAGTCGACGATTTCGCCCGTCGCATTGCGCTCCTTGCCCTGCCATCCGAGGATCGTGCGGTCGACGTCGCCGACCCATCCGTCTGAGTCGGCCACTTCGAGGCGCCATTTCTGGAAGCCGGTGCGGACTTCGGACAAGCCGCGCGCGATCGAGGCGAGCACCGAGACCAGTGCCCCCGCGGCCTGTGCGGTCGACCGCATCAAGTCCGGCAGGTCTTGCTTGAGCAAGTCCTCGTTCTCGGCGACCCAGTCGCTCGTGCCCGTGGTCATCTCCTCGACCGCGGGCAGCAGCTGCTCGAAGATCGTCAGACCGGCCGCGGCGATCTGTTGCTTCGCGACGCGCATCTGGTCCTCGACACGCACCGCGCTCTTGACGAGCGACGCGTCCATGACGTTGCCCGAGCGCTGCGCCGCGTTGCCGAGGGCGACGATCCCCGCCGTGCCACCGGCGAGCGTGGTCTGTAGCTGCAGGCCGTCTTCGCCGAGCAGCCGCATGGTGAGTGAGACCCGCTCGGCGGGGTCCCGCACGAGGTTCAGCGCGTCGCCGATCTTGCCGAGCTGTTGCTCGACCGGGATGTTCGCCAGGTCTGTGAGCGACAACCCGAGCGCCCCGAGCGTGTCCTTGGCCGGACCGCCGCCCGTGATCGCGAGCTCGCCGAGACCTTCGCGCAGCTTCTGGATCGTCTTGCGCATGGCCTCGGACGATCCGTCGGTGGCCATCGCCGCTTGCTCGAGCCGCTGCAGCTCGGTCGTCGTCAGGCCGAGCTTGTTCGCGGCAACGTCGAGCGCCTTTGCAGTCTCGACGCCGTGGATCACGAGCCCGCCGAGCGCCGCAGCGCCGGCGATCCCGACCGCCGCGAAGGCCGTGCCGATCTTCTTGAGCGCGCTGCCGATCTGCTGGCCGATGTGCTTGCCGACCTTGTCGGCCTCGCGGCTCACGCCGTCGAGCGATCCCTTGGCCTTTTTCTCGAGGTCGTCGATCGGCTTCAGATCGATCTCGAACGACAGCGCGGCGACGAACTCTGCGATCGTGTCCATCAGCGCGCCATCCTTCGCCCGCGCTTGCGCTGGGATTGCTGTTTTTGATCGGCGTTCGCCTGCACCGCGTCTCGCCACGAGCGCGACACTGCGTCGATCTCGGCGAGGTCTAGCGCGTCGTCGAGGCTGAGATCGTAGGTGAGCGCGCGAAGCATCGTGACGTCAGGGCCGCCGTCAGGGCGGATGCAGAGGTTACCGATCAGGGGCGACAGATTCGCGAACTCGATCCCGCGGTGCGGACCCTTGTCCTTGTTTTGCGGCTCCCACTCGGCTAGTGGGAGCCGAACGTAGGGCCCCTGAAGTTGTGCGCCAGGGCGAGAGCGCAGACCTTGAGCAGGTGCACGTACTCGCCTGCGAAGTGCTCGTCGAATTTGTCCGGGGTGATCGGGCCCTGCCCACCGCCGCGAAACGCCCCGCACTGCACGCGCGCGAGCAGGTCGAGTACGAGCGGTACCAGGCCGTCGCGCAACGCACGGTCGGCGATCGCCACCAGCGAGGCCACGAGCCGATCGATCGGCAGCGTGTCGAGGTCACCGACGGCGACCAGGCGCAGCAGGCCCGAGCTCACGAGCGCCGTCACGCGCGGCATTAGCTCGAGGCCGACACGCGCGGGGAACTTGGTGCTCGTGTACGTGACGCCGTCGATCCTGTACTGGATCGTCGACGGCTTGAGATCGACGGCGCGCAGCTCGGCGGCGAACGCCATGATGGCGCGCGCGTACACCTCGGCCGGCGTCGGCTCTGCGGGTGCGTCGGTCATGCCAGGTCGTGACCTCCGAGCACCATCCGAACCGCGGCGCACTCCCACGTCCACGTCCGAGATCCTCGCTCGCTGCCGAACGAAAAGTCAGGGATGTCGACGAGGAACGCGCCGTCGCACTCGACGACGGTGTTTCCGTTCAAATCTCGCAGCACGAGCGCACCCACGACCGACTCGCTGATCTCGTCAGCGGCCGCGGCTTGCGAGAGCCGCGTGTTGGTCGGCGAGCTCGCCGAGAGCGTGACACGAACGCGTCCGCCCTTGTTGTAGTTGCGGACGCGGGTCGCGTTGCCTGCGAGGTCAGCCTCGCGGGTCCACGCGTCGACGTCGGTCTCGATCGCGACGAAGTCGCCCGTGTTTACGGCGCCGTCGAGGATATCGATCACACCGAGCGGCGTGGGCGTGACCCACGAGCCGACGACCTTCAGAGGGGAATATTGTCGCAGCTCAGACACGGGTCACCTTGTGCAGTCCCCCGGAGAGAGCCGGGGCTCGTTGCGTTGCGTCGCATCGTGATGCGAGGCGGAGCGCTGCGCGGCGCAGCGTAGCGGAGATCATTGCCTTGCCTCGATCGCCAGGTTGACGCGCTCGATCGACGAGCGCAGGTACACGAGCCCGGTTGCGCTGAGAGTCCGCGCGACGCGTTGCGCCGTGGTCGTCTCGGCCAGCGTGGGCACGTCCAGGTACGGCGTGCTTGTGCCCTCCTGGTCCTCGCCCTCGGGCACGACGAACACGACCAGGTGACCGGCCTTCACGCCCGTGTTGAGCACGTTCGACCACGCGGCATAGAAGCGATTGATGCCGGCGTCGGTGAACGGCACGTCGTGCGTGGCGCGGAGATTGACGCTGATCGTCGCTTCCTCGAGCCGCGCCGCGAGCCAGTCGAGCGACGTGGTGACGTCGATGCGCCGGCCTGCCCCGGCGTCGCCGGACGGCATCCAGCCCTGCGCCGTGAATGCCTGGATCTGCACGCCCGCGTTCGTGACCGCGGGCGCGAAGTAGTTCGCGTTGACGGACCGCAGTGCCGCGATCTGCTCGTCGTCGAGCGCGTCGCCGGCGATCCCGTTCAGGCGCTTGTAGGACCAGCCGCCCTTCTGCACGTCGAGGTCGAACGCGAGGCAGCGCGCTGCCCATGCGCCCGCGAGCTGCACGCTGTCGTCGCTGTGGTACACGAGCGCGGTGCGGGTGTAGTTCGCGGCGAACATGACCTGCCCGATGCCGGCGTCGGTCGTGGTCACCGTGAGATCGGCCGTGCTCGCGACCGCAGTGCCGCTCGCCACGACAGTGCCGGGCGGGAGCCCGCCCGCGATCGAGAACGACGTGGTCACCGTGGCGTTGTCGATCGAGTCGAGCACGATCACGCCCTCGAGGTCGCCCGCGACACCGGCCTCGATCTCTAGCGCGTCGGCCATGTCCTCGGCGATCAGGGCCAGGGTCGCGGGCGTGCCCGCGGCGCGCGTCACGGTGACGGCCACGGGCGCGATGAGACCGAAGCCGGTGAACGTCAGGATGTAGGTGCCGTCGGCGACGGTGCCACCGAACAGCGCATCGTAGGACGCGCCATCTCCCTCGACCAGCGACGCGGCGCTCGACTGGGCGATCGCGATCTTGGTCTGCGCCTCGGCCCAGGCCGCAAGCGCGAGATTGTCCGCGTCGGTGCGCGACTCGAGCGTGAGGCAGTACCACGCGCCCGGGTCGACCGCGAGGATGGCGTCGAGGCTCGCAGCGAGGCTCGCGTCGCCACCGGCGCGGCGGCCGATGTATAGCCGCCGCGTGCGGGGCTGCTGCGAGAACACGGCCTGAGCGAACGCGTACTCGGCCGCGCCCGCGACGAACCCCGCCGAGACCATCGCCGCGAGCGACGTGTAGGGCCCGTTCAGGCGATCGGTCGTGACGACGTGGTCGGACACGAACAGCAGCGAGCCAAAGCCCGCCGGCTGCGCCCCCGCACCCTCGAGGGCCACGGAGATCGAGAGGTAGTTCGAGAGGGATTGGGACATGGGCGTGCTCAGCTCTCCGAGTCGACGTCAAGGGAAATCGTGATCGGGTCCGGGTTCACCCCGCGTGCGCTCAGTGTAGCACGGGCGCGCGTAATCGCGCCGACTGGCTCGACCGCGAGGCCCACCTGGGACACGTACAGGGTCACGGCCGCCCGGGACTGCCACGCCGGGCCCGAGAGCGCGTCGAGGCCCACGATGCGGCCGGGCGCCCCGGTGATCGCCAGCCCGTATCGCTCAAGGATCCCCGTCGCGGTCGGCAGCTGGCGGCGACCTAGAATCTGCGCAAGCGCCGCCGATGCCCCCGACCGGGGCGCGCGCGACGTGGTCGCGGCCTGGATCTCGATCCACGACCGGACGTCGACGGACTGCGCCAGCCCGCGCCCGGTCTCGGTCACGACCAGGGTCGCGATCTCGGCCGACTGCCGCACCGCGATCTTGTAGAGATCGCCCAGCGCAGCGGCCTCGATCGCGATCGATGCCGCGCCCGAGGCGACGAACGTCGCGTCGACGAGCGGACCGGGGGCGGCCGCGATCTCGGCGAGCAGCCCGTCGCGCACGTCGCCGACGGTGTCGCCGGCCTCGATCGTGTACTCCCACCGGCGCCCGCTCGCGCGCAGGGCGACCGACTCGTCCTCGATCGCGTCCGTGATCGTGAGCGTGGCCGCGAGCGGGAGCTCGACCGGGGTCGCCGACGCGCCGCCCATCGGGTCGTCGTCGGGCCCGGCGAGCAGCCTGCACGCGATGATGGTCTCGGCCGCGGCCGCGCGCGGCAGCTCAGACGGTGCCCATACCACGGTCGCGTCCGGGACGAGCGTTCGGCACAGCTCGATCAACCCGGCCTGCATGCGGGCGATGTGGACGGTGCGCGTGCTCATGGTGCGGCGACCTCGTCCCGAAGCTCGGCCTCGGCCATGAGCACGCCCCCAAGCTCGACGTAGTCCATGACCGCGGTCACGTCGTACGTGCGCCCGCGGTAGATCACCCACGGCGCGGGCGTGGACCTGACCGCGTCAAACGCGTCAGGCTCAAGCACATAGAGCGAAAGCGCTTCGCGCGCATAGTCGGCCTCGCCCCCGCGCATGCGCGAGCGTCGATCGGTCGGGTGTACGACGGCCCAGATCGTGGTGTCGACGGCCGGCGCCGAGACCTCGCCGAACGCATCGATCACCGGCGCGCCGAACGTGCGCAGGGTGATCTCGGTAGGCGCAATATCGCCGACCAGTGCCCGCACGTCGATGCTAGGCACTGGTCGGCTCCTGACGTTGCGGTGCGTTGCGGAGCGGCGCGATGCGTCGCGATGCGTAGCGGTGAGCTGCAGAGCGGCGCGAGTTCGGAGTATACATCACTTCTCGCCCCCCGTCCGCACGATCTTGTCCCCGTCTTTGACCACGTAGCTCGTCGCGTTGTACAGCGTGCCCGACTCGATCAATGGTTCGCTGTGGCCTTTGCGCTCGATCGTGCTCTCGGCCAAGGGCTTGGCCCACGCGCGCGCGTCGAGAATCGACTGTCGCACGGCCTCGACCATGCGCTCGCCGATGTCGGCCTGTGCCGCGTCGACGTCGCTCGAGCCGATCAAGACGCGCTGCAGCGCGGCCCGGACCTCGGCCTGGATCTCGCGCTGGTACTTGGCGAAACCGGTCCGCATGAACGGGCGCGATGGGATGTGCCGGCGCGTCTTGTCGTACTGTCGATCATCTGAACCCGGCGTGCCGAACTCCTGCCATGCCGCGATTTGGGCCACGGTCGCGTTCGCGTTCGGGTGCTGGGCTTGGCCGGACGGGCCCTGGTATCCCACGGTCACGCGCTGGGTCTTCAGCTTCTCCGCGTCGCGGCGCAGCTTGCCGATGCCGAGGTCGCGCATCTCGATTTTGGCCGGCATTACGGCATCGCCCCGCAAACATCGTACAGCCCGCACCGCTGGGCGAGCTGCGGGTCGCGGGCGATCGCTCGCGCCGACCAGCGCTGCGCGAGGCGAGCGTGCCGTCGGGCCTTGCGGAGCTTGCCGACGATCTTGAGCGGCGTCGCCGGCAGGCGGCGTGCCATCACTGCGTGGAACACGGCCTGCTCGTGGGCGAATGCGTACGACTGCCGCCGCAGGATCACGGCACGGATCAGCCCGAACACGCCCTCGAGCGCGCGCTCGGTCAGGGCGCGGGCTTCCTCGCGCGCCGCGTCCGTGATCTCGCGCGGGATCAGGAGCGACATATCGGCACCTCGCCCGTGCCGAGGCACCGACTGCAGATCTCGTTCGACGACATGACGATTATTGGTTGCGTGTCTTCGCTTGCGTCCGAGGGCAACAACCGATCGATCAGCTCGGCCTTAGCGGCGACGGTGCGCGCCGCGGCCTCGAGCCGGCGCGCGAGACTGTACACGCGCGCGCGCTCGGCATACGCGGCCATGTCTTGGAGATCGCTCGCGAGCATGATCGCGCCGAGCCGCTCGGCCTCGGCGAATGAAATCAGATCGCGCACGCGCCGCTCGGTCACGTCACGATCATAGCACGGACGACCTCGGCGAGAGCGGCGACAGCCCCGCCGCCTCCGACGGCTGCGCCGACCGTCGCGGCCGTGCGCCTGCTCGCGGTGCCGCGACGCTCGACGAGCTCGTCCTCGAGCGTGCGCACGCGCTCGACGAGTGCGAGCGCGTCGGCCTCGAGCTTTGCCGCCCGCGCGTGGGCGCCGTCGATCAGCGCGCGTACGTTCGCCAGCGCGGCCGTGATCTCGACCATGCGCACGCGCAGGTCGACTATGTGATCGTCGACGCGGTCGAGCTTGGTCAGCACGCGCTCGAGCCCGTCGGTGACGGACTCCACGCGGGCCATGGTGCCCGACTCACTCACCCGACCACCGGTCCCGGTGTGACGGTGCTCGCGATCGCCAAGTACTGCCGACCGTAGGCTGTCGACGCAAGCGACGGATCCCAGCCCGCCGGGATCGTCGGGATCGCGTACGAGACCGAGATCGCACCCGCGGAGCGCGAGGCCACGATCCCACCGTCGGCGACGGCGCCCGGGACGGCCCCGCCAAGCACGAGATAGTGCGCGGCGAGAAACGTGTGCGCACGGATGGCGCGATCGCTGAACAGCGCGTCGTCGATCATCGCCATTGCGTCGGACAACGCGAGCGCACGCTGGGCCGCGGACGCCGTCAGGGTCGCCGGGATCCGCGTCGTCAGGTCCGCGTCGCTCGCATACGCCATCGGTCACTCGTCGTCGCTCGGTGCGGCTGCGGGCTTTGCGAGGCGCGCCTTGATCATGTCGATGATCTTGGGGCGCTTCTCGAGTCCCGCCCACATGTGCAGTGCCTGCCGCGACGTGCACCGGCGCAGCATCTCGGGCACGGCCGCGTCGGGGATCCGCGTCGGGTCCACGAGCTCGAGCCCGAGCACGCCCATGTCCGGGTTCGCGTCTACGTACTCCTGCCGCACGTAGCAGATGCCGCGGCCGACGGCGGTCGCCTCCTGCCCGGTGGGCTGGCCCTTGATCGGGGCCTCGCCGGTGGGCCGGCGCAGCATGACGAGGCGCTCGGACGTGTTGTGAACGAACGCGAACTTTGGGGAACTGGGCTTGTCGCTCATGGCATCCTCGGGCGCCGCGATAGTGCGCGCGGCAACGCAAAAAGGCCCGCGGGTGAGGGGTACTGCTCGCCCGCGGGCCGTGACTCACCGACTACCGATCGGACCCCACTCGGACTAGGCCGGCGCGGACCCGAAGTACATGACATGCGCCGCGACCGGGCGCACAACCTTGACGCCGCCGATCTTGGCGTGCGACGCGATCTTGACTTTGAAATCCTGCTCCTGCGGCGGGCGCTGGGTCAGGGCGCGGGCACGGACGAACGAGAGCATGTTCGCGTCCGCGGCGGGCAAGGCGAGCATGAAGTCGCCACCAAAGGGCAGCGGGTCCGGCGTCGGCCGGCGACTCGCCTGCGCCTCGTTCAGGCCGCGGAACTCGATCCGGCCCTGGCCCGAGTCGTCGCCCGAGTAGAGCTTGAGCAGTCGATCCCAGAACGACACGGCACCGTCGGCGGTCGAGCCGATGAAGAGCGACCGCAGCCGGCGGATCATGCCGAAGGGCATGTACACGATCGCGGCGTGCAGCTGCTCAATCGACTGCTCGGCGATGACATCGACGAGCGCGATGACATCCGAGATCAGCTCGTCGCCGGTCTTGGTCGACCAGTGCCGCGACGTGCTCGCGCCCGCGACTGCGAGTGAGGCGGGGATGTTCGGGTGCGTGAGCAGCCCGGGGATGCCCTTGCGCATGTCGCCGAACAGCCAGACACGCTGGACGAACTCGTCGTGCGCACGCTTGACGGCCGCGGCCTTGATCGTGTTCAGCGGCACGTTGGCCTTGGCCGCGCGCTCAAGCTCGAAGATCGTGTACTCGAACCCGCCGCCGAACTCGGCCATGGTGCCGGTGTGGCGCGATGCCTTGACGAACGCGCTCGGCATGATCGAGCCGTCGTCGTCGATCCAATCCATCGACGCGCCCGAATCGACCATGTAGTACTCCCACACCAGATCGGCGGGGTCGACTGAGTCGACCGGGAGCATGTCCCCGTTCGCCACGGGGAGATCGGGATAGAGCGTCTCGACGACGCCGGGGAACACGGACCGCAGCTTCTCTGCCCAGATCGGCGCGAGCTGTGCGTCGCACCGGCCCATGGCCGCGGTGTGCTGCGCGAACGACTTGATCGCGGCCGCATCGGCGCGGGCCATCGCGATCGCGGCGTCCATCAGGTGCTTGGGGAGTGGCTTGCTCATGGTGTGGATCTCGTGGTGCGCGTGCGGGTCGGACTACGGCTGCAGGTTGATCTTGACCTTGGCGAGCCCGCCAGCTGCGGCCGTGCTCGTGTACCGGGCGATGCTCGACACGTCGAGCATGTCGACGTCGGCGGCGGAAACCGCCACGGTCGCGGTCGCGGCCTCGGCGTCGGCGTACCAGACATTCGCGCTGGGCTCGGAGAGCAACACGCCCGCGGCACCAACGATGGTCAGCGTGGCGCCGTTGTCGGTCGGCGTCAGGACCGACGTCAAGCTCTTGGCCGCGATGTCGGCGGTGATGGCATCGAACAGACCCGCGTTCGCGTCCGCGATCGAGGTCGTGGCGTCGGTGGGCATGTACAGCGCGTCGATCTCGTACCGCTGCCCGTTCACGGTCGCGGCGAAACTGAAACCGTAGATCGCCTGGTTGACGAGCGGGGTGACGGTCAGGGTCTGCGCGGTGCCGTCCGGGGCGGAGCCCCAGTTGCCCACGGTCGAGCCCTCGACGCGCACGTACACGCGCGACGCCGGGGTCACGGCGTCCTGCACCTCGACCCAGAACTCGCCGTGCTCGGCGATCGGGTAGTGGAACCCGCGCATGCACAGGTCCTCGTCAGTGACGGACTCCTCGCCGAAGTCGGCCGGAAGCGCGTGAAAGTGATTCGCATCGGACCGGAACAGGAAGCCCGCGATCTGTGCGACCGTGGTCGTGTCCGAGAGCTGGGCGAACTCGTCGTCGGCCGAGCCGCGTGCGACGAGCTGCCCGAACGCAAGCCCGGCCCCGCCGGGTGCCTGCAGCACGGTCGCGGCACTGGTCGCGCTCGCGCCGTCGGGACCGCCCACGCGCCGCAGCGAGTAGCTTCGATTCGGGTGCCTCGCGGTGAAGGCGAGGATCAGATCGGAGCCCGAGACCTCCTGCGTCGCGGCGACGGTGACCAAGCTGTTGAACTTCGGATCGGCAGCGACCGCGGCACGGATCGCCGCGCCGAGGGTCGCCTCGTTCGCGTTACCTGCGACGGACGGCAGCTCCCACGCCTGGCCGGTCTTCTCGTCGGTCAGCGTGAGCGCGACGGGGTCGGTACCGGCGCCCGCGGTGATCGTGAGCGACAGGATCTGCGGGGCCTTTGGGAGCTGGCGCGGCCGCGAGCATCGCGGCGCGAGCACGGGCATGCCCTTGATCGCGGGCGTGAGCGTGGATGCGTAGGTGGTCTGCATGGTCGTGTGCCTCAGCGCGCCAGGTGTGCCGCGTACGCGGCGATGATCGGGTCATCCTCGGGCGCGGCATCGGTCTTGGCCACGACCTCGAACGGGTTGGTGACGACCACGCGCGGGGTCGAGGCCGCGACATCGACGAGCGCGTCAAGCACGGGGCCCGTCGCGGCATCGATGCGGGCGCGCGCATGCGGGAGCACGCTCGCGACATAGGCACGCGCAAGCGCGTCGTCGTCGGCGCTGTCGATCACCGCCGAGCCGACACCGGCCGCAGCGGCCAGTCGCTCGAGGCGACCGCGTCGACGCACCAGGGTCTTGATAGCGTCCGAACTCATGGGCGGGTCCTTTTTGTCGTCGTCGTCGGGGTTGGCGGCAGGCTCACCCTCGGCGTCGGCCGGGGCTGCCTCGATCTCGGCGGGGGGCTCGGCGCCGGGGTCCGCGGCCTTGCGCTGGTCGAGCGCCTCGGCAACGAGGGCCGCGACCCAAGTCGGGACCTCGACCTCGGCGCCGTCCGGTCCGACGATCATCGCGGTCGTGGTGGGCATCCCGACCTCGTCGGACTTTGCAACGGGCTTGTTCGTGTGTTTGCTCACGGTTGGTGCCTCAAGATCGAGCGGATCAGACTTGACATCGAGATGGTAGCACAGCTCGGCCGAGCCGTGCGCGGAATCGAGCAGCACGCGCACGGCCGGGCCAGCACGGCCTTGGGCGACGCTCGCCACATGATTGCCGACGAGCGATCGCTGCACCGCGTCGTACCGCTGGCCGCCGTGCGTGCCGGCCTCGGGGTGGACGTCGGCGACGAACCCGATCGAGAGCTCGCGCTGGCCGTCGACGATCCGCGACACGAGTTCAGCATCGGTCACGCGCAGGCGCGCGGCGAGGTAGGCGACGTCGTCAACCTCGACCACGCTCGGGGCCGAGATCACGTACCCGCGCTGGTACTCGCGCGCGTTGTTCGCGTCGACCATCACGGGCGGGTGATCGTCCGTGACGATTGCATGCGCCCAGCTGTCGGCGGCAGCCTCGAGCTCGGCGCGCGGCCGGTACTCGAGCCAGCTCGAGCGCCCGTCCGAGTACTCGAGCAGCCCGTCGCGGGCCAGGTACGCGTCGACGTCGAGATAGCCCTCGGGCGTGCGCTCGGCCTGGGCGGACGCCACGGCAGACGGCGCGCTGACGATCGACGCACGATCCACGCGCATGACGCGGACGGGTGCATCAGCCACGGCGATCGACCTTGCCCTCGCGCTTGGGCGCGGCGTCGGTGCGGGGCTTGGGCTCGGACTCGAGCAGATCGTCCGTGGTGATCCACGGACCTAACTGGCCGGCCTTGGCGGCGTCGAGCAGCTCGATCTCTTCGGCCGTGGGCGCGGCGTCGCGCTCGTGACACAGCGGGCAGCGGACGGGGGCTTTCACGTGCTCGAGCCCCCGGACGAGCTCGAGCCCGAGCCCATGTCAGGGTCGGGCTCGGGGGTCGCGTCGGTGTCGGTGTCGATCAGGTGGTCGAGTGCGCCGGGCTCGACATCGCAGCGCACGCCCGGGAGTAGGGCCGTGAGCGCGGCAGTGACCGCGGCGATCGCGATGGTCAGAAGATTGCGCTTGATGTCGGCAGTCACGCGCCAAGTCTAGCGCGGATCCGCGCACCCGCACAAGAGCGTCAGCTCGCCCGGATGCGCGCGAGAGGCGGCGCGAAATTTGTGAGGTAGCTGCGCGCGCCGAAGGGATTTGGCGGCGAGGCCTGTCCCGAGCGTGAGATCGTGCCCGTGTTCGAATTTCCCGTGCTCGTCGTGCCAGAGCCCCCGACGTTGATCGTGTTGCCGAGCGAAGACGCGCGCACGCTCGGATTCCCGCCCAGTGCGTGCACACCGCACCAGTACGGCACGCCCGCGAGCAGAGTGCCCGAGACAGTCGCCATCGGCGCGCCTGTCGTGGCACTGGAGAGCGCGCCCGATGCGTACAGCAGGGTACCGGGCGTGCCGTTGTCATCCGAGTAGATCACGGCCTGGCATGTGGAGCCCGCGGCGGCGTTTGTGACGTTCACTCCCAACCGGTTGAAATTGATGGTGAATCGCGGCACAAAAAGGCCCACGTACACGGTGCCCGCCGTGAGCGATCGCGTGGTCGAGTTGAGAGACAAACCTGCGCCGGGCGTGTCGTAGTAGCGGTTGACGACAGGCGCAGCGCCCGGAGGCGTCGTTGGCCCAGCAGGTCCCGTGGGTCCGGCTGGCCCCGTCGCGCCCGTGGACCCGGCTGGTCCCGTAGGTCCGGCGGGGCCAGGGACTGTCGAGTCGGCACCAGCAGGACCCGTCGCGCCCGTGGACCCGGCGGGACCCGTGGGGCCGGCTGGGCCCGTCGCGCCCGCGGGACCAGGGACTGTCGAGTCGGCGCCGGCTGGACCTGTCGCGCCGGCGGGACCAGGGACTGTCGAGTCGGCACCCGTCGCGCCCGTGGGCCCGGCTGGGCCTGTCGCGCCCGT
>DAITMG010000029.1:8246-31659 GCA_036835265.1 Erythrobacter sp. | reverse complement strand
CCGCGCATCACCAAGGACGGCGTCACCGTCGCCAAGGAAATCGAGCTCAAGGACAAGTTCGAGAACATGGGCGCACAGATGCTGCGCGAAGTCGCCAGCAAGACCAATGATCTCGCGGGCGACGGCACCACCACCGCCACCGTGCTTGCGCAGGCGATCGTGACCGAAGGCATGAAGTCGGTCGCGGCCGGCATGAACCCGATGGACCTGAAGCGCGGCATCGATCTCGCTGTCACCAAGGTCGTCGAAGACCTCAAGAACCGTTCGAAGGAAGTCTCGGGCTCCTCGGAAATCGCCCAGGTCGGGATCATCTCGGCCAATGGCGACACCGAAGTCGGCGAGAAGATCGCCGAAGCGATGGAAAAGGTCGGCAAGGAAGGCGTGATCACCGTCGAGGAAGCCAAGGGCCTCGAATTCGAGCTCGATGTTGTCGAAGGCATGCAGTTCGACCGCGGTTATCTCTCGCCCTACTTCATCACCAACCCCGACAAGATGACCGTGGAACTGGATAACCCCTATCTCCTGATCCACGAGAAAAAGCTGTCGAACCTGCAGTCGATGCTGCCGGTGCTCGAGGCCGCGATGCAGTCGGGTCGTCCGCTGCTGATCATCGCCGAGGACATCGAAGGCGAAGCGCTCGCCACCCTCGTGGTCAACAAGCTGCGCGGCGGCCTCAAGGTTGCCGCGGTCAAGGCGCCGGGCTTCGGCGATCGCCGCAAGGCGATGCTGCAGGACATCGCGATCCTGACCGCTGGCGAAATGGTCAGCGAGGATCTCGGGATCAAGCTCGAGAACGTCACGCTGGGCATGCTCGGCCAGTGCAAGCGCGTCACCATCGACAAGGACAACACCACCATCGTCGATGGCGCCGGCTCGGCTGACGACATCAAGGCGCGCGTTGGCGAAATCCGCACCCAGATGGACAACACCACCAGCGACTACGACAAGGAGAAGCTCCAGGAGCGCCTTGCCAAGCTCGCTGGCGGCGTGGCCGTCATCAAGGTCGGCGGTGCCAGCGAAGTCGAGGTGAAGGAGCGCAAGGACCGTGTCGACGACGCGCTGCACGCAACCCGCGCAGCGGTCGAGGAAGGCATCGTCCCGGGCGGTGGCACCGCGTTGCTCTATGCGACCAAGGCGCTCGAGGGGCTCAAGGGCGCCAACGAGGACCAGACCCGCGGCATCGACATCGTGCGCCGCGCGATCATGACGCCGATCCGCCAGATCGCCCAGAACGCGGGCCACGATGGCGCGGTCGTCTCGGGCAATCTGCTTCGCGAAGACAACGAAGCGATGGGCTTCAACGCCGCGACCGACGTTTATGAAGACCTCACCAAGGCCGGTGTGATCGACCCGACCAAGGTCGTGCGCACCGCGCTGCAGGATGCGGCCTCGGTCGCTGGCCTTCTGATCACGACCGAAGCCGCGATCGTCGAGCGGCCGGACGACAAGGCGCCCGCAATGCCCGACATGGGCGGCATGGGCGGCGGCATGGGCTTCTAAGCCCAGCGCTGAAACTCAAACAAAAACCCCGGAAGGAGCGATCCTTCCGGGGTTTTTTGTTGCCGATTGCTGGAGCAAGATGGCGCCGCGCGTCAGCCGCCCGTGCGGCTGGCCTCGGCGGCTTCGATTACAGCCTCATCCCAAGTCACCTGGGTCTGGGTCTGCGGATTGAAAAGAGCGTTGGCATAGCTTGCCGCTTCAGCCGCCGCGATTTCCGCCCCGGTAAGGTGTTCGCTCGGCTCCAGGGCGAAGACGTCGATCCCGCGGGTGATCTCGGTCGCGTAGATGCGGCCGTTATACCAGTAGGACGACCAGTAGCCGCCCACGACCAGCTGGTCCTTGTCGATCGGGCCGCGATCGAAATAGGCGATCTCGACCGGGTTCGCGCTGTCGGTGAAGTCCATCACGCTGATCCCGCCCTGATACCAGCTCTGCACGAACAGGTCGCGTCCGGGCACGGGAATGATCGAGCCGTTGTGCGCGACGCAGTTTTCGGTGTCGCTCTGCGGCCCGGGCATCTTGTAGTGGCTGCGGAAAACGAGCTTGCCGTCAACGATGTCGTAGATCGCATTGGCGCCCCACGTCATCGGATCCTTGGCTTTGCAGCGCGGACGCCCGCCGCCGCCCCATTCGTCGGTGAAGATCACCTTGGTGCCGTCGTTGTTGAAGGTTGCCGAGTGCCAGTAGGCAAAGCCCTTGTCGAACACGGCATCGGTGCGCACCGGGTTGTAGGGATCGGAGATGTCCATCAGGATGCCGTTCCCCGAACACGCGCCCGCCGCGAGATTGAGCGAGGGGAAAACGGTGATGTCGTGGCATTGGTTGGTCTGGCGGGTATCCTGCGCGCCGTCCTCGATCTTGCCGCCGAGCCAGAGCCCTGCGATTTCCCCGCTGTCCTCATCGGCGAAGACGCGCGGCGAGCTTACGACCCGCGCCTTCGACGGATCAGCAATCGGGATCTCGATCACATCGATGCTGAACAGCGCGGTGCGGGTGTCGGCGGGATTGTTGATGCAGCGCGCCAGCTCTTCGGTCTCGCGCACAATCGAGGTGCCCGAGTTGTAGACGATGATCTTGTCATCGTCATGTGAGACTACCGAGTGCGTGTGGCTGCCGCGGCAGGTCTGGACCTGGCCGACCTGGCGCACTGCGGTGAGGTCCGAGATGTCGAAGATGCGCAGACCCCGGAAGCGTTCCGCGCTGACCCGGCCCGCGACACCCTGAAGCCCGCAATCGACCCGGCCGCGCAGCTGCTCGACGCTCATCACGAGCAGGTCGCCGACGACCGAGACATCGCCCTGCCCGCCGGGGCACACGACCGAGCTCATGAGCGCCGGCACGCCGTCTGCGCCGAGCTTGTAGATGTTGAAGCCGTGATAATTGCCCGCGACCATGATATCGTCGAAGAAGGCGATATCGGTGTTGGCGAAATCGAGGAGCGGCGTGCGTTCGGCATATTGGGTAAGGGACTCCTCGCCTTCGGCTGGTGGTGCCGCGGGCTTGGCTTCATCCTCGTCCTTGGGGATCGGCGGGCGCAGATCGGCCGGGTTGGCCGGGTTGAAGAAACCGCTCGGCTTGGGCAGGCTGGCAACTTTGCGCAGGTGCATGATGGCCTCGCCCGCATCGGCGAAGCCGGGGGAAAGGTTGGCCCGGGGATCGGGCGACAGGCCCGCGAGCAGCGCATCCATCCGGTCGATCTCGGCGGTCTGGTCGCTCTCGATATCGCTCACGAACTGGAACAGCACCGGGTCGGCCGCGCTGCCGTCCTGCTCGAGCAGTTCCTCGACCATGGTGACCGCGCCTTCATGGTGCGGGATCATCAGCGACAGGAACATCCGGTCGAAGTCGTTCCCCTCGAGCGTGGCGAGCTTGGCCATCTGCTCTGGCGTTGCCATGCCGGCCATCTGCGAATGGTCAACCCCGTGGCCCATCATGCCATGGCTCGAATGGTCCATCCCCGAATGGTCCATCGCCGAATGGTCCATCGCTGAATCGGCCATACCAACCATCACGGGCTTCTCGCCGCGCTCCTCGAGCCAGCCGTTCATGAAGGCGATCTCGTCCGCCTGGCTCGATTCGATCCGCCCGCCGATTGCGACGATCTCCTCGTTGTTGGTGCGCTCCTTGATCAGCTTGGCCATCTCGACGGCCTGCTGGTGGTGGAGGATCATGCCCTGCATGAAATTGACATCAGCCGCAGTGTAGCTCGCGCTGGCGAGTTTGATTGCGTCATCGGCACTCAGGATGCGCGCATCTTGCCCGGGCGCGCCGGGCTGAACGATCGGTGCGCTTTGCGCGAGCGCAATGCCCGAAGCACCCAGAAGAAGCGCGCCGGCAGCCAGGCGAGCCGAGCGGAATGTAGCGGAATGTATCATAAAGGGCCCCATCAGAACGTGGTTTCGAAGCATGTTGATTTGACAGACAAACTGCCTGCGTTCACCGTACAGTCAAGCCTTGATGGCATGATGGCGAAATTCTCGGTCGGAACCGGTTCGCAAGGTGGTGGATCGCTTCTGTGCCCACATCGCCTTGATGCAGACTGAACGAGCAGTTCGGTCCCGTGCTGGCCACTGTCCGTCGCACGCGTCAGAAGGTTTGCTTGCCGCGTCGGACCGAGAATGACTAGACCTGCCGACTTAATTGCTCGGTAACCCTGATCGGAGTAACCCCGCCCCATGACCAGCCGTTCAAACGCAATTGCTCTGCGCGATCTGCCCCGCTGGATCGGCGCGGTGTTGGCTGCAGCCTTCGTCATGCTGGCCTCCCCGGCGCTGGCGCAGCCAGCCGATCTTCAGGCCACATTCGACGACACCTTCGGCACCGAACTGCGCACTCCGCAGACTTACGAGGCGATCTATTCCGATAGCTTCGAACAGCGCATCGCCGAGCTTGCCGATGGCGCCAATGGCCGGATCGGCGTGGCCGCGGTGGATCTGTCGACCGGCGAGGAGATCATGATCCTGGGCGATCAGCTGTTCCCGCTGGCATCGACCAGCAAGGTGGCGGTCGCGGCGACCTATCTCGAGATGGTCGAGCAGCGGCGCTATTCGCTGACTTCGGAATTCCCGCTGCTCCTGCCGGTGCGCTCGGCCAAGTTCTCGACCGCGATCGCGCCCAAGCGCCCGGGCAATTACATGCCCGCGATCGACCTGATCGAGATCATGATCACGCGCTCGAGCAACCCTGCAACCGACACGCTGCTCGATGCGGTCGGCGGGCCGGGCCAAGTCAATGCCTGGGTGCAGCGCCAAGGGATCAACGGGTTTTCGATCAATCGCGACATCGCAACGCTGGTGCGCGATGATGGCGAATATGACCCCGCTGCGATGATCGATCCGCGCGATGCCGCAACGCCGCGCGCGATGATCCGCCTGCTCGCCGGGCTTTATCGCGGCGATTTCCTGTCCGATCAGAGCCGCCAGGTCATCCTTGGCGCAATGAGCCGCACGCGCACCGGCACGCGCCGGATCCCCGCCAACATGCCGGGTGAAGCGCGCGTGCTCCACAAGACCGGTTCGCTCAACAACACCTCGAGCGATGTCGGCATCGTCGAGACCCCCGACGGTCGGGCGATCGCGATGGCGATCTATATCACTGGACAGGGCACTCGCCTCGCCCGCGAACAGCGGATCGCGGCCATTGCCCGGGCGCTCTATGATGGGTTCGCCGTCAGGGCCCGGCTCAACGATCCGACCCGCAACTGGACGAGCGCTCCAATCGTGGGTGCGAGCGGCAACTAGGGTCGGCCGATCGCCGGTTCACCCAGCAAAAAGGGGCGACGCCTTGCGGCATCGCCCCTTTGTCCGAAATTCTGCAGCGCCCCTGTTCGAGGTTGGCTGACTGGAATTTAGCCTTCGCCGTCCATCATGGCTTCGGCTTCGGTAGCGGCATCTTCGGCAGCAGCGTCGATGTCTTCGGCGGTGGCGTCGGCAGTGCCGTCAACAGTGCCGTCAACCGGTTCGCCGGTTTCCATGGCGCCTTCTTCCATTCCTTCGCCGGCAGCTTCAGCATTCGTTTCAGCGTCGGCAGCCATGGCATCAACGGTTTCGTCGGTGTCATTGGCCTGCTCGGCGCATGCGGCGAGACCGAGAGCCGAAGTCGCGATCGCGGCTGCGAGAATAATCTTACGCATGGTGAAATTCCTTCAAATCGGGGTTGATCAGAGTGGGGAGGTTTGTCAGCCCCGCTCCAGAAGCCGAGATCCTGACCCCCGGCTCCGCTCTAAATAAAGGCAGAAATGTGGCACTGCAAGGGGAATAAGGCTGCTGGGCCCGATTTTGCCGCATTTTTGCCACATTTGCGACGGATCGAGTTTGCTTCGGGCCGCCCGCTGATCGGCGACAACCTGACTGCGCGGGCAGAATTTCAAAACGGCTACCTTCCCCCGGCCGTTCGGTGCTAGCAGTCCGCCCATGTCCACAGAGCAACAGCACCTCTATCTTGTCGACGGCTCGTCCTACATCTTCCGCGCCTATCACCGCCTGCCGCCGCTGACCAATCCTGCGGGAACGCCGGTGGGCGCGGTCTATGGCTACACGACGATGCTGTGGAAGCTTGCGACCGATCTCGACGAGGCGGTCGACCCGACCCACCTCGCGGTGATCCTCGACAAGGATTCGACCAGTTTCCGCAACGATATCTATGCCGACTACAAGGCCAACCGCCCCGAGCCGCCGGAGGATCTGCGTCCGCAATTCCCGCTGATCCGCGATGCGACCCGCGCCTTCAGCCTTCCTTGCATCGAGGAGCAGGGGCTCGAAGCCGACGATCTGATCGCGTCCTATGCCCGCGAGGCCCAGCGCAAGGGCTGGAACGTGACGATCGTCTCCTCCGACAAGGACCTGATGCAGCTGGTGGGCGAGGTCGATGGCCCCCATGGCCCTGCGCGCATCGACATGCTCGACACCATGAAATCGCAGCGCATCTATATCGAGGAGGTAGAGGCCAAGTTCGGTGTCGGTCCCGAGCTGGTCGGCGATGTGCTCGCGCTGATGGGAGACAGCGTCGACAACATTCCCGGCATCTTCGGCATCGGACCCAAGACCGCATCGAAGCTGATTGCCGAACACGGCTCGCTCACCGCCGCGCTCAACAGTGCGCCCTCGATGAAGGCCTCCAAGCTCAAGGAGCGCCTGATCGAAGGCCGCGCCGATGCCGAGCTCAGCCGTGTGCTGGTGACACTCAGGGAGGATTGCGACCTGCCGGTGGCGCTCGAGGAGATGAAGCTCTCCAAGATCCCCGAAGAACCGCTCGCCGCGTTTCTCGAGACGCACGGTTTCACATCGTTGCTCAAGCGCTTGGGCAACGGCTATGGCAGCCCCGAGCGCTCGAACAATCTCAACCCCGTGAAGGCGGATATGTCGGGCGATGTCGGCACCGCCGATGAAAACCGCCAGCCGCTCGCCCAAATGCCCCCGGTCGATCGCAGCGCCTATGAGACGGTGCAGACGCTGGAGCGGCTCGAGCAGTGGGTAGCCCGCGCCACCGCCGCGCGGCTGGTCGCGGTCGACACCGAGACATCGTTGCTCGATTGCATGGCATGCGATCTCGTCGGCGTCAGCCTCGCGCTCGGCCCCAACGATGCTTGCTATATTCCCTTGGCGCATGGCGGCAGCGACATGTTCGCCGAGCAGCCCGAGCAGGTTTCCATGGACGCAGCGCTCGCGGTGCTGAAGCCGATGCTCGAGGACGATGCGGTCCTCAAGATCTTCCAGAACGGCAAATACGATCTCAACGTCCTCGCGCGTCACGCGATTATGGTCAGCCCGATCGAGGACACGTTGGTGATGAGCTTCGCGCTCGATGCCGGGCGGGGCGAAGGCATGGGCGGCGGGCATGGCATGGACGAATTGTCGCAGCGCCACCTCGGCCACACCCCGTTGGCCTTCAAGGATGTCTGCGGGAGCGGCAAGAAGGCGATCTCGTTTGGCGAAGTGCCGCTTGCCCGGGCGACCGAATATGCCGCCGAGGATGCCGATGTCACCCTGCGGCTCTACCGGCTGCTCAAGCCGCGGCTGGCCGAGGAATCCGGGACGAGGATCTACGAGCGGGTCGACCGCCCGCTGATCCCGGTTGTCGCGCAGATGGAGCGCGAAGGTATCAAGGTCGACCGGGCGCGCCTCGTAGGGCTGTCGGCCGAATTCGCCGCCGCGAGCGCAGCGCTCGAGCGCGAGATCCATGCGATCGCGGGCGCGGAATTCGCGGTCGGCAGCCCCAAGCAGCTGGGCGAGGTGCTGTTCGAGAAGATGGGCTTCAAGGGCGGCAAGAAGGGCAAGAGCGGGCAGTATTCGACCGACCAGTCGGTGCTTGAAAAGCTCGCCGACGATGGCTCCGGGATCGCGAAGAAGGTGCTCGACTGGCGCCACCTCTCGAAACTGAAATCGACCTATACCGACGCGCTGCAACAACAGATCAACTCCGAAACCGGCCGCGTCCACACCAGCTACAGCCTCGTCGGCGCGCAGACCGGGCGCCTCTCTTCGACCGATCCCAACTTGCAGAACATCCCGATCCGCACCGAGATCGGCCGCACGATCCGCCAAGCCTTCGTCGCGGAGGAAGGCCATGTTCTGCTCGCTGCGGACTATTCGCAGATCGAGCTGCGGCTGGCAGCGCACATGGCCGATGTCGATACGCTCAAACAGGCTTTCGCCAATGGCGAGGACATCCACGCGCGCACTGCGGCCGAGATGTTCGGCGAAGTCACCCGCGACACCCGTGCGCGCGCCAAGACGATCAATTTCGCGATCCTCTACGGCATCTCGCGCTGGGGCCTTGCAGGCCGCCTCGAGGTCGATCCGGACGAAGCCCAAGCCATGATCGACACCTATTTCCAGCGTTTCCCCGGCATCCAGCGCTACATCATGGAAACGCTCGAGACGGTGCGCGAGCGCGGCTATTCCGAGACGCTGTTCGGCCGCAAGACATGGTTTCCGCGGATCCGCTCGAAGAACCAGGCCGAGCGCCAGGGCTCCGAGCGCGCCGCGATCAACGCGCCGATCCAGGGAACGAGCGCCGACATCATCAAACGCGCGATGGCGCGCATGCTTCCCGCGCTGCGCGATGCGGGGCTGAGCGAGGTGCGCATGCTGCTGCAGGTCCACGACGAGCTGGTGTTCGAGCTGCCCGCAGGGGATGTTGCCGCGGCCTCGCCCGTGATCGAGCGGGTGATGGCCGAAGCCGCGCTTCCGGCGGTGAGGCTCGACGTGCCGCTCGCGATCGACATCGGAACGGGAGCCAGCTGGGATGCGGCGCATTGATTGATTGGGTTGCAAGCCTCGACTTCGTCACCGCGCGAGGGGCTGAATTGACTGGCGCGCTGATCGCCGCTGCGATCGGTGTGATCGCAGCGCTGCTCATCCACGCACTCGTGTTCGGCATCCTGGGGCGGGTGTCCCGCGCGAGCGATAGCGAGGCTGACAATCTCGTGGTTGAGGCGCTCAGACATCCGAGCCGTTGGGCGCTGGTCGCGCTGGGGCTGGTGCTGGCCGCGCGCGAGATCGCTGCGCTCGATACGATCTGGCAGAAGCTCGCGGGCTTCGTGCTCCCGGCGCTGATCGGCTGGATCGCGCTATCGATCATGCGCGCAGGCGTTGCCGCAATGGAGCTGAATGCCGATGTCAGCGTCGCCGACAATCTCCAGGCGCGCCGGCGGCGCACCCGGCTCGCGATCTTCAGCCGGATGGGCACGTTTCTCATCGTATTTCTCACGATCGGGATGATGCTGCTCTCGATCCCCGGCGTGCGCGATATCGGGGTCACGCTGATGGCCTCGGCCGGGCTTGCCGCGCTGGCCGTCGGCGCGGCGGCGCAGCCTGCGCTCAAGGCGCTGATCGGCGGCCTGCAGATGGCGCTGACCGAGCCGATCCGGATCGACGATGTCGTCATCGTCGATGGCGAGTGGGGGCGGATCGAGGATATCCGCACGACCTATGTCGTGGTCCGCGTGTGGGACGAGCGGCGGCTGGTCGTGCCGGTAGGCAAGTTTCTCGAGGAGACCTTCGAGAACTGGACCCGCACCGGATCGCAGCTGCTGGGCACGGTGTTCCTGCACCTCGATCCGCTCGCCGACGTCGATCGGGTGCGGTCAGAATATGAACGGCTGATCGAGGCCAACCCGCTATGGGACGGGCGCGTGCAGGCGGCGCAAGTGACCGACACCAGCCCCGAGGCGATCGAGGTCCGGCTGCTGATGAGCGCGAAGGACGCGCCAACCACATTTGACCTGCGCTGCCAGATCCGCGAGACGATGATGGCCTTCATCCGCGATGAGATGCCCGAAGCGATTGCCCGCCGCCGACTGGAGCCGATCGGGGATGTGACGCTAAGCGAGGGCTGAGGGCAAGTGCCTATTCGTGCTTGTTCGGGCGGAGAGGCTCGAGTGTTTCGGGCGCGAAGAAACCGATCGGAGCAACCTCCGCCGCGCGCTTCTTCAACTCGCCGCGCATCTTGCGGTATTCCTCTTCCATCTTGGCGGTCACGGTCGCACGGCTATCCTTGAGTGCCTCCTCGAAATCCAGCATCTCGACCGCGTCGACATCGCCGCCCTTGCGCCGCAGCGCGCTGAGCCCGGCGCGGCGCACCACGTCTTCGAGATCGGCGCCGGTATAACGCTCGGTCCGCGCGGCGATCGCGCCGAGATCGACATCGCCCGCGAGCGGCATCCGCTTGGTATGGATCCCGAGAATGTGCTCGCGGCCCGCCTTGCCGGGCGTGCCGACATAAACGAGCTCATCGAACCGGCCGGGGCGCAGCAGCGCGGGATCGACCAGCCCGGGGCGATTGGTCGCGCCGATCAGCACAACGGATTGCAGTTCTTCAAGGCCGTCCATCTCGGCCAGGATCGTGTTGACCACGCGGCCCGTCACCTGCGGTTCGCCCTGGCTCGACCCGCGCGCGGGCACGAGGCTGTCGATCTCGTCGATGAAGATGATGCAGGGCGCCACAGCACGGGCGCGCTGAAACAGTCGCGCGATCTGCTGCTCGCTCTCGCCGTACCATTTGGAGAGGAGGTCCGAGCTTTTCATCGAGATGAAGTTCGCCTCCGCCTCCTTCGCGACGGCCTTGGCGAGCAGGGTCTTGCCGGTGCCTGGCGGGCCGTAGAGCAGGAAACCCTTGGCCGGGCGGATGCCGAGGCGGCGGAAAGCTTCGGCATTCTTGAGCGGGAGTTCGATGCCCTCCTTCAGTTGCTCGATCGCATCGCTGACGCCGCCGATATCGTCCCAGCCCACATTGGGCACCTGCACCATCACCTCGCGCATGGCGCTGGGCTGGATGCGCTTCAAGGCAGAGAGGAAATCCTCGCGCGTCACGCACAGATCCTCGAGCACCTCGGGCGGAACCGTGCGCGCATCGAGATCGAGCCGCGGCATGATCCGGCGCACCGCATCGATTGCAGCCTCGCGCGCGAGCGCAGCGATGTCCGCGCCCACGAAGCCGTGGGTGACCCGGGCGAGTTCGTCGAGATCGACCTGGTCCTCGAGCGGCATCCCGCGGGTGTGGATCGAGAGGATCTCGCGCCGCCCGGTCTGGTCAGGCACGCCAATGACGATCTCGCGGTCGAACCGGCCGGGACGGCGCAGCGCCTCGTCGATCGCATCGGGGCGATTGGTGGCTGCGATCACGACGAGATTGGCGCGCTGCTCCAGCCCGTCCATCAGGGTCAGCAACTGGGCGACCAGGCGCTTCTCCGCTTCGCCGGGCACCTGGGTGCGCTTGGGCGCGATCGAATCGATCTCGTCGATGAAAACGATCGCGGGCGCAGCGCGGCTGGCTTGCTCGAAGACTTCACGCAGGCGCTTCTCGGATTCGCCATAGCCCGAACCCATGATCTCAGGGCCGTTGATCGTGAAGAACTCGGCATCGCTCTCGTTGGCGACCGCCTGCGCGAGGCGGGTCTTGCCGGTGCCCGGAGGCCCGTGGAGCAGCACGCCCTTGGGCGGATCGACGCCGAGGCGGGTGAACAGCTCAGGGTAGCGCAGCGGAAGCTCGACCATCTCGCGCAAGGCCTTGATGGTGTCTTCCATCCCGCCGACATCGTCATAATTGACCCCGGCGCGCGGATCGCGCGGCTCTTCATATTCGGTGCGCAGCTCGACTTCGGTGTTCTCGTCGATGTGGACGATGCCCTTGGGGCTGGTCGAGGCGACCGTGAGCCTGATCTGGGTCAGCGCATAAGCGGGCGCGCGAAGCAGCTGGCGCACCTCGCTCGGCATGTTCTGCACTGGCTGCTGACCGGTCGTGGCGACGAGGTCGCCAGCGACGAGCGGCTTGCGAAAGAAGTTGCGCTTTAAAGCTTGGGTCGGTCCTTGCAGGCGCATCTCGCGCTGGGCCGGCGCGAAGACGACCCTGGTTGCCGGTCGCGACTGGCCGATCGCGATCTTGACCGTTTCGCCCGACGCTGTCTCGGCATTGCCGCGCTGCAGCCCGTCGAGGCGCACGACATCGAGGCTTTCATCTTCGGCATAGGCGGCCATCGCGATGGCGACGGTGGAACGCTTGCCGGTGATCTCGACCACATCGCCTTCGGTGATGCCGAGCTTCTGGAAGGCAGTGCGAGGCATCCGGGCGATGCCCTGACCCGATTCCTCCTGCCGCGCGGCGGCAACCTGCAGCCGAACCTCGCGCAGTTCCGAGGTGGCGCCGGCGGCGGGCTCTGAGGAAGGGTCGCTGTCAGCCATGAATGGGTCCGGGGTTTGCCAAAAGGATTGCGAAGGGTTCCAGCTAGGGATGGCGCCGAGCGATTGCAATTCGGGACTAGACGGGAGGAAGCGCGGTCTGGCGCGCTGTCAGATCGCAGGCCCGATCGCGGGCCCCGCCACGTGCGTGCAGAGCGAAGGACGGTAGGGCGCAAAAGCGCGGCACGAGCCGGGCTGCGGCGGGAGGAGGCTGAGCAAAAAAAAGCCCGGCGCGAGGCCGGGCTTGATTAGTTTGGGAGAGGATGCCTGATAGGCACGTTCGTTATATGCAACTGCAGCGTATTTTGTGCAAATGCGAAAGGCGCACCTTTTGTTGCAATTTACGCACCTTTGGTCCGACTCATGGCGGTGTCTTGTCGCTTTTTTGCAAACAAACTGCCTATATAATCAGCATCTGCCCAATGCTTGGTCATTTGCTCGATGTGCGACTTTGTGCGGCGCAGCAGAGCCGCCTTTCCACCGCCCCCTTTTGGAAACGCCAACTCGCCGCATCAACCCCGTGACATGCCATCGCCAACCGATTAGGCAACGCCGCGTCAACCACATGCAAAATGAAGGCCAGGCACACCATCATGTCCAAGATCTTCCCTGATGCGGCGGCTGCGCTGGAAGGCGTGCTTGCCAACGACATGCTCATCGCTGCGGGCGGCTTCGGGCTGTGCGGCATCCCCGAGCGGCTGCTCGATGCGATCAGGGACACAGGCGTCACCGGCCTTACCTTCGCCAGCAACAATGCAGGGATCGACAATGAAGGCATCGGCAAGCTGCTGCGCACCCGCCAGGTGAAGAAGATGATCTCGTCCTATGTCGGCGAGAACAAGGAGTTCGAACGGCAGTATCTCGCAGGCGAGCTCGAGGTCGAGTTCTGCCCGCAAGGGACACTCGCAGAGCGCATGCGCGCAGGCGGCGCGGGCATCCCCGGCTTCTACACCAAAACCGGCGTGGGCACGCAGGTGGCAGACGGCAAGGAGCACAAGGAGTTCGTCGGCCGCGACGGGACGCGCGAAACCTATATCCTCGAACACGGTATTTTCGCTGACCTTGCGATCGTCAAGGCCTGGAAGGCGGACGAGACGGGCAACTGCATCTTCCGCAAGACCGCGCGCAACTTCAACCAGCCCGCCGCGACCTGCGGGAGGGTCTGCGTGGTCGAGGTCGAGGACATCGTCCCCGCCGGCGCGCTCGACCCCGATGCGATCCACCTCCCCGGTGTCTTCGTCAACCGGATGATTCTGGGCGCGCCTTACGAGAAGAAGATCGAATTTCGCACTACTCGCGCGCGGGAGGAGGCTTAATGCATCGCCCTGAGGAGACCTATTTATGAGCGAGACTGCAACCGGATGGACCCGCGACGAGATGGCTGCGCGCGCCGCGCGCGAACTCAAGGATGGATACTACGTCAATCTCGGCATCGGCATCCCGACGCTGGTCGCAAACCACATCCCCGAAGGGATGCTGGTGACGCTCCAGAGCGAGAACGGGATGCTGGGCATCGGGCCCTTTCCGTTTGATGACGAGGTCGATCCCGATCTCGTAAACGCTGGCAAGCAGACGATCAGCGAACTGCCGCACTCGGCTTATTTCGACAGCGCGACGAGCTTCTCGATGATCCGCGGCGGGCATATCGATCTGACCGTGCTCGGCGCGATGGAGGTCGCGCAGAACGGCGATATCGCCAACTGGATGATCCCGGGCAAGATGATCAAGGGCATGGGCGGCGCGATGGATCTTGTCGCGGGCGTCAAGAAGATCATCGTGGTGATGGACCACACCAGCAAAGCGGGCGAGCCCAAGTTCATCCCCGAATGCACGCTGCCGCTGACCGGGGCCAACGTGGTCGATATGGTCATCACCAACCTTGGCGTCTTTCACCGCCCCGACAAAGGAGAGCCATTCCGGTTGATCGAATTGGCACCGGGCGTGAGCGCGGACGAGATCGCCGCCAGCACCACCGCGCATTACGAGGTGGCGCTTGTCCAGAGCTAGAGTGGTGCGCCATCCGGGGACGGTTTGGCTGATAGCCGCAGCAGTGCTGTCGCTGCTGGCGGCGCTGCTCCATGTTTGCGTGATCTTCGGCGGGCCGGACTGGTATCGGTTCTTCGGGGCGGGCGAGCAGATGGCGCAGATGGCGGCGCGTGGCCATTGGTATCCCCCGCTGTTGACAGCCGGCATTACTGCCATACTTGGCATCTGGGCGGCCTTCGCACTTTCGGGTGCCGGGTTGCTGATCCGCCTTCCGCTGCTGCGCACCGGGCTCGCCGCGATCACGGCGATCTATTTGCTGCGCGGGGCGTTGCTGGTTCCGGTCTTCCTGTATGTCCCCTATGCCGAAGGCGCCTTCGATTACTGGTCTTCTGCCATCGTGCTCGTCTACGGGGTGGTCCATGCGATCGGACTGTGGCGCGCCTGGCCCGTACTCGGGCCGGTGCCGCGCGCATGACCGCCGATCGTGTCAGTCGGCTTTCACAGCTTCGCGCGCGGCGCTAATCTCTCGCACCGATGGACTTGTTCTATACCTTCAAGTTTCTCCACTATCTGGGGATTATCCTGCTGGCCGGGAACATCACGGTGACCGCCGTGTGGAAGGTCTTTGCCGATCGCAACGGCGATTGGCGCATCGTCCAGTTCGGTCAGCGGCTCGTCACCGGGACCGATTTCGGCCTGACGATTCCGGGCATCATCCTGACGATGGTGGGCGGCTATGGCGCAGTGTGGGTGATGGGCTATTCGCTGGTTGAACCGCTGTGGCTGTTATGGAGCCAGATCCTCTTTGTCGCAGCGGGGGTGATCTGGCTGTTCATCCTCGTGCCGATCCAGATCCGTCAGGCGCGCATCGCCAATGCCTGGACCGGCCAGGAGGGCGTGACCGAAGAGTATCGCCGCCTCTCGCGCCGCTGGATCACCTGGGGCCTCATCAGCACGGTGCCGCTCTGCGCGGTGCTGTGGCTGATGGTGGCGAAGCCCTATTAGCGCTATGGCAGGCGGGATGGCCGATTGGTTCGAACACCCGCGCAACCCGAATGCGCCGCTCGCCGGGCTCAAGGTGCTCGAACTTGCGCGCGTGTTGGCCGGGCCGTTCGCGGGGCAGATCCTTGCGGACCTTGGCGCCGATGTCATCAAGGTCGAGAGCCCTGAAGGCGACGGCACCCGCCTGTGGGGCCCGCCCTGGATCGAGCGCAAGGCGGCTGACGGCCCCGTGCGGCGCGAGGCGGCCTATTACCATGCCTGCAACCGGGGCAAGCGCTCGATCATCGCCGATTTCCGCAAAGCCGAAGATCTCGCGCGCGTGCGAGCGCTGGCCGCAGGCGCCGATGTCCTGATCGAAAATTTCAAAACCGGCAGCATGGCCAAGTTCGCCCTCGATCACGCCTCGCTCGCAGAAGCAAACCCGGCCCTCGTCTATTGCTCGATCACGGGCTTCGGCCAGACCGGTCCGCGCGCGCATGAAGCGGGATACGATTTCGTGATTCAGGGGATGTGCGGCTTCATGGCGCTGACCGGCGAGCCCGAGGGAAGGCCGGTCAAGATGGGTGTCTCGATCAGCGATCTGGCGACGGGCTTGTGGGCAGTCAGCGGAATTCAGGCCGCGCTCCTCCAGCGTGCGCGCACGGGCAAGGGGCAGCATGTCGACATGAGCCTGCTCGATTGCTCGGTCGCGCTGCTCTCCAATCAGGCGACCTATTTCCTGACAACCGGCAGCAACCCTCCGCGCATGGGCAATGCGCATGCGCAGGTCGCGCCCTATGGCGTGTTTCCCGCAAGCGATGGGCACGTGATCCTCGCGCCTGCCAATGACAGCCTGTTTGCCCGGCTCATGCGGGTCCTCGGGCTCGAACCGCTGATCGAGGATCCGCGCTTTGCTGCCAATTCCGACCGGGTCGCCAACGCGCCCGCGCTCGACAGCGTGATCGCCGAGGCCACCAGCGGCTTCACCAAGGCCGAGCTGATGGAGCTGTGCCACGCGGCGGGGGTGCCGGTCGGCCCGATCAACGCGCTCAACGAAATGTTCGAAGACCCGCAGGTTCTCGCGCGCGGGATGCGGGTGGAGCTTGGCGGGATGCCGGGGGTGCGCTCACCGTTCCTCTTTTCGGACAGCGAGCTCGCGCTCGACCAGCCCTCGCCGATGCATGGCGAGCACGACCTGGATTAGGACAGCGCCTTGGCCGCCGCTCGCCAGAGCCGTTCGAGCGGCCCCTGCCCGAGCCGCGCCAGCCAGACGGGCGAGACGAGGCAGATCGCGGCGATCGGAACGAAGCTCAAGGCAAAGGCTTGCGCGCGGCTGACCTCGCCGAAAAGACCCAGCCCCCAGCTTGCGAACAGCGCTGCAAAGATGAGGCTCGTCATCACGTAATTGGTGAGCGAAAGTCGCCCTGCGGTGGCGAGGATCCGCGTCGCCGCCCCGCCTTTGGCAAAGAATGCCATCGCGAGCGCTGCATAGGCGAGCCCCAGCAGCATATCGAAGGGGGCGGACGCAACCAGCACGACAGGCCCCATCAGCGCGCCCGGGAACCCGGCATCGCTCACCCACCAGCCAAGCGGCAAGAGGCCGCAGAGCGCGATCAGCGCACAGATTGCCGCCAGCCGCTGCAGGCGAAAGGTGCGCCATTCGCCCTTCAGCATCCCGTCGCGCCACAGCGCCATGCCCAGCGCCATTGCAGCGAAATTGAGCGGCACCGAACTCAGCACCGCATTCAACTGACCACCGAGATTGGCGGTGCGCCGCGCGATGCGCTCGTCGAACGGCTCGCCCCCGATCTCGAGCGCATAGGCAATCGCGGCAGGATCGGTCCCGAAATTGCGGTTCGCAAACAGCACAGCATCAGACGAGAGGCGCCCGGCGTAAAAGTCGATGATCCCGCTGCCGAAGACGACCAGCCCGGCGCCGACATGCACGGCAAGGCTTCCCACCGCGATCGAATAGAGCGCGGAGGCGGGCAGCGCGGCGACCAGCGGGATGAGCAGGCCGGCGATGGCATAGGCCCGCAGCACATCATTGCTCGCCAGCACCGCCGCATGGACAAGCCCGATCACGAACAACACCGCCATGCGCGCACCATGCGCGCGCCAGCGCGAAAGCCCGGCGCGCCCGCGCCCGGCTTCGTGCTCGGCTTCGCGCTCGATCAGGATCAGGCAACCGGCGCCAAACAGCATGGCGAACAGCGTGCGGAACTTGTCCTCGATGAACACGAAGCTCGCCAGCCACACGATGCGATCGGCCAACGCCTCGCCGCCATAGCTCGCCGGGTTGTAGTAGGCCTGTAATGGCAGCGCGAAGGCGTGGACGTTCATCCATGCGATGCCGATGACGGCGAGCCCGCGCAGGGCGTCAAGCTCGATGATGCGCGCGCGCGTAGGCAAGCTAGAGGTGGCGGGCTCGGGCTGCATCAGCGCAGCTTTAGCGCAAGGGCAGCCCAGCGCCTAAGCAATCAGCCGAGCGCCGCCTTCAGATCGTCGACCAGATCGAGCCGCTCCCACGGGAAGTAATCGCCATCGGCCGGGCGGCCGAAATGGCCGTAGGCGGCGGTCCTGCGATAGATCGGCTTGTTGAGCGCAAGATGGGTGCGAATGCCGCGCGGGGTGAGCCCGTTGAGCTTGCCGATCGAGCGGATCGCGTCCTCGATCCGTTCATCGCTCACGCCGGTGCAGGTGCCGTGGGTATCGACATAGAGCGAGAGCGGCTCGGATACGCCGATCGCATAGGCGATCTGGATCGTGCAGCGCGTTGCAAGGCCGGCGGCAACGACGTTCTTGGCAAGATAGCGGGTGATGTAGGCGGCGCTGCGATCGACCTTGGTCGGATCCTTCCCGCTGAACGCCCCGCCGCCATGCGGCGATGCGCCGCCATAGGTGTCGACGATGATCTTGCGGCCCGTAAGCCCCGCATCGCCATCCGGACCGCCGATCTCGAACGCGCCGGTCGGGTTGATGTGCCAGACCGTCTCGTCGCTGATGAAGCCTTCGGGGAGGATGTCCGTGACGACCTTCCTGACATAGGCCTTGAGCTTGGCCTCTTTCTCGCCCGTGTGATAGCCTTTGGCGTGCTGGGTCGAGACGACCACCGCCGTGCAGGCAACCGGTTTTTTGCCCTCATAGCGCAACGTCACCTGGCTCTTGGCGTCGGGCTCGAGGAACGGGACATTGCCCGATTTGCGATCGGCTGCGAGCTGTTCGAGGATCTTGTGGCTGTAGTCGAGCGTCGCGGGCATGAGATCGGGCGTTTCGTCGCAGGCGAAACCGAACATGATGCCCTGGTCGCCCGCGCCTTCGTCCTTGTTCGAGCCTTCGACGCCCGCATCGACGCCTTGCGCGATTTCGGCGGACTGGCCGTGGAGGTGGTTCTCGAAGATCAGGGTTTCCCAGTGGAACCCCGCCTGCTCGTAGCCGATCTCGGCCACGGTGCGGCGCACCGCGCTCTCGATCTCGTCGCGCGCGCCGGGGGCCCAGTAGTTGTTGTAGCGCCACTCCTCGCGGGTCTTGTCGTACATCGGCAGGCAGCGGATCTCGCCGGAGAGGACGACGCGCTGGGTGGTGGTCATGGTTTCGCAGGCGACCCGCGCTTCGGGATCCTTGGACAGCATGAGATCGACGATCGCGTCCGAGATCTGGTCGGAAACCTTGTCAGGATGGCCTTCTGAAACGCTTTCGGAAGTGAAAAGATAGTTCTGACGCATGGGGCCTCCGGCTGGGACGTTGGGGCGTGATCAGGCCCTTATGCCGATATAAGGAAGCCTTTATGTCTCGTGGTCGCCCCCTAACCCTGCGCGGGTCGCAGCGCAAGCAGTCTTGGGAGGGCAAGGCCCAGCAAGAGCAACAGCAGGGCCCAGCCGAGCGCAAGCCCATTGCCGAGCCGCGCAAACAGCGTGGGCGGGGCGGCGGCCGGGATCATGCCGCTGAGCGCATCGGCCTTGCCAATGGCGATGCTGCCCCTGACGATGCCGCGGCTGTCGATGACAGCACTGATCCCGGTGGTGGTCGAGCGCAGCACGGGCAAACCTTCCTCGATTGCCCTCAGGCGCGCCTGGCCAAGATGCTGCGGCGGACCCCACGCCCCGAACCAGCCGTCATTGGAAGGATTGAAGATGAAATCGGGCCGATTGCCGGGCTCGACGACTTGACCCGAGAAGACGATTTCGTAACAGATCTGCACCCCCGCCCGGCCATGTTCGCCAAGGTCTAGCGTGCGTGGCCCCGGCCCCGGGCGATAATCGATCGTGCCTGCCACCAGGCGTGACAGGCCCAGCGGTTCGAGCACGCCGCGCAAGGGGAGATATTCGCCATAGGGCACGAGATGCGCCTTGGCGTAATTGTGCGTGATTGCCCCCTCATCGCTGATCGCCACCACGGAGTTGCGCGCGCTCACCGCCCGGCCGCTCGCGCCGAAGGTCTCGATGTCGAGATTGACGACGCCGGTCAGGAGCCGCGCGCCAGGGCCGATCGCGGCAGCGATCCGCCTGCGCGCAACCACCGGGTCAGCGCCCGCTGTCATCCGTTGGTAGAAGCGCGTCGGATAGCCGTCTTCGAGGTAATCGGGGATCGCGCTTTCAGGCCACAAGACCAGTGGCTGCTCCTCGCCACGCGGCGCGGACAGTCGGGCAAGCCGGCCGAATTGCTCCTCGAACTTGGAGCCATCGTTGATCTCATCCTGCGGGATGTAGGGCTGGACCAGCCGGTAGGGAATGTCGCTGTCCCTGCTGGCCGGATGGGCAACAAGCATCGGCAGGGCGATCGCGACGCCTCCAAAGAGCAGGGCGACGAGGCTGCCGCGCCCCGGTCTGGCAGATGCGTTGGTGGCCAGCAGCGTGAGCATGCCAGCCAGGAGAATGGCAAAGCCCGAAAGCGCATAAGTCCCCATCCACGGCAGGACCGCGGCAAGCCCGGGACGATCCCAGCCCCCCAGCAACATCAGCGCCAGCGGTGGCCAGGGATATCCGGTGAACGCCCATCCACGCACCCACTCGGCGATAATCCAGCAACCGGCAAAGATGATCGCGAAGGCGATGAAGGGACGCCGGCGCGCTAATGATGAGGCAACAAGTGCCGCCAATGCCGGATAGACCGCGAGATAGACACACAGCAGCGGGACCGCGAGCCAGCCGAGAATTTCCGGCATCTTTGCCTGATAGGTAAAGGCGGTGGCGATCCAGTTATTGGCGAGCGTCAGATGCGCCCAGCCGAACAGATAGGCCTGCAGCCCAGCCCGCTTCGCGTCAGGCGCGCGGTGGAGCAGCAGGAGGAACAGCGCGAGCGCAGGCAAGGCGATCCACCATGCTCCGATCGGCGGGAACCCCAGCGCGGTCACGATCCCGAGCACGAGCGAGGCGAGCAGGGGCCGGTTCGAAAGCCGCGTCCAGACCGAAGAGCCGAGCGCCTTGAGACGATCATTCATGCGCAAGGCTGTCCGGCAGCGAGGCGGGTCTTAGCTCACCGCCTCGAGCGTATCGTCCCCGCCGCTGTCTTCGGCCGAATCCGAGATCGCCCGGCTACGGGTAATCGACGGAGGCAGAACCGAGGAGTCAATCGCGGCAGCGACATCATCATCATCCGGCTTGCGCGCCCTGCGGGCCTTGCGCGGTGTCTCGCTCTTGCGCGGTGTTTCGGCCTTGCGCGGTGTCTCGCTCTTGGGCTTGCGAATGCGGCGCTTGGGCGCTTCTTCCGCGATGTCCTCGTCAGACCTCGTGTTCTCGCTCTCGGCGTCATCGCCATCGCGATCCGAACCGTGGTCGGCATAGTAGTCGGAATCGTCGTCGTCATCCCTGCGCGAGCGCTGGCGGTTCGGACTGGTGCGGCGGTTCTCGTTGCCACGATCGCTCTCGCCGCCATCGTCATAGCGGCCATCGCCATCGTCCTGCCCGTCGTCGTTGCGGTTGTCGCTGCGGCTGTCGCTGCGATTGTCGCTGCGCTTGCCCCGCGCTTCGTCCTGGCGGGCCTTGTTGTCGGCGAGGACACGGAAATAGTGGTCGGCGAACTGGAGGTAGTATTCGGCCTGGACCCGATCGCCATTGTGCTGGGCGTCCTGGGCGAGCTTCTTGTATTTGTCGAGCATCTGGGGCGCATTGCCCCGCGCGCGGCTGTCAATCCGGTTGAGCTGATTGCCACTGCCGTTCTGATTGCGATTGCCGCGCCCGCGGCGACGATTGTTTCGATTATTATTCAAAGGAAAACGTTCCTCATGCGTGGCCATGGTTTGTCCCGTCCTGCGCGTTGCGTTCGATCGCTTGTGGACATAGGCTCCCCCCATGGGCCCTTATTCAGCGTGTCCAGCCACAACCGGCACACGCAACACTCTGCGCTCAGCGGCGACCAAGGCCATGACCTGGGGGCCAAAAAGAGCAAAAATCCGGAGCTAGGCCCCGCGATGCGCCAAGCGCTTCCGGACGGCCTACTAAAGAATTAGCGAGCCCGAACCCGTTTGCCAAGCCCTCGCGTCGTTTTCCTCAAGAAAGGACTATCGCGCGGGGGCGGTTGGCAAGGTCACGGCGGACGGCAGTCGCGAACCCTGCGGCCTGGCCAAGGGCGCACACGCTCTGCGCCTGCTCGCTGCCGATCTCCAGCACCGCGCTTGCGCCCTTGGCGAGCAGACCGGGCAGCAAGGGGATCAGGATCCGGTACGCATCGAGCCCGTCTTCGCCTGCAAACAGGGCCGTTGCAGGCTCGTAATCGCGGACAGTGCGATCGAGCGTTGCATCGGCTTCGATATAGGGCGGATTGGCGATCACGCACTCGAAGCTGCCGAGATCCGCAGCCCAGCCGTCCACCGTCCAGTCCCGCTCCACGAAAGCCGCGCGCGACCCCAGCCCCAGCCGTGCGCTGTTGGCCCGCGCGACCTCGAGCGCTGCGCGGCTGGCATCGAGCCCGAGCCCATCGAGCTGTGGGCGCTGGTCAAGCATGGCGAGCAACAGCGCCCCCGATCCCGTTCCCAGATCGAGCACCCGGCCGCGCGCAGGGCACACCTCCAGCGCTGCCTCGACCACGCACTCGCTGTCGCTGCGCGGAATGAGCACAGCCCGATCGACGCCGAGATCCAGCCCGTAGAACTCGCAGTGGCCGAGGATATACGCGACCGGCTCGGCGGCAAGGCGCCGGCGAAGGAGCGGCTCGAAGCCCGCCGGCACTCCTGCATCCTGATGGCGCAGGAGCAATTCGGAACGGGTCACCCCGAGCGCCTGCGCCATCAGCAACTCGGCATCGAGCCGCGCTGTATCGGAGACGCCTTCGAGCAGAGCACGCGCTTTGCGCAGGGCTGATACGACGCTGTCCATCCGCGCTGGTCCTTATTCGGCCAGCGTCGCCAGCCGCTTGGTCTCATCCTCGCTGATGAGCGCGTCGACCAGCTCGGCAAGCCCCGGCCCTGCAAGCACCTCGTCGAGCTTGTGCAGCGTCAGCCCGATGCGATGATCGGTGACGCGCCCTTGCGGGAAATTGTAGGTGCGGATGCGTTCGGAGCGATCCCCGCTGCCGACCATTGCCTTCCTCGCTTCGGCTTCGGCGCCCTGCGTGGCTTCGCGCTGGGCATCATAGAGCCGCGTGCGCAACACTTGCATCGCCTTTTCCTTGTTCTTGTGCTGGCTGCGCCCGTCCTGGCAGGTGACGACGGTGCCGGTCGGCAGGTGGGTGATCCGCACCGCCGAATCGGTGGTGTTGACATGCTGGCCACCCGCGCCGCTGGCCCGGTAAACGTCGATCTTGAGGTCTTTTTCCTCGACCGCAACATCGACCTCGTCCGGCTCGGGCAGCACCGCAACCGTCGCTGCGGACGTGTGGATCCGCCCGCCGCTTTCGGTCACCGGCACGCGCTGCACCCGGTGCACCCCGCTCTCGAACTTCAGCTTGGCAAACACTCCTGTGCCGGTGATGTTTGCGATCACTTCCTTGAACCCGCCGATGTCGGAGGCGTTGATGCTGACCGTTTCGACCTTCCAGCCTTGTTCGGCGGCAAAGCGTTCGTACATGCGATAAAGATCGGCGGCGAACAGTGCGGCCTCGTCGCCCCCGGTGCCGGCGCGGATTTCGAGCATTGCTGGCTTGGCGTCCGCGCTGTCACGCGGCAGCAGCGCGATGGCGAGCCGGCGTTCGAGCTCGGGCAAGGTGGCCTCGATGTGGGCGAGCTCATCCTCGGCCATCGCCTTCATTTCCGGGTCGACGAGCATGTCGCAGAGCCCCGCCATCTCCTCGCGCGCGGATTTCACCTCGGCGGCGACTCTCGCCACGGGTTCGAG
>DAITMG010000029.1:0-8146 GCA_036835265.1 Erythrobacter sp. | reverse complement strand
CCCCCCACCAGCATCGCCAGCCGCTCAATCCCCGCAGCCCAGCCGACCGCTGGGGTCGGCGCGCCGCCGAGGCTCTCCATCAACCCGTCATAGCGCCCGCCGCCCAGCACGGTCGACTGGGCGCCCAGTGCAGCCGCTGCTGCAGAGCCTTCGTCGGGGATGAATTCGAACGCGGTGTGGCGGTAGTAATCGAGCCCGCGCACCAAGCTTTCAGCGCGCGTCCATCTCACGCCGGCCGCATCGAGCCCGCTTGTCACCGCCGCGAAGAACACCTGCGCCTCGTCCGAAAGATAATCGTCGATCCGGGGTGCCTCGGTGAGGAAGAGCTTGTCGCGCGGGTCCTTGCTGTCGAGAATGCGCAGCGGGTTCTTCTCCAGCCGCTCCTGCGACTCCTCGGAAAGATCGCCGCGCACTTTGCCGAAATAATCGATCAACCCTGCACGCCACGCCTCGCGGCTGGCACCATCGCCCAAAGTGTTGAGCTGCAGCGTCACGCCCTCAATGCCCAGTTCGCGCAACAGCTGGTCCGCCATCGCCAGCAATTCGACGTCGGCCTGCGGTTCGCCCGCGCCGATGACTTCGGCATCGATCTGATGGAACTGGCGATAGCGGCCCTTTTGCGGGCGTTCGTAGCGGAACAGCGGGCCGTGGGTCGCCACCTTCAGCGGCGCGTGCTGCTGCCAGCCATTGGTGAGATAAGCGCGCGCGATCCCGGCGGTGAACTCGGGGCGCAGGGTGAGCGATTCTCCGCCGCGATCCTCGAACGAATACATCTCCTTCGAGACGACATCGGTGGTCTCGCCCAAGGAGCGCGCAAACACCTCGGTCCGCTCGAACACCGGAAATTCGGCCCGTCTGAAGCGGTAGAGCTTGCGCACACGCTCGAAGGTTTCGACCACATAGGCGAAGGCTTCCGCGTCAGCGCCGAAAATGTCCTGGGTGCCGCGGATGGCGCCGGGGGGGGTGATGCGCGTGCTCTTGCTCATAGGCCGGCCCGATTAGGCCATGGGCGAGCTTGCCGCAACATCGATCCGGGGCTATCGGCGCGGCTTCGGGCCTTTCGGGAGGGAGGGCGGACACACTAGCAGGAACCTCGTAATGCGCATCGACAAGATCCCTACCGGCGACAATCCACCTGACAGCCTCAACGTCGTCATCGAGGTGCCGACCGGCGGCGAACCGGTGAAGTACGAGTTCGACAAGGAGAGCGGCGCTCTGTTCGTCGATCGCATCCTCCACACGCCGATGCGCTACCCCGCCAATTACGGCTTCGTTCCGCATACGCTTTCGCCCGATGGCGATCCGCTCGATGCGCTCGTGATCGCGCGCTCGCCCTTCATTCCGGGTTGCGTCGTCAAATCGCGCCCGATCGGCGTGCTCAATCTTGAAGACGAGCACGGCGGGGACGAGAAGCTCGTCTGCGTGCCGGTGGACACCACGTTCCCGTATTATTCGGATGTCGGGGAAACCAAGGATCTACCCTCGATCATCATGCAGCAGATCGAGCACTTCTTCACGCACTACAAGGACTTGGAAGCCGAAAAGTGGGTGCGCGTGGGCAATTGGGGGGACCGTGCCGAAGCCCGTCAGATCGTCATCGAGGCCATCGAGCGCGCGAAAAAAGCGGCCGGATAGACCGGAGGGGCCGGCGGTCCAGTGCGGTACCGGCAAGCCCGGTTGACGCCAAGCGCTCAGGCGACGGCGAAAGCGAGCTTTACCAGCCCGGTCAGGAGAAACGGCAGGCCTAGCGCCAACAGCCACAGCCCCACCGTATCGCGCCTGAACGCGCCTGCGAGCGCGGGATCATGCGCTTGGGCGTCACTCAGATCGGTCCAGCGGCGCTCGAACCAGCGGCAGGCCGGAATGATCGCGGCGACCAGGATGATCAGCGCGACATAGGGCAGGATCGACGAGAAGCCTGCCGCCAACGCCTTGACGGTGACGAAGATCTGCAGGCCGGTATAGGCGAGCAGCGCATAGGCGACGTGGTCGCTCATCGCGCTTCGCCAGTCTTTCTCGCGCTGGGCACCCTCGCCCGTTTGCGCGATGCTGCCAAACTGTCTGTGTTGCGACGTCTTGTTCATTTTTCCGTTCCCCGACGGTTATTTCCCACAGCGCTGATTATTTCAAACCAGGGGCCCGGTTGCAAGCTTCGTAACGATTTTGAAATTTTCTTGCGCGCGCGCCAACGACGTCCGACAAGTCCCTGTAGTAGTGTCACTAAATATAGGCTCAGTTCCGTCCGCAAGGCCAGCGAGGGAGCGGGCTCGATGGCTCGCTCACTCTCCAAGCCTTATCTCTGCGTCCGATGAACGACCGACTCGGCTCGACAAGCAACAATCCTGCCAAATCGGACGCAATCGAGCGAACCCCCCTTTTTTGTGCAGGAGACGATGCTAAGTCAGCCGCATGAGTGATGCGCCCTCGATCGATCCTGCCTACGAGGCGGCAAGCCCTTTGACCGCGACGGCCGCCATGCCCAATGGCGGGCTGGAGGTGATTTCCATCGCCAAAAGCTATGACAAGCGCACGATTCTCAAGGACATCTCGCTGAGCGTCGGCAAGGGCGAAGTGCTCGGGCTGCTCGGGCCCAACGGGGCGGGCAAGACCACGTGCTTCTATTCAATCATGGGGCTCGTCAGGCCTGATGCCGGACGCATCCTGATGGACGGCGAGGATGTGACCCGGCTGCCGATGTATCGCCGGGCGATCCTTGGCCTCGGCTATCTTCCGCAGGAAACCAGCATCTTTCGCGGCATGACGGTCGAGCAGAACATCAGCAGCGTGCTCGAAATGGTCGAGCCTGATCGGGCGACGCGGACGGCCGAGCTTGAGCGGCTGCTGGGCGAGTTCGGCCTGCTTGCCTTACGCGATTCCGCGGCGATGGCGCTCTCAGGGGGCGAACGGCGCCGCTGCGAGATCGCCCGGGCGCTTGCGGCGAAACCCTCGATCATGCTGCTCGATGAACCTTTTGCGGGGATCGACCCGCTCTCGATCAGCGACATCCGCGACTTGGTGAAGGACCTGAAGCGGCGCGGCATCGGCGTCCTGATTACCGATCACAATGTCCGCGAGACGCTCGACATCGTCGATCGCGCCTGCATCATCTATGGCGGTCAGGTCCTCTTTGCCGGCACTCCGCAGGAGCTGGTCGCCGACGAGAACGTGCGGCGGCTCTATCTCGGCGAGAGCTTCGCGCTTTGACGGGGCCGAGGGGGTAGCGGCTTATGGCGATCGGTCCGCGTCTCGACCTGCGCCAATCGCAATCGCTGGTGATGACGCCGCAATTGCAGCAGGCGATCAAGCTGCTGACGGCCTCCAACCTCGAGATCGAGAGCTATATCGCCGAGGTGCTCGAAGCCAATCCCTTGCTCGAGGCAGGTGAGATCGCGTCCGAACGCGCAGGCGAAGGGGGCGAACCAGACGTTTTTTCGCGCGAGGAAAGGACGGCGGACCAGCTCATGGTCACAGGCGCCGGCGAAGGCGATGCGCCATTCGATCTCGATGCAGGCGCGCTTGATATCGACCGCGAGACCGGCGATGGCCAAACCGGGCTGACCGGCGCGGCCAGCGCGGATTGGGGCGCGGCGAATGCGGGCTCGCTGGGCGAGGACGCGCCCGGCTTCGAGGCGACCTCGGCGGCCTCGATTTCGCTGCCCGACCACCTGCTTTCGCAAATCGGCGCGGTCGTTCGCGGCGAGCGCGGAGCGTTCATCGCACGCCATCTCATCGGGCTGCTCGATGATGCGGGCTATCTCCATTTCGACCTGCGTGAAGTGGCCAATGACCTCGGGACCAGTCTGGCCGAGGTCAGCGCTGCCCTCGACGCCGTTCAATCGCTCGATCCGAGCGGCGTTGGCGCGCGCAATCTCGCCGAATGCCTCGCCATCCAGGCGCGCGAGGCGGATCGGTATGACCCGTGCATGCAGAAGCTCATCGCCAATCTCGAGCTGGTCGCACGCGGCGATGTCGCCCGGCTGAAGCGGCTATGCGGCGTCGATGACGAGGATTTCGCAGACATGTTGCGCGAGCTGCGCAGCTACGATCCCAAGCCTGGCCTGGCCTTCGCACCCGCCAGCCAGAGCGCGATCGTCCCCGACATTCTCCTGCGCAGCAACGGAAAGGGCGGCTGGGACATAACACTCAACGAGGAGACTCTGCCGCGCCTGATCGTCAATCGCGAGTACTTCCTCGAACTGCGCGACGGATCGCCGAGCAAGGAAGCGCGCGGATGGCTCAAGGAAAAACTCGCCGATGCACACTGGCTCCTGAAAGCGCTCGATCAGCGCCAGAAGACGATCCTCAAGACGGCGGCAGAGATCGTACGCCAACAGGACGGATTTTTTCGCAACGGAGTCTCGCACTTGCGCCCGCTGACCTTGCGCGAGGTCGCCGAGAAGGTGGAAATGCACGAGAGCACGATCAGCCGCGTCACCAGCAACAAATATCTTCATTGCGAGCGCGGGACCTTCGAGCTCAAGTATTTCTTCACCAGCGGAGTCTCCTCGAGCGACGGCGAAGGGGCTTCCTCGGCGGCGATCAAGGCCCGGATCAGGGCGCTGGTGGACGCTGAAACTGCCGCGAAGGTGCTGTCGGATCAGAACCTGGTCGACCTGCTCGCCAAAGAAGGGTTTGATCTTGCGCGGCGGACGGTCGCCAAATATCGCGAAGCAATCGGGATCGGCTCGAGCGCTCAACGACGGCGGGCGAAGAAAATGAAGGCCCTGTGAGCGAAAGCTCACGAAAGGCTTCCGCCCCCTTGGTCGTGCGGCAATCGCTCGCGCGGCAGCACACCGCAGGTGCCCCTGGAAACAGCCGGAGGAAATGACGCGAGCAGGCCCGACGAGAGTCCATCCGCTGGCGCGACTGGTGGATAGAGCCGGATTTACGGGTTATTAACCTTTTCCGTTCAGATGTTGTGTGGTTAATGAAAGGCCGCACCTCCTGGCGAGGGGTATTGCGCCTGACACGTCCGCCGTACGGGGCAACTAGGGGACACACAATGCGAGTGCTGTTGATCGAGGACGAGCCGACCACCGCGAAAGCGATCGAGCTCATGCTCACAACCGAGGGCTTCAATGTCTATTCGACCGATCTGGGCGAGGAAGGCCTCGATCTGGGTAAGCTGTATGATTACGACATCATCCTGCTCGATCTCAACCTGCCCGACATGCACGGCTATGATGTGCTCAAGAAACTGCGCGTCGCAAAGGTGCAGACTCCGGTCCTGATCCTGTCCGGCATCGCCGAGATGGACAGCAAGATCCGCAGCTTCGGCTTCGGCGCTGACGATTACGTGACCAAGCCGTTTCACCGCGAAGAGCTCGTCGCGCGCATTCACGCCGTGGTGCGCCGCTCGAAGGGCCACAGCCAGTCGATCATCCGCACCGGCAAGCTCGCCGTTAACCTCGATGCCAAGACAGTCGAAGTCGACGGCGCGCGCGTGCACTTGACCGGCAAGGAATATGCGATGCTCGAGCTGCTCAGCTTGCGCAAGGGCACCACGCTGACCAAGGAAATGTTCCTCAACCACCTTTATGGCGGGATGGACGAGCCCGAACTCAAGATCATCGACGTGTTCATCTGCAAGCTTCGCAAGAAACTCTCTCATGCCTGCGCGGGCGAGAACTACATCGAGACGGTGTGGGGCCGAGGCTATGTCCTGCGCGATCCGGGCGAGGAAGTCGAGGCGGCGTAAGCTGTTTTTCGAGCGCTCCTCCGGCGTTCGTCCAGGCATCCCGCCGCAAATTCAGCCCGTGTCAGGACATGGGCGGTCCTCGTATGGAACACGGCCCTCCCATCGCTCTTTTTTCCCAGGAAGAAGGAGAACGAGCATGTCCGACAATCTGACAGCGGGTGACAAGGTAAGCTGGTCCAGCCACGGCGGAACCGCGCGCGGCAAGGTGGTGAGGAAGATCACCGGAGAAATGACCATCAAGGGCCACAAGGTCGCCGCGTCCGAAGACGAACCGCAATATCTGGTCGAAACCGAGGATGGCAAGCAGGCGGCGCACAAGCCGTCTGCGCTGCGCAAGGGTTGAGCAACCGCAGGCAAGACCTTCTCCCCCGGCGCTGGCCAGCCGCTACGGGATTGCGCTCGCGTTAGCGTGATCCCGGGCAAAAGCATCTGCAAGATCACGCCCGCTCGGATCCTGAAACACCGCCAGATCGAATTCGTCGATCATCGCCAGCAGGTGATCGAAGATGTCCGCCTGGATTGCCTCGTATTCCGACCACACCGTGGTCGCGGCGAAACAATAGACCTCGAGCGGGATGCCGTGCGAGGAAGGCTCAAGTTGCCGCACCATCAATGTGAAGCCGCTGTCGCTCAGGCGCGGATGCGCGCGCAGATAGGCTTCGATATATGCGCGAAACGTGCCCAGATTGGTGAGGCGCCGCGCGTTGACGGGCGCTTCCTGCGGCCCGCCATTCTTCGCGTTCCAATCGGCGAGTTCGGCGCGCTTGCGATCGACATAAGGCTTGAGGATGCGCAGGCGCTCCAGATGCAGCACCTCCTCGTCGCTCAGGAAACGCACCGTATTCTGGTCGATCGCGATGGCGCGTTTGATTCGCCGTGCGCCAGCGTTTCTCATGCCGCGCCAGTTGGAATAGCTGTCGGAGACCAGCTTGTGCGTCGGTACGGTCACGATGGTCTTGTCGAAGTTCTGGATCTTGACGGTGTGAAGCGAGATATCGATCACGTCGCCATCTGCGCCCATGCTGGGCATGGTGATCCAGTCACCCACGTGCAGCATGTCGTTGGTGGTGAGCTGGACCGAGGCGACCAAACTGAGGATCGTATCCTTGAACACCAGCAGCAGGACGGCGGTGATCGCGCCGAGCCCCGAGAACAGCAGCAGCGGGCTTTCATCGATCAGCACCGCGATGACGATGATCGCCGCAACGCCCAGGACAATGATCTTGGCGACCTGCACGAACCCCTTGATCGGGCGATTTCGCGAATTTGGCAGCCGCTCGTAAAGCTCGTTGGCATAGCTCAGCCCCCGCACGATCGCCATCGCGACCGAAAACACGATCAGCGCCTGCGCGGTGCTGGCGAACAGCGTGCGCACTTCCGCCGAGAGGTTGGGCACGAGATTGATCCCGCGCGATATGATCAGCAGCGGAACGACGGTGGCAAGCCAGCCGGCGGCCTTGTCGTCCTTGGTTGAATGCTGGTCGAGATAGCGTGCGAGGGTCGTGAGGATGATCGCCTTGAGGATATAATTGACGATGATCGCAGCCAGGCCGAGCGCAGCGAGCCCGATGAGCGATTGGACCCATGGCGCCTGGTCGAAGAAGGTGCGGGATAGCTGTTCCATGCGTCGCGCGGCGATAGCGGGGAAGCGGCTGATTGGACAACCCCGAGCGACCAAACCCGCGCCGACCCACTGGACAAGCACGCCAAGGGGCGTCAAGCGGCCACGCCATGACAGCATTCAAGCAAGGCGACCCCACCACTCTCAGCCGGCTTTACGGTCGCAGCGTCGGAAAGCCCCTGCGCGCACGCCAGCAGGCACTGGTCGACGGGCTGCTGCCGCGGATTGCCGTGCCCACCCAAGGCCCGGTGACAGCCGAAGCGCTGTTCGGCGCGGACCGCCCGCTCCATTTCGAGATCGGCTTTGGCGGCGGCGAACACATTGCCTATCGCGCCGATCTCCTGCCCGATCATGGCTTTATCGGCGCCGAGCCGTTCCTCAACGGGGTTGCCCAGGCACTTGCGCGGATCGACGAGCACAAGCTCGCCAATATCCGGCTGCATCATGGCGATGCGCTTGAAGTGCTCGCGCGCATTCCCGATGGCGCGCTCACGATGGTCTATCTGCTCCATCCCGACCCCTGGCCCAAGGCCAAGCACGCCAAGCGGCGAATGATGAATGATGGCCCGCTCAAGCTTATCGCCGATAAGCTCAAGCGCGGCGGGGAATTGCGCTTCGGAACCGATCACCCGGTTTACCTGCGCCATGCGCTGATGGTGATGCAGCGTTTTGCGGATCGGTTCGAATGGATCGTGGAACGGCCGACCTCGTGGCAACAGCGCCCCTCGGGCTGGTGCGCGACGCGTTACGAACAAAAGGCCCGCGAAAAGTTCGGGCACGAGGTGTGGTACTTTCGTTGGGTACGCAAATAGCTCAAGGGCTTATTG
>DAITMG010000028.1:0-31666 GCA_036835265.1 Erythrobacter sp. | reverse complement strand
TTTTCCTACTCGCCCGCAATGGTTTAAATCGCTCGGCTCCCGAAATCGCGTCCCCCCAGACCCGGAGCCAAGCCATGACCGACAATCTCCCCGCCCTCCGCCCGCAAACGTCCCGCGAGGAGGCGCGCGCGCCCGCGCAGTTCAGCCGCGAGGCGCAAGGGGCGTTTCTCGATGCGCTGTCCGATTGGGGCAATGTGCGCAGCGCCGCCAAGGCCGCCGGCGTCTCCCACGCGACCGCCTATCGCATGCGCCGCGCCTGCGCGCGGTTTCGCGTGCTGTGGGATGCAGCTTTGCTGGTGGCGCGCCCGCAGGTCGAGGAGGTGCTCGCCGATCGCGCCTTGAACGGGGTGCAGGAGGTGGTGTTCTATCACGGCGAGGAGGTCGCGACGCGCACGCGCCACGATGCGCGGCTGCTGCTGGCGCATCTCGCGCGGCTCGACCGGCTATGCGAGAACCGCGCCGCGCTGGCGGCCTCGGAGGACTTCTTCGCCGCGGTCGAGGAGCTGGTCAACGAGCCCGAGATCGAGTTCGAAACCACCGCGCCTGAAACTCCTGACCCAATGCCGGGGGCAGGGGCGCGGGCGGGATCAGGGCGCGGAAATGCGCCTCTGCAAGCGGCGTGGGAGAGCCCGCTGGAGCAAGTCTGGGGCGGGGCAGAGAATTTGTCTCTGGACTGTGTAACAGGCGGTTCAAGCGAGCCGCGCATACGGCGAACCGAGCTCGCGCACGGCGCTGCGGGCGCGAAGCGGTAGGGCAACAAGAACGCCCTAGGGCGCGAGGACCTCGAGCTCGACCGCGCCGTGGCCGCGCGCGATCAGGCCGAGCTGCTGCGCGGCGGCCGGGCTCACGTCGATCGTGCGCCCGCGGGTGAACGGCCCGCGGTCGTTGATGCGCACCGTGACCGAGCGGCCATTGGCCGGGTTGGTGAGCTGGACGCGGGTGCCGAACGGGAGCGTGCGGTGGGCTGCGGTCAGCGCGTGCATGTCGAACCGCTCGCCGCTGGCGGTGGGGCGGCCGTGGAAGCGCTGGGCGTAGTAGGAGGCGATGCCGGTGCCAAGCCGCGCGGCGATGCGGGGGGTGTCGGCGGCGGGCTGGGGCAGCGCGGCGAGGTCGACCGCGTGCGGCGGCGCGGTGACGGGCGGCGGGGAGCCGAGATCGGCGAAGGCGTTCGCGATGGGGTCGGTCTGAGCGGCTGACGGGACGCTGGTGGCGGCGGCGTCGAGCGGGGCGGCGTCGGGCGCGGCATGTGCCGGGTGGAGCGCGGCGAGCGCGAGCACGAGCGCCGAGGCGACCCCTGCGGCAAGCGGCGCGCGGGCGGCGGCGAGGTGCCGGCGGGGGTGCAGGACGGGGAGCGGACTTGATCTAGGTTGCATGGCGCGGCGCCTAACGCCTGCCCGGGCAAGGCGGCAACGGCGATGCGATACGCCGTGCATGGCGAGGGCATGGATGGGCGGGAGACGCGGGAACGGGAGGGGCGGGAAGGGTGAGCTAGGGGGGCGGTGGCGGTGGGGGCGGCCCGGTGGTGCCCCGCTGGCGGCCATGTGGTGACCGGCTGGCGAGGTGGCGGCGAGGTGGCGGCGAGGTGGCGGCGCGGTGGCGGCCAGATGGCGGCCAGATGCCGGGAATGCAAATGGGGCCGGCATCGCTGCCGACCCCACTCTCACCGGCGCGTGGGCGCCCTGGTCCGTCGCTCCGATCGGCAAGCCGATCCTCGCTAACGCATCAGTGCGCACTTGGCGCCCGATGTCTATGCTGGTGACGCGGCGGATCGCATGGACCCGCAACGCCAACCGGCTTCGTCACCGGCGCTCGCACCGGCATCCGGCATTCGCCTTGCTCGCGCGGTGTTCGACAAGCGGCACAGGGCCCCTTGGCGGCACCATCGCGCTTCCGGCGATGCCGAGACCGCTTGCTCATCTGGCCTGCCATCATGCTCTTGCGCCAAGGTTGTGCCTCCGCGCTGCGCCGATGACCGACCGGACCGGGCCGACGATCTTGCGCTGTGATACGACTTCGCGCGCCTTTCACTGGTCGGGCTTGCATCCAGCCGAAACCTTCTGCATGCCCTTCCTCGAGGTTTGCGTGGACAGCAACCACAGCGGTCCTTGAATTAGAAAATGCCTTCAATTCAAAGCCTTGCGGCTCTCTTCTTGGGCCTCTTCTCATCCGAAGACAAGGCAAGAGTGCGCTCCGGTGCGGCTTTCATCAAGAGTGGCAAGAGCGACTTTTCCACTTTTCCCCGGCAATCTTGTGGATACGAGTGGACAACTCAACGATTGGTCGCATTTCGCGATGGGTCCATCGGCAGAGCCGTCGCACAGCGGCCTTTTGCGCTGCTCGCTCGAAGGTGCAGCTGGGCGAAAGTTGCGCGCGCAAGCCATCTCTCGTCACGCATGCCGGTGCGACTCGCTCAACCGTTCCGGCGATCCCGCTGCGCCAGCAGCCTCAGGCGCAGGGCGTTGAGCTTGATGAAACCTTCCGCATCTTGCTGGTCATAGGCGCCGGCATCGTCTTCGAAGGTCACATGCGCTTGCGAATAGAGCGAGTTCGGCGACTTTCGCCCGACCACGCTGGCAAGCCCCTTGTAGAGCTTCAGGCGCACCGTGCCCGAAACCTTCTCCTGCGAAAGATCGATCGCGGCCTGCAGCATCGCGCGTTCGGGGCTGAACCAGAAGCCGTTGTAGATGAGCGCGGCATAGCGCGGCATCAACTCGTCCTTGAGATGCGCCGCACCGCGATCGAGGGTGATCTGCTCGATCCCGCGATGCGCGCGGGCGTAGATCTCGCCGCCGGGGGTTTCGTACATCCCGCGCGACTTCATGCCGACAAAGCGGTTCTCGACGAGGTCGAGCCGACCGATCCCGTGGCGGCGGCCCAGGTCGTTGAGAGCGGCCAGCAGCGCAGCGGGCGAGAGCGCCTCGCCGTTCACCGATACCCCGTCGCCGTGTTCGAAGCCGATCTCGATGTATTCGGGCGTATCTGGCGCGTTCTCGGGATGGTCGGTGCGCGAATAGACATAGTCGGGCGTCTCCTCCCACGGATCCTCGAGCACCTTGCCCTCGGACGAGGTGTGCAGCAGGTTGGCATCGGTCGAGAAGGGGGCATCGCCGCGCTTGTCCTGCGGGACCTTGATCTGGTGCGCCTCTGCCCAGGCGATCAGCGCGGTGCGGCTGGTCAGATCCCATTCGCGCCACGGGGCGATCACCTCGATGGTGGGATCAAGCGCATAGGCGCTGAGCTCGAAGCGAACCTGGTCATTGCCCTTACCGGTCGCGCCGTGTGCGATAGCATGGGCGCCGACCTCGCGCGCGATCTCAACGAGACGCTTGGAGATGAGCGGGCGCGCGATCGAGGTGCCGAGCAGGTAGTCGCCCTCGTAGCGGGCGTTGGCGCGCATCATCGGGAACACGAAATCGCGCACGAACTCCTCGCGCAGATCCTCGATAAAGATGTGCTCATCGGGAATGCCCATCGCCCGGGCCTTCTCGCGTGCGGGCTCGATCTCCTCGCCCTGGCCGAGATCGGCGGTGAAGGTGACGACCTCTAGCCCGCGCTCGACGCTCAGCCACTTGGCGATCACGGAGGTGTCGAGCCCGCCCGAATATGCGAGGACGACGCGCTTGATGTCAGTCATGGTCCTGTCCCTGAAAAAGCGGCGCGGTCGCAGCCGAAATCCCGCTTGTCAAGCAGCCGCGCCTCTTCACGGGCGATGTAGTCGCGAGTGATCGGCAGGGCATGGCGCGAGCGAGTATACTGGATCTGATAATTGCACATGCTGCCATATTCGAAGATCGTGGCTGCGCCCGCGAGATAAAAGCTCCACATATTGAAGAAGCGCTGATCGTACATTGCAACGATGGCATCGCGGTGCTGCATACAATTGTCATACCAGCACCGAATGGTCTTGCCGTAATGCAGGCGCCACATTTCCACATCGGTCGCGATCAAGCGAACCTTCTCGCTGGCGTGAACGGTTTCGGAGAGCGCCGGGATGTAACCGCCGGGAAAGATGTATTTGCGGGTGAAAGCGTCGGTCTTGCCGGTCAATCCCATTCTGCCGATCGTATGGAGCAACATAGTGCCATCCTCACTCAGCAGGTTGGCGCAAGCCGCGAAAAACGCTTCGAATTGCGGTTGGCCGACATGTTCGAACATGCCGACCGAGACGATCCGATCAAACTGCCGGCCCGATTTGGCAAATTCGCGATAATCGACCAGTTTGATCGATACCCGTTCGCCGACGCCGGCCTCTTCGACTTTGTTGCGGGCGAGGGTGGCCTGTTCTTGCGAAAGCGTGATGCCTGTGACGTGCACGCGGTAGTGTTTCGCCAGGTAGATCGCCAATCCCCCCCATCCGCATCCGATATCGAGCACTCTCACCCCCGGCTTGAGGTTGAGCTTGGAAGCGATGTGGGCAAGCTTGGCCTCCTGCGCCTGCCCGAGCGTCAGATCGTCGCGCGGCCAATAGGCACAGCTATACTGCCAGTGTTCATCATCCAGCATCAGCGCGAATAGATCGTTGCCGATATCGTAATGATGCGCCACGTTGGTTCGGGCGGTGATCGAGGTGTTGATCCGGTCTGCGGCAAAGCCGACGCTGTCGAGCAGTCGACGAAGCGCGCTTGGAGGGCCGATATCGCCGCCCTTGTCCCAGCGATTGTTGGCGCGCAGCAGGGTGACAAGCCCCATGATATCACCTTCCTCGATGATCAGCCGTCCATTCATGAAGGCTTCCGCAGCGCCAAGGCGCGGATCGCGCAGAATGTCGCGCGGGACGCTGCGGTCGGTAAACCGGATCGCGATTTCGGGATAGTCCAAAGCGCACTGGCCAAAGGTGCTGGCGCTGCCATCTGCGAAGACGACCTCCAATCGTCCTTGCCGGACATTGCGAGAGAGGAACTGGTTCAGGATCGTCTTGCTCATGATACCCGCTATTCGCTCCTGCTCGCCGGTTGGTGACAAACCGAACTGGCAGCAGGAGGATCAGGTGCGGAGTAAAAGAGTTAGTAACTGATCTATGTAAATTGCGCCGGGTTTGCCGGGCTGCGTATTCGATCGGAAAGCGCCTATTCCGCAGCTTCCCGGAGGTCGGGATCGAACCGCCATTGCGGCACCTCGCCCACTTCCCTCAGCCGCGCTGATTCGTGCATCATGTAGTCGCGCGTCATCGGGATCGCGGCGCGGTCCTTCACGTACTGGATCTGCCAGTTGACCATCACGCCGTTGCGGAAGCTCTGCTCGGCGCCGGCGAGATAATAGAGCCACATGCGGTAGAACACCTCATCGTGCAGCGCGACGATCTTGTCGCGGTGCATCACGGTGCGCTTGTACCATTCGTGCAAGGTGTGGCTGTAGTGGAAGCGCATCGCCTCGACGTCCATGACCTGAAAGCCGAACTGTTCGCTTTGCGTGACGAGCTCGGAGAGCGCCGGGATGTAGCCGCCAGGGAAGATGTATTTGCGGGTCCAGGCATCGGTTGTGCCCGGCGGGCCGGAGCGACCGCAGCAATGCGAGATCATCACGCCATCGGGGGCGAGCATGCGGTGAGTGTTCTCGAAGAATTCAGGGTAGTGCCGCGTGCCGACATGCTCGAGCAGGCCAACGCTGGTGATCCGGTCGAACCGGCCGGTCACGTCGCGATAGTCGCACACCTCGAACTTGACCTTGTCCGCAACGCCCAGCGCCTCGGCGCGCTGCTTGGCGACCGCGATCTGCTCATCGGCGAGCGCAATCCCGAGCACTTCGATGCCGTACATCTGATGGAGATAGAGCCCGAACCCGCCCCAGCCGCAGCCGATATCAAGGAGTCGCATGCCCTCGCATTCGCCGGGCTTCAGATAGAGCTTGGAGGCAAGGTGCGCCTTCTTGTCCATCTGCGCCTGCTCGAGCGAGGTGTTATCCGGATCCTCGCGCCAATAGGCCATGGTGTATTGCCGGTCCTCGTCGAGGAACAGCTCGAACAGTTCGGGCGTCAGATTGTAGGTGAATTCGGCGTTCTTGAGCGCGCTGGGGCGCAGGTTGAGGCCGTCGATATAGGCGCCGACGCGCTGGGCGAACCGGCGGACCGGCCCTTGCGCATGGATCGCGCTGTCCCCGATGCGCCGCGAATTGGCAGTCACGAACAAGAGCAGGTCGCGGATATCGTGCGGCTCATCGACCACCAGCCAGCCCCACATGAACGCCTCGCCCGCGCCCATCTGCGGATAGCGCGCGATGTGGCCTGCTGCCTTGGGGTGAGTGAGGCGTATGTTGAGCGGCTCGGCGGAAGGATCGCCATAGTCATAGGTCATGCCGTTGTGGTCGGTGACGATCAGCCGACCCTCGCGGATCACCTTGCCCAGGAACTTGTCGAGCAGCCACATCGTTCACCAGTCCTCCTTTGAATATCGCTCCGTTTTTTGGCGGGCTATGTGATAGGATGTCAATTGTCGAGTTGGGGGAAAAGCGAATGAGCGAGGCCAAAACGCGCGCCGGTGCAATCGGGGCCGCTGTCGAGGATTTCATCGCGCGGGTCGAACCACCCGTGAGGCAAGAAGAGGCGCGCACGCTCGTGACACTGTTCGAGAAGGTGACGGGGGAGCCTGCGCGGATGTGGGGCGCGAGCATCATCGGCTTCGGCGAAAACCGCACGACTTATGAAAGCGGCCGCGAGGTGCACGCGATGCGCGCAGGCTTCAGCCCGCGCAAGGCGAAGCATTCGCTCTATCTGATGGGCGGCACTTGCGACGATCTCGCCGCCCAGGCGCAGGGCGAGGCGCTGGCGCGGCTGGGCAAGCAAAAGACCGGCAAATCGTGTCTTTACGTCAACAAGCTCAGCGACATCGATCTGCAAGTGCTCGAGCAGATGATCGCGCAGGACTGGGCGGCGATGCAGCGCATCTATCCGAACTGAGGCCACCTCCAACCATCTGCGTCAGATACCCGCATACCACTGATAGCGGCCGACATCCTCCCAGAACCCGCCGCGCCCCTCGCCGATACCATCTAGGCTCGCGACCGCTTCGATCCCGGTCAGATACTTGGCCGACTTGTAGCCCAGCTGGCGCTCGATCCGCGCGCGCAAGGGGGCGCCGTTCTTCTCGGGCAGCGGCGCACCGTTGAGCGAATGGGCGATGATGGTCTGCGGGTGATAGGCATCGACCATGTCGACGCTCTCGTAATAGGGGCGCCCGTAGAGCACGTCGGCGCAGCGAAAGACGATGAAAGCCGCTTGCCTTTGCACGCGCGCTTCGTCGAGCAGATCCGAGAGCTGCGGGCCGGTCCATTCGCCAATAGCGCTCCAGCCCTCGACGCAGTCGTGCCGGGTGATCTGCGAACGCTGGGGCATGGCGCGCAGGTCCGCAAGCGAGAGCGAGAGCGGCTGGTCGACCAGGCCCGTCACCGCCAGGCGCCAGTCGGCAAAGCCGCTGGCGAGCTGCGTGCGGTAATCAGGGCTGTCGACCGTGAGCGAGCCGTTGCCGCGAAAGGTCGGCGAGCGATCCCCGGGAGCGTATTCGGGCGCAAGACGCTGGCGCCCGGCGAGCGCGCGGTGAGCGTTGCGGTGGAACGCTTCGGCGGCGTCGAACAGGTCCGAACCCGCCTCGCTCGCGGCAAACCCGTCGATCTTGGAGCAGGCGCCGGTGCCAAGCGCGGCGAGACCAGCCAGGAGCGAGCGGCGGGGAATGCGGGTCATGGCGTGGTCTCCTCGTGTCTTCCGCCCGCGATCATGCTCCAGGTCTGTCTGAGCGGTCCCGAGACGAGCACCATCACAAGATGCACGATGGTGAAGGCCAAAAGCGCGAAGGCGCAGATGAAATGCAGCGAGCGCGCGCTCTGGCGACCGCCCAGCGCCTCGATCAGCCACGGCGCTGCGGGCTCGATGCCGGGGCTGATCGCAAGCCCGGTGAGCACCATCAGCGGGAGCAGGATGCCGAGCACGATCCCGTAAGCGATCCGCTGCAGCCGGTTGTATTTGCCGCCATGCGCATCGAAGTCGCCGCGTACATGCGCGCGGGCGTCCGCGAGCAGCGCGGCCGGGTGCCAGTCGCGTGGCGCGGTGGCGATGTCGCGCGCGAAGTGGCGGTTGGCGAGCATCGCGATCCACATCACGAGCAACCCGAAAGCGAACACGATCGCAGCGCTGTTGTGCCAGTCGCGCGCCTCGGCCAGGTTGTAGCGCTGGGGCAGGGTCGCCCAATCGGGAAAGCGCATCACCCGCGCCCACGCCTCGGCGGGATCGAAGCCGTAATCGCCCCAATAGAGATAGCGGTGCGCATTCGAAATGCCGAGCCCCGACATGAACAGGACGATGAGCGCTGCTGCATTGATCCAGTGCCACAGCCGGGTGATGAGCGCGTGACGCCTGCGCGGAGCGCTCATGCCGTGCTGCGCTCCGCCGTTTCGCGCGCGAGATAGATCACATCGCGCGGCTGGTCGAGCAGGTGCTGCCCGCTGTCGATATAGAGAGTGGAGCCGCTCCGCAGCGTCCCTTGCGCGAGGAAAAACGCGGCCTCGGCGATCTCGCCCGCCGCGGTCTTGCGCCTGAGCAGATTGAGCCGGTGGCTGAGCTCGGTTTCGGCCTCGCTCTGGTCATGGCTGGCCAGGATGGCGCCGGGGGCAAGGCCATAAGCGCGCACAGCCGGTTCGTCGCGATAGTGCTTGGCGAACATCGCGATGGTCGCGGCGTGCGCGTGCTTTGACATCGTGTAGCTGAAGAAATCGGGGTTGGGATTGGCGAGCTTCATGTCGGTGATCTGGATGAGGGTGCGCGAGGCCTCGCTGCGCGCGGCCCGCAGATAAGCCTGGGCCATCAGGGCCGGAGTGACCGCGTTGATCTGCATCGCCGCCCGGTTCGTGCGGGGATCGAGGCGAGTTGCATCGTCATACTGAAAAACCGAGGCCGAATTTACCAGCGCGCGCCAATCCTGTAGCCGCGCCGCCAATTCGAGGATCATCCCTTCGGCCGCGTCGCCATCGCCGAGATCGCAGCCAAGCGTCTCGGCCGAAGGCAGGCTGGCGGCGAGCGCCTGCGCTGCCTCGTGCGAAGAATTGTAGTGAATAACGGCGTGCCAGCCCTGCTCGGCAAACCGGCGGACGATCGCCGCGCCGATGCGGGTCGCACCTCCGGTGACAAGAACTTGAGGGCGCGCCATCGCGCACTGCTTACCAGCAGGCCGCCCCTGCTTCAATGCGCGCGAGGGCGGCCCGGTGGCAAGTTAGCGACAGCGTGCGCCGCCTCGGTCGATCTCGCGACCCAGGACTGCGCCCAGCGCGCCGCCGAGCAGCGTTCCCACGGTCCTATCGCCGCGAGTATCGATCGTGCGCCCGAGGAGCGCTCCCACGCCCGCGCCAACGACGAGACCGGTCGTGCCATTGCCACGCTCGCAATAATACCGGCCGTCGCGGCCGCGCCAGATCCGGTCATTGCGGCTGAGGCGGCGTGGTTCGTAATAGCGGCCATTGCGATCATAGGCGCGGCGATCGCGGTCCCGGCGATAATCGCGCCGGTCGTACCTGTCGTCCCAGCGGCGGTCATCCCAGCGCGGGTCGGCATAGCCGATCGGGTTGGCGGCAAAATCAAAGGTCGCGGCGCTCTGCCACGGCGCGGCTCCGGCGAGGGCGGGGCTGGTCATTTCGGCGGCACTGGCTGGAGCGGCAAAAACGGCGAGCGAGCCAGCAGCGGCAATCATGGCGATCTGTTTCATGGAGTTTCCTTTCCGGCCCCAGTCGGGGGCACAGCCGCAACATCGTTCATGAAACCGAGACCGCTGATGAACAAATCTGTCAAGAAACGTGCGTCAGCGGCAGGATGTTGCGCGCGAGCGACGAAGCGTGCTCAGCCCAGCGCTTTGACCGCACGCGCCTTGATCTGGGGCGAGAGCGCTTCGAGCTGTGCCAGCTGCTCGAGCTCAGCCCGCGTCGCCTTGCCCGCGATGAGCGCTGCGAACACCCGCGCTACGCTCCACGCCTCATCCCCTCGCTGGGTCCGCTCGAGGCGATCGCCGGCTTGGCATTCGCCCGGCTCGATCACGCGGAAATACCACCCCGAGCGCCCGGTTTTGACGATCGCCGCGGTCATGCCCTTGACCCCGAAGCGGTGATCGACCTTCCAGCACGGCTGGCGCGGCTGGTTCACCTCGAGCACTGCGCTGCCGAGCCGAAAGCGGTCGCCGATATGGACCTGGCTTTCGTCGATCTCGCGCACCGCCAGGTTGGACCCGAACGCGCCCGGCTCGTCGAGCAGCGCGAGCGCAGCGGCGTCGGTCAGCCAGGAGCGCCAGAAGGTGTGGTGGTCGAGCGGGTAGAGGTGGACAGCCTTTTCCGGGCCGCCATGAACCCGCCGATCGGCCTGTTCGTCGGGCGCGAAGCCGTCCGCGAGGATCTGCACCGGGCCTTCGCGCGGATACTTGGCGATCGCGCTCGTCTCTGCCCCGTTGAAAGGGCGCGCGGTTCCGATGCAGATCGCCTCGAGCGTGCGGTTCATGAAAGGCCCACCGTCAGATCGATCCAGTCGCGCTGGGTGCCATCGGATGCCTTGCCCGCATAGATCCGGCTCTCGATCAGCGCGAAGCCCGCCTCGGCGTAGCGCGCGATCAGCCAGTCGGCGGTGGGAAAATTGTGCAGCCGTCCCAAAAGGTCGCGCCCTTCGCCGGTGCCAAGCTTGTAGCTGGCGAAATGCAGTCCTCCTTCGCGCAAGGCGGCGTGGATGGCGGCGAGCACCGCAGGCAGCTGCGCGCGCGGGCAATGGAGCAGGCAGGCGTGCGCCCAGACCGCGTCATACGCCTCGCTCACGGCCAACTCGTCGAACCGCATGACCCGTGCGCCCAGATCGAACCGCTCATTGGCTCTGCAGACCACCGCAGGAACACCGTCAGTGGCATCGATCGCGAAACCGCGGGTGCGCATATGTGCCGAATCCTGCCCGCTGCCGCAGCCCAGTTCGAGGATGCGCGCGCCCGGCTCGAGCCGATCTAGGAAGGCATTCAAGGGCGGCGAATGATTGCCAGCGAACCCGTGGGTGTGATGCGGCGCGCGCGCGGTGTAGAAATCGTAGGTGGCGGGATCGATCCCCACGGCTCAGTTCCCCCCGGCTCAGATCCCCACGCCTCAGGGCGCTTTGCGCTCGACCGGCACGACATTGTATTCGCGCACTTCTTCCTGGCTGAGGCAATAGCGCGTGCTCGGATCCTCACCGCTGCCGATCGCCTGCTGCTGATACATGATCTCGGTCAACAGCTTGCGGCTGATCCCCATGCGGATGAGGAAATCGTTGTCCTCGGTCGCGAGGAGGGCGGAGGATTGCTCGATCGCGGCGATCAGCTCGGTCGTCGCCTCGGAGCCGTCGATCACGGCATCATCGATCATCCAGCGATCGTTGGTGTGAGTGAACATGTGGACCATGAATACCCCGCCTTCATCGACATAGCGCCGGTCGCCGCCCATGAACATGAAGTTGCATGCGGAAAAGCAGGTCCAGCCCTTGGGGATACGGGTGAGCATGCCGCGATAGGAGCGGATGATCCGGCCCGCCTCGTTGCCCGCGCTCGCGTTTCCGCCTTGCGAGCGCAGCCAGATCTCGCTGATCTGGTCATCCTCCTCGATCGCGTTGCGCAGCCGCTCGGGCAGGTCTTCATCGATCCGCCCTTCGGCCAGCAGCACCCGCTTGCCGCCGACGGTCTTGGGGGTGAGCTCCATCACATCGGACGGGCCCCAGTCGGGATTGGCGGGGCACGTGGGGTTATTGGGATCGCGCTTGGTCGCAGCGGTGAGCAGGGCGAGCGCCAGAACGGCGAGCGCCAGGCGGCCGGATCGCGAGTGGCTCATGCGACGAGCGAATAGCGCGCGGAACCGGGGGGACGGCACATGCGCTTGTTCGCCCGGGTCTCTTCCCCCTCGATGATGACCACGTCGGTGACCATGATGCAATCGGCCGAATCCCCATCATCACCGTCGAGGTTCTCGCGCGCGGTGATCGTCGAGGTTCCGCGAACGTCCCTGCGCGTGCTTGAGGTCCATGAGGCGCTCTGGCCGATCGCGGGCAACTCGTCCTCGCTCTCACCGCGGGTCGCCTCGAGGGTCGCGTTGGCGGCCTGCTCCTGCTCCTGTTCGTCGAGCTTGCAAGCGATCTCCTTGGTCAGCTCGTTGGAGAATTCGGACACAGGAACGAACGAGCCCAGCCCCGCGCGGCTGGCCGTGCGCCGTGCTGCGCCGCCAAGCAGGCCGCCGATGATCCCGCGCGCGGCATCGCCCTTTTCGTTGGTTTCGCAGCCCTCGGCCGCCTGTGCGCCGCTCCGGGCATCGTCGAACATGCCGCGAAACTGGGCGTGAGCAGCGGTAGCGCTTGCGGCCATCGCACAAGCGGCGATCGCCGCGCCCGTTGTGCCGATTTTCCTGAACAAGGTGCTTGCCCCCTCTCGCATGATCCCGCCATGAGCGAGCGCAAAATCGTAGTCTCCGGGAGATGGGGCGTCAATCAAGCGCGTTCTCGCCTCACCGCATTTCAAGCGGTCCCCGGCGCTTCGATGGCCTCTTCCAGCGCCGCTTCGCGGTCGCTCTGCGCCCGGCTCTTCTTCTGGGCAGCGGTCTTCAACTGGCCGCAGGCGGCAGCGATGTCGCGTCCGCGCGGGGTGCGCACCGGCGCGCTGATCCCGCCCTCGAACACGATGTCGGAGAAGGCCCTGATCCGCTCGGGTGTCGAACATTCGTAGCCGGCGCCCGGCCACGGGTTGAACGGGATCAGGTTGACCTTGGCGGGCAGGTCGTATCGCCGCAGCAGGCGGACCAGCTCGCGCGCGTCCTCGTCGCTATCGTTCTTGTCCTTGAGCATCACGTATTCGAATGTGATCCGCCGCGCATTGCTGGCGCCAGGATAGTCGGCGCAGGCCTGAAGCAGGTCCTCGATCCCGTATTTCTTGTTCAACGGCACGATCTCGTCGCGCACCTCCTTGCGCACGGCGTGCAAGGACACCGCGAGGTTGACCCCGATCTCCTCGCCGCAGCGCTCCATCATCGGGATGACCCCGCTGGTCGAGAGCGTGATCCGGCGCTTGGAGAGGCCAAGCCCGTCGCCGTCCATCACGAGGTGGAGCGCATCACGCACATGCTCGAAATTGTAGAGCGGCTCGCCCATGCCCATCATCACGATATTGGTGAGCAGTCGCCCGTCGGCGCTGTAGTGGCCCCCGGAATCTTCAGCGTCCTCGTCCGCCGCATCGAGCCCGGCCATCGTGCCCTTGGGCCATTCGCCCAGCGCATCGCGCGCAAGCATGACCTGGCCGACGATCTCCCCCGGTGTCAGGTTGCGCACGAGCCGCATCGTGCCGGTGGCGCAGAAGGTGCAGTTGAGCGTGCAGCCGACCTGGCTCGAGACGCACAAGGTGCCGCGATCGGCATCGGGGATGAAGACCATTTCGAAATCGTGGCCGTCATCGGTCTGGAGCAGCCATTTGCGCGTGCCGTCGGCGCTGTGCTGCGCTTGGACCACGCTGGGCCGGCCGATCACGAAACGCTCGGCCAGCCACGGGCGCATGGTCTTGGCGATGTCGGTCATCGCCTCGAACTCGGTCACGCCGCGGTGATAGAGCCAGTGAAATACCTGCTTGGCGCGCAGCTTCGCTTGGCGTGGATCGAGCCCGGCTTCCTCGAACAGCTCGCGGATGCGCGGGCGGGGAAGGCCGATGAGATCGACGCGCCCATCGCTGCGCGGCGTGATGTCACGCGCCACGGGAACCGGATCGGTGTGCCCGGGGATGGCCATGAGGCCGGAAACCGAAGGAGCGCAAAGGTCTGCCATGATTGCGCGGCGGGATATAGGTGCGGGGCGCCGGTTTGACCAGTCGGCAGGAGCGCTCAACGCTTGAAGGCGCTGCAGGCGACCAGACTTGCATCGATCGCGGTCGCGACGCCGGAAAGCTCGTAGCGGTCGGTGAAGCGCCCGCCGCGCGCGCTTTGTGCGCTCACGCTCATACGCGGGGCCGAGCGCAGCGCAGCGATGATCGCGGCATCTTGCGCCGCATCGCTCGCCCAGGCATCCGCGCCGCGCGTGGCAAGATCAAAGCGCTTGTCGCCGATCGTGAGCCGCGCGCGTGCGCCATTGGCGAGAGCGCGCGAGAGGCGGACATGGAACTGGCCCCTGATCCCCTCGCGCGGCCATTGGGCGATGGTCGCATAGCCACCTGCGCCCGCGCCCGGCTTGGCAATCGCATAGCAACGCGCCAGGTCGCCATCGCGAAAGGCGGCCCATGTCCCGAAGACGCCAAGGCTGTCCTTCGCATCAAGCGGGGCGGCAAAGAGGAGCGCGGCGAGTGCGCACAGGACAAGCCTAGTCATAGCGGATCGCCACCACTTCCCACTCCTTGACCCCGCCAGGCAGCCGCACGCTGCGCACATCGCCGGGCCTTGCGCCCTTGAGCGCTCTGGCGAGAGGCGAATTCCAGCCGATCCGGCCCTGCGTCGCATCCTGCTCGTCATCGCCGACCAGTCGGACTTGCCGGCGCGCATCGTCCTCGTCCGCAAGCTCGACCAGCGCACCGAAGAACACCCGCTCCTTGTCGGGTTGCTGCACCGGATCGACCACGCGGCAGGCTTTCATCCGGCGTGCAAGGTGGCCGAGCTCGCGGTCGATCTCGCGCATGCGCTTGCGGCCATAGATGTAATCGCCGTTTTCGCTGCGATCGCCATTGCCCGCCGCCCAGCTGACGATCTCGACGATTTCGGGGCGCTCCTTGCCGAGCAGGTGATCATAGCGCGCTTTCAGCGCGGCCATCCCCTGCGGCGTGATCGGCGATCCGGGCTTCAAGGCCAAGGCTGGAACCCCCCGAGACGAGGCGATTAGCGCATGAACGCGGTGATCGGGCGGGGGAGGCCGGCCTCGCGCGGATACATGTGCGAATAGGTGACCGCGTTGCCCAGCACCCGCATGATGTAATAACGCGTCTCGAAATTGGCCGGGATGCGCTCGATCCAGGTAACCCAGTCGATCTCGCCGGTGCGCGGATCGCCGTTCAGGCGCAGCCACTGGTTTACCCGCCCCGGCCCGGCATTGTAGGCGCCCACCGCGAGCGGATACGCCCCGCCGTAATAGCTCATCATCCGTGCGAAATAGGCATCGCCCAGCTCGATGTTGTAGCTCGGCGAATCGATGAGATTGGCGCTGAGATACTGGACGCCGAGCTTGCCGGCCTGTTCGCGTGCGGTGCCCGGCATGAGCTGCATGATGCCGCGCGCGCCGGCATGGCTGACGCGGGAGCGATCGAACTCGCTCTCCTGCCGGCTGATCGCGTGCACCATCGTCCAGTCGTTGACCGTGGGCGTGGCCAGCGTCGGGAAGCCGATGCGCTCGAGCCCGGCGATCTGCTCGCCCGCTTCCATTCCGAGCACGACCGCCATTTCCGGTAATCCTGCGCGCATGGCGAGATCGTGCGCCATGATGAGTTCTTGATCATTGGCAGCGCTCGCCGCGACCGCCTGGAAGAAGCGCCGCTCGGTGCGCCAGTCGCGCCGGTTGGCGGCCATGGCGAGGATCGCCTGGCTGAGTGGGCGCGCCTCGTAAGCGGCTCTTGTGCCGGCATCGATGCTCGCCGATGGCAGCGGCGCGAAGGCGGGCATTGGCCGGCCGAGCGCTGCCAGCGCGAGCTGGCCGTAATAGTAATCGGGCCATTGTGCCGCCTGCTCGAACAGCGCGCGCGCGTCTTCCTCCATCCCGGCCTGGCGCGCGGCGCGCCCGGCCCAGTAGAACCCCTTGGCCTTGGTCAGCGGGCTTTGCGCGCCCCTGCCATAGCGCTCGAACAGCGGCGCGGCCGCCGCGCCGTCGCCCAGCGCCCAAAGCGCCTGCGTGCCGCCGAGCCACATCAGGTCGGTGTAGCGATCGCGCAGCTTGAAGGAGCCTTGCGAGATATCGGTGTCGGGCGCGAAGAGATCATCGGTGCGCGCCGCGATCCTGACCGCGCTGGTCGCGCCAGCCGATTTGGCGACCGCGAGCATGTCGCCGATCATCTCCTCCGGATCGAAGGCGGGCGCTGCAAACGGCCCGCGCGTAGAGAGGAGGTCGATCGCCGCCTCGATCTGGCGCGTGGCGCGGTAGTGGTTGACGAGGTTGAAGACATAGCCCGCATCGCGCGCGGCGCCCGCCGGAGTGGTTATCCCGGCAGTTTCGGGCAACGCGCCTCTGAGCAGCGCGAGGCGCGCCATGGCAAGTTCGCGATCGGCGGGAGCGAGCATGATCATGTGGCGCGCAGCCTCGTCGGAGCGCCCCTGCCACAACAGCGCATCCATCCGCGCCTTGTGATCATCGCTGGTGAAGCGCGCTCCATAGAGCCCGGTGAGATAGGCCTCGGTCGGTCCGCTCATCTCGCCGCCGCGCCAGGCTGCCCGCGCCACCTCGAAGGCGCGCTCGCTGCGATCGCCCGCCAGTGCCAGCGCATAGCGCGCGCGCGCTGGGTTGGTGAGCGGCGGAAACCGATCGAAATAGCGCACCAGCGCGGCGCGCTCGGGCGCTTCGTCGGCGAGGCGGTTCTCGGCCTTGATCCGCAGCTGGCTGGCCAGCGGGAAATCGGGATAGGTCAGCAGGAAGTCGGAATATTGCGCAAAGCTGTAGGTGCTGCCCGCGTTCAGCGCCTCCCACCGGTCGATCGCCTGACTGATCGGGGCGGGCTGGCGCGCGATCATGCTTTGCGGCTGACCTGCGAGGCCCGGAGTCTGCGCCAAGGCGGGCACACACGTCGCCGCGAACGCGCCCACCAGAATGCCGATGCCCGCCGAAATGTTGAAACGCAGTTGATTGACCATGCTGGACATAATGTCGGAAGGCTCCTTATCAGGCGCTGAACGCCGAAGCGATCGAAGCACCCGCGACGCTGAGCGCCACGGGTGCCTCGCGCAGGCTTAAGATACAAGAGAAAGTCAGGGTTTATACAATGTTCAGCGGCTCCATTCCGGCTCTGGTGACTCCTTTTCGCGACGGACGGTTCGACGAGGCTGCATTCCGCCGGCTGGTCGACTGGCAGATCGAGCAGGGCAGCGCCGCGCTCGTGCCGTGCGGGACGACCGGCGAGGCCTCGACCCTCTCCAACGCCGAACACCACCGCGTGATCGAGGTATGCATCGAGCAGGCCGGGGGCCGCGTGCCGGTGATCGCAGGGTGCGGCTCGAACGACACGATGAACGCGGTCCTCCACATGAACTTCGCGCGCAAGGCAGGTGCTGCGGCCGGCCTGTGTGTTGCGCCCTATTACAACCGGCCGAGCCAGGAAGGGCTGATCGCGCATTTCAGCTATCTTGCGGAACATTGCGACCTGCCCATCGTGCTCTACAACGTGCCGAGCCGCACCGTCACCGACATCCAGGACGAGACGGTCGTCGCGCTGGTCAAGAAATATCCCGACCGGATCGTCGCGATCAAGGATGCGAGCGGGGATCTCAGCCGCGTGGCGGATCATCGCATGGGGATCGGACGCGATTTCTGCCAGCTTTCGGGCAATGACGAATTGTGGCTCCCGCATGCGGCTGCGGGCGGGCGCGGGGCGATCTCGGTGACGGCGAATGTCGCGCCCGCGCTATGCGCCGAGTTTCACGCGGCGATCTCCGCCAACGAGCTCAAGCAGGCGCGCGAGCTCAATGACCGGCTGTTTCCGCTCCATTATGCGATGTTTTCCGATGCGAGCCCCGCGCCGGTTAAATATGCGCTCACCCGGGTGATGGAGAATGTCAGCGAGGAGGTGCGCCTGCCGCTCGTGGCCGCGAGCGCGGCGGCACGGCGCGCGGTCGACGAAGCGCTCGAATTGGCAGGGCTGGTCTAGATCACTTCGTCTTCATCGAGCAGCGCTTCGGCAAAGCCTTCGGGTTCGCTCGCATAGATTGCATCGGAGAGGTTCTCGATCCGCTTGCCGACCAGCTCGGCATGGTCGACGCGGGCGATGTGGAACAGCGCCTCGCCCTGGTGGACGACGGGGAGGGTCGCATGCCCGATGATGATCCCGTCGCACGGGCTCTTGAGCTGGACCGGTTCCTCGCCGAACAGGCCGGCAACTGCGGCAAGCAGGTCGCCCTTTTTCACCGCATCGCCCGATTTGCGCACCCGGTGGGTGACCCCGCCGCGGGGGCTGCGCACCCATTGCGTCTTGTTTGAGCGCGCAGGGATTTCGACCTGGGTGAGCCCGTCATCGGCCTCGATCATCCCGAGATGCGCGAGCACGCGCAGGACGCCCGCTGTGCCGGTCTCGATCGAGAGCCTGTCAAACCGCAGCGCCTCGCCGGTTTCCATCAGCAGCATCTCGACCCCGTGAGCCTGCGCGAGCGCGCGCAGCGAGCCTTCGCGCAAGGGACTCTCGATGATGACCGGGGCGCCGAACGCCATCGCGAGTTCGACCAGCCGCTTGTTGCCCGCAGCAATCCGGATCTGCGGCAGGTTGTAGCGGTGGACCGCGGCGGTGTGGATGTCGATCCCGAGCGAGGCGCGGCTGACCACCTCGCTGAAGAAGACATGCGCGACCTGCCCCGCCAGCGAGCCCGAGGCGTTGCCCGGAAACGAGCGGTTGAGATCGCGCCTGTCGGGCAGATAGCGGGTGTGGCTGAGAAACCCGAAGATGTTGGCGACCGGCACCAGCATCAGCGTGCCGGCGAGGGTTTCGGCCGACAGCTGATTGGCGATGCGCTGAATGATCGCGGTTCCGATGATCTCGTCGCCATGGATCGCGGCGCTGATGAAGACGGTGGGGCCGGGCCTCGCGCCGTTGATAACGCGCACGGCAAGCTGCGAGCTGTAGCCGGTGGCCATGGTGGTGATCGGCAGGCCGATATCCACTTTTGTGCCCGGAGCGATCTGCTCCCCGCCGATCTCGAAGTGGTCCTCTCTTGGCGCGTGCATATCCGATGGTCCCCCGGGCGTGGAATGTGAACCGCAAGGGCCGGGCTTGGCAAGCAAATACGCAGCCGGCGCCCAGGGGCCGCGGCGATTGCCCCCTTTTCGTTGCTCGCGCGCGCGCCTACATGCCTCTCCCTCATGGCGCGCCCCAAACCCGAAACCTTCGACAAGACCAAGATCGTCGCTGAAAATCGGCGCGCGCGCTATGATTTCTATATCGAGGACAAGTTCGAGGCGGGCCTTGCGCTGCAAGGCACCGAGGTGAAGGCGCTGCGCGCGGGCGAGGCGAGCATCGCGGAAAGCTATGCCGAGGTGAAGGATGGCCAGGTCTGGCTGATCAACGCCAACATTCCCGAATACAGCCATGGCAACCGGCTCAATCACGAACCGCGCCGTGCGCGCAAGCTCCTGCTCCACGGGCGCGAGATCAACAAGCTGTTCGGCGCCGTCGAGCGTAAGGGGATGACGCTGGTCCCACTGTCGGTCTATTTCAACCGGCACGGGCGCGCGAAGGTCGAGCTGGCGCTCGCCAAGGGCAAGCAGGCGCAGGACAAGCGCGCCACGATCAAGGACCGCGACTGGAAGCGCGACAAAGCCCGCCTGATGCGCGAGAAGGGCTGACTTCAAGGCCCGCAAATCTGGGGCAAAGAGCGTTCACAAAATTCTTCGCTTAACCGCCAGTTCACCCTCTGGTCACGTGTTTCGGATTACCCATATGCCGGTGGTGACGCGCATCCGGCCTTTCTCCTGTTTGCCTCTTGGCACCCCTTGTCGACGCGGCGAGCGGCGCGGATGAGCGCGCGCCCGTCCTCGCGCGCGGCGCGGCCGCCCAAGCGCCGGATCAACTGGCGTTCGAAGACATTGGGCGCGGATATTGCCCGGCGCTACATGCCCTCGCGCGAGGGTATGGCGAACAACCGCTACCTTGCCCCGATCGCGCATCGCTTTCTCAGTCCCGAGCTTTGGCGGTTCACCCGCCGCTCGGTTCCGCGCGGCGTGGCGCTGGGCCTGTTTGCCGCCTTCATCATCCCGGTCGGCCAGATTTTCCTGGCTGCCTTCCTTGCTCTGCCCGCGCGCGCCAATGTCCCGCTTGCAGCCCTGGTGACGTTCGTCACCAATCCGCTGACGTTCCCGGCGTGGTTCTATGTCGCCAACCGGATCGGCGACTTCGTGCTCGGGTTCGACCAGGCGTTCGGCGGGATCGCTTCCAAGGAGCTTGCCAGCGAAAGCCTCTCCTTCACGGGCCAATTCGTCGAAGTCGCCGGGGTGACCGCGCTCGGATTTCTCGTCCTCGCGATGGTCTCCTCGTTGGTCGGCTATTTCGCGGCGATGGGCATCTGGAGGGTGATGGTCTCGCGCAAGCGGGCGAGCCGGTTGAAGCTGATGGAAATGCGCCTCGACCAGCGGCTCAAGGGAAAAGTCGACAACTGAACTGGATCGACCTTGCGAACGCGCTAAAAGACCGGTGACACCACGGGCGCGGCGAGGACAATCATGATGTGCACAATCACCTATCCTGCGCGTGAACGCAGGGGGCCCGCGCGTTGAAAGGCCAACTCGCTGCCTCGGCTGATCTCAACGAGAGCCCGCGCGCAGAGCTCGGCTCGCTCGCGCTCCTCGGCCTCGGCCTTGTTCTCAGCGCAGCGGTGCTGTTTCTGGCGACGCGCAGCCTGGTGGTGTGCCTGATCTTTGCGGGCGGGACGTTGCTGCTGCTCGCAGCGGTGTTCCTGTTCGAGCGGATGGCGAAGCCCGGCATCGCCGAGCCCGCGAGCGTCTCCGACTGGTCGGTGACCGTCGCTGCGATCGAGCAGGAGAGCGCCGAGGGACCAGCGATCGCGATAACTGACCGGGCCAATCGCATGGTCTGCGCCAACCAGGCTTTCATCGCCCGCTTCGGTGCCGAGCATGCGCCGCCCGCGCTGGCGCTAGAGCGCGCGCCGCTCGAAGCGCTGACGCGGGCGACGCGTGCAGCATGGCGCGACGGAAGCTGCGTGATCGAGCAGCTCACCATCGGCGCTGCCGGGGTGGATGCCGAGGGTGAGGTCTGGCGGGTCTCGGCCAACCGCGCTGGGCGCGGCGAGGATCACCTGATCTGGCGCTTCACCCCGATCCCCCTGCCGGAAGTCGCGACCCTCCAGGCGCTCGATTTGCGCGGACCCTTCGGAGAGATGCTGAGCCGGGCCGGGATCGAGACCGCGATAACCTCCGCTTCGGGCATTATCCGGGGCGTCAGCGCCGGCTTTGCCGAGCGCGCGGCGGGCGACCCGCAGGCAACGCTTGCGGGGCAGGATTTCGTCTCGATGCTCCGGTCCGACGAGCGTGACCGGCTGTTCTTCGCGCGCGAAGGGCGCGGCGGCACCCCGCAGACGTTGATCGACGTGCCGCTGGGAGATGTCGGGATGCAAGGGGGTGCAGGGCCTGACGAGACCGTCTCGCTCATGTTGCTGGTTGACAGCGGGGTCGGGATCGGAAGTGGTTGGGATGGCAATGCCCAGGCCGGCGTCGCCCAGCTTGAAGCGCTGCTCGGGCAATTGCCGCTGGGCCTTGCAATGACCGATCGCGACGGGCGCTTCCTGTTTGGCAACGGGGCGTTCCTGCGCGCGGTCGACCGGGAGGGGCGCGGGCTGCCCGCGTTCCCGACCGATCTGGTGGTGCGCGAAGACAAGGGCGCCTTGTCCGATGCGGTGCGTCGCCACGGGCGCGGCCCCGCTTCGAGCGGCGACATGGCGGTGCGTCTCGTTTCGCAGCCGGAAGAGCCCGTGTTGCTCGGCCTTGGCGGCGTGCGCGGGCTGGGCGAGGCGGCCGTGCTCCTCAGTCTGGCGGATTCGCGCGAGGAAACCCAGCTCAAGCGCCAGGTCGCGCAGGCGACCAAGATGCAGGCCGTTGGCCAGCTCGCCGGCGGTGTGGCGCACGATTTCAACAATGTGCTGACCGCGATCATCGGCACCTGCGATCTCATGCTGCTGCGCCACACCCCGGGCGACAGCGATTATGACGACATCCAGCAGATCCGCGCCAATTCCAATCGCGCCGCTTCGCTCACTCGGCAGCTGCTGGCGTTTTCGCGCCAGCAGACGCTGCGCCCCGAGATCCTCCAGCTGCCTGATGTGGTGAGCGAGGTGAGCCCGCTGATCAAGCGGCTGGTCGGTGAGAAGATCAGCTATTTCGTCCAGCACGCTCGCAATCTGGGGCCGGTCCGGGCCGATCCGCAGCAGCTCGAACAGGTCATCATGAACCTCGCCGTCAATGCGCGCGATGCGATCCAGTCGAACAGCCGCGGCGCGGGCGCTGGCCGCATCTCGCTCCTGACGCGAAGCCTCGAGGCGAAAGACGTCATCCAGCTGGGCTCGCAGATCCTGCCTGCAGCCGACTACACCGTGCTGATCGTGCAGGATACCGGCGGCGGCATCCCCGCCCATGTCCTGCCCAAGCTGTTCGAGCCGTTCTTCACCACCAAGGAAAAGAGCAAGGGAACAGGGCTGGGCCTGTCGACCGCTTACGGGATCGTCAAGCAATCGGGCGGCTTCATCTTCGCCGACAATGTGACCGACAGCGCGGGCAATCCGACGGGTGCGCGCTTCACCATCTACTTTCCGGTCTATCGTGGCGAAATGCCGCGCAAGCGCGAAAAGGCGCCGGTAGTCTCGTCCGAATGGTCGGCGGGAGGGCGCATCCTTCTGGTCGAGGACGAAGACATCGTGCGCACCGTCACCGAGCGTGCGCTTGTGCGCTCGGGCTATCAGGTCACGGCGTGCCCCGGCGGCGAAGAAGGGCTCGCAGCGATCGCCGAGGGGACCGCGTTCGATCTGGTGGTGAGCGACGTGGTGATGCCGGGGATGGACGGCCCCAGCATGGTCCGCGAAATCCGCAAGCAGCAGCCCGATATCCCGATCCTGTTCATGTCGGGTTATGCCGAGGAACAGCTGCGCAAGGACATCAACATCCCCGACATGCACTTCATCCCCAAGCCCTTCAGCGTTTTGACGATCAGCGACAAGGTGGCGAGCGTGCTCGCCGCGGCGCGCCAGAGCGCGGCGCAGTTCAGCGACTGACTCCGCTAACGTGTTCTCCACTTGTTCCATGAGAACATATGGTATACACGAGTCGTATCGGGGCGGAAACAAGGACGGTTAAAACTCCTTATCAGCTCTAGGCAACTCAAGGAGGTCATGCGATGGCTACGCAGCTGAAGTTGGTAGAGAGAGGCAAGGAAGTGGATCGTCAAAAGGCGCTGGACGCTGCGCTCGCGCAGATTGACCGGGCGTTCGGGAAGGGCTCGGCGATGAAGCTGGGCTCCAAAGAGACGATGCAGGTCGAAGCGATTTCGAGCGGCTCGCTCGGGCTCGATATCGCGCTGGGCATTGGCGGGCTGCCCAAGGGCCGGGTGATCGAGATCTACGGCCCGGAGAGTTCGGGCAAGACGACGCTGGCGCTGCATGTCATCGCCGAGGCGCAGAAGGCCGGCGGGACGGCGGCGTTCGTCGATGCCGAGCACGCGCTCGATCCGGTTTACGCCAAGAAGCTGGGCGTCGATATCGATGAACTCATCATCTCGCAGCCCGATACGGGCGAACAGGCCCTCGAGATTACCGACACGTTAGTGCGCTCCAATGCGATCGACGTGCTGGTGGTCGATTCGGTCGCTGCGCTGGTACCGCGTGCTGAAATTGAAGGCGAGATGGGCGATAGCCATGTTGGCCTTCAGGCGCGCCTGATGTCCCAGTCCCTGCGCAAGCTGACCGGATCGATCAACCGTTCCAAGTGCATGGTGATCTTCATCAACCAGCTGCGCATGAAGATCGGCGTGATGTACGGCAATCCCGAGACGACGACCGGCGGCAACGCGCTCAAGTTCTATGCCTCGGTTCGGCTCGACATTCGCCGGACCGGCCAGATCAAGGATCGCGACGAGGTCATCGGCAACACGACCCGGGTCAAGGTGGTCAAGAACAAGGTCGCCCCGCCGTTCAAGCAGGTCGAGTTCGACATCATGTACGGTGAGGGCATCTCGAAGATCGGCGAGATCCTCGACCTCGGAGTGAAGGCAGGTGTCGTCGAGAAATCAGGCAGTTGGTTCTCCTATGACAGCATTCGCATCGGCCAGGGCCGCGAGAATGCAAAGACCTATCTGAAGGAGAACCCCGAGTTGGCCGAGCGGCTCGAGGCGGCCATCCGCGGCAAGACCGATGAGGTTGCCGGCGAGATGATGGCGGGCCCCGATCCCGATCCCGACACCGACGAGTGAACGCGCGCGGGGGAGGGGACAAACCTCTCCCCCGCAGCCTGGCTGGCAGCGGGCTGCCCGGCGCTGCTGGTTTCGCGTCATGAGTGCTGCGCGTGGCGTAAATATTTTGCATCTGACGGGCCCATACAGCGATCCTGCCGGCCGCTCGAGAGGAGCCGCGCGCGATCAGGCGCTCAAAGGCTTGGCGCCGCGTCATCAGTGGCTTGTCGGGTCCTGCGCGATTGCCTAACTGAACACCTATCATGACATCGACCAACGACATCCGCCGCTCCTTTCTGGATTTCTTCGGCAAGGCCGATCACCTCGCCGTGCCGAGCGCTCCGCTGGTTCCGTACAACGATCCCACGCTGATGTTCGTCAATGCCGGGATGGTGCCGTTCAAGAACATCTTCACCGGGCTCGAGACACCGCCCGCCCCGCGCGCAACCTCCTCGCAGAAATGCGTGCGCGCCGGCGGCAAGCACAACGATCTCGACAATGTCGGCTACACCGCGCGGCACCACACCTTCTTCGAGATGCTCGGCAACTTTTCGTTCGGGGACTATTTCAAGGAGCAGGCAATCGAACTTGCCTGGAACTTGCTCACCCAGGAATGGGGCCTGCCCAAGGACCGGCTCGTGGCGACCGTGTATCACACAGATGACGAGGCGTTCGACCTGTGGCGCTCGATCGCGGGCTTGCCCGAAGACCGCATCATCCGCATCGCGACGAGCGACAATTTCTGGTCGATGGGCGATACCGGCCCGTGCGGTCCGTGCTCCGAGATCTTCTTCGATCATGGTGACCATATCGCGGGCGGGCCCCCGGGCAGCCCCGACGAGGACGGCGACCGCTTCGTCGAAATCTGGAACCTCGTGTTCATGCAGTTCGAACAGCAGGCCGACGGAACCCGGCGCGACCTCCCCAAGCCGTCGATCGATACCGGCAGCGGGCTGGAGCGGGTCGCTGCGGTCATGCAGGGCGTCCACGACAATTACGACACCGACACCTTTCGCGCGCTGATCGATGCCTCGCAAAGCCTCACCGGCGTTGCTGCCGCCGGCGAGCATGCGGCCAGCCACCGCGTGATCGCAGACCATTTGCGCTCGACCAGTTTTCTTCTGGCTGACGGCGTTCTGCCCTCGAACGAGGGGCGCGGCTATGTTCTGCGGCGCATCATGCGCCGCGCGATGCGCCATGCGCACCTGCTTGGCGCGGCCGATCCGCTGATGCACCGGCTGGTGCCTTCGCTGGTCACCGAAATGGGCCAGGCGTTTCCCGAATTGATCCGCGGCCAGGCGCTGATCGAGGAAGTGCTTGAGCGCGAGGAAGCCCAGTTCCGCAAGACGCTCGACAAGGGTTTGAAGCTCCTCGACGAGGCGACCGGCGACATGGCGCAAGGCGGCGAGCTCGACGGCGAGACCGCGTTCAAACTGTACGACACCTTCGGCTTTCCCTACGATCTCACCGAAGACGCTTTGCGGGCGCGCGGCATCGGGGTCAATCGCTCCGGCTTCGAGGCGGCAATGCAGCGTCAGAAGGCCGCTGCGCGCGCGGCGTGGAAGGGTTCGGGCGATGCTGCCTCGAGCGAGGTCTGGTTCGACATCGCCGAGCGCGAGGGCGCCACCGAATTCACCGGCTACACTGCAACTGCGGGCGAGGGCGTCGTGATCGCGCTCGTCAAGGATGGCGCCGAAGTGGAAGCTGCCGCGGCTGGCGAGACGGTGGCGGTGCTGACCAACCAGACGCCGTTTTACGGCGAAAGCGGCGGCCAGTCGGGCGACACCGGCACGATCTTGGCAACGGGCGGATTGCGCGCCCACGTGAGCGATACGAGCAAGCCGCTCGGCCGGCTTCATCTCCACCACGCGCAGATCGAGGAGGGCCGAATTGCGGTCGGCGACCGGGTGCAGCTGACGGTCGATATCGAGCGGCGGCTCGCGATCCGCTCCAGCCACTCGGCAACGCACCTCGTCCATGCCGCCCTGCGCAATCGCCTGGGCGATCATGTGACGCAGAAAGGATCGCTCGTCGGCGAGGATCGGCTGCGGTTCGACTTCTCGCACCCGCGCGCGCTGAGCAGCGAGGATATTGCCGCGATCGAAGCCGAGGTGAACGCCGAAATCCGCGCGAACGAGCCTGTCTCGACCCGGCTGATGAGCCCGCAGGAGGCGGTCGAGGCAGGCGCGCTTGCGTTGTTCGGGGAGAAGTATGGCGACGAGGTGCGTGTCTTGACGATGGGCCGCCAAGGCGCTGGCGGGCGCGCTTTTTCGGTCGAGCTGTGCGGCGGAACGCATGTCCGGGCAACCGGCGATATCGGCCTGTTCCGGATCATATCGGAAAGCGCGGTGAGTTCGGGCGTGCGCCGGATCGAGGCGCTGACCGGCGAGGCTGCGCGCCAGTGGCTGGTCGGGCGCGAGGAGACGCTCAAGGCGGCGGCGAGCGCGATCAGGGCAACGCCCGAAGACGTTGCGGCCCGGATCACCGCGCTGCTCGAGGATCGCAAGCGGCTCGAGAAGGAGCTCGCCGAAGCGAAGAAGGCGCTTGCGCTCGGAGGCGGCGGCGCGTCAGGAGGCGCGGCTGCGGGGGCGCCGGAGCAGGAGATGATCGCCGGGATCGCCTTCAGCGGCCAGGTGATCGATGGGCTCAGCCCCAAGGATCTGCGCCCGCTGCTCGACGAGGCCAAGGCCCGGCTCGGCAGCGGGATCGCCGCGATCGTCGCGCTCAATGACGGCAAGGCAGCCATCGCAGCCGCTGTCACCGACGATCTGACCGGGCGCTTCAGCGCGGTCGATCTGGTGCGGGCGGGAGTGTCGGTGCTCGGCGGCTCGGGCGGCGGCGGCCGCCCGGATATGGCGCAGGGCGGCGGTCCGGATGGCGACAAGGCGCACGAGGCGATCAGCGCGCTGCGTGAGCGGATCGCGGCCTAGCGCCGACCTTACCGGAAGACGCAATTGGTGCCGGCCATAAGGAGGTCGACGGTGCCGCTCGGCTCGTCGATCAACGCAGTCACGCCGTCGCGGTAATATTCGGCGCCGAGCGTGCTGTCTTCGACCGGCTCGAAGCCTTGCGTGATCGGATCGACGGGGTCGCCGGGGCGCGTGCCATCGATGAGGCTTATCGCGGCCGGTTGGGCTGGTTCGCCGGTGGCCAGCATCGTCCAGCCGACAAAGGCGCCGTCCTGAACGTTGATCTCGAGCCGGCCAAAGCGCTGGAACTCCATCGGCCCCGCGCCGCACTCGCTGTTGAAGACGAGCGGTTCAGGCGCGCCGAGGTAGCGGTCGAGCGCGGCGACGAGCTCGCCCCTCGGCATGCCGAACGCGAGCGCCACGTCTGCCCCGATGTCGAAACGTCGCAGGAGAAGGCCTTCGCCGTCGCCCATCACGTGCGCCAGGGTCTGTTCAGCAGCGGGCTCGGATAGCGCGTCAGGCTCGTCGGGGAAGCGGCAAAGCAAGCGCTCGCCGCCGAGGAAAAGGACCCCGAGCGTTCCTGCCCCTATGAACCGCGCGCCCTTGCCGTCAAAGCGGAAGGTACGGCCTGCGGGCGCGCCGGTAAGGACGGTCTGCCGGGGTTCGCCCGCGCTGTCGCCGCGCTGCGATAGGAGCGCGGTGCCGGGCTCGGTGGCCATGATCGTCACCTCGATCATCCGCGCATCGCGCGTCTCACAGACGAACTGGTCGTTGAGCGAAGCGTGCGCGGGCGCCGCAAGGGCCGCGAGCCCGAGGGTTGCGGCGAGGGCGGCGAGGAAGGGTGTCCGGTGCATCGATCAATCCCCGTGGGTCAGGCTGCCCAAAACGCCTCAGGCAGTGGTGGTCGAGGTCCGCAACTGGGGCTTCTGGGTGAGACCGCCTTCGACCTCGATCCGCTCGCGATATTCGTCGCGCTTCTCGTGGATCGAGGCGATAACCGGGCCGAGCGCGACGCCGATATCGACCAGCACGGCTTCGGACAGCTGCAACGAGCTCTCGAGGTTCTCCGGCACCGCGTGGCTGGCGCCCGCACGATAGAGCGCGGCGGCGTGATCGGTGTCGCGCGCGCGCGCAACGATCAGGAGCTCGGGGTAAGCGGCGCGCAGCTTGGCGACGAGGCGCTGCGCGAGCACCGGCTCATCCATCGTCAACACCACCGCGGGCGCCTTCTCGATCCCGAGCCGCGCCAGCGCATCGCTGCGCGCGGCATCGCCGAACACCGCGCGATAGCCCTCACGCCGGGCAGCGGCGATAATGTCGGGGTTCAGATCAAGCACGACGTGGGGCTGGTCGTGCATCTGCATCATGTCGGCGATCAGCCGGCCGACGCGGCCACCGCCAACAATGATCGTGCGCGCTTCGTCCTCGTCATCCTCGGGCAGTTCAGGCGCGCTGTCGACCCGCCGCGCGACCACCTGGCCAAGCTTGGCGAGAACCGGCGTGATCGTGAGGCCGATCGCGGTCACGATCTGCCAGAACTGTGCGGTCTCGGTGTCGATCACCAGCGCGCTGGTTGCCGCTGCGAGGACGATCAGCGTTGTCTCACTTGGCGAAGCCATCAGCACGCCGGTTTCCGCCGCAGTGCTCCGGCGCGCACCCATCAGCCGCAGCAGCACGCCCGTGACGATCGCCTTGAAGACCAGCACGCCGACGACCGCTGCCATCAGTTCGCCGAAATTGGCCGCGATGGTCCTGAGGTCGATGCTCATCCCGATCGTGATCAGGAACACGCCGAGCGCGAGCCCCTTGAACGGTTCCATGATCGCCTCGACCTCGCCGTGATATTCGGTCTCCGCGATCAGCAGCCCGGCGATCAGCGCGCCCACGATCGGCGAGAGCCCGGCCGCACTGGTGGCGAGGCTCGCGCCGATCACCACCAGCAGCGAAGCGGCGAGGAACAGCTCGGGGCTCTTGGTGCGCGCGGCCTGGCTGAACAGGCTCGGCAGGGCGAACCGGCCAATGACGAGCAGCGCCACAATGACGATTCCGCCGGTGATCAGCGTGTTGGTGAGCCCGGCCATGCCGCCGCTCGCATTGGGGGCGAGCGCGCCGAGAATGAAGATGATCGGCACGATCATGATGTCTTCGAACAACAGCATCGCGAGCGCCGCCCGGCCGACCGGGCTGCGGGTGCCCGAGATCGGCAGGACGATTGCGGTCGATGAGAAAGCGAGGGCGAAGCCGAGCGCGATGGCCGCAGTCGTATCCATGCCGCTGTAGTAGCCGAAGAAGGCCGCCGAAATGCTGCCGATGATGAGCAATTCGAGGCTGCCGAGGCCGAACACGAGTTTGCGCATCTGCCACAGGCGGTTGAACGAGAGTTCGAGCCCGATCGCGAACAGCAGCAGGATGATCCCGAAATCGGCGAAGGGGGTCAGCGCTTCCGGGTCTGTTATCGTGATCCAGTAAAGCCACTCATACCGGTCGACCATCGAGCCGAGGCCGAACGGGCCGACCAGCACCCCGATGAGGATGAATCCGATGATCGGCGTGATCCGGAAGCGCGCGAACACGGGGATGACGATGCCGGCCGATCCCAGGATCACCAACGCATCCGACATCACCGGGGAGAAGGCAAGTTCGCCAGCCATTCCTATTGTTTATCGGGCCTGCGACGCGATGTCATCCGCTCCGTTGGCGCGCCCGAACCGGCGCCGGGTTCGACCTGCAAACCTCACCCGCCGCACCTTACCCGCCACCGTGCCCGCGCGTGCCCGGTGCGCTCGCCGCCGGGCTGTCGACCTGCTCGCCGAGCGGATCGGAGATGTTGCCCACGCGCTTGTCCCACTTGATGCGGTAGAGATCGAACCGCCGGTCAGCGAGGTTCTGGACGGTGCCTTCGGCGCGCGCCCACTGGATGTCGGTGAGGTTGACGTCGCTGATCGTCAGCGTCTCGACATTCTCGCTTGCCTCGGCGGCGATCCCGTCGCGCGCGAAGGGGAAGTCGCAAGGGGTGAGGATGCAGCTCTGGGCATACTGGATGTCCATGTTGGCGACATTGGGCAGGTTGCCGACATTGCCGCTCATGACGACATAGCATTGGTTTTCGATCGCGCGGGCCTGCGCGCAATAGCGCACCCGCATGTAGCCCTGGCGCGAATCGGTGGCGAAGGGAACGAAGATGATCCGCGCGCCTTCGTCGGCCAGCCGCCGGGCAAGCTCGGGAAACTCGCAATCGTAGCAGATGAGAACGCCGATCGGCCCACAATCGGTCGGGATCGCATCGACGCTGTCTCCGCCTTTGATGTTCCACCAATAGGCCTCGTTGGGGGTGGGGTGGATCTTCTCTTGCGCGTAGATCGAGCCATCGCGCAGGCAGACATAGGCGATGTTGTGAATGTCGCCATCGGCCATGCGGGTGGGGTGCGAGCCGCCGATGATGTTGATGTTGAAGGCGAGCGCCATTTCGCTGAGCGCGGCGCGGATCCGCGGGGTGTATTCGGAGAGCGCCTCGATCGCTTCGAGCGGGCTGAGCTCATCCTCCTCGGCCGAGAGCAGCATCAGCGTGAAGAGCTCGGGGAACACGATGAAGTCGCTCTCGTAATCGGCGGCCACATCGACGAAGTACCGCACGCTGCGCATGAATTCGTCGAAATCCTTTACCGCGCGCGACTGGAGCTGGCAGGTGGCGATGCGCACCCCTTCGACATCGCGCGGCAGGCGGTGCTTGGGCGGCGCATCGGCATCGACATAGGGGTTGCGCCAGACCATCCGCACCGCATAGCCGCGGCTCGCACGGTCCTCGGGCAGGTACTTGTCGAGGATCCCCTCGGGCTCGAACCCGTTGGCGAGCTGGAACCTGAGGACCGGATCGTGGACCTTGCCCTCGAGGATCAGGTCGAGATATTCCTGCGCCGTCTCCGCCCGGTTGGTCTTGCGCCGTTTGGAGCGGGCATAGCCGGGCATGCGCCCGCCAAACACGATGCCGGTGAGATCGTGGCGCTCGGCGAGCGCGCGGCGCTCCTCGTAAAGCCGGCGCCCGATCCGCGTGCCGCGCACCTCGGGATCGACGCACAATTCGTAACCGTAGAGCCAGTCGCCGGTCGGATCGTGGCGCGAGCCGAAGCCGTTGCCGGTGACCTCGTCCCAGGTGTGATCCGAGAGCGCGAGCTTCTCGTCGAGCCGCATCGAGGCGCAATAGCCGACGATCTCGCCATCGAGCCGGGCGACGAAGCAGCCTTCGGGGTAGTTGTTGAGCTGGCCGCGGATCTCGCCCTGGGTGTAGGCGGGCAGATCGTGATAGGCGCGCCGCACCAGATCGCCGATTGCGCGCACGTCCTTGAGCTTGGCTTGCCGGACTTCGAGCCGGGCCTTCGAACCGCTTGCCATGGTGCTATCGGGAGAGCCGGATCAGCTCCAGCTCTCCATCTCCTTTTCAAGGTTCGTGGCGATTGCCTCGAAGAACTGCTCGGTCGTCAGCCAGCTTTGCGAGGGGCCGATCAGGAGCGCGAGGTCCTTGGTCATCTGCCCCTTCTCGACCGTCTCGATGCAGACCCGCTCGAGCGTCTCGGCAAAGCGCACCACGTCGGGGGTGTCGTCGAACTTGCCGCGATAGATGAGCCCGCGCGACCACGCGAAGATCGAGGCGATCGGGTTGGTCGAGGTCGCCTTGCCCTGCTGGTGCTGGCGATAGTG
>DAITMG010000027.1:0-32110 GCA_036835265.1 Erythrobacter sp. | reverse complement strand
GGCGGCGGGGGAGGCGGCGGGGGAGGCGGCGGCGGCGGCAGCGAGACATCGTCGCCGCCATCGGCCGCGATCACGATCGCGGCACCCACGAGACCAAGAGCACCGAGCCCGAGGATGAGCGCGCTCGGCGAGCCATCGCCGCCAAGGGCGCTGGCATTATTGCCGGCCGGCTCACCGGCGCGGGCAAAGCTCTCAGAGATCCCGTCCAGGCTCTCGACGACTTCGATGATGTCAACCGGAGCATCAGAACCACCGGCTGCAGCAGCAACCTGCTCTTCGCCTTCGGCTTCTTCGGCGGCTTCTTCCTGGTCGTCGTCACGGTCGCGCTGTTCGGTCCGCTCTTCGACGAGCTTGGCAAGACCACCGCTGGTCCGCGTTACTGCCTTTGGAGCTTCCTTGCCGGCTTGCGCTTCACCAGCTTCTTCCGAATTGTTCGTAATCTCTGCGCTTCCATCAGTCGCCAAAAACTCGGCTGGAAGATCAGCGACTTCGCGCTCCGCGCCCAAGCCTTGATTGTGCTGTTCGCTCACTGAAAGCTCCCTCATCAGTTAGTCATTGTCGACGGCGTTGCGCCGCCACGTTTTTCGATCACCCGCCCCGCTTACAGACAGCTTGCCCATACATGAAGCCACTGCCTCTAAGCGTAACTGTGGGGCTTATGTCAACGGCAAATTCAGCCTGAGACGCCGAATCTGAACGTTGAACCCGGGCAAGCCATAAGGCCCCGGGTCCATGCTGTCATCATCCTGTGGCGCCGCCAGCAGCGAGCAGCCAACAATGTGGTGAAACTGTGGTATTATTGCATCTGGCGCCGAGGCAATCGCATCTGGCCGCCGCCAGCTCCCGAAATTTCATTAGCTTGCACCTGTTTAGCCCCGCTCGCAGGGCGCATAGGGCCTTTGCAAGCCGGAACAGCAAAGCCGAGCCTGAGATGCAGGAAGCATGGCCGATTGCGAAGATCGCCTGGCGGCATATTCTTACGTACACGAACAAGAAAACCTTGCCATCAATGTAGCTGGGACGGGTCGGACGGGCAATTCCAATGCATCCTTTCCACACTTTCTTGCCGCTTGGGCCGACATTGCCTGCTCGTGAGGGTCCCCGCAAGCGCGGCGATCCGAATGGCGCGGAGCTTGTCCGCACTGGCTCAGGCGGCCGCTTCGACCAGGCCACACTTGGCCGGGCGCTGACGCTCCAGCGCAAACGCAAGGTCTTCCCAGCGCATCGGTTTTCCCACCTCCCAGCCTTGCGCAAAGTTAGCGCCGCATGCCTTCATTGCTTCGAGGATCGGGCGGGTCTCGGCGCCTTGGGCAACCACCTTGACCCCGCTTTCGTGCGCCTTCGCGACGCTCGCTCTGAACCGGCTGCGATGGTCTTCGCCCTCGCTCAGGGCACGCGCGAGCGCATGGTCAAGCTTGACCTGCGCGAAGGATAATGCGGGCGGCTCAGGCGTGGTGGGGATTGCGTCGAGGAACAGCTGCGCACCGCTGCTGGCGAAGAGCTCGAGCGCGGCGTGCGCCTCGCGATCGGCCGCCGATCCGGGCGCGATCTCGAAGCCTAGGAGGCCCAGCGGCAAACCATCGAGGATAGCCCGCATATCGCTGACGAATGCGCGATCCAACAACAGGCTCGGCGCGATTTTCACCGCAAACACCAGCGAATGTCCCTGTGCGTGCGCCTCAAGCGCGCGCGCCGCTGCTGTTCGGGCGACGAACCGGGTGAGATCGGCCAGTCTGCCAAGTGCCTCGAGCATCGGCACAAAATCGGCGGGTGCGATCCCGCCGATAGTCGGGCTTATCCAGCGGGCGAGGCATTCGGCGCCGGCAATCCTGCCACTGGCAAGGTCGACCCTGGGCTGGAAGAGAACCGTGATCGCCCCGCTGGCGAGCGCCGCGTCGAACTCACCGAGCAGCCGCTCGCGGTAAACCCGTTCATCGAGGACCGCGCTGGTCACGCACGACCAGACCAGCGAGCGATCGGCCGCGAGGCCTGCTGCCGCGACTGCACCCGAAATCGAGCCCGGTGCCCTGCCGAAATGCGGCACCAGTGCGATCCGCTGCCCGCCGACGTTGAAGGGTGAGTTGAACAGGGCGCGCGCGGCCTCGAACGTGGTGTCGCTGTCATCGCCCGCCTGCGGGTGCATGATCCAGCCGAATATTCCCGGCGCGATCAGATGGACCTCTTCGATATCGCTCACGATCGAAAGCCGACGCGCAGCCTCTTTGGTGAGCTGCGCAATTTCGGCGAGGCTGAGCACCGCTGACGGCGTCACCAAGTCAGGGATGCGTGCGGCGGCCACTCTGGCGGAGAGGCTCGAACGCAGCGCGCGGCTCAGGGCGCGGGCCGTGGGCAGGCCGGTCGCGCGGTCGAACGTGCGCTGGTCCTGCCACAGGGCCTTGAGCGCCAGCGCGAGGCGCAGGGCGAGGAACAGGCCGAGGAAGAGGGCAGCTTCGCCAAGCGGGAGGTAAACCGCGCTCGAGCGATCGAGGGCAACGGCGAGCGCGGTCATCGCCGCACCAAGCATGAAAACGGCTAGCGCCGATTCAAGCGGGATGCGGGCGGCTCGTCCCCGGCTTGAAATCGCAGCGCCCAGGAGCATCGCGACCAGCAGCAAGGCAAGCGTCTGAGGAACTGCGGCAGCGGCTCCGCTCACAGGTTCGCGCAATGCCCGCATCGCGCCTTCGAGCGTTCCTCCGGCGCCAGCGAGGATGGCGCCAACCGCCAGCGCGAGCGCCAGCACAAAGGCGAGCGCATCGGACTGCGCTGCGCGCATTTCACGGATTGTGCTCATCGAGAACACGGCTGAAGGTTCCTCACATGCCAACTCTTGACCCCGCTTGCCACACGGGGTGCTGCGCAAGCATGAAGCAGCCTGTTTATCGAACGGTTAACAGGGACCTAGCGGTGCATTGTCTCAGCCCGCCAGGAACAGGATGAAGCGACGTTAACGAAGCACGCGAGCCGACAGCCAGCACCGCCCGGCACGGTGCAGTTGCAAGGGCGCGCTCAACGCCCGTGTTCGGCGCGGGCGATCTCGTGCAGCCAATCCGCATGGCGCGGTGCCGTCTTGGTCCGGCTCCATTCTTCGAGCATCAGCGGCGCGACGCGCTTGAGCTCGGCATATTGCTCGTCGGTGCCGATATCGGCGGCGAGCTCGACCCGGTGGCCATTGGGATCGAAGAAATAGATCGACTTGAAGATGCCGTGATGGGTCGGACCGAGCACCTCGATGCCCTCACCCACGATATGGTCCTTCGCCGCCAGCAGCGCCGCCTCATCGGCCACGCGAAAGGCGAGGTGCTGGACCCATTGCGGGGTGTTCTGATCACGGCCCATGTCGGGCTGGTTCGGCAGCTCGAAGAAGGCCAGCACATTGCCGCCGCCGGCATCGAGGAAGACGTGCATGTAGGGATCGTAATCGCCGGTAGAGGGCACGTGATCCTCGGCAAAGGCGGTGGTGTAGTCCATCCCGAGAACGCGGGCATACCACTCGACCGTCTCTTTCGCATCGCGGCAGCGATAGGCGACGTGATGGACCCCGCCCAGCGCAACCGGGTGCGGGGAGGAGGCAGAAGAGGCCTGTGCGCTCATTGCGCCGGTTCCTTCTCGCTCACGTCGAGCGCGCCGCGGCGGATCTGATCGCGCTCCAGGCTCTCGAACAGCGCCTTGAAATTGCCCTCGCCAAAGCCGTCGTCGCCCTTGCGCTGGATGAATTCGAAGAACACCGGGCCGACCTGCGCCTCCGCGAATATCTGCAGCAGCAGGCGGGGCTGGCCGAGCGAGCCATCTGCATTTTGCGTGGTGCCATCGAGCAGGATGCCGCGCGCCTTGAGCGCGTTCACATCCTCGCCGTGGCCCGGCAGGCGCTCATCGAGCATCTCATAATAGGTCGCGGGCGGCGCGGTCATGAAGGGCACGCCGAACTGCTTGAGGCGATCGTAGCACTTGACCAGATCCTCGCAGATCAGCGCGATATGCTGGATGCCCTCGCCGTTGAACGCCTTCAGGAATTCCTCGATCTGGCCGCCCCTCTTCATATTTGGGCCGCCCTCACCCTCTTCGTTGAGCGGGATGCGGATCTTGCCATCGGGCGCGGTCAGCGCCTTGGAGGTGAGGCCGGTGTATTCGCCCTTGATGTCAAAGAAGCGGATCTCGCGGAAGTTGAACAGGCGCTCGTAATAGTCCGCCCAGTACGACATGCGGCCGGAATAGACGTTGTGGGTCAGGTGATCGATCGTGTGGAAGCCTGCCCCTTCGGGATAGGGATCGACGCCCGGCAGATAATCGAAATCGATGTCGTAGATCGTCAGGCCGCGACGCTCGTCGCCGGCATAGCGATCGACCAGATAGAGGATCGCCTCCCCGATCCCGCGGATCGCGGGGATGCGCAGCTCCATCGGGCCGGGCTCGTTGGGGACCGGCTCGGCGCCCTGCTTGATCAGGTGCGCATACGCCGTTGCCGCATCGCGCACGCGAAATGCCATGCCGCAAGCCGAGGGGCCGTGTTCACGCGCGAAATACCATGCCGCCGAGCGCGGCTCGTAATTGGCGATGAGATTGATCCCGCCCTGGCGCCACAGATGCACATCCTTGCTGCGATGCTTTGCCACCCTGGTAAAGCCCATCACTTCGAACACGGGCTCGAGCACGCCCTGCTCGGGCGCGCAGAATTCGACGAATTCGAAGCCGTCAAGTCCGGCCGGATTGTCGAACAGATCGTTGGGGTGCAGGCGTGCGGGCTGGTTCATGGTGAGGCTTGTCCTGGCTATCTGCGATTGCCCGATCCGCGCGCAGCGGACCCGGGCGAACGCGTTACAAACTGGTTACGATTGAAACTATATAGCGCAGGCTCATGGGGATTGCAATCGCGCAAATCCGCGTAGGGTCTCGGACCCACCAGTCATTCAGACACGCGGGCAAGATAGCGTCCCGCAGCGATGGCCTCGATCTCGAGCCGGGCGCCGAAGGGCCAGCCGCCCCTGATCAACGCAGCGGTCCCGGCATGGTCCAAATCGGCATTCGCGCACAATCGCTCGCCTGCATCATTGCGCGCCACGATGATCGCCCGCTCGCCCGCTTCGCCGGACATCAGCGTGTAAGTCTCGAGCGTTGCCGACCCTGCCGGCTCCTGCGCCGGGGGCACGCCTTCCGGCGCCTTTGCCAGCACTTCGAACCGCTTCTCGCCCGACCAGTCGGCCGGGTCGGTCGAATAGATGCCGGTTGCGTACTTGCTCATCCAGCCACCATTCGCGCCCACCAGCGCGAAGCTGCCGCGCATCGCGCGCACGCGCTGGACGGCCTCGGCGATGGCGTGGGCCGAATAGTTGTTCCCCGCGCCGCCGAAGAACGGCAATCCCCCGGTCAGCGTAAGCCCGCGCGGATCGTCCACCGCGAGGCCGAAATGGTCGATCTGGTTGAAGACGGGGATCGCGAAGCACGAATAGAAATCGAGATAGGCCATCTCGTCCATCCTCTTCCCCGCCCGCGCCAGCGCGGCTTCGACACTGGCGATGGAGGCGGGGCAGGCGGCAAGGTCGGGCCGCTCGGACAGCTTCAGCTCCGTGGCGGCGGTGACGGCATGGATGTGGACCCACTTGGCCTCAGGCACGCCGAGTTCGCGCGCGAGGCCCGCGCTCGCGAGGATGATCGCGGCAGCCTGATTCACCTGATCGCGCGCCACGGTCATGCGCGGGTAGGGTTCGGCCACGATGCGGTTGCGGTCGCTGATCGTGGCGAGTTCTTCCGCAGTTCGCTCGACTGGTGCGGCAGAGTGCGGGTTGGCGGCAGCGACGCGGGTGAACGGCGCGAACAGCTCGCCGATGGCGCGGCGGTAATCCTCCAGCCCCATGCCCAGCTTCGCCCGCCGCGCATTTTCAGCCAGCGCATAAAGCGGGATAGCCCCGCTCGCGCCGTGGGCGAACAGCGCGGGCTCCATCAGTTCTTCGACCCCGAAGCCTTGATCCTCGAAATCGCCGCCAACGGCTTGCGACCAGTCCGGCTTTTCGCCTTTGGCGGTGAGCGCCAGCACGGTCGAGATCGCCTCTGCACCGACGATCGCCGCGCACTGGCTCTTCCCCGCCGCGATGTCCTTGGCAAACTCGCCCACCAATTGCTGATTGGTCTGCCCGCCGGTGGGGGTGAGGATTGCCCGCGCCGGGTTTGCGCCGACCCGCATGGCGAGCGCGCGCGGTACGTTGTCGGGCGCGCCGAAAGGCGGCTCGCGGCCGGGCCGCGACATTTCGAAGGCCCGGATTACGGCAAGCGTGTCGATCGCATTTGCAAGCGCGTTTGGCCGCACCAACCCGCCCTCGGCGTCTTCAATCGCCGCCGTCAGCGCTTGTCCGCCCAGTCCCATGTAGGACAGTCCCGCGTAACCGGGTTCGCCCACCCTTTCCGAGAACTGCCCGACACCGATGATGACGGGCGTATTGTCAGCGATGTCAGTCGACAAAGCCATCGACCCGCTCGATGATGATCGCCGGCGCCATCCCGCCCGCTGCACACATCGTGACGAGACCGGTCTTGAGCTCGCGCCGCTCTAGCTCGTCGAGGATTGTGCCGATCAGGATCGATCCCGTCGCGCCGATCGGATGCCCCAGCGCGATCGAGCCGCCATTGACGTTGACCTTGTCCCAGCTGAGCCCGAGATCGCGCACGAACTTGGCAGCGACCACGGCAAATGCCTCGTTGATCTCGAACAGGTCGATATCCTCCAGCGTCATCCCCGCCTTCTCGAGCACCTTCTTCGCCGCAGGCACCGGCGCGTTGAGCATGAGCGTGGGATCATCGCCCATATTGGCGGTCTGGACGATCCGGGCGCGCGGTTTAAGACCGTGCCTGACCGCGTAGTCCTTCGAGCAGATCAGCACTGCGGCCGCGCCGTCGACCACGCCCGAGCTGTTGCCCGCATGGTGGAAATGCTGGATTTCGACATCGGGATATTTCTGGTTGATGAGCCCGCGAAAGGTCGTGCCGTTCGCGTCCAAAGGCACGTCGGCGATCTTGGTGAAGGCGGGCTCGAGCTTGGCGAGATCGTCCATCGTCGTCTGCGGGCGCGGAAATTCCTCGCGGTCGAGCACCACCGTTCCATCGTCCGCCACCACCGGCACAAGCGACTTGGCGAACCGCCCCTCGCTGATCGCTTCCGCCGCGCGCTTCTGCGAGCGGTAGCCGACTTCGTCGAGCTCTTGCCGCGTAAAGCCCTCGATCGTCGCGATCGCATCGCCGCAAATGCCCTGATGGCTTTGCGGGTGAACTGCCTGCAGCCGCTCGTTGTAGCTGCCCATCATCGGCGGCTTGATCCCGGCGCGCATCTTCTCCTGCATCATCGCAGCGGTGAGGCTCATCATCTCGGTGCCACCGGCAACGACGCAATCCTCCATCCCGCTCATCACCTGCGCTGCGGCAAGGCTGACGCTGGTGATCCCGCCGCCGCAGAACCGGTCGAGCGTGGTGCCCGAAGAGGTGATGTCATAGCCTGCATCGAGCGCGGCCATCCGCCCCAGATCGCCCGCCTGCATCCCGTCCTGCGTCGAGACCGACCAGATCACGTCATCGACCGTGCTCGTATCGAGATTGTTGCGCTCCCTGATCGCCTTGAGCACGGTCGCGGCGAGGTGTTGGGGATGAGAGGCGGCCAGCGCTCCCTTCCCCTGCTTGCCGATCCCGCGCGGGGTGCGAACGGCGTCGATGATGTAAGCCTGTGCCATGGGTATCCTCTCTCACTCGTTTTTGCGATGAATCCGGTTGACGCCTGCGTAAACCCACTGCACCACGCGCACAACAATCAGTTGCGCATCAAAACGCTAAACACCGGAGAGAAACGTGAGCGACACCCCGCACGAGGAAGTTCTGACCGAGGTCGAGGATGGCATCCTGATCGTCACGATCAACCGGCCCGAAGCCAAGAACGCGATGACCAAGGCGGCGGCGCAAGGGATTGCGGCGGCGATGGACCGGCTCGATGCCGAGGACGATTTGCGCGTCGGTATCCTGACGGGCGCGGGCGGCACCTTTTGTTCGGGGATGGACCTCAAGGGGTTCCTGCGCGGCGAGAGCCCTATCGTCGAGGGCCGCGGCTTTGGCGGGGTGGTGCAGGCGCCGCCGGCCAAGCCGCTGATCGCGGCGGTCGAAGGCTATGCCCTGGCCGGAGGGCTCGAGCTGATGATCGCCTGCGATCTCGTGGTCGCGCACACAGACGCGAAATTCGGCATTCCCGAAGCCAAGCGCGGGCTTGTCGCTGCCGCAGGCGGCGTGATGATGCTGCCCGACCAGATCCCCGAGCGCGTCGCGATGGAACTCGCTTTGACCGGTGATTTCATCGGGGCAGAGCGCGCCTACCAGATCGGCCTCATCAACGAAGTGACTGATGGCCCGGCGCTCGACGCGGCCAAGGCGCTGGCCGCGCGGATCGCCGCCAACGGGCCGCTCGCGGTGAAGGTTTCGAAGCAGATCATCAAGCAATCGCGCGGCTGGCCGATGGACGAACGCTACACCCGCCAGACGCAGCTGATCGCGCCGGTGTTCGTATCTGAAGACGCGCGCGAAGGCGCCGCCGCCTTCGCCGAAAAGCGCAAGCCCAACTGGACTGGCAAGTGAGCGCTTCGCAATAAGTCGTTAAAGATCAATCGAGAGAGGAACCACCATGCCCGTCATCGACGTGCCGCAACCCGCTTTCATGGAAGACGAGGAAATCGCGATCTTCGCCGATGCCGTCGGCAAGTTCTACCAGCAGCACGCGCCCGAGAAGCGCGTCCACAAATGGCGCGAGGATGGCCAGGTCGAACGCGAATTCTGGCGCGAGGCTGGCGCGGCGGGCCTGCTCGGCGTCTCGGTGCCGGAGGAATATGGCGGGCATGGCGGCGATTTCCGGCACGACATGGTGGTGATCGACCAACAGGCCAAACACGAGGTCGAAGGCTTCGCCGCGAGCCTGCACAACACCATCATCCTGCCCTATCTGGTGCGCCACGGGACCGAGGAGCAGAAGCACAAATACCTCCCCCGCCTCGTCAGCGGCGACCTCGTCAGCGCGATCGCGATGAGCGAGCCCGATGCCGGCTCCGACCTCCAGGCGATCAAGACCACCGCATTGAAGGACGGCAACGGCTACCGCCTCAACGGCTCGAAGACCTGGATCTCGAACGGTCAGCTCGCCGATTTCATCATCGTCGTTGCCAAGACCGATCCCAGCGAAGGGGCCAAGGGCATCTCGCTGCTGCTGCTCGAGACCGACGGCGCGGACGGTTTCGCGCGCGGCAAGAAGCTCGACAAGATCGGGTTGGATGCGCAGGACACCTCCGAGTTGTTCTTCGACAACGTCTTCATCCCGGCCGACAATCTGCTCGGCGGGGTCGAGGGCAAGGGCTTTTACCAACTGATGGGCGAATTGCCCCAGGAACGCCTCGTGATAGCGATGGGTGCCATGACCGGGATCGAGAAGGCGCTCGATGTCACGGTCGACTACGTGAAAAACCGCAAGGCCTTCGGCAAGACGATCTGGGATTTCCAGAACACCCAATTCACCCTCGCCGACCTCAAGGCGCGCGGCACCGCGGCGCGGGTGTTCGTCAACGATTGCATCGCCAAGCTGCTCGAAGGCAAGCTCGATGTCGCCACCGCCAGCATGGCCAAATACTGGGTGACCGAGCTGCAATCCGAGGTCGTCGACAAGTGCCTGCAGTTCCACGGCGGCGCGGGCTACATCAACGATTATCCGATCGCCCGGATGTATCGCGACACCCGCATCGCGCGGATCTACGGCGGCTCGAACGAGATCATGAAGATGCTGATCGCGCGGAGTATGTGATGCGTGCCCCCATCCGGGGGCACGTCCTCGGTGCTATTCCCTCCGCTTCGCTCCGGGGCACCTGCGGGGCGGCCGCGTGGCCTCGCCGCTGCTTCGCAGCCGTTCAAAGTTCGGTATGGGAAAGGCGCCCCGCAACGACGCCGTAAACGTCGCACGGGCGACCGCCCGCCCGCAGCGGGGCCGCAGCGGAGCGAAGGCCGTCTAGCAAGGACGCAGCCCCGGATGGGGCTGCGTCCAAAAATCAAAATCTCGCGCGCAGTGTGACGCCGTATTGCCGCGGCGGGAGGGTGAAGGCCGAGCGCGAATTGACCGCTCCCGAGCCGCGCAGCGTGGTGTTGAAGGTCACCCCGCGCACAACCTCGTCGGTGAGGTTGGTCACCCATCCCTCGATGGCATAATTCGCATCCGGCCCGAACCGGAATCCGGCGCGAAGGTTGATGAAGGCCTTGCCGTCCTGCACGTCCGCCACGATCAGCGGGGCTGCATCGATCGCGGCCTGAAGGCTTCCCGCTGCAGCGATTTCAGCCGCTCCGGGCGGCACGATCCCTTGCGTCGAGGTGCGCTGATCGGCTTCCATCCGCACCTGCCCGGTCAGGAAGAATTCGACGTTGTCGCTGAGCGGCTTCTCCCAGGTCCCGCCGAACAGCGCAACGATTTGCGGTGCGTTGGTGAGCTCGAAGCCACACAGCGAGACCACCTGGACCGCCGTCTGATCCCCGGCGCAATCCTCCGGATAATCCGCCTTGAGGATGGTGCTTCCAACATTGAACGTCAGTTCGTCGGAAGGGCGGATCACGCTCTCGATTTCGATACCGCGCGTGCGCGCCTTCGGCACGTTGAAGGTCTGGAACGCCGTCCCGGTGAATTCCAGGACCTGGAAGTCGGTGAAGTCCTCCCAAAAGGCGGCGATATTCAGGACCACAGCATTATCGAGAAGACGCGTCTTGAGCCCCACTTCATACGCATCGACCAGTTCGGAGCGGAAGGTCGGATCGGCTCCGCCCACCGCAGCCGTGGTGTCAAGGTTGATGCCGCCCGCCTTATAGCCATGGGTGAAGCTGCCGTAGACATTGGTGGTGTTGTCGAATTCATAACCCAGCTTGATCGTGTAGATCAGCTCCTCATCGTCGAATTCGGACTGGAAGGTGCGCGGCAGCGGCAGGAAGGCCGCCTGGGGCAGGTCGGCAGGCGCGGTGAAGCCGAAGCAACCCAGGCCGATGAAGGTCGGCACCAGCGCGCCTGGGATAACGCCAGCACCAAACGCGCCAAGCGTAGCCGGGCAGATCTGGTTATCAACCGAGGTCTGGGTAAAGCCGCCGTCCTTCTCTTCGAACGAATAGCGCGCGCCCAAGGTCAGCTCGAGGCCATCGGCGATCTCGAACGAGTTGTGCGTGAAGATCGCGTAGCTCAGCGCATTTTGCTGGAAGCGGTTGGTGTTGCGGGTACCCGCCGGATCGACCCCGGTGAACACCGTCAGCGGATTGGGACCAAGCGCGCCGCCGGTCGGCACAAACAGCAGCGCGCCGACATTCTCGCCGTAATCCTGCCCGAGTGAGAAGCTGATCGACTGATCGATGGTCTCGTCCGAAAAGAACCCGCCGATCATGTAGTTAAGCCGACCCCCAAAGCTCTCGCCCTGGAGCCGCAATTCGGCGGTCCAGGTTTCAAGCTCAAGATTGAGCGCATCGACGTTGAAGAGGTCAGCGCCGCTGAAATCGGTGTCGTAGGCTTCAAAGCTCTCATACTTGCGCCACGAACCGATGAAGATGAGATCGGCGCTGTCGGAGAGCGGGAATTCGAACTCGCCGGTGACCCCATAATTGTCGACATCGGCGCGCGGCACGGAATTGGCCGATACAGTGCGATTGTCCATCGCCTGCTCGAAGCCAGTCTGGTCGAACGGGGTGGTCGCGACGCTGGGCTGTCCGTTACCGCCGTTGAGGCCGAGGCCGACTGCGGCATAAGCGCCGCCGGTTATCAGCGGGGACTGGTAGAGCTCGATCGCGCCGCAGCAGCTTGACTGGCTGTTCGAGAAATCGGCGATGATCCGGCCGCGCAGGCCGCTATCGGTGTCCCACCCGATCTGTCCGCGGATGAGATATTGATCGACATCGTTGGTCTCGCCGATTTCAGCGCCATTGCGGTCGACCACCGTCAGGAACCCGTCGCGCTCGCGATAGGCGCCGGTCAGGCGCACCGCGAGCGTATCCTTCACCAGCGGCGCGTTGACCGCACCCTGCAGGCTGATCTCGTTGAATGCGCCGTATTCGGCGTTCACAAAGCCGCCGAACTCGGTCACATCGGGGCGATTGTTGATGACATTGAGCGCGCCGGCCGAAGTGTTGCGGCCGAACAGCGTGCCCTGCGGCCCGCGCAGCACCTCGACCCGCTCGACATCGACGAATTCACCCAATGCGACACCGGGCCGGGCCTGATAGGCGCCGTCGATGAAAATGCCGACCGCGCTCTCGAAGCCGATATTGTTCGAGGTCGTCCCGATGCCGCGCACCCGCAGCACCACCGAGCCCGAGGCGAGCTGGGCCTGGCTGGCCGTGAAGCTGGGAGCGAGCGCGGCGATCTGCTGGATGTTGACGACGCGCTGGGCCTCGAGCTGCTCCGGGGCGATCGCAGTCACCGCGAGCGGGATGTCCTGGACGTCCTGCGCGCGCCGGGTTGCGGTCACGATGATGACCCGACCGTCGGTCACTGGCGGCGCCTCGAGCCCTTCGGGCACTTCGGGCGCCTCTTGGGCAAAGGCGGGTACGGTGAACGCGCTGCAAGCCATGAGGCTTGCAGCAAAAGCTGCAAGTTTGCGATTCATAAGGGCTCCTCTCCACAAAACTCGAGCTGCCGTTTTTCCGGCTTTTGTCTCGGGTGGACGGGAGACTATCAGCGCTGCTGCGCCTGCCAAGCGTCACCAAAGCTTCTTTTTATAATGATGCAGAAATGCAACACAGTGTGCTGCGCCGCAGCATGACATCGCGGTGGTGAGAAATTGCCTAATTATGTTGCGCGTGGTTGCTTCGCCTAGAAACCAAGGCGAAGCCCGGCCCATACGGTGCGCGGCGCGCCAAGATCGATCACGCCGCCCGCATTGCGCGTGACGATTTCCTCATCGAACAGGTTCTCTCCTCGCAAAACCAGCGACAATCGCCCAGCAAGCGCAATATCGGCAAACAGATCGAGCGTGGTCGCGGGCACGAGGCGGTCTGTCTCCTGATCATCCTCGAACTGGGCGCTCACGTGGCGCAGCGTGGTTGCCACCCGCCAGCCATCGCGTGGGCGCCAGGCGAGCGTTGCCGAAGCGGCGAATTCGGGCGTTTGCGCAGGGCGGTTGCCATCGAGCGCGAGGCTCGCCCCCTCGCCCGCGATGGTCGCATCGGTGTAGGCGAGCGAGGCATCGAGGCTGATCCGACCGCGGGTGAGCCCGAGTGTCGCCTCGATCCCTTGGGCATCGATCGCTGGCAGGTTTTGCCGCTGGCGCAGGTCGGGCTCGAGCGTCACGTTGGCGATCGCGTTCTTGACCCGGTTCTCGAACGCGGTGAGCGAGAGGCGGGTATCGGGATCGGGATACCAATCGAGCCCCACCTCGAAGCCTTCGAGCCGCTCGTTCTCGAGCGCAGGGTTGGCGAGCGTCACCACCGGGAAGACGACGAAGGGCCGGTATAGCTCGTTGAGCGTCGGCAGGCGCAGCCCGGTATAGGCCGCAGCGCGCACCTCGAGCCGACGCGAGGCATAGAACAGCGCACCCGCGCGCCAACTCAGCGCCCAATCGGAGCGATCGGGCGAGACGGTCTCGCTCACGATGTCTCCGGCAGGATTGCGCGCGCGGAAGAAGCCGTCGTCGATCTGGGTGTTGTCGAGCCGCAGGCCGCCCGTCACCAGGATCGGGCCGATCGTCCAGTCGTCCTCGACGAAGAGGCCAAGATTGGTCGTCACGCCGCCGGCGCGGCGCGCCTCAGTGAGCGCACCGGTGAAGGCGCTCAGGGCGAATTCCTCGAGCTCGCCATCCGCACGGCGATAATCGACGCCGATGCGCACCTCATGCGCCTCGCTGATCGGCGGGCGCACCTCCAGCTTGCCGCCGATCCCGGTCGAGGGAGTCTCGCGCTGGTCGAGCACGGGGGTGAACCGGGTCGAGGAGATCACGATGTTGCTGAAATCGCGCGCCTGGACATAGCCCAGCGCCTCGAACTGCCACTCGCCCCGGCCGATCAGCCGGATGCTCGCATCCTGGCCCTCAACCCGCGAGTCCGCGCCTTCGAAGCGCAATGTGCGATCATCCTCGAACGCGCTGGCGCGCAGCTGCACCTCGCTTGTCTGGCCCAGCGGGAAGACCCCTCTCAGCCCCGCCTGCCAGCTCTCGAATGCCGCGCGGGCGGTGGCCGGCACGCGCTCGGCCTCGGGCGTCGTGAAGAAGCCGCGCCCCCGGTCCCAGCGCCCGCTCGCGACAATGAAGCCGCCGCCGACAGCTTGCGAGATCGCCGCGCTCGCCTCGGTCTCGCCGCGATCGTTGACCAGCGCGCTTGCCGACACCGGGCCCAGCGTTGCCGCATCGGCGCTTTCGAGCTCGATCGTGCCGGTCAGCGCGCCTGCGCCAAACGGCCCCGCCCCGCCGCCGCGCGTCACCCGGATGCGCGCCAGCGTCTCGGGGGCAATCGCGCTCAGCGGCACGTAGCCGAAGAACGGATCGGCGAGCGGCACCCCGTCAAGCAGGACCAGCGCCCGGCTCGTTGCATTGCCGCCGATCCCGCGCAGTGTGACGCCCTGCGCGGTGGGATTGGACGAGCGGCTGTCCGAACGGCGAAACTGCTGAAACCCCGCGACATTCTCGAGCACATCCTCGATCCGCCCCGAAGCGCTCGAAAGGATCGTCTCGCGGCCGAGCTCGGTGACCGAATAGACGCCGACCGAGAGCGCCTGTTCGAGCCCTTCGCCCGTGACCACGATCTCGCGGCTCGGTGCGGGCTCGCTGGTGTCCTCGCCAGACGCCTCGTCCTCAGCGCCGCCATCCTCATCCGCCGCGCTCATCGGCGGGAGTTCCTGCGCCATGGCCGGGGAAGCGAGCACCAGTGCCAGGGCAGAAGCGAGATTGCGCGAGGTGTGTTGCATGATGAGGCGCGCCTAACGCCTGCAATGCGCCGCGTCACCCCCCGCTCAGCGCACGATTCGACCAAGCGCTCTGCGGCGTAGCCATCCTGACCATTGGCCCGATCAGTTGCGATTTGCCATCAAGACTCGCTTTTGGCCTGCGCCTGTGGTTGAATTGATGCCCGAGAGAGAACAGAGGGCTCAAACACACCATGCTTGCCACGCCTCCCGATTTCGATGTGCTGATCGTTGGTGCCGGGATCTCCGGCATCGGGATGGCGGCGCACATGCAGATGAAAGCGCCGCACCACTCCTACACGATCGTCGAGCGCCGCGAGAAGCTTGGCGGGACGTGGGACCTGTTCCGCTATCCCGGCATCCGCTCGGATAGCGACATGCACACGCTGGGCTTCGATTTCGAGCCGTGGCGCCACGAGAAGAGCATCGCCGATGCGCCCGCCATCCTCGATTATCTCCACCGGATCGTCGATGAACGCGGCATTCGTGACAAGATCCGCTTTGGGCACAAGGTGATCGCGGCTGATTTCCGCGAGGATGAGGCGCGCTGGCATGTCGAGCTGGAACTCGAGGACGGCTCGCGCACTCAGCTCACCGCCAACTTTCTCTATCTCGGCTCGGGCTATTACGATTACGACGAGCCGCACGATGCGGGCTTCACATTCGGCGAGTTCGAAGGGCAGGTGATCCACCCGCAATTCTGGCCCGCGGACCTCGATTACGCCGGCAAGAAGGTGGTGGTGATCGGCTCGGGCGCAACCGCGGTGACGATCGTTCCCGCGATGGCCGACAAGGCAGCGCATGTGACGATGCTCCAGCGCACGCCGACCTGGATGTTCGCGCGGCCGGCGAAGGACAAGGTCGCCAATCTGCTGCGCAAGCTCCTGCCCGAACAGCTCGCCTACCGGCTGACCCGCTGGAAGAACATCAAGTTCCAGGACATCGCCTTCAAGACCGCGCGCACCAAGCCCGAGAAGGTCAAGCAGGCGCTCTACAAGGGGATCGAGAAGGCGCTCGGCCCCGATTTCGACCGCGAGGCCTTCACCCCGCCCTACAATCCGTGGGAGCAGCGCCTGTGCCTGGTCCCTGACGATGACCTGTTCGAGGCGATGAAGGCGGGCAAGGCCGAGATCGTGACGGGACACATCGCGGGCTTCGAGAAGGAGGGCGTGCGGCTCACCTCGGGCGACCTGATCGAGGCGGATATCATCGTCACCGCGACCGGCCTCAAGCTTGCCATCGCGGGCAAGATCGCGATCAGCCTGAATGGCACCCCCGTGGATTTCTCGCAGCGTTATTACTACAAGGGCTGCATGTATTCGAACCTGCCCAATCTCGCGGTGGTGTTCGGCTATATCAACGCGAGCTGGACGCTGCGCGCGGACATCAATTCGGACTATGTCTGCCGGGTGCTGGGCGAGATGCGCCGCAAGGGTGCGACCATCGCCAACCCGGTGATGACTGCCGAAATGGAAGCTCAGATCGACGAGGAAGACATCTTCGAAGGCTTCTCGAGCGGCTATCTTGCGCGGGCCAAGGACATCAACCCCAGGAACGCGACCTCCTATCCCTGGCGGCTCAACCAGGAATACCTGGCCGACAGGAAGCTTCTGGCGAGCGATCCGGTCGATGACGGAATCCTGACCTTCACCACACCGGGAGCCAACGCGCAGGTGCCCGAGGAGCAGCTCGAGGCGGCAGAATAGGAAGACGCTCTTGCCAGTGGCAATGTCGGAGCACTTCTCCTAAACCTGCCAGCATGAATCCCCCCGAGAAGATCTGGACCGCAGGGCTCGTCATCATCGGCGATGAGATCCTGTCGGGCCGCACCCACGACAAGAACATCGCGCAGGTCGCCAGCTGGCTTCAGGTGCAGGGCATCCGCCTGGCCGAAGTGCGCGTTGTGGCCGACGACGAGCCGCGCATCATCGCCGCAGTCAATGCCTTGCGCGCGGCCAACGACTACCTCTTCACCACCGGCGGCATCGGCCCGACCCATGACGACATCACCGTCGACGCGGTCGCCAAGGCGCTCGGTGTCCCCGTCGTCATCCACCCCGAGGCGCGCGCGCTGCTCGAGCGCTACTATGCCGACAAGGGCGGGCTCAACGAGGGGCGGCTGCGCATGGCGCGCGTGCCCGAGGGCGCGCAGCTGATCCCCAATCGGATGTCGGGCGCTCCCGGCATCCGCCGCGGCAATGTCATCCTGATGGCGGGCGTCCCCCACATCACTGCCGGGATGCTCGATGCGCTGACGGGCCAGCTCGAGGGCGGCGCCCCGCTGTTGACCGAGACGATCGGCTGCTGGGTCGCCGAGAGCGAGGTCGCGCAATTGCTGCGCGAGGTCGAGCAACGCCACGACAATTGCCAGATCGGCTCCTACCCGTTCTTTCGCGAAGGCCGGGTCGGCGCCAACTTCGTGGTCCGCTCGACCAGCAGGGAAGATCTTGGCGCCTGCATTGAGGCGCTGTGCGATGGCCTTGCGACCTGCGGCTACGATTTCACCCCGGGCGGGATCTGAGCCAAGCCGCGATCACGCGACGTCGCGTGCCGCCTGCGCGCGCGCTTCCTGCTTTTGCGCATCGCGCCGATTGCGCGAGAGCAGCGCCAGCCGCCGGGCGAGCTTGACGCGGTTCGAGCCGTCCTGCCCAGGCTCGATCGAGAGCCTGTAGCTGATCAGGAGATAGAGCGCAAAGCACGCCGCGAGGACCACGCCCGACGCGATGCCGAGCCGCATGTCATAGTTTGCCGCCAAAGCAAACGCCCCGAGCCCCACGCCCAGGACAAACCACTTGGGATCGATCATGGTGTCTCCTTAGAACAGATCTTGCGGCATTTGCCGATTTGGCGCCAGTATAGGCTATCGTCCTCGAGCGCCGTGCGGCGCGGGGACGTTGACCATAACATGTGTGTTCTTGTCCGAAAGACAAGAGTACGGGCTAACCGTCAGCGGCCCGCGATCGCCGTTCGTCGGAGAGGCGGATTTGGTTGCGTTTATCGCGACGCGCTCTTGCCAGTCGCGCGCCCTCAACGCCTCGCTCAGGAACGCGGTCCGGTGTGCATCTTGCGTTGGCGTTCGGTCGCCTCGTCGGCGCGGCGTTGGTTCGCCGTGCCCGCGCTGCGGTTGGCCGCCCAGCCATAGAGTATCCCTGCGAAAAGCAGCGCTGCACCGATCACCGGCGCAAGCCGGGTTTCGATGAAGAAGGTTGCAATGGTGACCGCGACGCCGAGCACGATGAGAATGATCTTCAGGTTCATGGGACTGACTCCTTTGCGAAATCAACGCTTCAATTCCCCGATCTTTCCGCGAGCGCCCCATTGAGGTTTGTTAGTGCAGAGAGGCAATTGCGCCACCGGTCCTGCAGGCGGCCACACATGCAAAGGCCGGCGAGGTTTCCCTCACCGGCCTTTGCTGTGTCACACTGTCCGCCTGTAGGAAAACGCTTTTGCGCCCCCCTTGGCTCAGCGATCAGGCGCCTTCCACCTCGGCGATGTCGATCTTGAGACCCGGGCCCATGCTCGAGGTCAGCGAGATCTTCTGGACATACTTGCCCTTCGCGCCTGACGGCTTGGCCTTGACGATCGCCTCGGTCAGCGCCTTGAAGTTGGCTTTCAGCGCATCGTCCGAGAACGAGAGCTTGCCGATGCCGGAGTGGATGATGCCCTGCTTCTCGACCCGGAACTCGACCTGGCCGGCCTTGGCATCCTTGACCGCCTGCTCGACATTGGGGGTCACCGTGCCGAGCTTGGGATTGGGCATCAGGCCCTTGGGCCCGAGCACCTTGCCCAGCCGCCCGACCACGCCCATCATGTCGGGCGTCGCGATCACGCGGTCATAGTCGAGATTGCCGTTCTGCATGTCTTCCATGAGGTCTTCGGCCCCGACCTTGTCGGCTCCGGCGGCAAGCGCCTTGTCGGCGTTGTCGCCGCGCGCGAACACCGCGACGCGCACGTCCTTGCCGGTGCCCGAGGGCAGCGAAATCATCCCGCGCACCATCTGGTCGGCATGGCGCGGATCGACCCCGAGGTTCATCGAAACCTCGACCGTTTCGTCGAACTTGGCCTTGTGCTCACGCAACGTCGCGAGCGCGTCATCGACCGAGTAGAGCTTCTCGCGGTCGAGCTGGGCCACGACCTTCTGCTTCTTCGTCAGCTTTGCCATCGGATCAGCCCTCCACCACTTCAAGGCCCATCGAGCGCGCCGAGCCCTCGATGATGCGGGTTGCCATTTCGATGTCGTTGGCGTTGAGATCGGCCATCTTGGTCTCGGCGATCTCGGCCAGCTGCGAGCGCGTGATCGTGCCAGCGCTGACCTTGCCCGGCTCCTTCGAGCCCGACTTGAGCTTGGCGGCCTTCTTGATGAGGAAGCTTGCCGGCGGCGACTTGGTGATGAAGGTGAACGAGCGATCGGCATAGACCGTGATCGTCGTCGGGATCGGCATGCCCTTCTCGAGGCTGTCGGTCGCGGCGTTGAACGCCTTGCAGAATTCCATGATGTTGACCCCGCGCTGACCCAGAGCAGGGCCGATCGGCGGCGAGGGGTTGGCGGTGCCCGCAGGCACCTGCAGCTTGATGTAACCTTCGATCTTCTTGGCCATCACTGGCCTCCTTTCACACTGTCGAGCGCCCTTCGAGGCGCCCTCATGGTAAGCGGTCCAACCGGCCGGCTTGCGCCAGACCTCCCGCACGGCAGCCCTCATCCGCCAAGGCGGCGAGGAGGAGGCCACATAGCGGTTCTGGCCGCCAATGCAAGTCGCGATTCGCAGCCCCGCCGCGCGCTGCCGAGCCGCCTCGGCTCGTCGCGGGTAGAGACCGCCTGAACCGCCTGTTACACAGTCCAGGCGCAAAAATCTCTCCGCTCATGACACGGCGCTTCGATCGGTAAAACCGATCCCGAAAAGCGGATCAGGGCGCAGCGCAGGATTGTCATACCTAGGACCTAGCGCGCCGCACCCGAGTAGGAAAATCGCGCCCGCCGCAGTGCGGGTGCGCGCGCCCAACAGCAGCACGGCAGGCGCAATTTGATCCAGCGCAATGCAGCGGCCCGCGCCACGAGTCATCCCTATTGCAGGGACCGATATGGTTGACGGTTTCAGGAGAGGGGCAAGCCGGTGCGCATTCTATTCGTTCATCCCAATTATCGCTCGGGCGGCGCGGAGATCGCCGGGACCTGGCCGCCTGCCTGGGTCGCCTATCTTTCGGGGCCGCTGAAGCGCGCCGGGTTCACCGACATCACCTTCATCGATGCGATGACGCAAGAGGTCGACGATGCCGAGCTGGAGCGGCGGATGCGCGAGCTCCAGCCCGATGTCGTGGGGACGACCGCGATCACCCCCTCGATCTATGCCGCCGAGCGCGTGCTCGAAATCGCCGCCCTGACCGTGCCGGGAGCAGTGCGCGTGCTGGGCGGGATCCACGCGACCTTCATGTACAAACAGGTGCTCGCCGAGGCCCCGCATATCGATGTGATCGTGCGCGGCGAGGGCGAGGAGATCGCGCTCGAACTGTTCGGCGCGATCGCGCAAGGCCGCTTGATGGAGGACCGCGCGAGCATCAAGGGCCTCGCCTTTCGCGACGGCGACCAGATCATCGCCACCCCGGCCGCCGACACGATCAAGGACATGTCCAAGCTCAAGCCCGACTGGGACGTGCTCGACTGGAATCTCTACAAATATCTGCCGCTCGGAACCCGCGTCGCGATCCCCAATCTGGCGCGCGGCTGTCCGTTCACCTGCTCGTTCTGCTCGCAATGGAAATTCTGGCGCGACTACCGCATCCGCGACCCCAGGGACGTGGTCGACGAGATCGAGGAGCTGCACGAGAAACACGGCGTCGGTTTCTTCATCCTCGCCGACGAGGAACCCACGATCAACCGCAAGAAATTCATCCAGTTCTGCCAGGAGCTGATCGACCGCGGCCTGCCCGACAAGGTGAAATGGGGGATCAACACCCGCGTCACCGACATCTATCGCGACCGCGAATTGCTGGGCTTCTACCGCAAGGCCGGGCTCGTCCATGTCAGCCTTGGCACCGAAGCCGCGGCGCAGATGAAGCTCGACCGGTTCAACAAGGAGACCAAGGTCGAGGAGAACAAGCAGGCGATCAAGCTCTTGCGCGATGCCGACATCTTCGTCGAGGCGCAGTTCATCGTCGGGCTCGACAACGAGACCGAGGAGACGCTCGAGGAAACCTATCGCATGGCGTGGGACTGGCAGCCCGATCTGGCGAACTGGGCGATGTACACCCCCTGGCCGTTCACCCCGCTGTTCGAGGAGATCAAGGATCAGGTCGAGATCCACGATTTCAGCAAATACAATTTCGTCACCCCGATCATGAAGCCCGCAGCGATGGAGCGCGGCGAATTGCTCAACGGGGTGATGAAGAACTACCGCCGGTTCTACATGCAAAAGGCGCTGTTCCACTATCCCTGGCGCGGCACCGGCTTCAGGCGGCGCTATCTGCTGGGCTGCCTCTATGCCTTCCTGCGCGCCGGCTTCAAGCGTAGCTTCTATGATCTGGGCAAGGCGGGTTACTGGGGGCCGCAGACGAAGAAACAGCTCGACTGGCATTTCGACGAGAGCCGCACAGTAGCCGCCGAAGCCGCGACCGACTGGCAGACCAATGCCGATCGCTCGGCGCAGGCGAAGGCGCGGCGCGAGGCGGTGCGCGGGCAGATGAAGCAGCGCGGGCAAGAGCGGCGCGAGGAACGCACACGGGATCGGATCGATGTCGCTTGAAGCGTCCCTCACCGCCGAGCCACTTGCCGCCGAGCCGCTCAACGCAGAGCGCCAGCCTGAGCCCCGCGGCGGGGCGCTGATCGGACCCCATGCGGTGATCCATCTGGCCGAGACGATGGCGCAGCGGCTGGGGCCAGCGGCCAACGCGGCGGTGCTGGCGAGCGCGCGGATCGCAGCGGTGCCGGGCACAGCGGCGATGATCCCCGAGAGCGAGGCGCTGCTTCTGCATCGCGCGCTGCTGATCCGCGAGCCGGTCCAAGGCCTGGCGATCGCCCGCGAGGCCGCCCGGCGCACCGCCGATTACATTATCGCCAACCGCATCCCGGCCCCCGCCGCCGCGCTGCTGTGCGTCCTGCCAGCACAGCTCGCAGCGCCGCTGCTGATGCACGCCATCGGCCGACACGCCTGGACTTTCATCGGCGCCGGCGCCTTCCGGCCGCACAGCGCCTGGGCATTCACGATCGACCGAACGGGTGCCGGGGATGCGATCCCGGTGCCCGGCAGCACGTTTGAATGGTATGGCGCGGTGTTCGAGCGGCTCTACCAGCGGCTCGTCGCGCCCGATTGCCGGGTCGAGATCGCCCCGGTGCGTGTGGCCTCGGAGCCGGTCCGCCGTTTCCGCCTGATCCGCACCCGCCAGCGCGGCTAGCGCTCCAGTTCGTGGGCCGGGGTCTTCATCCCCTTGGTGCGGCTGGTGAGGTGGTATTCGCGGCACAGCGCGCAGCGATAAACGCGCAATTTGATCCGGGCGCGCGCAGCGGCAGCCTCCGCCTCCTCGCGCGCGGCATAGCGGCGCTTGCGCTGGCAGATCGCGGGGCGGGTCTTCACCGCGCCGCTCGCGACCCTGCCGGGCCCAGCGGGCTCAAGCGGCCCGCCGCGCCTTACGCGCCGCGATGAAGCTCTGGACGAAGGCGATGAGTGCAACGAGGCTGGTCGCCGCCATCAGCCCGGTCCGCACGATGGCAAGCGTATCGCCGCGCCCGATCGCACCGCTGAGCGGCATCAACAGCGCAATCAGCACCACCAGCGTGAGCACCGCCGCCACATGCGCGATCGCCTTGTTCTCGCGGATCACGCCCTGCTGGCAGAGCAGCAAGGCCATCCCGAACCCGCCGGGAATGAGCGCGGTGAGCGAGGGATCGTCCGAGCCCAGATAGGCCCAGGCCGACAGCACGATCAGCGCAGCGGCATTGAGGAGGTTTGCCAAAGAGGCAGAAGGCATCAGCGTTGCTCCTCGCGTCGGACGGCCCCGCAGGGGCCGTCACTTCATCAATTCGACCTGTTCGAAATCGAGCTCGACCGGGGTCGCCCGGCCGAAGATCGAAACCGAGACCTTGACCTTGGTCTTGTCGAAATCGAGCTCTTCCACCACGCCGTTGAAGCTCGCGAACGGCCCGTCGAGCACCTTGACCGAATCGCCGATCTCGTAATCGACGGTGACATCCTGCTTGGGTGCGGCCTTGGCTTCCTCGACTCCGCCGAAATAGCGCGCCGCCTCCTTTTCGGAAATCGGCTGCGGCTTGTTGTTGTTGCCCAGAAAGCCCGTCACCTTGGGGGTGTTCTTGACGAGGTGGTAGATGTCATCGTTCATCCGCAGCTTGGCGAGCACGTAGCCCGGCATGAACTTGCGCTCGACCTGGATCTTCTTGCCGCGCTTGACTTCGGTGACCGTCTCGGTCGGCACTTCGATTTCCTCGACGCCTTCGGACAGCCCAAGCCGCTCGGCCTCGGTCAGGATCGCTTCCTTCACCTTGTGCTCGAAGCCGGAATAAGCATGGATGATGTACCAGCGGGACATGGATTATCCTTGAGAAAAGCGCGCTCAGGCGAGCGTGAGGAGAAACTTGACGACGGCGTTGAACGCGCTGTCGACACCGAGGAAGAACAGCGACAACAGCACCATCATGATGAAGACGAAGATCGCCGTGCGCACCGTCTCCTCGCGCGTCGGCCAGACGACCTTTGAGGTTTCCGCGCGAACCTGATTGAGAAATTCGGGGACGGTGGTCTTCTTCTTGGGGGCCTCAGCCATGATGATCGGGCGCTTTCTTCCAATATTTTCGGCGTCAGAAACTCGGGTTGCCTCGCTTTCAGGTAGGGCTCATCGCCCTCCGGGACAAGATCGCCGGACGGGCTCGGGAACACACCAATTTCAGGAGACAATGCGCGCAATATGCCCGCTGCGGGCAAAATGCAAGCAATGCCGCGCAATTGCGCCGCTTGCACTGAAGGTCTTTCGTTTTGCTGCGCGGCAAACTAGCGTGCCCGCTTTCGGGGCCGACAATCACAGGACACATTCCGCACATGACAGCACAACCGGGCGGCGCAGAGGCATGGATCGCGCCGATCACAAATGTTTCGGACTTCATCTGGGTGGGAACCTGGAACGGCGTTGAGGTCATCCCCTTCCCGCCGATGACGATCATCCTGCTGGGCGCTGGCCTGTGGATCATGGTGGGCCTGCGGTTCTATCCGATCGTCAAGCTGGGGAGCGCGTTCAAGGGGCTGTTTGCGGGGCGCAAGAGCGAAGGCGAAGGCGAGATCTCGCCGTTCGCCGCGCTTTCGACCGCGCTTTCGGGCCAGGTCGGCACCGGCAATCTCGCCGGCGTTGCAACCGCGATCACGCTCGGCGGGCCCGGCGCGATCTTCTGGATGTGGATCACTGCGCTGTTCGGCATGGCGCTTGCCTTTGCCGAGGGCAGCCTGGCGATCCGTTATCGCGAGCGCACCTCGGACGGGGTCTATCGCGGCGGACCGATGTCCTACATCATGATGGGTCTCGGCCCCAAATGGACCTGGCTCGCGGTGGTGTTCTGCCTGGGCACGCTCTTCTCGGCGCTTGTCACCGGCAATTCGATCCAGGCCAACGCGGTCGCCGATGGCCTGAACGAGCTGTTCGGGATCGAGGAAGCGATCGGCGGCGCGATCGTCGCCGTGCTCGTCTTCATCGTCATCATCGGCGGGATCAAATCGATCGGCAGCTTTGCCGAGAAGATCATTCCGTTCATGGCGGGCGCCTATGTGCTGATGGCGGTCATCGCGCTCATCCTCAATTTCGGCGACCTGCCCGAAACGTTCGGCCTCATCTTCTATGGCGCCTTCAATCCGCAGGCGGCCAGCGGCGGCTTTCTCGGCGCGGCGCTGATCATGGCGATCCGCGCAGGGGTCGCGCGCGGGCTGTTCTCCAACGAGGCGGGGCAAGGCTCGACCGCGATCGCGCATGCCGTTGCGCAAACCAACGATCCCGAACAGCAGGGCCGGATGGCGATGCTCGGCACCTTCATCGACACGATCGTGATCTGCACCATGACCGCGCTCGTGATCCTGACGGTGCGCGGGGATTTCACCGCGGGCGGCGCGCCGGTGTTGCACGCTTGGCAATCGGACCGGGTCGGGTTCGAGATGACCAGCGGTGCCTTTGCCGCGGCCTTCCCGCTCGAACTTGCGGGCGTGCCGATCGGCGTGCTGGTCGCCTCGATCGCGCTCATCCTGTTCGTGTTCACGACGCTGCTCACCTGGTCGTATTACGGCGAGCGCGCGATCACCTTCCTGTATGACCGCCTCCCTGGCTCCTCGCGGCAGGGCGAGAAGGTGCTGCATGTGGTGTGGCGCGTGCTGTGGTGCGTGGTGATCTGGCTGGCCGCCGCGCAGCCCTCGGAGCTGGTCTGGCGGCTGGGCGATATCTCGAATGCGGCGATGGCGCTGCCCAACCTGGTGGCGCTGCTGCTGCTCTCGGGCGTCGTGTTCAAGCTGGCGCAGGGGATCAGGGATGCCGGGCCCGAGCACCGCGCCGATACGCCCGAAGAGCCGCAGGAATACTGAGCAGGCAGGCTCGCGGCTCAGGCAGGCCGGCGGCGTGCAGCCGCCTCGTTCGATCCTCGCCTCAAAAAAGCGCCAGCTCGCCGCGCATGCTGGCCCTGGCGGTTGCATCCGGGGCAGCGTTGCGCAAGTGTCAGCTGCGAGCGAAGAGGCGTTCGAAAAAGCCCGGCTCTTCCATCGGACGCACCCGGCCGTGCTTCTTGAGGCGGATCGAGGCATCCGAATACGGGCGCGGGCTGGACCAGCGATCGGGCCGGCTTGAATGGATCGGCACTGCAGTCATTCGCTTGTTCCTTCATGCAATGTGTTGGAGGGTGGGTAGGTTCAGGTTTCGATATATCCTTAACGGAGCCATCGGAACGCTGCCTTGAGCACGCACCCGCGGGGTTCAGCGGCCCAGCAGCCGATCGAGCCAGCTGGGCTCTTCCATCGGGCGGATCTTGCCATAGGCAAGCGCGCGCAGGCATGGGTTCGATACGGGGCGCGGGCTGATCCAGTGATCGGGGCGCGATGAATGATATGTGCGAATGCTCATGCTTCGTGTTCCTTCTTGGTGGTCCGCGCCGGGGCAACCTTTCTGTCGCTCCGGCTTGCGCCAACCGTTGATCTATCAAATTGCACGCTTCGTCTTGATCGTAACTGACTGCGGCAGTTATCTGGCGTTCAGCCTAGGCCGAAGAGGCGTTCCCAGAAGCTCGGCTCGACCATTGGCCGGATCGGGCCGTGCTTGATCCGGCGTTGGGTCTCGCGTGCCGCGATCGCGCTGCGCGTGCAGGCGTGCGAAATAATCGGACGCGCACCAACATCGTCTAAACCCCGATCGTCGCCTGCCGGTTCCCGGCCCGAGCCTTGCGTGTCGCGATCCGATCCTCTTCCCGCCATAACGACCTCCTGATTTCTGCTCCAGCGAGAGCCAGCGGACCGGGTGATCCGCTCGCCGCCCGATGGGCGCTGTGTTCGCATGGGCAGGGTCGATAAGAGGCTTGCGCCGGGCTAGGTAAGCCCTCGTGCCGGGGGTTACCTTGCCGTTCGCAGTGGTACGCGATCTGCCGATTGTCCGCGATGCGCGCTCCATCCGCGTTTCATGCACTGGCCGCCTGGCGGCGCGGTTTACAGTATTGCCGAAGTCCACAAAGATTGCGTTGCGGCGGGCGCGATCATTCCTGCTGGAGATGCGAATATCGCCGGGCAAGACCGCGCCGCTCTTGGCGACAAGTTGGCGGGGTTGCCTCGCTCCGATCATTTCAGCACTCCCTGTTTACGATGAACTTTCTTTGCCGAGTATCGCAGACGAAACTGTGTTGCCCATCACACTGGTTAAGTTGGCGCAAATTTTTCCGGAGCATGCGCGGGACGCATGAATGTTTCGCCGGTGCGGCGCATTGGGGGCGGCGCATTTGGGGGCGGGGGGAAACCCGAAAGGCCGGTCACGGCGAATGGCGGGAAAATGGCAGGGGTGTGCGGACTCGAACCGCAGGCCCTCGGTTTTGGAGACCGATGCTCTACCAACTGAGCTACACCCCTGCATGGGCCGGGCGCTCTTATCCAACAGCCACGGCGAGCGCAAGCCAATTGCCAGCCGAGAGAAGCGCGAATGGGCTTCGACGGGCCGGGGACAGGCTCGCAACAGATAAAGCCGCCATGCGATGAAGCGTTCAATCGCGCGCTGGTCTCGCGGCGGCGGCGGGGTTATCCTTGCCCCCATGCATTCGCCCTTTCGCCGCGCGATCCCGGTCGAGACCCTGCTGCTCGCTTATCGCAGCGGCATCTTCCCAATGGCCGACAAACGCGATGATCCCGATATCTTCTGGGTCGAACCGCGCGAGCGGGCGATCCTGCCGCTGACCCGGCTGCATATCTCCAAATCGCTGCGCAAGGTGATCCGCTCCGATCGCTACATCGTCACGCTCGATGCCGATTTCGAGCAGGTCATCCGGGCCTGCGGCGAGCCGCGGCCGGGCCATCCCCAAACCTGGATCAGCGAGCGGATCATCGAGAGCTATGTCGCGCTCCATCAGGCCGGGCATGCGCATTCGATCGAATGCTGGCTGGGAGATCAGAGCGATGACGGGAGCGATGACGCCGCGCCGCCGGTGCTGGTCGGCGGGCTCTATGGTGTCGCGTTCGACCGGGTGTTCTGCGGCGAGAGCATGTTCAGCCGCGCCGACAATGCAAGCAAGGTCGCGCTCGCCTGGCTCGTGGCGCTGATGCAGCGGGCGGGTTATCAGCTGCTCGATTGCCAGTTCATGACCGATCACCTGGCTTCGATGGGCGCGATCGAGATCCCCCAGCGGATGTATCTCGAAGCGGCCGAGCGGGCGCGGGGCCCGGCGCGCATGACGCTGGGCAAAGCCTATGCGGGGTTCACCCGAACAGCGATCGAAGGGGCGGCCTATTCCTCGCCCGGAAAGCTCATCGCGCAGTCCTTGATCCACACATCGTAGATCGGGTGTTCGACCACATTGAGGCTGGGCGATTGCTTGAACAGCCAGCCCGAGAAGACCCGCGTGTGCTCATCCTGGCCGCGCTCGAGCACGTCTAGCTGGACGAACGCGCCGGTCTCCTGGGGCAATTCCCACGGCGCGGTGCGCTCGCAGGCGGCGAGACGCACGATCACCGCGCCCTCCTCGCGCACTTCGCCCGGGCGCATCTCCAGATCGATGCTGACATTGTTGCGCTTGTTGAGGAGGCCGATTGTCGCGACGCGCTCGGCCATCGGGGTGGCGCCCTCCTCGGCCGCGAGCGCAGCGGCTGCCGCATCGCGCCGCGCCTGGCCTGCCCCTGGCCCCGAGCCTGCCCCTGCCGCGTCGCGCGTTTCGGAAAGGCTGATGGTCGCAGGCTGATCCTCGGCCGACTCCTCGCAAGCCGCGAGCAGCAGCGCCAAAGCGCCGCAGACAAAGATCGGGCGGATCATGACAGCTTGGCAGCCTGGCGGGTGCGCACGGTCGGCCCCAGTCAGCTCTCGGGCGACCAGGCTTCGTAATCGCCATCGGCGCGGGCGCGCTTGCCGCCGCGCTGAAGCGCGCCTTGGGGCAAATAGGCCTGCGGTGTGCCGGTCGCGTTGGGGGTGTAGTCCACCTCCCAGACCTTGGGCGGCGGCAGATGGCTTTCGGGCACATCGACAAACGAGCCGTGCAGCCAGCCGTGCCATTCAGGCGGCACGCGGCTGGCATCGTTGGGCCCGTTGTAGATGACCCAGCGCTGCTCGCGCTGCGTGTAGGAGCCGGTCGAGGGGCCGCTGTCCTTGCGCGCCTTGCGATAATACCTGTTGCCGGCTCCATCGGTGCCGACATGCTCGCCGCCGTTGCGCAGCGCCCACAATTGGGTGCCGAGCGTCGCGCCGTCCCACCAGGTGAAGATCTTGCCGAAAAGTCCCATGCGATGCGCGGATAGCCCAATCGCGCCGCCATGAAAAGCGCCAAGCGCGCGTCCTCAACCCGGTCTTCTGGTCCAGCTTCAGAGCTCGGCTTGAGGCCCGGCTTCAGGCGCCAGTTTCTGGGGCAGCGTGTATTCGAGCCGGTCACCCGGTACGATCCCGAGTTCCTCGGCGAGCCCGCCGCGAATCTCGAACACCGCCGAGGTGAGCCCCTCGGAATAAACCGACTCGGTCGAATAGGGGACCGTCATCGCCGCGATGTTGCTGATCCTCCCGTCGACGCCGACGAAGATGATATCGAGCGGCAGCGGGGTGTTTTTCATCCAGAAGCCGCGCGCCTCGGGCCGCTCGGAGGGAAACAGCATCGCCTCGTCGTCGGCAAGCTCGGTGCGATACATCAGGCCGCGCCGCTGCGCTTCGGGATCATCGGCGAGCTCGGTCTTGAAGACGATCCGGCGGTTCTTGCGGAGAACTGCAACATCGATGATCCGCAAGCCCGAGATCGGATGGCGCGCATCTTCGGCGGCCGCCGGCGCGCTTGGCGCTTCCTGCGCCGCGCCGACCGGAGAGCAGCCGGCCAGCAGCGCCACTGCCGCTGAAGCCGCCAGTGCCGCGATCGCGCCCGTGCGGGCTTTCACATTCCTCACCTGCCACATGTCGGCCCGTTCCTCGTCAATCCGCCTCGTCACCGAGCGCTTCGCTGATCCATTGCTCTATCTGAGCCTCGCTGTCTGCATCAAGGATGAAGCGCGCATGGGCATGATCGTGCCCGGCGCGCAGCATCGCTGCAAGCCGCTTCTGGCGCAACCGCAAGCGTGCCGCGCCGTCCCCGCCCTCGGTCTCCTCGTCGCCGAACGGGGCTGCGAACGGGCCGAGCCGCCGCTTGCGCGCAAACAGCATCGCCGCCTCGCGCGCCTGCGCCTCGCCCGGCGCTGCCTCGCTGCGCAGCTGTTCCTCGACCCCGGCGGCCCACAGCGCCTCATTCACCCTTCTCGGGCCATAGCCGCGCTGGGTGAGATCGCGGCTGCGCGCGCGGGCATAGCTTTCATCGTCGATATAGCCGCGCGCCGCAAAATCCTGTGCCAGCCCCGCGATGTCGAGTTCCACCGCGCGGCCCTCGTCATCCTCGCTGATGCCGCGCTCGCGCACCTTGCGCGCAAGGTAGCCTTCCAGTTTCGCGCCCGTGGTGGCGAAGCGCGCAACATAGGATAGCGCCAGATCGCGCAAGCTCGCCGCATCGAGCGGGCGCGGCTGCCGGCGTTCACGCGCGGGCCGCCCTCGCGCGGTTTCACCGCGCTTTTCAGGCCCTGTTCCGCGACGGGGCGATGACGATTTGCCTTTGCCTGAAACCATTTCGCCTTATTCGTGCCACAGTCCTTATCAAATGGGAAAAGGTGAAACTCGGGGCGTTTGCCAGCGCTCCGATTGGGGGATACACAAAGTCGCAGCCTCGCGCTGTGCAAACGACGGGTATCGCACGATAATATGACCGACGCCGCCTTGAAGCCGACGCCGAACGATTGCGACACGCCACGAATCCGCGCGCAATTCGCCACCTTTAACGACGCAATCGACTATGCCGCTGGCACTGAAAAGGGCCTTAACTTCCACGATATGCGTGGCGTGCTCGCCCGTGTCTATCCCTATCGCGAGATGCGCGAGGATGCGCTGCTCATGGCGCGGCGGCTGGTCGCGGCCGGGATCGGCCCCGAAGACCGCGTGGCGCTGATCGCCGAGACAAGCGCGGAATTCGCCGCGCTGTTCTGCGCCTGCATCTATGTCGGGGCTTGGCCCGTTCCCCTGCCGCTGCCCACGACCTTCGGCGGCAAGGACAATTATATCGAGCAGCTCGCGGTCCAGCTCGAAAGCTCGGATCCCGCGATCCTGCTCTATCCCGAAGCGATCGCCGAAATGGCGAGCGCCGCTGCGGCGCGGCAGGGCTGCATGGCCGAGAGCTGGAGCGAATTCGGCTTGCGCGATGCCCCAGCATGCGATCTGCCCAAAGCCGATCCCAAGGATATCTGCTATCTCCAGTATTCGAGCGGGTCGACGCGCTTCCCGCAAGGCGTTGCCGTCACGCACGAGGCGCTGCTGCACAATCTCTATGGTCATTCGACCACGATGAACCTGGGCTACAACGATCGCTGCGTCAGCTGGTTGCCGTGGTATCATGATATGGGCCTCGTTGGCTGTTTCCTCTCGCTGATCGCCAACCAGGTCTCGGGCGATTACCTCAAGCCCGATGCGTTTGCGCGCCGCCCGCTCGCCTGGCTCGACATGATCAGCCGCAATCCGGGCAACACGCTCTCCTATTCGCCAACCTTCGGCTACGATATCTGCGCGCGCCGCATCTCGAGCCAGACCAATGTCGCTGAACGGTTCGACCTCTCGCGCTGGCGGGTTGCGGGCAATGGCGCGGACATGATCCGCCCCGACGTGATGCAGAGCTTCGTCAACGCGTTCAGCGCTGCCGGCTTCCGGGCGAGCGCGTTCACCCCGTCCTATGGCCTCGCCGAGGCGGTGCTCGCGGTCACCGTGATGCCGCCGGGCGAGGGGATCCGGGTCGAACTGGTCGAGGAGGAGCGGCTTTCGGGCACGCCTCGGGATATATCCCGTCCCGCCCGCTATCGCGCGATCGTCAATTGCGGCAAGGCGCTGCCCGACATGACGGTCGAGATCCGCGGCGAGGATGGGCATGTCAGGGGCGATCACCAGATCGGCAAGGTCTGGACCCGCGGACCCAGCGTGATGCATTCCTATTTCCGCAACGAGGAGGCGACCGGCGAGGCGCTGGTCCCCGATGAACACGGCAACGCCTGGCTCGATACCGGCGACATGGGCTATATGACCAATGGTTATCTGTTCATCGTCGGCCGCGCCAAGGACATGATCATCATCAACGGCAAGAACCACTGGCCGCAGGACATCGAATGGGCGGTCGAGCAGCTGCCCGGCTTCAATCATGGCGATATCGCCGCCTTCGCGATCGAGACGAGCGACGGGACCGAAGCGCCCGCCGTGCTCGTTCACTGCCGCGTTTCGGACCCGGTCGAACGCTTGCGGCTGCGCGAGGCGATCGCCGACAAGGTCCGCTCGGTGACGGGCATGAGCTGCGTGGTCGAGCTCGTCCCGCCGCGCACGCTGCCGCGCACGAGTTCGGGCAAATTGAGCCGCGCCAAGGCGAAGAAGCTCTATCTGGCGGGCGAGATCGTGCCGATCCAGCTCGCCGCCTGACCGCCTAAAGCCGCAAGAGCGACAGCA
>DAITMG010000026.1:28408-32728 GCA_036835265.1 Erythrobacter sp. | reverse complement strand
CGACGACGCCGCAAGGGGCGCTCGCCAGCGCGCGACCGAATGTCCGGTTTGGCTGGCAGCGTCAACGATTATCGCTACGCGCTGCCGCATTTTTCGCGCATCGACGGCGTGCCTGCGGCGTTGCCGCAACCGGGCCGCAAACAGGCCGCAACCGGGAGTTCTCCAACAACCCACAGCCATCTTCAGCGAAGAACCTGAATTTCGCCGCACAAGTCGATCCGACGCGCCAAGCGCTCTCTCAGACTGTAACCGTCAGCTGCGGAAACGACGCCCCGCCACCTCGAAGCCAGATTTCGCGGTCCCCATGCGCTCTGCACCCTGCATCGTTCGACCTAGGGCCCGCAAATTCAATTCATTCGCCGATGCTTTTGGTGCGCCCGCCGACGGTGCAGGCAACCTGTAGGGCGAAGCGAGTTGACCTTACCCAGGATTAGAACGCGGTGTCAGCAGCGGTAGAGGCGGACGAGGGCAGCAAGGGGCGGATGCGCATGCATTTCTTGAAGGGACCGTGGAGTGACTGCGCTCGCTCAGGAGCATTGGACGAAGCGCCGCCCGATCTGTTGCGAGAGCATCAAGCTCGCTCGCGTGGCAGCTCTAGGCTAAGGAGTTGGACAATGCACCGCTCTCCAACCCCATCAGAAAGAAGTCACTCCGCCCCACAGCAAGAAGGCTTCCGAGGCGAAAGCGTCAGGCGGCATGGCTGCTGATCAGGGGCCCATAGCGGAAATCCGGCAGGGGTAGTTTTCCAAGCTTGCGATCCCGGTCGATGACCTCGACCTTGCCCCATGACGCATCCATGTTGCACAGAGCCGCCGCTTCGGCGTGATTGCAATCTGATTTCTAGAGCCCCGAAGGCATTGCTCACGATTGCCACCAGCCTAGCAAACCCATGAGTTTATGGTGAGTCCTGCTGGGTTCGAACCAGCGACCTACTGATTAAAAGTCAGTTGCTCTACCGACTGAGCTAAGGACCCCCATCGCGAGCTGTGAGCGCGCGCTGGCGCGGGCGGTGTGCGCTCGGCGGAGTGCCCACCTAGAAACTGCGCCGCGCCGGGTCAAGCGTCTGCGTCAAACAAAGCTTTAGTCGAGGACCGCGCACCGCTCCTGCCGTGCGAGCCGGGCCTGCCAGTGCGCGATCGACAGGCCCCGCAGCGGATCGCGCCAGTGGCGTGCGACCTCGCTTGCGGGGTCGAGGACGAACCGGCGCGCGGCGAACAACGGGTGGGGAATGGCGAGCGCGGGGCTCGCCCAGGCGCCGCCGCTCCACAGGATCAGGTCGATATCGAGCACCCGCGCGCGCCAGCGCTGCCCTCGCCGCTGGCTGCGCCCGCGACCGAAGGAACGCTCGATCCGCTGGACATGGCCGAGCAGTTCGAGCGGCGAGAGGTCGCTCGCGATGATTGCCGCAGCATTGCCGTAGCGCCTTAGCGAGGGGCCTTGCGGGGCGCTCTCGATGATCCTCGATGCCGCGATAAGCTCGCACGGCGCTTGGCCGAGCGCTGCGAACGCCGCCGCGATCACCCGGCGCGGCGGGCCCAGCTGCGCAGAGCGCAGGTTGGAGCCGAGCGCGAGGAGATAGAGCTCGCTCAGATATCCTCGGCAATTCGCCCGTAAAGCTGCGGGCGGCGATCGCGGAAGAAGCCCATTCCGGCGCGGTGGGTGGCGGCGCGCGCCAAGTCGAGCGTCGCGACCAGCGCGCCCTCCTCGTTGGCCGCGAATTGCGTGACGAGATCGCCCCATTCGTCGCTGATGAACGAGTGGCCGTAGAAGCTCTGCTCGCCCCCGCCTTGTTCATTAGGCGCCCCCTCCACCCCGATCCGATTGGCCGAGACCACCGGCATGCAATTGGAGACCGCATGGCCGATCATCGCGCGGCGCCACATGCGGCTCGTGTCGAGCTCGGCGTCATAGGGTTCGGAGCCGATCGCTGTGGGGTAAAACAGCACTTCGGCGCCCAGCAGCGCCATCACGCGGGCGCATTCTGGATACCACTGATCCCAGCAGATGCCGACGCCGATCCGCACGCGCTGGCCCTCGTCGCCCGGCACGTCCCACACCTTGAAACCATCATTGCCGGGGCGGAAATAGTATTTTTCCTCATAGCCCGGCCCATCGGGGATGTGGCTCTTGCGATAGGTGCCCATGATGGCGCCATCGGGGCCGATCATCGCGAGCGTGTTGTAGTAATGATGCCCGTCACGCTCGAAAAAGCTGGTCGGGATCGCGACCTTGAGCCTGGCGGCGAGCGCCTGCATCGCGATGACGCTGGGATGCTCGGGCGTCGGCCTCGCGAGCGCGAACAGCGCCTCTTCCTCGATCCGGCAAAAATAGGGGCCCGAAAACAGCTCGGGCGGCAGGATCACCTTGGCCCCGCGGGCGGCGGCATCCTCGATCAGCGCGCTGACGGCGGCGATGTTATCGGCTTCGTCCTCGCGGGCGAGCGCAAGCTGGAGGGCGGCGACGGTCAGTTTGGTCATGTCGCCGCCCAGATAGGCTCACGCGGGCTTTCTGAAAAGCAGCGTCATGCGATCACTCTCGCCGATTGCCTCATATTTCGCGCGGTCCGTATCACCCATCGCGTAGCTCGGCGGCAGGGTCCACACTCCGGCTTCGTGATCGGCGGGATCGTTCGGGTTGGCGTTGATCTCGGACGTATCGACCAGTTCGAAGCCCTTGCTCTCGATGTAGGCGATCAGCTCGTCCTGTTTGAGATAGCCCTTGTTGCCATCGACATAGGCTTGGGGCGCATCGGGCTTGGCGCGGTGCTGGACGATGCCGAGCATCCCGCCGGGCTTGAGCGCTGCATGAAGCGCCGCGATCTCGCCATCGACGATGCCCCAGCGCTTCAAGTTGTGCATCATTCGGAAGATCAGCACGCGGTCAACGGTGCCGTTGACCTCTGCGGGGATGGCGTTGGCGAAATAGAATGGCACCTGGTCTTGTGCCAGCCCCAGCGCCTTGGCCTGGGTGGCGGCAAAGCTCTCGCCGCCCTTGCGCACCCGCTCGACGAATGGCTCGCCGAGCGCGGCGGCCGCTTCGGGGGCGAAGCCGACCGCGATGTAGCGGCCTTCCTCGGCGAGATACGGCGCGAGCACGCGCGTGTACCAGCCGCCGCCCGGCGCGTATTCGATCACGGTGTGATCGGGCTCGACCTCGAAGAAGGCGAGCGTTTCGCCCGGGTGGCGGAAGGCGTCGCGGGCCCTGTCGTCGGCGCGGCGTTCATGCGCGAGGACTTGCGCGAGCCTGGTGCTCTGGGCTGCGGTCTGCGTCTCTGCGCCATCCGCGCTCTGGGCGGCGGGCGCGCAGGCGATCAGCGCGAGCGCACCGAGAGCGGCAATGGTGAAGCTCTTCACGGCTCAGCTCGCTTTCTTGAAGAGCAGCGTCATCCGGTTGCTCTCGCCGATCGCGAGATATTCGGCGCGCCGCGGATCATCCTCGCCGGTCGCGAGGATCGGCGGCAGCGTCCACACGCCGCCTTCCCAATTGGCCGGGTCCTTGGGGTTCCGGTTGATGTCGCTCTCGCTTGCGAGCTCGAACCCGTTGGCCTCGAAGATCGCGATCACATCCTGTTTGCGCATATAGCCGCGCTGGCGCGCGCCGTAATCGTCATAGCTCGCCCCTTCGGGGGCCATGTGCTGGACGACGCCGACCATGCCATCGGGCTTGAGCATCCGGCGCGCGGCCTTGAGCACGTCATCGGCGGCGTTACCAATGTTGAGCCCGTGCATCGAGCGGAAGATCAGCACCCGGTCGACCGTGCCGGCGACGTCCTCGGGCATCTCGTCGATTTCGAACGCCATCACGTTCGAGGCTTGCACGTTCGTCATCCCGGCGAGCCCGCTCTTGAAGCTCTCGGTCCAGCCCTTGGCGCGGACTTCCTGCGCGCGGTCGCGATAGGTGCCTTTGCTGCTGTCGGTGTTGAAGGCGACGTATTTGCCATCCGTGGTGACATAGGGCGCGAGCACGCGGGTGTACCAGCCGCCGCCGGGCGCGAATTCGGCCACCGTCATATTCGGCTCGACGCCGAAGAAGGCGAGCGTCTCGGCTGGGCGGCGATACTGGTCGCGCGCCCGGTCCTCGGCGCGGTGATCGCCCGCCAGAACCTCATCGAGGCCGGGTCCAGCGTGATTGTCTGCAAACGCCGGGGCGGCAAACACCGCGCCGAGCGCGAGGGCTGCAAAAAGTGCGTGTTTCATCCTGGTTTCCTCTCAGTTGGTCCGCAATCGGCCTGCGATATGTCCTGACGCGGTGACGCTGGAATGACAAGAGCAGCGGTGACGCTGCGATGACAAGAGCAGCGATGACGCTGCGATGACAAGA
>DAITMG010000026.1:6160-28308 GCA_036835265.1 Erythrobacter sp. | reverse complement strand
TGACGCTGCGATGACAAGAGCAGCGATGACGCTGCGATGACAAGAACCCGCGCGAGGGTGCAAACACTCAAGGCCGCTCCTATGTCTCCTATCGCAAAGGAGATCGAAAATGGAACAGGCAATCATTGCAGGCGGCTGCTTCTGGTGCACCGAGGCGGTGTTTCGCGATGTGATCGGGGTGAACGCGGTCGAAAGCGGCTATATCGGCGGCGACAAGGCGGACCCGACCTACAAGGAAGTGTGCACCGGCTCGACCGGCCATGCCGAGGCGATCCGCGTGACGTTTGACCCGGACGCGATCAGCCTCGCCGAAATTTACGACGTATTCCTCGGCACCCACGATCCGACGCAGCTCAACCGCCAGGGCAACGATGTGGGCACGCAATATCGCAGCGCGATCTTCCCGCTGTCCGCCGCGCAAGGCGCGGAAGCCGAGGCCGCGATCGGGCGCTGGAATGCAGAGAATGGCAAAATGGCGGTCACCACGATCGAAGGGCTCGACGGCGATGCACAGGTCCGCCCGTGGTATCCGGCGGAGGACTATCACCAAGAATACTGGGAGGGCGAAGGCCAGCGCAATCCCTATTGCCTCGCGACTATCCCGCCCAAGATCATGAAGCTGAGGAAGAGCTTCCAGAAATACGTGAAAACCGACGCCTGATCATGCCCCTGTGCTCAGGCCCCTGCGAAAAGAGGCGTGAAGGTGAGCGCGAAATAGGCGAGCGCGAGGCTGGTCATCACGAAGATGGCGAGGATGTTGAGCGCCCTGATTGCCTGGCTCGGGCGAGCATGTTCGGGCATGGTGGAGCGCGTCACCACGAGGTGATTGAGGACGGCCACGAGAGGGGCGCCGATGAACACCGCGCTGGTGGCAAGGTCGAGCATTGCGGTGAAGCTGCTGGTGAAGAGGTAGAGCACGGCCGCAGTGAGTGCGATCATCAGGCACAGCGTGATCCGGTAGACCCGCTTGAACACGCTTGCGGTGTGCGCATGATAGGCCCGTTGCCCGAACACCTGCTCATAGGTCGAGGCGACATTGCGCCCGCCGATGTCGAGCGCTGCAAGCACGGTCGTCGCCATGACCGAGAGCGCCGCGATCGCGGCCAGTGCGGCTGCGCCCTCGCCCAGCGTCTCGCTGTAGAGCGAGACGATCTGCTGCGCGAAGCCGGGGGCGCTCTCCTCGGGGGCAATCCGGCCCGAATGCATCACGCCCGCGCCGATGATGCAGAAACACAGCGCGAGAAACGCTGTCATCGCGTAGCCGGCAAGGAAGGCCAGCCGGGCCTCGCCCAGCGTGCTGTTTGCGCCGCCTTCCCCGCGTTCGGCTTCGGCGGTCCACATCGAGCTTGTGACCGAGACCTCGAGCGGGTTGGGCATGAACCCGGCCAGCGCGATCACGAACAGGATCGCGCGCGGATCTGCGGCCCAATCGACATCGCCGAGCGTCGCCCAATCGACCCGTGGCAGGACCAGCGCCGTCACGATCAGCGTCGAGACGAGGAGAAAGGCGACCAGCACACGGTTGATAAGGTCGAGCCAATCATATCCGCCGACCATCAGGATGGTCGCGGCAAGGATCAAGATCACCAGAGCAAGGACGGGCACTGGCAGGGCAAGGCCGAACACGGCGATGCCGATCCCGGCGGTTGCGGAAGCGAGCGCGGCATAGACGATCGGATACACCAGCATCGAGAACACCACGAAGATCAGTGGAGCCCACAGCCCAAGCTCGCGATATCCCACCAGCATCGAGCGGCGGGTGGAATGGCCGTAATCGACGCCGAAGCGGAAAGCGGGGTATTTGAGGATGCAGATGACGAGGATGACGCCGAGCAGGCCGAGCCCGTAGAGCGCGCCCGCTCTGGTCGATTGGATCAGGTGCGAGGTGCCGATCGCCGAGCCCGAAAACAGCAATGCCGGACCGATCACACGCCACATCACGAATGCCCCCAAGCATACCCTGTTGGCACAGGGCACACGCCTTGCAAAGCGCCTAGTGCGGCTTTGCCCAGCGGGCGATGAAGAACCCGTCGAGCCCGCCTTCTTCGGCCAGCAGGCCGGGATGCGTGCGCAGCCAGCCCTCGGGTGTGGGGGCAAGGCCATGGGGGAGTTCGTCGGCGCTGATCGGCCGCGGTTCCAGATCGAAGCTGGCGTTGATCCACGCGGCCTGATCCTCGCCCTCTTCGCGCTCGAGCGAGCACACCGCATAGACGAACGCAGCGCCGGGGCGCAGCCAACGGGCCGCGCGTTCGATCAGCGCGCGCTGGAGCTCGACCATCGCGGCGATCTCGCGCTGGCCGATCCGGTGGAGCACATCGGGATGGCGGCGGCAGGTGCCCGTCGCGGTGCACGGCGCATCGAGCAGGATCGCATCGAAGGCGTGTTTGGGCTCCCATGTCAGCGCATCGGCTCGCACCGGCGAGGCGGCAAGGCCGGTGCGCTTGAGATTGGCTTTGAGCATATCGAGCCGCCGCTTCGAGAGATCGAGCGCGGTCACCTGCCAACCCGCCGCCGCGAGCGCCATTGTCTTGCCTCCCGGCGCGGCGCACAGATCGAGCGCGTGGCGCTTCTCCCCGCCTCCAAGCAATGCCGCAGGCAGTTGCGCGGCGAGATCCTGCACCCACCACTCGCCTTGCGCAAAGCCCGGCAGCGCCTCGACCGCAGTCCCGCGCGGCAGGCGGACATGGCCCGGCGCAAGGCTGACCCCGCCCATCCGGGTCGCCTGTGCGAGCGTCTCGCCCGGTGAATTGAGCGGAGAATTGAGCGGTGACTTGAGCGCCAGATCGAGCTCGGGGGGATCGCCAAGGCCCTGCGCGATCGCGGGCGCGGCCTCGCCCCAGCGCTCGTTCACCGCGGCGGGCAAGGTCGGCCGATCGGCGAGCGCGGCGCCGCGCTTGACCAGCGCGCCGAACACCCCGTGCGCCAGCCGCCGAGGCCCGCCCGCGAGCAGCGGCAGCCCGGTCGCGATCACCGCATGCGGCGGCGTCTCAAGCCGCAACGCCTGCGCCAGCATCAGCCGCAACACGGTGCGCACCTTCGCATCATCGGGCAGGCGCTGGCGGGTGGCGCTGTCGATCAGCGCGTCGAGATCGACCAGCCAGCGCAGCGTCTCCCCGGCGATCGCGCGTGCCAGCGCCCGATCGGGCTCGCTGCGGATATCGGCGATCGCGGCGGGGCCCGCCTGTTCGAGCGTCTCGCCCCGGCGCAGCACCGCATCGAGCATTCGGAGCGCTGCGCGCCGGGCATGTATTCCGGGAGGCTGGGCCATCACTGCGCTGAGCGTTAGCGGTCCTTGCAACCAAGCGCCAGCGCGCGCGTATCTCCTGCATGACCAAACAGAAATCGCAAGTAGCCAAGGACTTCAGGAAGCCCGCGCACTGGACCAACGATCCGCCGCCCGCGCCCCGGCCGGTCGATCCGCTCAAGGACGAGCCGCGCGCGCTCTCACCCACGCGCTATGGCGACTGGGAGAAGGACGGGATCGCCTGGGATTTCTAGCGCCCCCATCGCGCAGGAGGCGCTATCTATAGCTTGATGAAGCTGACCTGCAGCCCGTCCTTGGGCTGCGGGATCGGCCAGGCCTGCCACTCGGGCGCGTAGCTTGTGCCGCCTTGCGTCGGCTCGATCCGGTATTGCTGGAGCAGCTGTGCGAGCAGGACCTTGATCTGCATATAGGCAAAGTGCAGCCCGAGGCACATATGCGCGCCCCCGCCAAACGGGACCCAGGCATATTTGTGCCGCTCGCGCACCTGCTCGGGCGTGAAGCGCATCGGATCGAAGCTCTCGGGATCGTCCCAGTAATCGGTCGAACGGTGTGTCCAGTGGATGTTGATCCCGACCATCTGCCCCGCCGGGATGCGATAGCCGCCATATTCGAACTCGCGCAAGGCCCGGCGCGGCATCGAGGGCACCGGCGGGATCAACCGCAGCGTCTCCTTGAAGGCCATCTCGGTGAGTTCCAGCCGCGCCATGTCGTCATAGCCCAGCGGCCGGGGCTTGCCATCGCCGTCGGGGCCGCCGGTCACCGCGACGATCTCCTCGCGCAGCTTGTCCTGCCAGGCGGGATTGATCGCGAGGTGATACAGCATCGAGGTCGCAGACGAGGTGATCGTATCGTGCGCGGCCATCATCAGGAAGTTCATGTGATCGACCACTTCATCGACCGGCAGGAGCGAGCCATCCTCGCGCGTGGCGGTGGCGAACTGGCTGAACATGTCCTGCCCGCCGCCCTCGCTCCGGCGGCGATTGGTCTCGCGGGTGAGATAATCGACCATGTAGGCGCGCCCATCGACGCCCTTCTTCATCTTGGTGAACGGCAGCGGTCGGCGGATCGGCGCGACCGAGGCCTGCACCATGTCGACAAAGGCGGTGTTGATCCGGTCGGCTTCCGGGCCCCACGGGATGCCGAGGAAACTGTCCGCCGCCAGATCGAGCGTCAATTGCTTGATCACCGGCTGGAATTGCATCTCGCCTGCCCACTTCGCCGTCTCGCGCGCGATGCCGGCGTTGAGCGCGCCGGCATAATGGCGCATCGGCTCGGGCTTGAACGCGATCGAGAGCGCGCGGCGGTCGATCCGGTGGTGATCGAAATCGAGCAGCATCAGCCCGCGCGGAAACAGCTGGTCGAGGATCGGGCCCCAGCCCTGCTCGCTCGAGAAGATGCGCTCCTTGTTGAACAGGACGAGCTCGTTGGCATCCGCGCCGATCAGCTGGATGACGAAACCGCCGAACGCGCGGTTCTTGTAGACCCGGCCATAGGTGTCGATCATGCGCTGCGCAAAGCCATGCGGATCGGCGAGCATCTTGAAGGTGTTGCCGACCACCGGCCAGCCGGCCTCGCCCGGAATATGCGCGATCGCGGCTGCATCGGGGATGCCAGCGCTCCAGTGCGCGAACGGATTGGCGTTGAGCTTTTCGCCCGAGGGCGCTTCAGCGGCAGGGGTGACGGCTTCGCGGGCGAGAGTGGCCATGGGGGTCTCTTGTGTCCAGATCGGGTTTGCCATTCAGTACGGCAAAACAACTAACCTGAGTGTAAATAAGCCCTCGGCTTAAATCCAGCCGGAAAGTTCGCGCCGGATGATTGCCTCGAGCATCGCGACCCCGCTGGTGCTGACATTGAGGCAGGAGAGGACCGCGTAATCCTCGCCGCCTGCCTCGATGAACTCGTCGCGCCCCTCGAGCGCCAGCTCTTCCAGCGTCTCGACGCAATCGGCCGAAAAGCCGGGCGCGGCGACCACCAGCCGCTTGGTGCCCTTTTCGCCTTCGGCGATGAGGGTGTCGTCGGTTGCCGGCTCGAGCCACTTGGCGGGGCCGAAGCGCGACTGGAAGGTCGTCTCGAACCGCACGCCGGCAAATTCGGGCCGCTCGCTCAGCCGCTCGCGCAGGAGGCGCGCGCTCTTGTGGCAATGGCAATGATAGGGATCGCCGCGCTCGAGCGTGCGCTGCGGCATTCCGTGAAACGAATGGAGCATGACCTCGGGCTTGAACTCGAGCGCTGCGACCTGGCGGGTGAGATCATCGGCCAGCGCATCGAGATAGACCGGGTCATCGTGATAGGGCGGGAGGAAGCGCAAGGCCGGCTGCCAGCGCATCTGGCCGAGCACACGCGCGACCTCGTCGAACACGGTCGCCGTGGTGGCGGCGCAATATTGCGGATAGAGCGGCGCGATCAGGATCCGGTCGCAGCCCTTGGCCGTAAGCTCGGTCAGGCGCTGCTCGATCGAAGGCGAGCCATAGCGCATCGCATAATCGACGATGATCTCCTCGCCCAGCTCCGCCGCGATCGCTTCGGCCTGGCTCGCGGTGATGTCGGCCAGCGGCGATCCGCGCTTGGTCCAGACCTTGGAATAGGCCCGCGCGCTCTTGGCCGGCCGGGTGTTGAGGATCACCCCGCGCAGGATCGGCTGCCAGGCGATCGCCGGGATCTCGATCACCCGCCGGTCCGACAGGAATTGCTTGAGATAGCGCTTGACCGAGGCGGGATCAGGCCCGTCGGGCGTGCCAAGATTGATCAGCACAACGCCAACCGATCCGCTCTTTACAGGCGGATGATCATTGGGGAGGTGCTGCTGCTGCCAGGTCATCAAAGCGCTCAACGCATCAGGGGGAGAGGGTATCCGCAACAAAGATGCTGCGAATCACGTGCCCTGCGTGTGGGGAGTCGGGCGGGTTTGCGCAAGTGAGCGGCACCTTAAAGGCCGCCCGAGAGCAGCGGCAGCCGCCGCAGCCTGAGGCCTGTGGCCGAGAACAGCGCATTGGCGATCGCCGGCGGGGCGACGACCGCGCCAAGCTCGCCCGGGTCGGCGGGCGCTGCCTCGCTCGCGATGAAATCGATCTCGATCTCGGGGCAATCAGCGAGGGTCGGCAGGCCCAGCCCATCGTATTCGACGCTGAGCGGCATCCCGCCCCTGAACGCGGGCGCATTGCCCAGCGCAATTCCAAGGCCGAACACGAGCCCGCCCTCGATCTGCTGACGGGCGATATCCAGGTTGACGATCCGCCCGATGTCGACCGCAACCGACAGCCGCGTCACCCGCACTCCGCCCTCGCCCGCCCGCGCGGTGGCGATGCAGGCGATCCGCCCAGCCCTGTCAGAATCGCCGATCCGGTGGCAGGCCAGCCCCTGCCCGCTCTGATCGGTCCCGCCGCCCCATTGCGCTAGGCTGGCTGCGCGCTGGAGGCAGGCGGCCATGCGCAGATCGTTCCCCAGCATCGAAATCCGGTAAGACAGCGGCTCGCGCCCGTTTGCCGCAGCGATCTCGTCGATGAAGCTCTCGATCGCGAAGGCGGTGTAGCTGTGGGCATTGCCGCGCACCCGGCCGACCGGCAGGTTGATCTCGACCGGCACGTGCTCGACCATGACCGCGGGCAGCTCATACGGGGGGACCGCGCCCTCGCAGGCGAGCGGGTCGGCGCGCCCGGCGCTCGCGGCGATCGCGGCCCAGCTGGTGCGATTGGCGAACAGCCGCTCGCCGAATTCGAGCGCGGCGGGCGGACAGGCGATCCGCACGCGCAGCGCATCGATATCGCCAGCGGACCCGCCGCGCGGATCGGCCAGCTGCGCGCCGAGCAGCAAATAGGCCGGCGGGCGCGGGCGCTGCCGGATGAGTTCGTCGCGCCGGGGCCAGGTGAGCTGAACCGGGCGCTCCAATTGCTGCGCGATCTGAGCGATCTCGATCGCCTGATCGTGTTCGAGCCGGGCATCGAAACTGCCGCCAGCGGGCATCGGGATGAGCGCCACGTCCTCGGTGTTGAGCCCGATCGCGCGGGCGGCCGCCCGGCGCGCCTGTTCGGGCGCCTGGCTCGCCATCCACAGCTCGAGCCGCCCGTCGATTAGGCGCGCCGCCGCGCTCGCGGTCTCGATCGGGGCGGCATAATGCGGCTCGACCTCGTAGCGCCGGGCAAAGTCGACCCGCTTCAGCCCCGCCGCGCCAAGGCCGGTCTCGGCGATCGTGAACGAGCTTCCGCTGGTGAGCACGGTGCCCATGCGAGCGGCGCTCGTGTCGCTGTCGACCGGGTAGGCGACCTTGAACCGGGGCGCCATCGCCTCGATCGCTTCGTTCGCGCTCCACCAGGTGTCAGCCGCGACCGCCAGCCAGCGCTTGCTCTTGACCACGCCGACCAGCCCCGCGACCTCGCTCGCGGCGGCAGGGTCGAAATCGATCAGTTCGGCTCCGTCATTGGGTCCATGCCGGATCGCGGCATAAACCATCCCTGGCAAGCGGACATCGCCAGCGAATTGCAGGCTGCCATCGACCTTGGCTGGCAGGTCGATCCGCGGGAACAGCGGCGATGCGCTCGCGCTTTCGCCGCCGGGATTGGTCACAATCTGCGCGGCCGGCGGCTCGGGAAAAATCGGCGGCGGATCGGGCGGGGACCGGGTGGCAGCGCCCGAGGCCAGCTCGCCGAAGGTCGCGGTCCTTCCGCCATGCTTTACGAGGCCGCCCGCAACCTCGCACTCTTCCCATGCCGCTCCCCAGCGCGCCGCCGCCTCCATCATCAGCATCGCCCGCGTTGCTGCTGCGGCCCGCCTTGCGGGGTCCTCGTAAGCGGCGAGCGAAGTCCCGTCCGCGGTCGCCGTAAAGCGCTGGCTGTGCGCGAAGCGTTCGGCCAGCGCCGCATCGGTGGCTTCGGAAAGCCCGCTCGCCACCGGATCGAGCAATGCCGACCAGCGCTGCGCCAGCGCGACATTGGGATAAGCGCCCGAAACCGGCGCCGGTTCGACCGCGATCTGGCGCCAGTCGGCGCCGAGCTCGATCGCGACGATCTGCGGGATCAGCGTGGTGATGCCCTGCCCCATCTCGAGCTGGGGAACCATCACGGTGACGACGCTGTCCTCTCCGATCTTGATCCAGGCATCGAACACGCTCTCCCCGTTCGCGGGCGAGAGCGGGTTGGGATAGGCGCGCGGGAGAAACCACCAGGCGACCAGCAATCCGCCGCCCACCGCAGCGCCTGCGGCAAAGCCGCGCCGCGAAATCAGCATGGCTCAGACCGCTCCGGTGTCGAGCCAGCGCGCGAGCTTTTCCGCGATGCTCAAGAAAGGCGCGGCGGCGGGCCCGTCTTCGGCCGCGGGCGGCTTGCCCGCATCGCCCGCGATCCGGGTCTCGATCGTCAGGGGAATGCGCCCGAGAAACGGGATATCGAGCGCAGTCGCAAATTTCTCGACCCCGCCCTGGCCGAACGGATCGCTGATCGTGTGGCAATGCGGGCACTCATAGCCTGCCATGTTCTCGACCAGGCCGATGATCGTCACCTCGCCCTGCTCGAACAATTGCCCGGCGCGCGCGGCATCGAGCAGCGCCAGATCCTGCGGCGTCGAGACAAGGATCGCGCCATCGGGCTTGCTGTCCGCCATCATCGATAGCTGCACATCGCCCGTGCCCGGCGGCAGGTCGATCAGGAGGAGATCGGTCTCGTCCCATTCGGCATCGACCAGCTGCCCCAGCGCCTTGCCCGCCATCGGCCCTCGCCAGGCGAGCGCCTTGCCGGGGGGGACAATATTGCCCATCGAAAGGACTTTGACCCCGTGCGGACTGTCGATCGCGACGAGCTTGTCGCCCTGCGTGGCCGGGCGCTGGCCTTCGGTCGCCAGCAGCTTGGGCTGCGAGGGGCCGTAGATATCGCCGTCGATCACGCCGACGCGGCGCCCCATCCGCGCGAGCGCGACGGCGAGATTGGTCGTCACGGTCGATTTGCCGACGCCGCCCTTTCCCGAGCCCACCGCGATGATCCGGCGGCGCCGGCGCTCGGCCGTGAGCGCGACGTGAACCTCGCTAACGCCCGCGATCCGCGTCGCGGCGAGCTTGATGTCAGCCTCGAGCATCACCCGCTTGGCCGCGGCCAGATCGCCGGCTTCGGCAACGAGGATCGCACGCCCGTTGGTGATGCGGGCCGAGCGCAGACGATGCGCAAGTTCAGGCGAAAGCGCCGCGCGCACGAGCTTTTCGGCCTCGGCGGGGGTGAAATCGCTGTTGGGTGGGGAAGGATTGCTCATGGCTGGGATGGGGGATCGAGAGAAACAAGAGTGAGCCGCTTGGGCGCCTTCGCGCACCCTAGCATCAATTTCGCTCATCCCACCCCTGTTTTTCCAACAATTGTGATCCTATAAGGGAGAAATGCGAATTTTTGACGGATTGAAACTCACCATCGCCAGCGCGAGCAAGCGGAGCTGGGGCGCGCTGGCCATGGCAGGCAAGAAAAACCCTTGGGGCGGCGGCTCGTCGGACAATGACGGCAGCGCAGGCAGGCCCACCGGCGACAAACCGGGAGAGGGAGACACAGGCGGTTCGGGCCCGCGCAATCCGTGGCTACCCGGCGGCGGCGGCGGCGATCGTGGTCGGCGGTCGACCAATATCGAGGACCTGTTCAAGAACCGCGGCCCCGAAGGTCCGCGCCGCGGCGGCGGTCCGCGCGGGCCCAATTTCCGCTTGCCCGAGCGTCCCGGCGGCAAGAGCTGGGTGCCGGTGATCATCATCGGCGTGCTCGCGATCTGGGCCCTGGTGACGAGCGTGCACTTCGTCCAGCCGCGCGAGCAGGCGGTGGTGACATGGTTCGGCGGCAAGTACTGGCAAACACTCAACCCGGGCACCAACGTCACCCTGCCCTTCCCGATCCACCAGGTCACCAAGACCGATGTCAGCGAGATCCGCTCGGTCGACATTGCCAAGCGGCTGATCCTGACGGGCGATCAGAATCTGGTCGATCTGGGCTATCTGATCCGCTGGAACATCAAGGACTTGACGCTTTTCCAATTCCAGCTCGCCGACCCTGAGGAAGCCGTGATCGAAGCCGCGGAGACCGCGATGCGTTCTTCCGTGGCCGAGAAGACGCTCGATTCGGTGATCTCGGGCGAAGGGCGCGCCGATATCGAGCAGAACGTGCTCATGCGGATGCAAAGCATGCTCGATGCCTATGGCGCGGGGATCAATGTGCAGGGCATCGAGATCGCCAAGTCCGATCCGCCCGAACAGGTGATCGAGGCGTTCAACGACGTGCTCGCCGCCCAGCAGGACGCCGAGCGCGAGCTTAACCAGGCGCGCCGGTTTTCCCAGCAATTGCTCGCCAAGGCAGAAGGCGAGGCGGCCGAGTTCAACGAGATCTACGAGCAATACCGCCTCGCGCCGCAGGTCACGCGCCAGCGGCTTTATTATGAAACGATGGAAGCCGTGCTTGCCAACACCGACAAGACCGTGATCGAAGCCGAAGGCGTCACGCCTTATCTGCCGCTCCAAGAATTGCAGCGCAGACCGCGCCCGGTGCCCGCCCCGGCGCAACCCGGCCAGGGAGGCCAGTGAGATGGAAATGATCTGGCAACGCTATCGCTTCATCCTGATCGGCCTCGCCATCGTGCTGGTGGTCGCCGCGATGAGCCTGTTCGTGGTTCCCGAAACCAAGCAGGCGGTGATCATCCGCGCCGGTAAGCCGGTGCAGATCGTCAACCTGTATCGCCCCGAAGTGCCGTTCGGGCAGACCGGCGCAGGCTTCTATTTCCGGATCCCGCTGTATGACCGGGTGCAACTGGTCGAGCGCCGGGTGCTCGATCTCGACATGGGCGACCAGCAGGTCCTGACCAGCGACCAGCAGCGCCTGCAGGTCAACGCCTATGCCAGGTTTCGCATCATCCAGCCGCGCATCATGATCGAGCGCGCGGGCGACGAGGAGCGGCTGCGCTCGCAGCTCTCGCCGATCCTCACCTCGGTGCTGCGCCAGGAGCTTGGCCGCCGCACCTTTGCGAGCCTCCTCACCGCCGACCGCGGCACCGCGATGACCAATATTCGCGACCAGCTTGACAGCTCGGCGCGCGAATATGGCGCGCAGATCCTCGATGTCCGGATCAAGGCCGCCGATCTTCCCGAAGGCACGCCGCTCCAGGCAGCCTTCACGCGGATGCAGTCCGATCGCCAGGAGGAAGCGGCGACGATCCGGGCGCAGGGTCGCAAGAATGCGCAGATCATCCGCGCCGAGGCGCAGGCCCGCGCGGCCGAGACCTATGCCGCGGCCTTCAACAAGGATTCGGAATTCTACGACTTCTTCCGCGCCATGGAGAGCTATCGCCAGACCTTCATCCAGGGCGAGGGCGCAAGCTCGATGGTGCTCGACAACGACAACGAATACTTCCGCCAGTTCCGTGGAAACTCCGGCAACTAGGGGTCTTGGACATCAGCCAGGCCAAGACCGACCAAGCGCCGACGCCCGGCGACGAGCGGCAAGCGCATTCAATCAGCGTTCACTGCGCCAAAGCGCAAAAGGGAATGCGGAACTGACCTTCAATTCGGGCGCTTTCTCGATGCGCCCTGCCCGAACCTGCGGCCGCTTCCCGGCCGATGCTTGCGGGCTCAGACGAAAAGGAACGAGAGGACGTGAGACCAGTGCGATATGTTTATGGACTGACGAGCGCGCTTCTGGTTGGGGGCGCTGCGGTGACCCTGATCACCGGCCAGCCGGTCGGCGCGCAGGTGGCGCAGAACGACGACTCGGCGATGAACGAGATCGTACCGCGCGCGGGCGCGCCTTCGAGCTTTGCCGATCTCACCGAACAGCTCCAGCCGGCGGTCGTCAACATCGCGACCCGCCAGCGGGTCGAGGTCAATCGCAATCCGTTTGCCGGAACCCCGTTTGCCGATCTGTTCAATCGTCGTCGCGGTGGCCAGGCCCAGCCCGAAACGCGCGAGGCGCAATCGCTCGGTTCGGGCTTCATAATCTCGGCCGACGGCTTCATTGTCACCAACAACCATGTGGTCTCTCCCAACAACCGGGCAACGCTCGAAGAGATCACCGTCACCATGCCTGACGGGACCGAATACGCAGCCGATCTCGTCGGCGCGGACGCGGCCTCGGACCTCGCGGTGCTCAAGATCAGGGCCGACCAGACCTTCCCGTTCGTCCGGTTCGGCGATTCAACCCGGACCCGGGTGGGCGAATGGGTGGTCGCGATCGGCAACCCCTTCGGGCTGGGCGGCACCGTCACGAGCGGCATCGTCTCGGCGGTCTACCGCAACACCGGCCAGGGCGGCGCCTATGATCGCTACATCCAGACCGATGCCAGCATCAATCGCGGCAATTCGGGCGGCCCGCTGTTCGACATGCGCGGCAACGTGATCGGCATCAACAACGCGATCTTCTCGCCCTCGGGCGGCAGCGTGGGCATCGGCTTCGCGATCCCGGCCGAGATTGCAGCCCCGATCGTCGAGCAGCTCATGGAGGGCCGGGAAATCCAGCGCGGCTTCCTTGGTGTCGGCCTCGAGGCGGTCGGCGATGACATTGCCGATTCGCTCGGCCTGCCGCGCAATGGCGGCGAGATCGTGCAGACCGTTCAGGAAGACAGCGCGGCTGCCCGGGCGGGCCTGAGGCCGGGTGACATCATCACCAGCATCAACGGCCAGAAAGTCACCGCGGAGCAGACCGTGATCTTCCTCATCGCCAATCTCGAGCCGGGGGATCAGGCCAGGCTCGAAGTGCTGCGCGAAGGCCGCCCGCTCACCGTCACAGCGACGCTGGGCAAGCGTCCGAGCGAGGATGAATTGCTCCAACAGTCGCAGACCTTCGATCCCGATGCCGAAGAGCCGATGGATCCTGAAGAAGCCGACGATCTGGTCGGCGAGAAGCTCGGCCTGCAGGTGATCGCGCTCACGCCGGAGATCGCGCGCCGGCTCGGTGCCGAGGCAGACACGCAGGGGCTGGTGATCGCTGCGGTCGATCCCAATTCGGATGCGGGCCGCAAGGGCCTGCGCCGGGGCGACATCATCCTCTCGGTCAACTACAGCGCGCTGACCGATGTCGAGAGCTTGCGCGCGCAGATCACATCGGCAGAGGAAGCGAGACGCGAATCGCTCCTGCTCCGGATCCAGCGTCGCGGCCTGCCGGCGCGCTTCGTCGCGGTGCGTCTGCGCTAAAGCAACGGGCGGTCACTGGATGTGATCACCATTAGAATAGAGGATCTCCGGCCTTCCGCCTCGGCGGATGCCGGAGATTTTTTGTGGTGCCTTGCGCGATGTCCGCAGGCGCGCCCGGTCAATCAATCCTGAGATCGTCACGCCCATCGTTGACCGGCCGATCGGGCGGAGGCCGGGCAGGAAGCGGCGGCGCGATGGCAGGCGGCGTCTGCGTGGGCGCAGAGCCCGGACTGCGATTCTGGCCGGGCCGCGCCGTCGGCCGTGGCGTCGGTGCGCTGCGGGAGGGGAGATTCTCGCCCGTCGCGCGTTCAAGAAAATCGTCGCTCGCCGCCGACGGTGGCTCGTCGGCCTCGATCCGGTCGCGCTCTGGCCCCCGCTCGCCATCACCATCGAAAGCATCCTCGAAGGTGTCGCGCCGACCCGGCTCGATCAGATTGCCCTGTTCGTCGATGAAGTAATATTCGTCCGGATCGCCGTAGAGATATTCCTCGTCGGGCTCGAGCTGCCAATCGGGCAGGTTGACCTCGGTGTCGAACTCCTCGATCGGGCGGTCCTTGACCGCGAAGCGCATGTAGGCCGCAAATGCCTGCGCCGGCGCGCGTCCGCCCTGGAGGCCCGGCACCGCCTTGGCATCGTCGCGCCCCATCCACACGCCGGTGGTGATCCCCGAGGAAAAACCGATGAACCAGCCATCCTTGTTGGAGCTCGTCGTCCCGGTCTTGCCGGCCACCGGGCGGCCGATCTGCGCGGCGCGGCCCGTGCCGGTGTTGACCGCAGTCTGGAGCAGATCGGTGATGCCCGCCGCGACATAATCCGGGACGAGCTGCTCGCGGCGCGGCCGCGCGTGCTCGTATAGCAGTTCGCCGCTGGCGGTGACGACCTTGGTGATGCCGTAGGGTTCGACCGCCATCCCGCGCGCCGAAATCGAGGCGAAGGCGCGGGTCATCTCGATCAGGCGGGTTTCGGAGGAGCCCAGCACCATCGACGGGAAGGTCGAGATCGGCGAGGTGATGCCGAAGCGCCGCGCCATCGAGGCGACCGTGCCGAAGCCCACCTCGTTGCCCAGTTGCGCCGCGACCGTGTTGATCGAATAGGCGAACGCGGTGCGGATATTGGTGGTACCGACATTGCGGCCGTTCGAATTGCGCGGGCTCCAGCCCTCGATCGTGACGGGGACATCGCGCACTTCGTCTTCGGGCGTGTAGCCGGCCTCGAGCGCGGCGAGATAGACGAACAGCTTCCACGAGGAACCGGGCTGGCGCATCGCGTTGGTAGCGCGATTGAAATTGGTCTCGACATAATCCATGCCCCCTACCAGCGCGAGGATCGCGCCATCGCGATCGAGGCTGACGAGCGCGCCCTGCGAACCTCCGGGGGTGTTGGCGGCGATCGCGGCGGTGGCGGCGCGCTGCTTGCCGACATCGAGCGTGGTCCACACCTCGATCGGCTCGAATGTCTCGGGCAGGAGGATATCGAGCTGCGGGAGCGCCCAGTCGGTGAAATAGCGCACCGAATTCTGCCCCGATTGCTCCTTGAGCTTGACCGCATCGACGTCGACGCTGGCTTCGCTCGCGGTGATGTAGCCCTGCTCGCGCATCAGCCGCAGCACCACGCGCGCGCGGGAAACCGCGGCCTGAACATCGGCGGTCGGCGAATAACGGCTCGGCGCCTTGACGAGCCCGGCGATGATCGCCGCCTCGGCGACCGAGAGCTCATCGCCCGGATGGCTGAAGAATTTGCGGCTCGCGCTGTCGATCCCGTAAGCGCCGCCGCCGAAATAGACCTTGTTAAGATAGAGCTCGAGGATCTCTTCCTTGGAGAACTTCCATTCGAGCGCCAGTGCGAGGACCGCCTCGCGCGCCTTGCGGTCGAAGGTGCGGTTGGAATTGAGGAAGATATTGCGCGCCAGCTGCTGGCTGATCGTCGAGGTGCCGCCCACGCGCGAGCGCTCGCCGGTGATGCCTTCGAGGAGGGCGCCTGTCAGCCGGATGGGATCGACCCCGAAGTGATCGCGAAAGCGCTTGTCCTCGACCGCGATCATCGCGTTTCTCATCGTGTCGGGGATGTCACGATACTCGATCCATTCGCCGAAACTCGGGCCAAGTTCGACAAGCTCGCTCCCGTCGCGCGCGCGCACGAGGATGGTCTGGGCGTTGGGGGTGGTCTTGAGCTGGTAGAAACTCGGGATCTCGCGCGCGGCAAAGCCGACTGCAAAGCCAACGAAGATCAGCGCGACCAGGACAATCGCGAGCGAGCCGAGCACCAGTCGGCGCAGCCACTTGCCGATCAGTGAAGGTCGCCTCGGGGTGTCGTTCGCCGAAGGGCCGCGCGGCGCGCGCCTGCCGCCGCCCTCGCCCGCTGGGCCCGAACGCTCGCGCGCAGCTCTGCGGCTTCCGCGCTGCCCCCTGTTTTGCAAGCGATCACCCCGTCTGGACATGAGGCGCGCGTGTGCATGCGTTCAAGGTCATGATCAAGCGCCTTGCATAGGTGAATTGTAATCCCCCATGAACATTTCCGGTCCCGTCCCTTGGTCCAGTTTCGCCGTGCAACTGCGCGCGGGGTGCGTTTGGCAATCAGATCGCCTCAATCCTCTTCGGGCGCGAATTCGAGCGCGGCGGAATTGATGCAATAGCGCAGCCCCCCTTCGTCGGGCGGACCATCGGGAAAGACATGCCCGAGATGGCTGCCGCATTTCCCGCACCGCACCTCGGTGCGGATCATCCCGAAGGTGACGTCGCGGCGCTCCTCGATCGTCTCGTCATCGACCGGCCGGGTGAAGGCGGGCCAGCCGCAGCCGCTGTTGTATTTGGCCGCGCTGATGAACAGCCGCGTGCCGCAGGCTGCGCACATATAGTCGCCCTGCTCGTAGAACTTGTCGTATTTGCCGGTGAACGCGCGCTCGGTTCCGGCTTCGCGCAGGATGTGGAACTGCTCTGCATTCAGCCGCTCACGCCATTGCGCTTCAGTCAGGCTGCGTGGGTCTTCAGTCATCGTCTCGCCTCTCTCCCAATGGTGTTCGATGTAGGCGCTTTGTGCCTCGAGAACAGCCCTTTTGCCGGGCCTGCCTCATCCGTCCACCTGGCTGTAGTGCGCCGGGGGCTGGATCTGGTCCATGCGTTCAGCGAGCAGCGGGCGAAAGCTCGGGCGGCTCTTGAACACCGCATACCATTCGCGCGTCTGCGGGTGATCGGCCCAGTCGATTCCGCCGAGATAATCCGCCACCGAGATCTGCGCGGCGGCGGCCAGATCGGCCATGCTCATGGTTGGGCCTGCGAGCCACGGGCGGTTGTCGATCAGCCAGTCCATGTAATCGAGATGGCCGTGCGCCATGCGCATCGCCTGGCTGAGCGCGGTGCTGTCGGGCGGTTGGCGCAGAACAACGCGCTTCTTCATCCGCTCGTTGAGGAGCGGGGCGGTCACATCGAGGAAGAAATTCTCGTCGAACAGCGCGACCAGCCGGCGGATTTCCGCGCGCATGGCCGATGAGCCGTTGATCATCGGCGAGCGCTCGACCGTCTCCTCAAGATATTCGGCGATTCCCCGGCTATCGGCAAGCACGAGGCTGCGCTCCTGATCGACCAGCACCGGGGTGCGTCCGGCCGGATTGAGATTGAAGAACATCTCCGAGGCCGCCCACGGGTCTTCGCGGACAAGTTCGTAGGCGATGTTCTTCTCGCCCATCAGGAGCCTGAGCTTGCGGCTGAAGGGGCAAAGCGGGAATTGGTAGAGTGTCCACATAGGCACGGGCGCTATAGCGCGTGAAGGTTCACACCGCCAAGGGCGCGGCGCGGCGGCGGTGGGGATGAACCAGCACGGTTTGGCTCAGAACTAGTTCGGCTGAGAGGTTGGGTCAGAACTTGGCCGCCTCGAGCGCGAGCAGGCAGCCGGGCATCATCGCGGCGATCGCGTCGCCCTTGTCCGCCTGATGCCGCTCGAACTCGGCCTGCACGAGGCGCGAGACATCCTCGCGTTCGAGCGCATGCTCGTCCATGATCTGCGCCATCGCCCGAACGAAAAATTCGCGCGCACTGGCCGCCTGCATGTCGGGCCAGCTCGCGCCGCGCGGATCGTCCGCTGCCTGCCATTGCTGGACCGCTGCAAAGGCGATTCCGCAGCGCGCCGCGGTCGACTGGGCAAGCGGCAATTGCGCCAGCTCGGTGATGGCAGGCTGGCTCTCGCCGGGCACGCCATCGCGGCTTCCCGCCTCGCCGGAGGCATCGGGCAGCGCCTGTACAAGGACGAGCGCGCTCGCCATGAAGCCTGTGAACATGATCATGCGAGCCCCTCGTCAATTCCGGCCGCTTGCGCGCGCCTGAACACCGCGCGGGCCTCAGACACAAAGCTGTTGTTGTTGGATTGTCCCGCTTCTAGGACATGCACTCCGCACAGCCAAGCAGGGAGAGGCGCACATGCTCAGTCACGTGATGATCGGCAGCAACGATATCGAGAAGTCCAAGGCTTTTTACAACGCCGTGCTCGGCGTCCTTGGCGCAGGCGAACCGATGGCGAACGTCAACGCCACCGGCCAGACGCGCCTCTTTTACATGCATAACGGCTCGACCTTCTGTGTGAGCGAACCGATCAATGGCGAGCCGGCCAGCTGCGCCAACGGGTTCACGATCGGCTTCAAGTGCGATTCGCCCGAACAGGTCAAACAGCTGCACGATGTCGCGATCGCCAATGGCGGCACGAGCATCGAAGACCCGCCGGGCCCGCGCACCGGCAGCATGGGGGTGATGAACCTGTGCTATTTCCTCGATCCCGACGGCCACAAGATGTGCGGCATCCACCGGGGCTGACACCGGGGCTGACACCGGGCAGACTGGCGCGCCCTAGCGGCTAAGCTGGAACATCGCGTGTTCGGCGCGCCAATTGGCTCCCAGCGGGCTGATCGGCGCGTCATCGGCAAAGTACCAGGCGCGCTCGATCCGGGCGCGCTTGGCTTTTGCCAGATCGATGAAATCCTCGACCGTCACATGGTGGATGTTGCGCGTCTCGTACCAGGTGACCGGCAGCGCGCGCGTCATCGGCATGCGCCCCTTGAACATCAGCGCCGCGCGCGTGCGCCAATGGGCAAAGTTGGGAAAGCTCACGAACGCCGTCTTCCCCACCCGCAGGAGCTCGCCCAGCACCTGGTCCGGGCGGTCGGCGGTCGGGAGGGTTTGCGCTAGCACCACGTAATCGAAACTGTCGTCGGGATATTCGGCCAGATCGCGGTTCGCATCGCCCTGGATCACCGAGAGCCCCTGCGCCACGCAGCGCTCGACGAGCTCGGGATTGATCTCGATCCCGCGCACATCGATCGCGAAATCGCGCTGGAGCGCGGCCATCAGCGCGCCATCGCCGCAGCCGATATCGAGCACCCGCGTGCCCGAGGCCGCCCCGATGGTGCGGGCGATTTCAGCGAGGTCGAAGCGCAGCGCCAGTTCGCCATCAGCCATTGAGGAACCCCGCGATCACCCGGTCAAGCTGGGCATGGGGCAACAGGAAGCTGTCGTGACCCGCACTGGCGCTGAGTTCGACGAAGCTGACCTTGGCGCCCGCTGCGTTGAGCGCATGGACGATGTGGCGGCTTTCCGCGGTCGGATAAAGCCAGTCGGTGTCGAAGCTGACGAGGCAGAAGCGCGCCAGCGTGCCGGCAAAGGCGCTCGCCAGCAATCCGCCGCGCCCTTCGACCCGCGATTCTTTGACCCCGAATTCCTCGGCCCCGAATTCTTCAGCGATGTCGAAATAGTCCATTGCGCGGGTGATGTAGAGATAGCTGTTGGCATCGAAGCGCTGGGTGAAGCCGCTGCCCTGATAGCGCAGATAGCTCTCGATCTGGAAATCGGCGTCGAAGCCGAAGCTCTTGGCGCCTTTGGTTCCATCCGGGCGGTCCTGCAGGCGGCGGCCGAATTTCTCGGTCAGCCCAGCCTCGGAGAGATAGGTGATGTGCGCCGCCATCCGCGCGACCGCCAGGCCATTGGAAGGCCCCGCCTCGTTCGCGTAATAGCCCCCCCCCGCCCAAGCGGGATCGGCCATGATCGCTTGGCGGCCGACTTCGTGAAACGCGATGTTCTGCGCTGAATGGCGCGCGGTCGAGGCGATCACGAGCACGCGGCTTGCGCGGCTTGGCCAGTTGGCCGCCAGGCTCAAGGCCTGCATCCCGCCCATCGATCCGCCAACCACAGCGTGAAGCTGCGCGATGCCGAGCCCATCGAGCAGGCCGATAAGGCCGCGCACCATGTCGCGGATCGTGATCACCGGAAAGCGCATCGCATAGGGCTTGCCGTCTGGCGCTAGGCTGGCAGGGCCGGTCGAGCCCATGCAGCTGCCGATGACGTTGGCGCAGATCACACAAAAGCGGTTCGTGTCGATCGGTTTTGCGGGGCCGACCATGTTCTCCCACCATCCGGGCTTGCCGGTGATCGGGTGAGCGCTGGCGACATATTGGTCGCCGGTCAACGCATGGCAGATCAGGATCGCGTTGTCGCGGGCTGGCGAAAGCGCGCCATAGGTCTGGTAGGCGATGGTCGGGCGCGTCAGCGTCTGCCCACAATCGAGCGGGAGATCGTGCTCGAGATCATGGCGCAGCGAGGGTGGGGGCACAGGGATAGTCTCTCGGGGATCGTGCAAGGCAGCAACACACCTGTTCATGCGCGCAAGCTTTGCAGAATTTCTCCAAGCGCGCGCGCTCACGCTTGTCGAAGGGCTCATTTTCTTCCAATCGGACGCTCATGACCTCGTTGAAGCCGACACTCAAGCCGTGGATTGCGCAGCTTGCGCCTTACAAGCCGGGCGTGGCCGCACGCGAGGACGGGCGCGCGCTCGTCAAGCTGTCGGCTAACGAGAACCCGCTCGGCACCAGCCGCGCCGCGCTCGCCGCGCTCAATGATGCGCGCGACCAGGCGGCGATCTACCCCGATCCCGATGCCCGCGCACTGCGCGAGGCGATCGGCGAGGTCCACGCGCTCGAACCGGAGCGGATCGCGGTCGGCACCGGCTCGGGCGAGATCCTCCATTGCGCGGTCCAGGCGTTTGCCGGGCCGGGCGATGAAGTGCTCGCCTCGCGGTATTCATTCTCGCTCTATCCGCTGATCGCGCGCAAGGTCGGGGCCGAGCCGGTGCTCGCGCCCGATGCCGATTACCACGCCGATGTCGATGCCCTGCTGGCAGCGGTGAGCGAGCGCACGCGCGTGGTCCTGCTCGACAATCCCAACAACCCGACCGGGACCTGGATCGGGGCGGGCGAGGTGCGTCGCCTTCACGCAGGGCTGCCGGCGGGCGTGCTGCTGGTGGTCGACGAGGCCTATACCGAATATCTTCCGCAAGCAGAGCAGCGCACGGGGTTTGCGCTGGCCGCAGCGCATGACAACGTGCTCGTCGCGCGGACCTTCTCCAAGGCCTATGGGCTCGCCGCCGAACGGATCGGCTGGGGCTATGGCGCGCCCGGGCTGATCGATGCGATCAACCGGCTGCGCGGCGCTTTCAATGTGACGCAAAGTGGCCAGCGTGCGGCAATCGCAGCGCTGGGCGATCAGGCGTTCGTGCAGGCCTCCGCCGCGCATAACGCCCGCGTGCGCAGCCAGTTCACGCAGGCGCTCTCCGCGCTGGGCAATCACGGCATCCGCGTCTTGCCGAGCGAGGCGAATTTTGTGCTGGTCGAGTTTGCAGGCCAATTGAGCGCCGCCGCCGCGCTGCGCGGGATCGAGGCGGCGGGCTATGCCGTGCGGCACCTGCCGGGCCAGGGCCTTCCCGACCATCTGCGCATCACGATCGGCCACGACGCCGACATGCACGCAATCGCCGAGACGCTTCGTGCGCTCGCCAAAGCGCACGAAGCGGCGGCATGAACGAGGAAGCGCCAGAGCATCCGCCGCTGCTGCCGATCCAGCGGGTCGCGATCATCGGGCTCGGCCTTTTGGGCGGCTCGATCGGGCTCGCGATCCGCCAGAAGGCGCCACATCTCAAGACCACGGGCTACGATCCCAATCCGCATGTCCGGCTCGCCGCGCAGGGGCGCGAACTGGTCGACACCGTCTGCGCGACCCCGGCCAAAGCAGTCGAGCGCGCCGATCTCATCATCTTGTGCGTGCCCGTTGGCGCGATGCGCGTGGCCGCGCTGGCGATGGCCGATGCCGTGCCCAGAAAAGCGATCGTCAGCGATGTCGGTTCGTCCAAGGAAAGCGTGCTCGCAGTTCTGCAGGAGGTCTTGCCCGAACGCATGGTGATCCCCGCGCACCCTGTCGCCGGCACCGAACAGAGCGGGCCCGAGGCAGGCTTTGCCACCCTGTTCGAAGGGCGCTGGTGCATCCTCACGCCGCCTGCCGATGCGAACCCCGCCGCGGTTGAAGCGCTCGGCGCGTTCTGGACCGCGCTTGGCGCCAAGGTCGAGGTGATGGATCCCGCGCACCACGATCTCGTGCTCGCCGTCACCAGCCACATCCCGCACCTCATCGCCTACACGATCGTGGGCACCGCGAGCGATCTCGAGGATGTCACCCGCAGCGAAGTGATCAAGTATTCAGCCGGCGGCTTTCGCGATTTCACCCGCATCGCCGCATCGGACCCGGTGATGTGGCGCGATGTGTTCCTCAGCAACAAGGGCGCGGTGCTCGAGATGCTCGGGCGCTTCACAGAAGATCTGACCGCGCTCCAGCGCGCGATCCGGTCAGGCGACGGCGATACGCTGCACGACCTGTTCAGCCGCACCCGCGCCATTCGCCGCGAAGTGATCGACCAGGGCCAGGACGACGAGCGACCCGATTTCGGCCG
>DAITMG010000026.1:0-6060 GCA_036835265.1 Erythrobacter sp. | reverse complement strand
TTCGCCGCGAAGTGATCGACCAGGGCCAGGACGACGAGCGACCCGATTTCGGCCGGGAGCACTAGGCTGCGGGTGGCGCGGTGTTCAGTGTGTTGAGTTCAGGGCATTGATCGCGCGGTGCACCCGCGCCTCGATCTCGGCGCGCGGCAGGCCCTCGGGGATCGCCACTCCCACGCGATAGGTGATCGTTCCCGGCCGCTTGATCAGGCAATGATACAGCGGCCCGGAATTGACCGCGATCGGGACGACAGGGAGCCCGAGGAGCTTGTAAATGCCGGCAAAGCCCGATTGCAGCTCGGGCGCGGCTGCGTGGCGCACGCGAGTGCCTTCGGGAAAGATCACGATCGGCCGCCCCTCGGCGACACGCTCGCGCGCGGTCTTGATCATCGCGAGGAGCGCGCGCGCGCCTTTGTCGCGCGCGACCGGGATCAGCCCGTAGACCCGCGCCGAATAGCCCCAGCCGGGGATGAGAAACAGCTCGCGCTTGGCAAAGACGGTCGGAAAATGGAACAGGCGCGGCATGTCGATCGCCTCGAAATAGCTCTCGTGCTTGACCGCGATCAGCATCGGGCCCTGCGGGATCGTCCCTTCGAGCGCGACATCGATCCCGACCAAGACGCGCAGGCACCAGCGATGCCACTCGCCCCATGTCCGCACAACCCGGCGCAAGCTTTCTTGCCCGAGCACGATCGCGAGGACCGAAAGCATGACCAGCACCACGCTGCCGCCATAGAACACCGGGTAGAACAAGGCGCTGCGAAGGGCGGGGACAAGATGCTTCATGGCGGCAGCGGCGGATCAGTAATCGATCAGGCTGGCCGCATAGCTCGCGATCAGCTTGTGATACTCGAGAAAGAGCCCTGGCAGGCTAGGCTCGGAGCGGACCGCATCGCGCACCACCGTAACGCCGTCGGGCAGCGTTCGGGCGAGTTCGCCCGCAGCGCGGCGCATGTGCCAGTCGGTCGTCACGAGCCGCAGCGAGGTGATGCCGTTGCGCGCAACCCAGTCGGCGGTTTCCGAGGCGTTGGTGCGCGTGTCGACCGCCATGAAACCAAGGGTGATGCAGCAATCCATCTGGGCGGCAGGCACCGCGAACTGGCTGGCGAATTCGTCCGCGGTCACCTCCGGGTCGACCCCGGTCACCAGCATCTGCGCGGCACGGCCTTGCTCCAGCACATCGAGCCCGCGCGCGATGCGCCCTGGCCCCCCGGTTGGCACGATCACCGCATCGGTGCGGACATCCTGCGCGGGCTGCGGCAGCAGCGCTGCAAACCAGACAAAGCCGAGCGCCCAGATCAGGAACAGCGCGGCTGCAAGATTGCGCAGAAACTTGGCCGGGTTCACAGCATATCTCTTAAGGCCAGCGAAATGGTTATCCGCCCGGTGAGCATCGCCAACACAATCCCTCCAAGCGGGATTGCGCCGATGACGAGCCAATCGCGCCACGTCAAGGCCGCACCTTGCGCCATGCCGCTGTCGAGCGCGCTGAATTGCTGGCCGAGCAGCCACAGCGCAGCGATGCCGAGGCCCAGCCCGGCGAGCGCGCCGAACGCCGCCTCGCGCAGCACCGAACGCTCGAAAATGCGCGTGACTTGCGCGTCGGTGCCCCCCAGCAGGTGAATGATCTCGACCGTCTCGCGGTGATTGGCAAACGCGCTGCGGGCAGCCAGCCAGACCGCCGCCGCAGTCGCGAAGGCGACCAGCGCGACGAGCGCGAGCGCAAGCCACTGCAGCGCCGCGAGCGCATCATAGACCGGCCGCAGCCACGAGGATTGCGCATCGACCCTGGTGCCCGGCACGGCGCGATCGAGCGCGGCCTGAAGCGCGGCCACCTCGCCCGGTGACGCTGCGCGCGACAATTCGACATCGACCAGCGCGGGGATCGGGATCTCCTCGCTGCCCGCGCCCGCGCCAAGCCAGGGCTCGAGCAGCGCGACAAGCTCGGCCCGCGGCACGATCCTCACCGAGGAGACGTCAGGCTGACGGGCGAGCATAGCAGCGGCCGCCTCGGCGCGCTGGGTGCGCAGCTCCGCGTCGGCCTCGATGATCTGGATCGTGACCGCGCCCGAGAGATCGGCCCGGGCATTGAGCGCAAGATTGCGCAACGCCAGACCGCCGGCCGCAGCGACCACCACGAGCGCGATGAGAATCGAGATGACCCATGGGATCGGCCCGCCAAACCGCGTTTGCGGCAACAGGCGCCCGGCCTGCTTGCCCGTCAACTGAGGCGCGGCGTGCGGGTCGGGCGCGAAGGTGCGCCGGCTCATGGCTCGCGCCCTTCGCCAAAGGGGTTGCCCGCCGGCCCCTCAGCCCGCAACGCAGGGGCTGGCGCCGTGCGGCTGCCGCTTCCGGGCGGCGGGAAGCGCAAGGCGCCGGTGGGATCCGACAGCCGCCCCTTTGAAAGCCGCATGATCAGCGAGTCCGGCACCTTCTTGAGGAGGTGCACATCGTGGGTCGCGACGACGACGGTGGTTCCGACCCGGTTGTTGAGCGCCTCGAACAGGCGCAGGAGCTTCAGCGCCATCTCGGGATCGACATTGCCGGTCGGCTCGTCCGCGATCAAGAGTTGGGGCCGCGCGATCACCGCGCGCGCGATCGCCACGCGCTGCTGCTCGCCGCCTGACATGCTCGGCGGGTTGGCGCTCGAGCGGTGCGCGAGCCCGACCCATTCGAGCATGTCGGAAACCGCCCGCTGGACCCGCTCCTCGGGCGTCCCGGACAATCGCAGCGGCAGCGCGACATTGTCGAATGCCGAGAGATGCGAGATCAGCCGGAAATTCTGGAAGACGACCCCCAGACGCCGGCGATAGTCCGGGAGCCCAGCGCGCGGGAGCGTGATCATGTCGCGGCCGAACATCCGGATCGCGCCGCGCGATGGCCGCTGGGCAAGATAGAGCAGCCTCAACAGGCTGGTCTTGCCCGCCCCGCTCGCCCCGGTGAGGAAATAGAACCGGCTGGGAAACAGCGTGAAGCTGAGATCGCTCAGCACTTCGGGATCGGTGCCGTAACGAAGGCCCACATTGTCAAATTTCACGATGTCGCCCGACCGATCGTTCATGTGCGCTCGCTTATCAGCGGCCTTGGAACGGGGGAAGCCCGCTTGATGCCGGGAGGGGGCGCATCCTTGACAATAATGGTTATCGATGTGGAAAAAGGGCGTGATTGAGGCAGGCAATGGCGCTGCGCCCTTGTGCCCCGAGCGCGCGCGCGCCATTTCGTTACGATCATGATAATTTCGTGCCCCGCCTGTTCGACGCGCTATGCCGTCCCTGATACCGCGATCGGCAGGGAAGGGCGCACAGTGCGGTGCGCGAAGTGCAAACACAGCTGGTTCCAGGAGCCGCCGCCGCTCGATCTGGTGGACCGCGCGCCGCCGCAGGGCGAGCGGGCGAAGGATGTCAGCGCGGCGGAGCGAGAAGCCAGCGCTGCTGCCCGTGCTGCCGCGAGTGCTGCCCCAGCCCCGCGCCCCGCGCCGCAGCGACCCAGCGAACCGGTTGGCCAACAGAGCGACGGAGCGCCGCGCAATCCGACTGAGCCCGCCAGCAGCCAAGCGCCCGCGCGCCCCTCGGTCAGCCATTGGACCACCAAGGACGCAGCTCCCTCCGCCTCGATTTCAGGCTCTCTCGCCGCTCGGGCGCTCGATCAGGGCCTGCGCCGTGAGGGCAGTTTCACGCCTCCATCGCCCGCTGGCCCGCCCGTTGCCCCCAGCGGGTCATCGCTCCGCAGCCGCCTGAACGATCCGCGCTGGCGCCAGGACGCAGCGCAGGGCGAGCCCCAGAGCCCCGACCGATCGCGCTCCAGGGAGCTTGGTGCAGTGGACGAGGACGCGATCGCCGACGCCTTCGAGCAGAGCCGCGATGATGCCGCGCAAGATTATCGCGACCCGCTCGCGAACGAGCGCACCGACACCCTCGCCGGCCCCCTTTCCGGGGATCACAGGCGCGGCGATGATCCCGCGGACGCCGATTATGTCGATGCCGAGTACGAGGACAACGCGGACGGTGCCTCGCAATTCGAATACCGCGCGCCGTTCACCGCGCGGCGCAACCCGCTCAAGATGTGGACGCTGGCCGCGGCCATTTTCGCTTTGATGGCTGGCGGCACGGTGGTCGCGGTCAATTTCTATGGCTTGCCTGACTGGCTGCCGCTCCAGCGGCCGACCTTCGGCGTCGGCAAGCCCGATCTGGTGCTCGATTTTCCCGCTGCCGAGCAGCGCACCACCACGCTCGACAGCGGGGAGGAGATCTTCCAGGTGCGCGGCTCCATCAGCAACACCGGAGCCGCGACAATGAAGGTCCCGCGCCTGCTCGTCGTGTTCTACGACGAGCGCGAGCGGGCGGTCTTCAACTGGGTGATCGCGCCGGCCAAGGAAGAGCTCTCTCCAGGCGAGACGCTCAACGTGGCCGAGGCGATCTCGGATATTCCCCCAACAGCGAGCGAGGCGGCGATCGGCTGGTCCCCGGCCTGAGCCCGTCTAGCTGAATTCGATCCAGAGCGTTCCCGCCTCGTCGCGGCGGGATTGGGCGGAAGCCCGCTCTCCCTCGAGGATGACCGCACCGGTCGATGACTCGCGCACGATGCGCACCGGCGCGAGGATCGTCGCGCTGGCGCTGACGCTCACCCCGACGCTTTGCTGCCCGCCGGGCGCAGCATCGGCGCCGTTGCCGCCCGCCGAGGCCGCGGGCGCGGCGGCGGCTTGCAGCAGGGCGATCGCGGCAAGAGCATCGATAAGCACGGGCGTCATGAGGTATGGTTGCCAGCTTGGTAACCAATTGCGCAAGCGCTTGCGAAACCGGGTCCCAGCTTGAGACAGCCCCCGCCCGATTTGTACCCGTGTGCAGTGCCGATCAGGCCGAGCATGGCAAAGTCGGCGAGGGCCCGCCTTATTCGCTTGCGCGCACCAAGGCAGCTTGCTAGGGGCGCGCTCCTACCGCGGGTCGAACACGATTTCGCCCCGCTACCCTGCGTGCGGTCGTGGCGGAACTGGTAGACGCGCAACGTTGAGGTCGTTGTGGGCTAACGCCCGTGGAAGTTCGAGTCTTCTCGACCGCACCAAACATTCCCCGGGGAACCGGAAATCGACAAAAGAGATTTTGGGGCGATCTTCGATAACCCGATTGGTTGTTCGGCGAAGGGTTTCGCCAACTAGACCCGCCGTGGAGGAATCTGCTTTCTGTTGCCTCACCAGACTTGGCTTGTATTCGGCCTCAGCCGCCACACTCAGCGAAAGCAAATCTGTTAAAGTGGCAGGGTTAGTAGATCGTGCTTCACCAAAACTGGTGGCACCTGAGAGACGATGGAGCTAGTCATTATCGTCGGTCGGACCCTCCCGACAGCGAGCTGGACCGCCGACAAACAAAGGCGTTTTGGCGGTGCTGTGAGACCAATCGCAGCTCATCTCCGATTGGCGGAGCTATCGCTTCCCCGCCGCTGGCGCAGGCCATGAGGTTTTGTCAACCATCCAGTGCGGGCGGGCCTTGCCTCGTTGCAAGAGCGCAATCCGTCGGTAGAGATTTCCTGCGGCGAGCCGTGGCGTCCGAGCGTATTTTTAATGAAGTGCAGGGCTGCCTACCGCCTTGCGCTTCAGAAAAAAACCCAGGCGCAGCGGCAGGTAGAGCCACCGCAACCCGCGTGGCAGAGCGAAGCGTTCGAGCACTTCGCGATCACGCAATATCGAAGCGATGTACGCGCTGCGATAGGTCGGATCGTCGAGCAGCAGCAGCATGCCAGTCAGCCGCTGCGTCGTAAAGGCAAGGCTACCCAGCTTCAGTTCCGTGCCATGGATGCGCCGAATTGAGGCGGCAAGCAAACGGGCGAGGTCGCGGTCCCCCAGCGCCGCTAGGCTAACGCTTTCAGGCAGGTCCTGACCCCAGAAATGATCCACCAGCAACATGCCTAAAGCAGTGCAGCGGCCAGTGCCGAGGCTGACCGAATACGCCTGCCAAAGCGAAATCGTCGCTGGATCGGACCGCGCCAGCAGAACCCTCAATGCCCCACAATAGCCAAGTTAGTCTCGGAATTTTTTGATCTATCGCTCAAAACCTTGGCACATGAGCGCTC
>DAITMG010000025.1:16304-33058 GCA_036835265.1 Erythrobacter sp. | reverse complement strand
GCGCTTGCGGCGCGTTGCCTTCTAGCGCTTGCGGCGCGTTGCCTTCTAGCGCTTGCGGCGCAGGCGCGGATTGGGTTGGAGCGTGCCGATCATTGCCATGAAATCATCAAGCCGGATGATCCGCTCGAACTGGAACCCGGCGCGGGTGTCGCGGGTCCAGATCACGTAGGCCTCGATCCGCCCCACGATCGGCAGGCGGATCATGACCCGGTCGCCGCGCTGGAGCCTGCTCGCATCATCGATCATGAAGCCATGCGCGGACAGGTTGCAGACGTGCAGGTTGAGGTCGCCATGTGTGAAATGCTCGACGATCGCGGGGAAATCGACCGGATGGCGCACGGCGCGGCGCATGTCAGTGACACTGAGATTGGCTCCTGCTGACACCCTGCGGTTCCCTCCTGGACAATCGCGCCCGCACGATGCTGGCTCGCCTGAAAAAACAGTTCAGCGATCCTAATGGCGTATAAAGGCTGACATTTGGTAAAACGCTTGCGGTAACGCGGCGGTAACCCATTCGCGCGCCGGCGGGTGCTCGCCCGGTAGCGGGTGGGTCAGCGCGTGAGTCAGCGCGTGATCAGCGCGTGGCGTTTCTTGCCCAGGCTCAGCCGCAGCACCTGCGCCTCGCCGGGCAGGACCACGTATCCGGGATCGAGCACCGTCTCGGCTTCAAGCTTCACCGCTCCTTCGACCAGCTTGCGCTTGGCCTCGCCGTTGGACGCGGTGAAGCCGAGCTCGGTCAGCACCGCGCCGATCCGCATCCCCTCGGCCCCGACCGCGAGCCGCGGCAGATCCTCACCTGCGCCGCCGCCTGCGAACGTGTCGCGCGCGGTCGCCTCGGCGCCGCGCGCCGCCTCGGCCCCGCGCACGAGGCGAGTGACTTCGTTGGCAAGGATGATCTTGGCCTCGTTGATCTCGGCGCCCTCGAGCGCCTCAAGCCGGGCGATCTCTTCGAGCGCAAGATCGGTGAACAGCTTGAGGAAGCGGCCCACGTCGCGATCGTCGGCGTTGCGCCAGAATTGCCAGAAATCGTAGGCGGGTAGCTGGCTCTCGTTGAGCCAGACCGCGCCGCTCGCGGTCTTGCCCATCTTCGCGCCGTCGGCGGTGGTAAGGAGCGGCGTCGTCAGCCCAAACAGCTCGCGCCCGTCCATCCGGCGGCCCAGTTCCATCCCGTTGACGATGTTGCCCCACTGGTCGCTGCCACCCATCTGCAGCCGGCAGTCATAGCGCCGCGCCAGTTCGACGAAATCGTAGGCCTGGAGGATCATGTAGTTGAATTCGAGGAAGGTCAGCGGCTGTTCGCGATCGAGCCGCAGCCGCACCGAATCGAAGGTCAGCATCCGGTTGATCGTGAAATGCGGGCCGACATCACGCAGGAGCTCGATATAGCCCAGCTGCGAGAGCCATTCATCGTTGTTGACCATGACCGCATCGGTCGGCCCGTCGCCGAAGGTCAAGAGCCGCTCGAACACCGCGCGGATCGAGGCGACGTTCTCCTCTATGATCGCGGGCGTCATCAGCTTGCGGCTTTCATCCTTGCCCGAAGGATCGCCGATCTTGCCGGTGCCGCCGCCCATCACCACGATCGGCTTGTGCCCGGCCTGCTGCAGCCGCCGCAGCATCATGATCTGCACCAGGCTGCCGACATGCAGCGAGGGCGCGGTCGGATCGAACCCGATATAGCCGGGCACGATCTGCTTGGCCGCCAGCGCATCGAGCGCGCCCGGATCGGTCATCTGGTGGATGTAGCCGCGCTCCTCGAGCAGGCGCAGGAGTTCGGAATCGTATGCTTCAGTCATGGCTCGCGCGCTTATCAGCGCTGCGCGCCCGCTGCCAGAGGCTTGCCGCGCGCCGTGGCTTGGCCGATAGGCGAGCGCATGCACCCGCTCATGCTCCACCGAACCTGCGATCTTGGCCCGGTCCGCTCCGTCACCGCCGAGATCCGCGCGACCAGCACCGGCTGCGAAGCCACTTTCCGCCTTGAGGGCAAAATCGGCGCGATTGCGCTGCCCAAGGCGGGGCCGAGCATCCGCACCGACAATCTGTGGCAGACCACCTGCGCTGAGATCTTCTGGCAACCGATCGGCCAGCCCGGCTATGTCGAATTCAACCTCTCACCCTCGGGGCGCTGGGCCGCTTACGATTTCGACAGCTTTCGCGAAGGGATGCGCGATGCGCCTGTCAGTGCGATTGCGCTGGCGTGTTCACATGGCGAGGTGAATGGCACCGGCGAGCTTGTGCTCAAGGCGAGCATTGCGGCCGATCTGCCTGGCCCTGCACAAGTCGCGCTCAACGCGGTCGTCGAGCATCAGGACGGGGGCATGCAATACTGGGCGCTCGCGTTCGGTCCCGGCCAGCCCGACTTCCATTCCGAAGCCTGCCGCCAGCTCATCATCGAGCGTTAGCCCGCCTCGTTGGCCGCGCTGCCGAAGGGACCGTTGAGCTTCATCACCTCGTAATTGATCGCCTGCGCAAAGCAGGTCCACACGATGTAGGGCAGGATCAGCCACGAGGCGAACACCGAGATCGGCGCAAGCACAAAGGCGAGCGCGATGCACGAGGCGATCAGCCCGAAGTTCTCGATGAACGACCAGTCCGGCCGCTTGAGCGTGAAGAACAGCGGCGACCACAGGAAATGGAACACGGCGTTGACGCCAAAGGCGATTCCGACCGCGCGATAGGAGGCCGGATCGGGCGCGCGGGTCAAGCCGAGATAGAGCGCCCAGCCAGCGAGCCCGAGGATAATCGTCCAGGCCGGCGCAAACGCCCAGCCCGGCGGCTGGAACCACGGCTTTTGAAGCCTGCGATACCATTCGCCGACATCGGTCAGCAAGCCGCCCGCGACGTTGAGGCCGATCCCGTAAACGAGCGCTGCGGTGAGTGCGGTGTAATCCATGAAGCTCCAACAGCCATGATAGCATGGTGGTTCCCCATTTGCACCCTTGCATCGCCGGGCGCGCTGTTCCAACCCGAGCCATGGCTCACGACATCTCGCTTGGCATCGATCGCCTGCTGGCAGACCCCGTCCTGCTCGCGCAGCTCAAGGGCAGGCGCGTCGCCCTCGTCGCGCACCCGGCGAGCGTCACGCGCGACCTCACCCACAGCCTCGATGCGCTGATCGATGCGGGCGTCAACGTGACGAGCGCGTTTGGCCCACAGCATGGTCTCAAGGGCGACAAGCAGGACAACATGGTCGAAACCGCCGACGAGATCGACCCGGCCTATGGCATCCCGATCTTCTCGCTGTATGGCGAGGTGCGCCGGCCCACCGGGCAGATGATGGGCACGGCCGATGTGTTCGTGTTCGACCTGCAGGATCTGGGCTGCCGGATCTACACATTCGTGACGACGCTGCTCTATCTGCTTGAGGAAGCGGCGCGGCATGGCAAGGCGGTGTGGGTGCTCGATCGGCCCAATCCGGCGGGGCGCCCGGTCGAAGGGACGCTGCTGGTGCCGGGGCAGGAGAGCTTCGTTGGCGCTGCGCCCATGCCGATGCGCCATGGGCTGACGATGGGCGAGATGGGGCACTGGTTCGTCCAGCATTTCGGCCTCGATGTCGATTACCGCGTCGTCGCGATGGAGGAGTGGGAGCCGGATGGCGTGGGGCAGGGTTGGCCGCCTTCGCGGATCTGGATCAACCCCTCGCCCAATGCCGCGAATGTGAACATGGCGCGCTGCTATGCCGGCACGGTCATGCTCGAAGGGACGACGCTGAGCGAGGGCAGGGGGACGACGCGCCCGCTCGAAGTGCTGTTCGGCGCGCCCGATGTGGATGCCAAGGGAGTGTGGAAGCTCATGCGCCGGATGGCGCCCGACTGGTGCGACGGGGCGCGGGTGCGCGAATGCTGGTTCGAGCCCACCTTCCACAAGCACCACGGCAAACTGTGCCACGCGCTGATGATCCACGCCGAGGGGCCGGCTTATGCCCACGATTTGTTCAAGCCCTGGCGGCTGCAGGCGCTCGCCTTCAAGGCGATCCGCGCGCTCTATCCCGATTATCCGCTGTGGCGCGATTTTCCCTACGAATACGAGACCGAGCGGCTCGCAATCGACGTGATCAACGGCGGGCCGGCTTTGCGCGAATGGGTCGACGATGCAGCCGCGTCGCCGGATGATCTCGACGCGCTGGCCTCAGCCGATGAAATGGCGTGGGTGCAGATGGTGCGGGAACACCTGCTTTATTGATCGTTGGGAGCGCGCCAGAGCTGCGGAACCTTTGCGCTTTTGGGCATGGGGCGAACATCGCCGGGATTGCCCATCATCACCATCACTGGACAGCCATCTTGCAGCCGCTCGACGGCATAGATCGCTAACGGACGGTCAGGCGAAGCGGGCCGGCGATCCAGCAGCGGGGGCTCCCCGGTGGTAGCGCGTGCCTGCTGGATCGTCAGCAGGCAATCGGTCTTGCGCGGCTCGGCAGCGTCCGGCTCTGCCGCAGTGGCCGGTTGATCCGGGCTCGCCGGTTCGGCGGGAGCATCGGCGGCGCCGATCAGGAACAGCGCCAGGGCAGGTGCAAACAGGATTCGCATGGCTTCTCCGTATTTGCCGTAGGGTACACGGGATGGGCAAAAATGCAACCTGCGGCCTAATGCCCGTGCTTCCGGCTGAGCTCACGCATCGCATCATCGAGCCCGTCGAGCGTTAGCGGATACATCCGGTCGCCGACCAGCTGCTTGATCATCTTGGTCGATTGCGAATAGCCCCATTGCTTCTCGGGCACAGGGTTGAGCCACACGGTCGCGGGGTAGGTGTTGGTCACGCGGTGCAGCCAGGTCGCGCCCGCTTCCTCGTTCATGTGTTCGACGCTGCCGCCCGCATGACTGATCTCGTATGGGCTCATCGAGGCATCGCCAACGAACACGACCTTGTAATCGTGGCCGTATTTGTGGAGCACGTCCCAGGTTTTGGTGCGCTCCTGCCAGCGGCGCTGGTTGTCTTTCCAGACGCCTTCGTAGAGGCAATTGTGGAAGTAGAAGAATTCGAGGTTCTTGAACTCGGCGGTGGCCGCGCTGAACAATTCCTCGACCAGCTTGATGAACGGATCCATCGAGCCGCCGACATCGAGGAACAACAGCAGCTTGACCGCATTGCGGCGCTCGGGCCGCATGTGGATGTCGAGCCAACCCTGCTTGGCGGTGCCGCGGATGGTGGCATCGAGATCGAGCTGATCGGGATTGCCCTCGCGGGCAAAGCGCCGGAGGCGGCGCAGCGCCATCTTGATGTTGCGCGTGCCCAGTTCCTTGGTGTTGTCGAGATTCCTGAACTCGCGCTTTTCCCAAACCTTGACCGCGCGCTTGTGGCGCGATTCGCCGCCGATCCGCACGCCTTCGGGATTGTAGCCCGAATTGCCGAACGGGCTCGTTCCCCCGGTGCCGATCCACTTGTTGCCGCCCTGGTGGCGCTTTTCCTGCTCCTCGAGCCGCTGCTTGAGCGTCTCCATGATTGTGTCCCAATCGCCCAGCTTCTCGATCGCGGCCATTTCTTCGGGGCTGAGGAACTTCTCGGCGACGGCTTTGAGCCAATCCTCGGGGATCTCGACCGGGTTCTGCCCGTAATCGGACATGATCCCCTTGAACACCTTCTGGAACACCTGGTCGAACCGGTCGAGCAGGCCCTCGTCCTTCACGAAGGTCGCGCGGCTGAGATAATAGAACGCCTCTGGCGTCTGCTCGATGACATCCTTGTCGAGCGCTTCGAGCAGCGTCAGGTGCTCCTTGAAGCTCGCCCCGATCCCGGCGGCCCTGAGCTCGTCTGTGAAATTAAAGAACATGAGCGTCCGAATAACGCGATCGCCGCGTGCGCGCCAGCCCTCACGGCGCGTTCGGCTGCGCCAAGATGCACCCGCATTAAACCTTCGCTAACCATCCTCTCATATCACGCTCCAACAGAGTGGCGGGGCATTGGGACCGGCGCTGAGCGGGGCTGCGCGACAATGAAACCGATTGCGATCGATACCGACAATGCCGCAGCCCTCGATGCCATTCCCGAGGCGTGCGGCGAAGTGACGCTGGGCTGCAGCCACGTCGCGGGCGTGGTCGAGGCGGTGATCGCATCCTCGCAGGCGCTGCGCGCCGAGCACAAGGCACTGCAGGGCACCGTTGCCGCGCTCGAGGCCGACCAGGAGAAAGTCGCGCAAGCAAGCGATGAAGCGCGGCTTTTGTCCGAGCGAGCGATCGGGCACCTCAACGAAGGCAACGCGCTCATCCAGTCCTCGCTCGGCAAGATCAACGCGCTGCTCGAAATGGTCGACACGCTCGGCCAGCATGTCACCACCTTTGCAGCGGCGATGGAGCAGGTCCGGCGCAGCGCGCAGGATATCGACGAGATCGCCGAGACGACCAACATCCTCGCATTGAACGCGACAATCGAGGCGATGCGCGCAGGCGATGCCGGGCGCACATTCGCGGTCGTCGCGAGCGAGGTCAAAAGCCTTGCCAGCGATACCCGCAAGGCCACCGAGGAGATCGCGCTGACGATCGAATCGCTCGGCGCCGAAGCCAGCCTCGTCATCGCCAAGATCGAGGGCGGCAGCCGTGCGAGCGGCGAGGCCAAGGCCTCGGTTGCCCGCATCGAGACCACGATGGAAAGCGTGAGCAGCCTGGTCGAGGAGGTCGACAAGCAGAACGACGTCATCGCCCGCTCGACCGGCACGATCAGCAGCCATGTGGGTGCCGTGCAGGATGTGCTGGTGCGCTACGACCGGGTTACGCACGAGAACGAGGCTGAACTCGCCAAGGCCAAGGGCGAGGCGATCGACCTCGAACGCATCGCCAACGAGATGTTCGACGGGCTGGTTCAAGCGGGCCTTTCGCCGCGCGATCAGGCGATGGCGGACCATGCGATGGCGGTGGCGCGCGAACTGACCGAGCTGACCGAGCGCGCGATCGCGAGCGGCGAGATTGCCCGCAGCGCGGTGTTCGATCACGATTACAAGCTCATCGAAGGGTCAGCGCCCGAGCGGTTCACCACGCGGCTGAGCGGATTTGCCGAGCGCGCCTGGAAACCGATCCTCAACCGCTCGACCAATGCGATTGCCGAAAGCGTCGCGACGGTGTGCGCCGACGTCAACGGCTTCATGCCGACGCATATCGATAACTTCACCCGCGCGCCCACCGGCGATCTGGTTCACGATACGCGGTTCTGCCGCAATGGCCGCATGATCATGGATGCCGCCGACCGCGCCGGGCTTCAAAGCGAGGCGCCCTACCGCCTCGCGGTGTTCCGCCAGCCGATCGAGGGTGAGCGCTATGCGGTGGTGCGCAGCGTCTATGTCCCGCTGCGCTTCAACGACGAGCGCTGGGGCGACATGAAGTTTGCCTACAGCTTTAGCGGCGCGCAGATTTGAAGCGATGGCGCCGAGGCGCCCGCATCAGGCTCAGCACCAGCCCCGCAAGCGCCGAGGCGACCAGCATCCCCACCAGCACGAGGTAAGCGCCGCCAAGCCGGGCATCGCGCGCCGGATCGGGCCCCGCCTCGAGGTTGGAGCCGAGCGACATCCACGCCATGCCGAGCGTGAAGCCCCAGCCTGCGGCAAGCATCGGCCGGGCGATCGGGCGTTTCAGGAGCCAGGCAAGCCCGCCTGCGATCAGCATCGCCGAGGCAACGAAATCGACCAGCCAGAACGGCCAGAACTGCCAATCGCCCCAATTGGCGCGGATTTCCAGCACTGCGAGCGTCAGTCCGACCAGCAGCGCCCAGATCGCGGAGAGTTTGAGCGCCACCGGGCGCCTCAGCCCGGATTGCGGCGGGCCATGAACGCCAAGCGTTCGAACAGCATGATGTCCTGCTCGTTCTTGAGGAGCGCGCCGTGGAGCGGGGGGATCGCGCTGTTGGGATTGGCATCCTGCAGCACTTCCAAGGGCATATCCTCGTGCAGCAGCAGCTTGAGCCAATCGAGCAGCTCGCTCGTCGAAGGCTTCTTTTTCAGGCCGGGCACTTCGCGCAACTCATAGAAGATATCCATCGCCTTCTTGACCAGTGTCTTCTGGATATCGGGGAAGTGGACATCGATGATCGCCTGCATCGTCTCGCGATCGGGAAACTTGATGTAGTGGAAGAAACAGCGGCGCAGGAACGCGTCGGGCAATTCCTTCTCGTTGTTCGAGGTGATGACGACGATCGGGCGCACCTTCGCCTCGATCCGCTCCTGCGTTTCGTAAACGTCGAAGGTCATCCGGTCGAGCTCCTGCAACAGATCGTTGGGAAACTCGATATCGGCCTTGTCGATCTCGTCGATCAGCAGCACGGGCAGCCGTTCGGAGGTGAAGGCCTCCCACAGCTTGCCCTTCTTGATGTAGTTGCGGATATCGTGGACCCGCTCTTCGCCCAACTGGCCATCGCGCAGGCGCGCGACCGCGTCGTATTCGTAGAGCCCCTGCTGCGCCTTGGTGCTCGACTTGATGTTCCATTCGATCAGCGGGGCATCGATCGCCTTGGAGATCTCGTGAGCGAGGACGGTCTTGCCGGTGCCCGGCTCGCCCTTGACGAGCAGCGGGCGGCGCAAGGTCACTGCGGCGTTGACTGCGACCTTGAGGTCGTCGGTCGCCACATAATTGCGGGTGCCTTCAAACCGCGTCGGGCCGTGGGTCTCGTTGCTCATGGGTCTCCCTGTGAAACGCAAAATTGGTGTCAGCGGCCGGGTTAGGCGCAGCGCTGCGCGGGCGCAAGGGCTCAGCCGCGTGCCGCAAGGATCCGGTGGGCGAGCGCTTCGAGCTGCTTTTCGTCCACCGGGGCAGCGGGATTGCTCCAGCCGAGCGTCAGGATGTGATCGCGGCCCTGACGATCGGTCAACAGCCAGGTGAGGTTGAGCACGCCCGGCTCCGAGCCGCCCTTGTAGCCGACATAGCTCCACTGATCGCGCAAGTCGGAGGGGAAGCTCTGGTTGATCGCCATGATCGCGAACACCTGCGGATCGCTCTGTGCGCGCATCGCCTTGAACAGCCCGGCCAGATCGCGCGGCGAAGCGAACCACTCGATCCCGAGCGCGACCGGACCTTGCGCAAAGGCGGCGTTGACATCATCGGCGGTGACCGGCGGGCTTTCGATCCCGGCGAGGATCTGCGTGCGCGCCTCGCGCGAACCGCGCAGATAGGCGCTTATGCGCGAACGCTCGCCGCCCTTCAGGAGGAACAGCTCGCGGGTCGTCAGCCACGGCTCGTTGAGCGCCGGGTCGCCGTGGCCCGAGCCGCGCACCATGCTCGCGAGCGCCTCCTGGCCAAGCTCGCGGGTCAGGATATCGGTGGCGGTGTTGTCGCTGATCGAGATCATCAGGCTTGCGAGCGTGTGCAGTGTGAGCGGGGCGCCATCGGGCCAGTCCTGCACCATGCCGCTCGGAAAGCTCCTGGTGTCGATCGGGACCACATCGCTCCAGGCACGGCGCCCTGCGGCGATTTCGCGGCCCAACTGGCCGAGGATGTAGAGCTTCATGGTCGAGCCGAGCGGGTTCTGGACATCCGGGTTGAGGCTGAGGCGGGCAGCGCCGCCGTCCAGCGGGCCAAAATACGCGGTCACTGTTCCGGGGAGCGCGGCAAGCTCCTCCTCGATCTCGCCCGCAGTGCTGGCGCCCAATGGCTCGAAGCGCTCGAACAGCAGTTCATTGATGCGCCCGTCTGATCCAGGATTGATCGCGATCCCGCCGCGCGCGATTGCGCGCTCCATCCGGATCGCGAGCGCCGCACGTGTGCCACCGCGCGGGCTGACGCTCTCCACGCCGAGCGCTGCGCCGTGAAGGCTGCGCAACTCGGCGAAGATCGCGGCAAGCTGAGCGGGCGGAATGGCGGCGAGAAATTCGGGCGTGAACAGCTCCTCAGGCGCGAATTCGCCGTTGATCGCGTCCACGATCTGGGCGCTGCGAATTTCCAGCGGGGTTTGCTGCGCTGCAGGAGCGGCGGGGGCGCGCTGTGCCAGAGTAGGCGTGGCAGGAAGGGCCTGCGCCGCAAGCACAAGCGTGAAAAAGCAACCGCGTTTCATCTGTCTGTCTCCCTTCGCTGCAGAGAGCGTAGCATCCTTGCCCCGGCCGGGCTAACCCCCAGAGGCGGCGCCATCTGTGTTTGCACAAAGCCCATCAGGATCGGGCGCATCGGGGTCGATTTCGTAGCCAGCCAGATCGCCATCGCCAATATCACGGCGGAAGGCTGGGGGCGGGGCATCGCGCAGAAAGGCGGAAAAATCGGCGCGGGTGCGGCAATTTTCGATAAAATCAAGGTGATCATAGTGGTCAGCCGGCTTGATCAGGCTGGTGCTGACGAGGGAAAGCCCGCCCCGTGGCGCGGCGCGGTGGCAATTGCCCAGCTTGCCAAGCACGCGCCGGGCGAACAGGATATCATATTGGCAACTTGTGCTGCCCAGCCGGGCATAGCCATGCGCGCGGCGCGACAAATTGAGCGGGGTGTCGCGATAGCTGGCATAGATCAGCACCTCCCGCTCGTAGCGCAGCAGCTGGTCGGCGCTGCCGCCCGGGCGCAGCACCCGGTCGCGGTCGACGTCGGCTGAAGCGAGCACGATCCGCCGCACCCGATCCGCCCGCGCACCCGGCAAGCGGTCGAGTGCGATCACCGAACGGATCGCTGCGCGTGCGCCCATCGAATGCGCGACGATGGTGATATCATCGGCGCGCATGGTAAGCGCTGCCAGCGCCTCATCGAGCGGGTCCTGGGCCCAGGCTATCGACGCTTCATCGACCGCATAGCTCAGCGCGCTGCCGCGTGATGGCCAGTGGAGCAGCACCAGCGGTGTATCCTCGCCGGCCAATTCGCTGATTTGCGCAGCTATTTCATGGGCGTCGGTGAAGTTGGTGTTGTAGCCGTGGATGAACAACAGCAGCCGCCCCTTGGCCTTGGGGCTGGCGACCTGCCGGGCGATGGCGGCCAACCATTGGTCTTCGTCGTGCTGCACCAGCTCAGGCGGCATCGGCTTGCGCGGGCCTTCCCAGCTATACAGGCCGCTGCCATAGGTCAGCACAGGATGGCGGAAGGGGGCCAGCGTCAGCGTGCCGGCGCGGCAATCGGGCAGCGCGCTGGAGAGAAAAAAGAACTGCGGCTCGTCTTCAGGGGCAGCGGCAAAATCGCTGGTCGCGCAGCCGGTCAGATAGGGAACCGGGTCAGGAATCTTGAGCGCGCAGGCCGCCAACAGCATCAAAGCTGCGACAGCGAGGAGGGCTTGTGCGCGCCTCATCCCGCAGGCAGCGGCGAGGTGGGATCAGGCATCGATCATGTCGCGGTCGACATCCTTGGCGTGATTCTGGATGAAGTTGAAGCGGTGTTCGGGGTTGCGGCCCATCAACTGGTCGACCAGCTCCTTGACCGCGGCGCGCTGCTCGAACTCGGGCGGGAGCGTGATGCGGATGAGGCTGCGGGTCTCGGGAGCCATCGTCGTTTCGCGCAATTGCTGGGGGTTCATCTCGCCCAGGCCCTTGAAGCGGCCGACCTCGACCTTTTTGCCCTTGAACACCGTCTCCTCGAGCTCGCGCCGGTGCGCGTCGTCGCGGGCATAGCGGCTCTCCTTGCCCGCGGTCAGTCGGTAGAGCGGGGGCTGGGCAAGGAACAGGTGGCCGGCCTTCACGATCTCGGCCATTTCCTGGAAGAAGAAGGTCATCAGCAGCGTGGCGATATGCGCGCCGTCGACATCGGCATCGGTCATGATGATGATCCGGTCATACCGCAGGGTTTCGGGATCGCAGTCCTTGCGGGTGCCGCAGCCCAGCGCAAGCGCGAGATCGGCGATCTCGCTGTTGGCGCGGATCTTGTCGGCGGTGGCGCTCGCGACGTTAAGGATCTTGCCGCGGATCGGCAGGATCGCCTGCGTCTTGCGATTGCGCGCCTGCTTGGCGCTGCCGCCCGCGCTGTCGCCCTCGACGATGAACAGCTCGGTCTCGGCGTCGGTCTCGCCTGAGCAATCGGTGAGCTTGCCGGGCAGGCGCAGCTTCTTGGCGTTGGTGGCGCTCTTGCGCTTGATTTCGCGCTCGGCCTTGCGCTTCAAACGCTCGTCCATGCGCTCCATCACTTCGCCCAAAAGCGCGCGCCCGCGATCCATGTTGTCGGTCAGGAAATGGTCGAAATGATCGCGTAACCCGTTCTCCACCAGCCGCGCGGCTTCGGGCGAGGTCAGCCGGTCCTTGGTCTGCGATTGGAACTGCGGATCGCGGATGAAGACGCTCAGCATGACTTCGCAGCCGGTCATCACGTCATCGGCGGTGAGGTCCTTGGCTTTCTTTGCGCCGATGAGGTCGCCAAAGGCGCGCAAGCCCTTGGTGAGCGCGGCGCGCAGGCCCTGTTCGTGCGTGCCGCCATCGGGGGTGGGCACGGTGTTGCAATACCAGCTCGTCGAGCCATCCGAATAGAGCGGCCAGGCGATCGCCCATTCGACCCGGCCGTGCGAGCTGCCGGTCTCGTCATCGGGGAAATCCTGGCGGCCGGTGAAAGCTTGCGCGGTGACGCATTCGCGCGCGCCGACCTGTTCGGCCAAGTGATCGGCGAGCCCGCCGGGGAATTTGAACACCGCCTCGGCAGGGACATCCTCGCTCGCCAGCGCTTCGTCGCACTTCCAGCGGATCTCGACGCCGGCGAACAGATAGGCCTTGGAGCGCGCGAGCTTGAACAGCCGGGCAGGCTTGAACCGGCGATCGCCGAAGATCTCCGCATCAGGCGTGAAGGTGACGCTGGTCCCGCGCCGGTTGGGCGCGGCGCCAAGCTGCTCGATCGCGCCGAGCGTGACCCCGCGCGCAAATTCCTGCGCATAAAGCTGCCGCTCGCGCGCGACCTCGACCCGCGTGTGCGAGGAGAGCGCGTTGACGACGCTGACGCCCACGCCGTGCAAGCCGCCGCTCGTCGCATAGGCTTTGCCCGAAAACTTGCCGCCCGAATGGAGCGTCGAGAGGATCACCTCGAGCGTCGACTTGCCGGGAAACTTGGGATGCTCCTCGACCGGGATGCCGCGGCCATTGTCGGAGACGGTGAGCCGCCCGGCCGAGCCCGGCTCGCCCGCCTCGAGGCGCATCTCGATCCGGCTGGCATGGCCCGCGACCGCCTCGTCCATCGAATTGTCGAGCACTTCGGCGGCAAGGTGGTGCAGCGCGCGGTCGTCGGTGCCGCCAATATACATGCCCGGTCGCCGCCGGACCGGCTCGAGCCCTTCGAGGACCTCGATCGCGGAAGCGTTGTAATCGCCGCTCGAAGGCGGTGCGTTTTCAAACAGATCATCGGACATATCGCTCTAGTGGCACCGCGCAGGGTTGCCCACAAGCAGTCGCGCGTGTCTTTTGCGCAAGCCAGGCTTGGCGCGAGCCTCGCGAGCTGCCGAAGGCGGGCTAGAACGAAGCTGGCGCAGGATCGACCGCGGTCACCCGGTCGCCGCTCACCCGGCGCACCTCGAGCGCGCGTTCGGCAATGCCGTCGCGCCCGAAGCGGAACGGCCCGTCGACCCCGAGAAAGCCGCCGCGATCATACAGCTGATTGACCGGGAAGGGCGAGCCGACCTGCCAGTCGCGCGCGATCCGCAAGGTGAGGAGCACCGCATCGTAGCCCAGGGTGGCGATGCGGTAAGGCTTGACGCCGAAGCGCGCCTCGTAGCTGTCGGCAAACCGCTTGAACCTCGTGTCGGAAACCGCCGAGAACAGCGCGCCGTCGATCTCGGGCGAGCGGGTGAGCGCAGCCTCGCCGCTCCACAGCTCGGTGCCGAGCAGCTGGGTGCTCCCGGCGCCCGAGCGCTTGAGCTCGCCCGCAGCCTGCATCGCAAGCCGCGCACCGTCCGCGATCAGCACCGTATCATAGCCGCCCGCCGCGCGCAGCCGCTGGGCAGCGCCAACGATCGAGGTGTTCGCGCGGTCATAGCGCTCGGCGCCGACCAACCGCCCGCCGTATTCGCTGAGCGCGGCCTGGAGCGCGGCAAGCGAGCGCGCGCCGTAATCGCCGGTTGGGAGGAGCGCTGCAAATGCGTTCGAGTCCTGGTCGCGGGCATAGCGCACCGTGCGGCGGATCGATTGTTCGGGCACATGACCCATCAGAAACACATCGGCCGAGGCGGCGCTGGTGTCGTTGGAAAACGAGATCACGGGGACGCGCGCGGCGCGCGCCTGCGCCTGCACGGCGGGGACGTTGCTCGCGAGCAGCGGGCCCAGGATAAGCTTGTTGCCATCGACGATCGCCTGGCGCGCGGCTTCCGCTGCGCCGCCGCTGGTGTCATAGGTCGTGATGCGCAGATTGTTCGCGTTGGTGTCGAGCAGCGCCATCGTGGTCGCATTGGCGAGCGCCTGGCCGACCCCCGCAGTCTCGCCCGACATCGGCATGAGGAGGGCAACGCGGTGCCGTGTCTCGTCGCTCGGCAGCGGGGTTGCCTCGGGCGCGGGCTCGGGTGCCTCGGTGATCACGGGCGCGGTCTCGATGGTCTCCGTCTTCGGAATGACCGTGCAGCCGCCGAGCAAGGCCGCCGCGCCGGCCAGAGCCAGTCGCCGTGCCGAAAAGGCACCGGCCAGCCGCCGTGCGGCCTGCTTTATATCAAGCTTCATTCTTGAAGACCCTACTTTGCTCATTCAAAGACGCACTGTGATGACGCCTCGAACCGATCCCGCCGCTGAATCGGCCTCCCGCCGATCCTTGAGTGCAGGGCTCTATATCGTGGCCACACCGATTGGCAATCTTGGCGACATGACTGTGCGGGCAGTCGACATTCTGACACGGTGCGACGTGATCGCGTGCGAGGATACGCGGGTGACCGGCCGATTGCTCACGCACCTGGGGATCTCGGCGAAGATGCAGCGCTATGACGATCATGCCAGCGAGACGCAGCGCGCCGCTCTGGTCGAGCGCGCGAGGATCGAGGCGGTGGCGCTGGTGAGCGATGCGGGCACGCCGCTGATCTCCGATCCGGGCTATCGGTTGGTGCGCGAATGCCGCGAGGCGGGCGTCGCCGTGACGACGCTGCCGGGGGCTTGCGCGGTGATTGCCGGGCTGACCTTGTCGGGGCTGCCCAATGACCGGTTCTGTTTTGCCGGCTTCCTGCCGGTCAAGGACAAGGCGCGCCGCGATGTCCTGGCAGAGCTCGCTGACGTGCCCGCCAGCCTGATTTTCTACGAGACGGCGCCCCGGCTGGTGCGCTCGTTGACCACGCTCGCCGAGCTGTGGCCCGAGCGCGAGGTCGCCGTCGCGCGCGAAATCACCAAGTTGCACGAGGAATGTCGCCGGGGCAGCGCCGCTGAGCTGGCCGCGCATTACGAGGCGCACAGACCGCGCGGCGAGATCGTCCTGATGGTCGGCCCGTCCGTTGCCGGGCCCGCGCAGGAGGCGGGTGACCCCGATGCGCTGCTGCGCGAGGCGCTGCGGGATGCCTCGCCGAGCAAGGCGGCTGCACGCGTCGCCAAGGCCACCGGACTCGACCGCCAGACGCTCTACGCCCGCGCGGTGGAACTCAAGGCACCATGAGCGATAAGCGCATCCTCGCCGACCGGCAGGGCCGCGAAGGCGAGGCGGGGGCTGCGCTGTGGCTAGCGGGGCAGGGCTGGAAGATCATCGCGCAGCGGGTCAAGACGAAGGCGGGCGAGATCGATCTGATCGCGCAAAAGCCGGGGATCACGGTGTTCGTCGAGGTCAAGTGGCGCGGCCATGCGAGCGGCTTGCGCGATGCGATCGACGAGCGCCGGCTGGCTCGGGTCGCAGCGGCGGTGGAGGCGGTCGCACACCGATATGCAGCGCCCGGCGATGATATCCGGATCGATGTGATCCTGCTCGCACCCGGCGTGAGGCCCCGCCACATCGAGAACGCTTGGATGCCGTGAGTTCGAGGCGTTGCAATGCGCCGCCGGATATGGAACATAGTGGGAACAAGCGAGGCTTGATCGAGTCTTTCTCCCTGAACTGTTCTGCTGGTTTTTTTCAAAGTGCCCATGTCCCGATCCGTTTTGCCGCCCCGCGCCGAGGCACTCGATGCCTGCCGCCTTCCCGCGCGTGAGCTCGCCGCGCTCTCGAAGATGCGCACTGCGCGCTGGCGGCCGGGGCTGGTCGATCAGCCGCTCCACAGCGAGATCTTCGCCAGCAGCGCGGATGCCAGCGGAGCGGGGCTGGCGCTGGCGCTGGCGCGCGATGCGCTGAGGGCCGCCGCGCGCGCGCCCGATCTGTTGGCGCAGGCCGAGGATCAGCGCCAGGTGCTCTGGGTGCAGGAGGCGCGCGCGATCGCGCGCAGCGGTCGCCCCTATCTCCACGGCCTGCCGGACGAGTGGCGCGAGCGGCTCATCCATGTCGAGGCAAACAGCCCGGCCGATGCGCTGTTCGCGATCGAGGAGGGCTTGCGGTGCCGCGATTTTGCCTGCGTGATCGCGGAGATCATGGGCAATCCGCGCAGCCTCGATTTCACCGCCTCGCGCCGTCTCAGCCTCGCAGCGCACCGGCATGGCATCGCCCTGTGGCTGGTGCGGCTTGAAGCTCAGGCGGATCTTTCCGCGGCGCGGATGCGCTGGCAGGTGCGCCCTTGCGCCTCGACGCCACCGCGCTGGAATGCCGACGCGCCCGGTGTGCCGCGCTGGCAGGCCGAGCTTTTTCGCGCCCGCGCGCACGCCCCCGGACAATGGACCTTGCTCGATGACGAAACCGGCCTCCGCCTCGATGAGCCGACGCTTGCGCCAGCCACCTCGCACAGGGCGGCCATCGGCCCCGCCTTCGCTGCCAGCAAACGTGCCAGCGCCCATGCCAGCTCCCGTGCCAACAACTCTGCAAGCTCACGCGCCGCCGCGGCGTATTCTGGCGATCTGGTGCGCCAGACTGTCGGTCGAT
>DAITMG010000025.1:13930-16204 GCA_036835265.1 Erythrobacter sp. | reverse complement strand
TCACGCGCCGCCGCGGCGTATTCTGGCGATCTGGTGCGCCAGACTGTCGGTCGATCGCTGGCGGCTTGCGCAAGAGCCTGAGCCGGGACTTAAGCCGGGCGAGGGCACGGGCGCGGACCAGCAGCCCACCGCGCTCATCATCGAGACCGCGCACGGCCCCCGGATCAGCGCCATCAACCAGGCGGCGCGCGCGGCGGGCGCGCAGGTCGGCGTGATGCTGGCGGATGCGCGCACCCTGTGTCCGGCGCTGCGCGCGGTGCCCGCCGATCCGGCGGGCGATCTCGACTTTCTCGAAAAGCTCGCCGTCTGGGCGCAGCGCTGGGGCCCGTGGAGCGCGCTTGATCCGCCCGACGGGATGCTGGTCGATGCGAGCGCGGTCGGGCATCTGTTCGGCGGCGAGGCGCGGTTGCTCGCCGATGTGGGCCGCGCGTTCGAGCGCCGCGGGCTGACCGTGCGCGCAGCGATCGCGCCGACCGCCGGGGCGGCTTGGGCGCTCGCGCATTTCGGCCCCGCTGGCGCGATCCTGGGGCCGCAGACGGCGGACGAATTGCCCAGCGCGCTGGCCGATCTTCCGGTTGCCGCGCTGCGCCTCGATGCCGATGTGCTGACCGTTCTGCGGCGGCTTGGGCTCAAGCGATTGGGCGATCTGGCCGGGCTTAGCGCAGGCGAGGGCGAGGGCGAGGACGAAGCCAGCGCCGCTGCAGCACGCGATGCGCTCAAGCGCCGCTTTCGCGGGCGCAAGTCGCCAGCCTCGAACCCGCTGGTGCGGCTTGACCAATTGCTCGGCCGCGTGCCCGAGCCGCTGCTCCCTGTGGTCCCCAAGCAGATGCCGCTCGTCCAGCGCCGGTTGATGGAGCCGCTGCGCCATCGCGATCCGCTCGACCGCGTCATTGCCGATCTGGCCGAAGACATGGCGCGCGCGCTCGAGGCGCAGGGGCAGGGCGCGCGGCGGCTCGAGCTGGGGCTATGGCGGGTCGATGGCGAGGTCCTGGTGCGCCGGGTCGAACTTGCTTCGGCCACGCGCGAGGCGGCCCACATGGCCCGGCTGTTTGGCGAAAAGCTCGACGATGTCGATGCCGGCTTCGGGATCGAGACGGTGCGGCTCGCCGCAAGCTGGACCGAGCCCCTCGCATTGGGCCAGCACGATATCGAGGATGCCGCGCAGCGCCATGGAACCTCGCTCGCCGCGTTCGTCGACCGATTGAGCGTGCGCCTCGGGCCCGCCGCGGTGCGCCGCCCGGTGAGCGAGGCGAGCCACCTCCCCGAGCGCGCGCAAAGCTGGCGGCCCCCGCTCGAGCCCGTGCCGGTGGCCGTGCCTATGCCCGTGCGCATGCCCGTGTTCGGGGCGCCGGTCCACCAGTACACCCGCGCCCGCCCGCTCAAGCTGCTTGATCGGCCTGAGCGGATCGCGGTGCTGTATGCCTCGCCCGATGGCTTTCCCCAGAAGTTTCGCTGGCGCGGGGCCGTGCACGAGGTGGTCCGGGTCGAGGGGCCTGAGCGGATCGCGCCCGAATGGTGGCGCGAGAAATCGACCGCGCGGCTGCGCGACTATTACCGGATCGAGGATGCTGCAGGCGCGCGGTACTGGATCTATCGCCGCGGGATCCTCGGCGATGGGCGGGGCGGGGCGCCCGACTGGTATCTGCAGGGGCTCGATCGCTGATCCTGCCCCTCTCAAACCATGCCGCGGGGCAGCGGAACACTCCCGGGCAAAGCTCTAAACCTTCGTTTACCTTATCCGCATAGAAAGTTCGCAATGAACATGTACAATATCCCCCGCGCTTCTGAGCGCCGCTCCTTGAGCCTGATGGTCAAGAGCCGGGTGGAATCGCGCGTGGTCTATGTCGATCTCATCGACATCTCGGAAGGGGGCTGCAAGATCCGCGGTTCGCGCGGATTTGCGCGGATCGGCGACCGGGTGGTGATGAAGCTTGCCAACATCAACGCCCCGCTCGGCGTGATCGCCTGGGTCGAAGACAAGGTGGCTGGTGTGGCGTTCGATGGCGAAATGCACCCCGCCGTGCTCGATCACCTGTGCGCTGTGAATGGCCTTGGCACGATGCCGGGCAGGAGCTAGCACGCTGGCTTGATCCGGCGCCCGCGCTGCGGCGCAGTTGCAAGCTTTGCATTAGGCATCCCAAGGCCGAGAACATATATGGAACGAAAGGTGTTCCATGGCCCATACGATCGCTCAGCAAACGCTCCGACAAAAGCTCGAAATCCTCGCCGATGCAGCGAAATACGATGCCTCCTGCTCCTCTTCGGGCACGGCGA
>DAITMG010000025.1:1548-13830 GCA_036835265.1 Erythrobacter sp. | reverse complement strand
ATCTGCCATGCCTATGCGCCCGATGGCCGCTGCATCTCGCTGCTCAAGATATTGCTGACCAATCACTGCATCTTCGATTGCCACTACTGCATCAATCGCAAGAGCTCGAATGTGCGCCGCGCGCGCTTCACCCCGCAGGAAGTCGCTGATCTCACGCTGAGCTTCTACCGCCGCAATTACATCGAGGGGCTGTTCCTCTCCTCCGGCATCATCAAGAGCTCGAACCACACGATGGAGCAGATCGTCGAGGTTGCCCGCATCCTGCGCGAGGAGCACGATTTTCGCGGCTATATCCATCTCAAGACCATTCCCGAGGCTGACCCTGAGCTGATCCACCAGGCCGGGCTCCTGGCCGACAGGATCTCGATCAATGTCGAGCTGCCCACGCGCGCAGGCCTCACCCGGCTCGCCCCCGACAAGGACGAAAGCCAGATCGAAGGCGCGATGGACAACACCAAGGCGCGCATCATCGAGGCGAAGGACGAGAGGAAGCGCTTCAAGCATGCCCCCCGGTTTGCCCCGGCGGGCCAGTCGACCCAGATGATCGTGGGCGCAGACGATGCCAACGATGCCGCCATCGTCGGCAAGGCGAGCCGGCTTTATGCCAGCTTTGGCCTGCGCCGCGTCTATTACAGCGCCTTCTCGCCGATCCCCGATGCGAGCGCGGTGCTGCCGCTCAAGCGCCCGCCGCTGATGCGCGAGCACCGGCTGTACCAGTCGGACTGGCTGATGCGGTTTTACGGCTTTGCCCCGCACGAGGTGGCCGACGCGACCGAAGCGGACGGCAACCTGCCGCTCGATATCGATCCCAAGCTTGCCTGGGCGCTCAAGTTCCGCGAGCACTTCCCGGTCGATGTGAACCGGGGCTCGCGGGAGCAATTGCTGCGGGTGCCGGGGCTGGGGACAGGCGCGGTCGCGAAGATCCTCGCCGCGCGGCGGCACCGGAGCTTGCGGCTCGACGATGTGGCGCGGCTGACCCAGTCGATCGCCAAGGTCCGCCCGTTCCTGGTGGCCTGCGACTGGCGCCCGACCGTGCTGACCGATCGCGCTGACCTGCGAACCATGCTGGCGCCGAAGCAGGAACAGCTGGAGCTGTTCTGATGAGTGCCCCGAGGGTTTCAGGCCAGAAGATTTCAGGGCAAAATGTCTCGCTCGGCGCGCACTATGTCGCCCATCTTCCCGCGCCCGATGATTTCGCCTTCTGGCGTGAGCGCGCGCGCGGGCTGATCCAGTGCGATATCCCGCCCGACCGGGTGAGCTGGGTCGAGCCGGGGGGTACGGGCGATCTGTTCGCCTCCGAGGGGCCCTCTCGCGGCGAGCGGCGCCTGCCCGTCCCGCCTGACGATGCGCGCCCCGTGCGCGCCTCGCGGCGCTTCCTCCAGCTTGCCCGCAACGCCGCGCTGCACAGCGATCCGGCCCGCTTTGGCCTGCTCTACCGCATGCTCTGGCGGCTCCAGTCGAGCCCGCGCGCGATGGAGGACAAGGCCGATCCCGCTGTCCGCCGGATCGAGGAGCTCGACAAGGCGGTGCGCCGCGATAGCCACAAGATGCACGCCTTCGTGCGCTTTCGCGAAATGCGCGATGCGAGCGGAGCTGAACACTATGTCGCCTGGTTCGAGCCCGATCACCACATCGTGCGCGCCAATGCCGGCTTCTTCATGCGCCGCTTTGCCAATATGAACTGGTCGATCCTGACGCCGCGCGGCTGCCTTCACTGGGATGGCACCACGATGCGCGAGAGCGGCCCGGCCCGGCGCGAGGATGCGCCCGCCGGCGATCCGGTCGAGGCCCTGTGGAAGTCCTACTATGCCTCGATCTTCAACCCTGCGCGTTTGAAGGTCGGGGCGATGCTCTCCGAAATGCCCAGAAAATACTGGAAGAACCTGCCCGAGGCCGAGCTCATCCCCGGGCTGATCGCGGGCGCGCAGGCGCGCGAGGCGCAGATGGTGTCCACCGGCAGCCGCGACATGGGCGAGCAGCCGACCACGCTCGAGGGCATCGACAAGGCGATCCACGCCTGCCGGATGTGCCCGATCGGCGAGCTCGACAACCGCGCGGTGATGGGCGAGGGGCCGCGCGATGGGCAGGAATTTTCGGGCCTGATGATCGTCGGTGAGCAGCCCGGCGATCAGGAGGACGAGGCCGGGCGCCCGTTCGTCGGCCCGGCCGGGCAATTGCTGGACGAATATCTCGAGGCCGCCGGGATCGATCGCGGCGCGGCGCATGTCACCAACGCGGTCAAGCACTTCAAGTTCGTGCTGAGGGGCAAGCGCCGGCTGCACCAGTCGCCGGGCGCGAAAGAGATCGACACGTGCCGCTGGTGGCTCGAGGCCGAGCGCGCGATCGTCAAGCCCCGTCTGGTGCTGGCGCTGGGCGCGAGCGCGGCGCGCGGGCTGCTGGGCAGGACGGTGAGCATCACGAAAGTGCGGGGGCAGCCGATCGCGCTCGAGGACGGGACCGAGCTGTGGGTGAGCGCACACCCCTCCTATCTCCTGCGGCTCGACGGCGCGGCGCGCGCGGAACAGGCGGCGCGGTTCGCCAGCGATCTGGCAGCGGTGAAGGCGCGGCTCGACCAGCTCGCGCGCTAGCATGCCCGAGGCCCCGCTCACGCCCGACAAGCGCACGCTGGATATCGACCCCGACCTGGTCGAGGCCCCGCCGCGCGCACCCTTTGTCGAGCTTGGCCTGGTCAGCTGCTTCAGCTTCCTGCGCGGAGCATCGGATGCGGTCGATCTCGTGATGACCGCACGCGCTGCGGGCTATGACGCGATCGGGATCGCCGATGCGAACTCGTTTGCCGGCGTGGTGCGGATCCACACCGAGGCGAGGACGCTCAAGCTGCGCCCGGTCATCGGCACCCGGATCGAGACGGTCGAGGGGTTCGCCTTCCTCGCTTATCCCGAAACGCGCGAAGCCTATGGCAGGCTGTGCCGGCTGATCAGCGCGGGGCGCATGCAGACGCTCGATGGCGAGTGGCAGGACAAGGGCGTGTGCGAGATCGATCTCGCCATGCTGGCCGAGCACAGTGCCAAGGAAGGTGAGGGGGGCGTGCAGCTGATCCTGCTTGCGCCCGAGGATCTGGAGGCGCGCTTCACCATCGCGGTGCCGAGCAACGTCGTGTTGTTTCCGGGTTCGCGCAGAGAGCGCAGAGGAGCAGAGACCGCAGAGATATCCCGCGTGCCGAAGGCACTTTCACAATCTGCAATGCCTCCCCCAAACCAACCGTCGGATGATGACGGCGGCTTCACCGCAGGCGCAACCTCTCTGCGTCTCTCTGCTCCTCTGCGCTCTCTGCGCGAAGCAACTCAGCGCACCGCCAGCCTTGCAGATTTGCTGCCCGATCTGACGCGCCAACTCCCCAACCTCAAACACCTCGCCGCCTCCTACCTCTACCGCGGCGATGACATCGCCCGGATCGACCGTATGGACAGCCTCGCCCGCGCGCATGGCCTCACCCTGCTCGCCACCAACGATGTGCGCTACCACGCGCCCGAGCGCCGCCCCCTGCACGACGTGATGACGGCGATCCGCCACAAGACGACCGTCGCCAAGGCCGGGCATCTGCTCGAGCCCAATGCCGAGCGACACCTTAAGTCGCCTGCGGAAATGGTGCGCCTGTTTGCCCGCTGGCCGCACGCGATTAGGGCCGCGCGCGAGGTGGCCGATGCCTGCCGGTTCAGCCTTGACGAACTGGCTTACGAATATCCGCAAGAGATCTATCCCGCAGGCGAGACCCCGCAAGCCTATCTCGAAAGCGAGACCTGGAAGGGCGCGGACTGGCGTTATCCGCATGGCCTGCCCGAGAGCGTGCGCGCGACGCTGGCGAAGGAACTCGCGCTGATCGGCAAGCTGAACCTCGCGCGCTATTTCCTCACGATCAAGGACATCGTCGATTTCGCGCGCACCAGGGTCGATCCGCCGATCCTGTGCCAGGGGCGCGGCTCGGCGGCCAATTCGGCGGTGTGCTATTGCCTCGGGATCACCTCGGTCGATCCGGCCAAGCACGCGCTGCTGTTCGACCGGTTCATCTCGGAGGATCGCAAGGAGCCGCCCGATATCGACGTCGATTTCGAGCACGAGCGGCGCGAGGAGGTGATCCAGTATATCTACCGCAAATATGGCCGCCACCGCGCTGGCCTGACCGCGACCGTCATCCACTATCGCCCGCGCATGGCGATCCGCGAAGTGGGCAAGGCGATGGGGCTATCGCAGGATGTGACGGCGGCGCTCGCGCGCACCGTGTGGGGCGGGTGGGGCCGCGAGATCAGCGAGCAGCACGCCGCCGAGACGGGCATGGACGTGAGCGATCCGCACCTCAGGCGGGTGCTCAAGCTGACCGAGCAGATGATCGGGATGCCGCGCCATCTCAGCCAGCATGTCGGTGGGTTCATCCTCACCCAGGGCCCGCTGACCGAGACGGTGCCGATCGGCAATGGCGCGATGCCCGAGCGCAGCTTTATCGAGTGGGACAAGGACGATATCGAGGCGCTGGGCATCCTCAAGGTCGATGTGCTGGCGCTGGGGATGCTGACCTGCATCAAGAAGTGCCTCGACCTGCTCGAGGCGCATCACGGCCGCGCTTTGACGCTCGCGACCGTCCCGCGCGAGGATCCCGAGACCTATGCGATGCTGCGCCGGGGCGATTCGCTGGGCGTGTTCCAGGTCGAGAGCCGGGCGCAGATGAACATGCTCCCGCGCCTGCGCCCCCGCGAATTCTATGATCTGGTGATCCAGGTCGCGATCGTGCGCCCGGGCCCGATCCAGGGCGACATGGTGCACCCCTATCTCAAGCGCCGGCGCGGCGCTGAGCCGGTGCAGATACCCGCGCCCGCGCCGCAGCATGGCCCGCCGGACGAGCTTTCGAGCATCCTTGCGCGCACGCTGGGCGTGCCGATCTTCCAGGAGCAGGCGATGAAGATCGCATTGGATGCGGCGAAATTCTCGAGCATCGAGGCCAACCGGTTGCGCAAGGCGATGGCGACGTTCCGCAGCCGCGGGATGGTCGATGAATTGCAGGACATGATGGTCGAGCGGATGGTGGCGCGCGGCTATGATCGCGATTTCGCCCAGCGCTGCTTCAACCAGATCCGCGGCTTTGGCGAATACGGCTTTCCCGAAAGCCACGCGGCGTCGTTCGCGCACCTCGTTTATGTCTCGAGCTGGCTCAAATGCCACTTCCCGGCCGCCTTTGCCTGCGGCTTGCTCAATTCGCAGCCGATGGGGTTCTACGCGCCCGCCCAGATCGTGCGCGATGCGCGCGAGCACGGGGTGGCGGTGCTGCCGGCGGATGTGAACGCGAGCGAGTGGGATTGCACTTTGGAGGCGTGCGATCCTGCGCTCGGCCAGCCGATCACCCAACCGCTGGCCCCCGATTTGGCCCTGCGCCTGGGGCTGCGCCAGATCGACGGGCTGCCCGAACACATTGCCGCCGCGCTCATCGCCGAGCGGGCCGAAAACGGACCGTTCCGCGATGTGGCGAGCCTGCGCGAGCGGGCGGGGCTTTCTCCGGCGCATATCGAGCGGCTTGCCAGCGCCGATTGCTTCACCTCGCTGGGCCTTTCGCGCCGCCAGGCCCTATGGGATGCGCGCAGCCTCATCAGCGCGCCCGATCTGCCGCTGTTCAAGGCTGCGCGCATCCGCGAAGAGGGCGCCGAGCGCCGCCAGACCCGGTTGCCGGTCATGCCGCTCAGCGAGGAGGTGGTCGCCGATTATCAGACCACGCGCCTTTCCTTGAAAGCCCACCCGCTGGCGTTTCTGCGCCCCGGCCTTGCCGAGCGCGGCTTCGTGCGGGCCTGTGATCTGCGCGCGCGCAAATTTCGCAGCATGGTGCAGGTCGCAGGCGTGGTGCTGATCCGCCAGCGTCCGGGCAGCGCCAAAGGGGTGTGCTTCATCACCCTCGAAGACGAGACCGGGGTGATCAATCTGGTGGTCTGGCCCGATCTCAAGGAGAAGCAGCGCCGGGTGGTGATGGGGGCGCGGCTGATGGAAGTGCGCGGCCGGGTCGAATATGACGACGAGGTGATCCATGTGATCGCGCACTCGATGACCGATGCGACCGATGCGCTCTATTGCCTTTCGGACGACATGCTCAACGCACCCGTCGCGCGGGCGGACCATGTCAATTCGCCGCTGCCCTCGCAGGTTGGCGGCAAGCGGGCGATCAATCCGCGCGATGATCTTGCCGACGATGCGCCCGCGATCATCCCGCGCGACATGATCGACGAACTGCCCGATGCGAGCGCCGCGCCCCGGCGCGGGCAGCCAAGGCTCCCCAACACGCGCGTCCATCCGCGCGATGTCAGGATACTTCCCAATTCTCGTGACTTTCACTGAGCATGGCCAGAAAACCCCAGCCTTTTCGCATCTCGCGCCGGATCGGTCACTTTCGCACCGAGCGTCGCCTGATCCTCGTTGCCATGCTCGCGATCGTGATCTTCGCCGGCTACACCTGGCTTCGGGCGCACCCCGAGCACAATCCGGCAGCGCCGCTCGATCTGCGCCATCCGGTCGGCATAGCGACCGCGCCCAAGCTGGCGGCGCTCAAGGCCGATGTCGCGCAATGCCGCGCGGTGCTCGAACGCAGCGAAGTCGCCTACGAAGCGCTCGATCCTGTAGGCGAGGGGGACTGCGAGCGGCCCGACCGCACGCGCCTGGCGGACTATCCGCTCGCTCCTGACACGCCGCCCGTCACCTGCCCGGTCGCCGCCGCGCTCGCAGCGTGGCGCGCGAAGAGCGTCGAGCCGGCGGCGCGCGAAGTCTTCGGATCGGACCTAGTCCGGATCGAGCATCTTGGCGCCTATTCCTGCCGTCGCACCTATGGCAGCGAGGATGGCCCGTGGAGCGAACACGCCACCGCCAACGCGATCGACATCGCCGCCTTCGTGCTCGAGGACGGGCGGCGGATCAGCCTAGTCGGCGGGTGGGACGGCGACGCGGACGAGGCGGAGTTCCTGCGGCGCGTGCGCGACGGCGCGTGCGACTGGTTCGCGACCGTGCTCTCACCCGATTACAACGCCGCGCACGCCGATCACTTCCACCTCGATCAGGACGACCGCTGGATGAGCATGTGCCGCTAGGGCCCGCGCAGAGCCTTGGGTGCGGCTCAGTCGTGTATCAGGCGGCTTCGAGCGCGTAGCCGGCCGAGCGCACCGTGCGGATCGGGTCCTTCGCACCATCGATCCCGATCGCCTTGCGCAAGCGCCGGATGTGCACGTCGACCGTGCGCAATTCGATGTCCGACCCTGTGCCCCACACCCCGTCGAGCAGCTGGCCGCGACTGAACACGCGGCCCGGGCTTTCCATGAAGAACTTGAGCAGGCGATATTCGGTCGGTCCCAATTGCAGCGGGCGTCCGCGGCGCTGGACCTTGTGCGCGACCGGATCGAGCTTGATGTCGCCGACCTCGATCGTCTCGCCCGCGAGCGCAGGGCGGATGCGGCGCATCACCGCGGCGACGCGCGCGAGCAGCTCGCGCGGAGAGAACGGCTTGGTGAGGTAATCGTCCGCGCCGGTCTCAAGCCCGCGCACACGGTCATCCTCGGCCTCGCGCGCGGTCAGCATGATGATCGGCACGTGCGCGGTTTCCTTGTCGCGGCGCAGGCGGCGGCACACCTCGATCCCGCTGGTGCCTTCGATCATCCAGTCCAGGATGATGAGATCGGGCACGTCCTCGCTCGCCAGCACCATGGCTTCATCGCCGTCGCTGGTCGAGCGGACCTGGTAGCCTTCATTCTGAAAGCGGTATTCGAGGAGTTCGGAAAGCGCGGGATCGTCTTCGACGAGGAGCAGTTTGGCGGCAGACATGAGGCTGTGTCTCCAGATGCGCCGCGCAGCCCCTTATGCCGCGCAGTCACAACGAGCCTATGTTTCAGTTTTGCGGCAATTTGATGAAACCGGCCCGGTCAACTTTTCCACAAGCTGTCCGCAGCCTATCACCCGTCTGCGCGGCCACTTATCCCCGGTCACCCTCGGGCGGGTAGGACCCGGTCGCGGCGAAATGCACCATCTCGGCAACATTGGTCGCATGATCGCCGATCCGCTCGAGATTGCGCGCCACGAACAGCAGCTGGGCAGCGCTCGAGATGGTCGCGGGGTTCTCGACCATGTGGCTGACAAGATTGCGGAAAATGCTGTTGTAGAAGGCATCGACCTTGGCATCGGTGGCGATCACCTCGCGCGCCAGCGCCGGATCACGCGCGGCATAGGCGGTGAGCACATCGTGGACCATCTCGCTCGCGAGCTCGCCCATCGCGGGCAGCAGCGTCAGCGGCTCAAACCGGTCGCGCCCCTCGATCATGCCGACGCGCTTGGCGATGTTCTTGGAATAATCGCCGATCCGCTCGACCACGCCGGCGATCTTGAGCGCCGCGATCACTTCGCGCAGATCGTCGGCCATGGGTGCGCGCAGGGCGATGATGCGCACCGCGAGCTTGTCGACCTCGGTCTCGAGCAGGTCGATCTTCTTGTCGCGCGCGACCACCCGGTTGCCGAGCTCTTCATCGCCGCGCACCAGTGCATCGAGCGCCTCGGCGATCGCGACTTCGGCAAGCCCGCCCATCTCCGCGATCAGGCCGCGCAGCCGGGTGATGTCCTCGTCGAACGCCTTGACGGTGTGATCGCCCATCAGCCGTAACGTCCGGTGATGTAGTCCTTCGTGCGTTCTTCGATAGGATTGGTGAAAATGTCCGAGGTGGGGCCGTACTCGACCATCTTGCCAAGGTGGAAGAAGGCGGTGCGCTGCGAGACGCGGGCGGCCTGCTGCATTGAATGGGTGACTATCACGATGGCGTAGCGGCCGGAGAGTTCATCAATCAATTCCTCGATTTTGGCGGTCGCGATGGGGTCGAGCGCGGAGGCCGGCTCGTCCATCAGGATGACCTCGGGATCGACCGCGATCGCGCGCGCGATGCATAGCCGCTGCTGCTGCCCGCCCGAAAGCGCGGTGCCCGATTCGTCGAGCCGGTCCTTGACCTCTTCCCACAGCCCCGCGCGCATCAGAGAGCGCTCGACGATGGCATCGAGATCGGGCTTTTTCTCGGCCAGGCCATGAATCTTGGGCCCATAGGCGATGTTTTCGTAGATCGACTTGGGGAATGGGTTGGGCTTCTGGAACACCATGCCAACGCGCGCGCGCAGCTGGACAACATCCATGGTGCCATCGAGGATGTTCTCGCCCTCGAGCTCGATCGATCCGGTCACCCGCGCCACGGGGATCGTGTCGTTCATGCGGTTGAAGCACCGCAGGAATGTCGACTTCCCGCAGCCCGACGGGCCGATGAACGCGGTCACGTAATCGGGCGAGATGTCGATCGACACCTCGTCGATGGCTTTCTTGGTGCCATAATAGACCGTGACATTGCGCGCCTTCATCTTGGCGGAATTGTCGGCGTGAATGCTTTCGTGGATGACTGTCACCAGGTCTTCTCGAATTTGTTGCGAAGGTAGATGGCAAAGCTGTTCATGAGCAGCAGGAACAGCAGCAGGACGACGATCGCCGCGCTGGTGCGCTCGACGAAGCCGCGGTCGATCTCGTCGGACCACAGGAAGATCTGGACCGGCAGGACGGTTGCGGGCGAACTGAAGCTGTCGGGCGGCGTCGCGACGAAGGCGCGCATTCCGATGAGCAGCAGCGGAGCGGTCTCGCCGAGCGCGCGGGCCATGCCGATGATCGTTCCCGTCAGCATCCCGGGCAATGCCAGCGGCAGGACATGGTGGAACACCACCTGAACAGGCGAAGCGCCCACCGCCAGCGCGCCATCGCGGATTGAGGGCGGGACCGACTTGATCGCGTTGCGCCCGGAGATGACGATCACCGGCATCGTCATCAGCGCCAGCGTCAGGCCGCCGATCAGCGGGGCCGAGCGAAAATTGGGAAAGATCGCGAGGAACACCGCGAGCCCCAGCAGGCCGAAGATGATCGAGGGCACGGCCGCAAGATTGTTGATCGAGACCTCGATGAGATCGGTCCAGCGGTTCCTCGGCGCATATTCCTCAAGATACAGCGCCGCCAGCACCCCGATCGGGAAGGCGAGCGCCAGCGTCACGATCATCGTCAGGATCGAGCCCTTGAGCGCGCCCCAGATGCCGACCGCTTGCGGGCTGGTCGCATCCGAGCGCGCGAGGAAGCCCCAATCCCAGTTGTTCATGAGCTTGCCCTCGGCGGCGAGCGAGTTCGCGAGCGCCTGCATCTCGGGCGAGCCTTCGCCGGCGAGGCCCGAAGCCAGATCGGACGAGGCGGCGAGATAGAAGGTCTGCGAGCGCTCGATCAGCGAGGGATCCGACGACAGTTCAGCAGCGACATCGCGCCAGGCCTGCTCGCTCAGCTGCGCCGCGCCTGCCTCGCCCAGTGCTGTCACAGCGAAGGTGTCGACGATCTCGGGCAGCCCTTGCAGCTCGAGCACCTGGACCGCGCTGGGCGCCGTGAGCGAGACCGCATCGCCCGTGATCCCGCTTTGAGGAAAATCGATCGGCACCGCCAGTTCGGCGCGCTGGAAGCCGCCAATGCCGTTGGTAAGCATGTTGGCGAGGAGGAAGATCAGCACCGAGACCGAGAAAATGATTGCGCCGAGCCCCAGTAGCTTGAACGTGCGCTCGTTGCGGTAGCGCTTGGCGAGGCGCTTCTTGAACGCATCGGAGCCCGTGGTGTGCACGGCGCCAGACGCCCTCTCGATCGCGTTGGAGCTGGGGGAACCCATGTCGGCAGAGGTGGTAGCCATGCTATTCGTAAGCCTCGCGGAAGCGTTTGACGACGCGCAGCGCAACGAAATTGAGCGCCAGCGTGACGAGGAAGAGAACGAAGCCGAGCGCAAAGGCGCTGAGCGTGGCCGGGTGGTCGAAACTGCCTTCGCCGGTCAACATCTTAACGATCTGGACCGTCACCGTGGTCATCCGGTCAAGCGGATTGGCGCTCAGATTGGCCGCGGTCGAGGCGGCCATCACCACGATCATCGTCTCGCCGATTGCGCGCGAAACCGCGAGCATGACCCCGGCAACGATCCCGGGTAGCGCGGCCGGAAACAGCACCTTGGTGATCGTCTCGGACTTGGTCGCGCCCATTGCATAGGAACCATCGCGCATCGCGCCCGGCACTGCGGCAATCGAATCGTCCGCCATCGAGGAGACAAACGGGATGATCATCACGCCCATGACCAATCCGGCGGCGAGCGCGCTCTCGGTCGAGGCGTTGGCGATGCCGACCGCGGTCGCCGCATCGCGGATCGCCGGCGCGATCGTCAGGGCGGCGAAATAGCCATACACCACCGTCGGCACCCCGGCGAGGATCTCGAGCGCGGGCTTGACCCACTGGCGCACCTTGGGATCGGCGTATTGCGTGAGGTAGACCGCGCTCATCAGTCCGAGCGGGACCGCCACGATCATCGCGATGATCGCGCCGATGAAGATCGTTCCCCAGAACAGCGGGATCGCGCCATAGCGCGAGCCGTCCGGATTATCGGGATTGCTCATCGGGTCAGGCCCCCAGAAGGTCCCGAACAGGAAATCGATTGGCGAGACCATACCGAAGAAGCGCACCGTTTCGAACACGAGGCTGACGAAGATCCCGAAGGTCGTCAGGATCGCAACCAGCGAGGCGAGCAGCAGGATCGCCATCACCGTGCGCTCGACCCTGGTGCGCGCGCGAAAATCAGGCCGGATCCGCAGGAAGGCGTAAATCCCCCCGCCAAGCGCGATCAGGATCGTGACCGCAATGCCGATCCAGTTGTAGAACCGGAGCGCCTCGCGAAAGGGCTGGATCAGCGCCTCGGCGCCCTCGTTAAAGACGCCGGGCGCACTGCCGATGGCAACAGCGCGCGCTTCTGCGAGCCACGCATCGCGCTCGAAGCCGAAGCTCGGCAGGGTTTGCGCGGCGGGCGAGGCGAGCACGCTTTGCGCCACCAGCTGCGGCGCTGCAAAGGTCCAGAACACGATGAAGGCGAGGACCGGGATCACCACCCACAGCGCGACATACCAGGCATGATAGATCGGCCTTGCGACCGGGCGTGTGCCGGCAGGCTGCGCGGCCTGAAAGCTCCACGCCTTGGCACGGCCCGCAAGCCAGCCTGCAAGGCCGAGCCCCACGGCAATCAGGATCAGCGTGATCGGCGACATCAATTAGGCCCGTTTCCCCAGTAGGCAGCAAGCAGAGCGCCATTCGCGCCGCGCCGTGCTCGCTTCATGATCCGTCAATGGCGACCTCATGTTGAAAAAATAAGACAGCGATCATGACAGATCCTGCGGGCCCGCGATAATTGCCGACCCGGATGCTGACTGGGCCGCTGACTGGGC
>DAITMG010000025.1:0-1448 GCA_036835265.1 Erythrobacter sp. | reverse complement strand
GCTGACTGGGCCGCTGACTGGGCGGCTGACTGGGCGGCTGATTGGGCCGGTGCCCTCGCTGCTGATCTGGCTGCTGACAGGGGCGAAGGCGCTTGCGCGGTTGCGGCTCCGGTGTCGCCCGCGCGTTCCTCAGCCGCAACCGGGATGCGCACAGCGACGCTGGTGCCCTTGCCAAGCTCGCTTGCAATGTCGAGTCGCCCGCGATGCCGCTCGACGATGTGCTTGACGATCGCGAGGCCGAGCCCGGTGCCCCCCGAGGCGCGGCTGCGGCCGGGGTCGGTGCGGTAGAACCGCCGGGTCAGGTGCGGGATCTGTTCCGGAGCGATCCCGTCGCCCTGATCGGCGACCGTGATGCGCGCCTGCCCATCGGGCGAGCGGTCAAGCTCGACCCGGACCGGCGTTCCGGGACTGGCATATTTCAACGAGTTTTCCACAAGGTTGCGCACAACCTGTTCGAGCTGCTGGCGATCGCCCTGGACCCGGGCGGGCTGGACGATGGCGGTCCGAAGGCGCTCGGCATGGGTCGAGCCTGCCGCATCGCGCGAGGCGGCCTCGACGAGCTCGCCCAGATCGAGCAGATCGCGCGGGGGATCGTGCTTTTCGGCCTCCACCCGGCTCAGGCTCATGAGGTCGCTGATCAGGCTCTGGAGGCGCTGCGCTTCGCGCTCGATAGTGCCCAGAAATTTCTGGGCGGTGGGCGAATCAAGGCGGTCCGAGCTGTCCGCAAGCGTTTCAACATAGCCCAGGATCGCCGCGAGCGGCGTCCGCAGTTCGTGGCTCGCATTGGCGACGAAATCGGTGTGCGCGCGGCTGATATCGGCCTCGGCGGTCTGGTTGATGAGCTCGATCACCGCCATTCTTCGATCGAGCGAGTGGCGATTGAAGTTCCAGATATCCTGGCGGCGCACCAGCCCGTGCACGATCACCGAACCGTCGGTTTCCTGATTGAGCAGCTGGATCGCTTCGGGCTGGCGGAAGGCGATCCGCGAATCCTGACCGATGACGTGCTGGCCGAGCATCAGGCGCGCGGCGCGATTGGCGATCGCGATCGTGTTGCGCTCGGTGACGAGCAGCGGAGTCGAGGCGTTCTCGATCAGCTTGCGCATCGCTTCGCGCCCCTCGGGTTCGCGCACGATGATGGTGGGCTCTTCGGGTGGGCGTACGGCCGCGACCAGCAGCGAGCCGATCCAAACGCCAAGCACCGCAAAGGCGATGACCGCATCGACCTCGAGCAGGAGCAGCGCGACGAACGTGGCGAGCGCCAGGATGATGCCGGCGAGGGGAATGGTCTGACGAGTAGCCATAAGTGCCAAGACTTGTAGAGCCCCGGCGAGACACTTCCAAGCCCAAGCGGCTCGTGCCTGTGTTCGGGCTGTGGGTGCCTGCGTCGAGGGGGTCTGCGCGATACGATCGCAATGGGATCGACAAAGAGGTGGTGACCCGTACGG
>DAITMG010000024.1:0-34558 GCA_036835265.1 Erythrobacter sp. | reverse complement strand
GGCGGCGGCGGCGGCGGCGGCGTCGGCGTAGGCGGCGTAGGCGGCGGCGGCGGCGGCGGCGGCGGCGGCGGCGACGGCGGCGTCGATATCATCGGGTGGAATTTTGCGCGCACCCGATGATATCGCGCTCGCCCGGAACACCGCCAAAGGCAAGCGCGGATCGACTGTGCGGTCTCTGAACGCGGCAGGATCACAGGTAAACGGCAAGACGCGCAGCGCCGCGCGCAGCGCAATCGCCTGCGCCCATTCGCGCGGCTTGCCCTCAAGCCACGCTGCCAACTCCTCGCGCGATGAAATTGCGACCGCCATCGCGCAAGCATCGCTGCCCGAATTGCACATGGCAAGCGTGAACCCCAGGCAACTGCGCCATTTCTTGCGCTCTACAGAAAAACTGAAGTGGCCAAACCGGGCACGCCCTGTACCCCGAAGGCCTCTTTGCAAGCCTTGTGCAGTTGCCTTTCGGGTCGCACCTGGGCTTCGTTGCAAGTCTGCAGGGAGGACCTTTGCGCGAGGGGTCAATGGCCCCCAGCTTGCGCCCCTCGCGCATTCGGGTCCGGCATCTGGCGGGTCCGATCTATGGGAGGTCCGGTCTGTCGGCGCCAAGACCGGGCGGGGTTTAAACCCTTCGAACCAGATGTGCGCTTTCGGGACGCATCCCCCATCGCGCTCGCACGAGGGCGCGATCTGGCATAGCCGCAGCCGTCCGATGCCCAGCCAATTCGCCGCCCCGCTCCCTCCCGCACGTCTGCGCCAGCCCGCCGCGATCCGCGCCGCTGGCAGCTTCGGCGACGCGCCCATGCGGGATCGCGCGAAGAGCAAGGCTGCACCACACGCCGCTGGCACCGAGACACTCTCCAAGACCACTCCCGCAACCGGCCCCGAAACCACCAGCACCGTGCGCTCGCTGATCGCGCGCATCGCGGTGCTGATCGCGGCGATCGCCGTGCCCGTTCTGGCAGCGCCGGGCGATTTCGGCGCGCTCGCGCTGGGCGCCGCGACCGAATATGCCGCGCCCGGCGAAGACGCGGACGAGGGCACGCGGCTGATGCCGTTCGAGCAGGCCGGGGCAAGTTTTCCCGGCTCGGCGTTCTACTATCTCGCTGATCCGCCGATGGAAGCGCTTGTCGCCTTGCCGAGCGCGGACCCGCTCGCCGGGGGCGTTTCGGCTGGCGGGCGCGATGTCGGCGCGCTGATCCCGGTGGGGCCTGCGCCGCGCCCGCTCGTTTCCGCAGGACTCGGGATCGATCACGCCCGCGCGCATCGCTGCCTCGCCGAGGCGATCTGGTACGAGGCGGCAAGCGAGAGCGAGGCGGGCAAGCGCGCGGTCGCGCAGGTCGTGCTCAACCGCGTGTCGCATCCCGCCTGGCCGGGCAGTGTGTGCGGGGTGGTCTATCAGGGGTCGCAGCGGCGCACCGGGTGCCAGTTCACCTTCACCTGCGACGGCAGCCTTGCGCGACCTGCGCGCGGGCCAAGCTGGGAGACGGCCAAGCGCATCGCCAACGAGGCGCTGGGCGGCGCGGTCTATGCGCCGATCGGCCATGCGACGCACTACCACACGCTGTTCGTCAACCCCTACTGGGCCAAAACGCTCGACCATGTCGGCACGATCGGGGCGCACCATTTCTACCGCAATCGCGGGCGCGGCGGCGACAAGTCCGCCTTCACCGGGCGCTATTCCGGGGGCGAGCCGCTGGTGCGCGGGCGAGTGAGCGTGGCCGATGCCGGGAGCTTGAGTGGGAGCCTGGATGGGGGCCTGAGTGAGAGCGCTTTGCTTTCGGCGGCGTTTGCGGCTTACCCGTCGGCTGCTGCCGCTGGGGGCGGAGCCGCGTTCGATCCCGCCTCGCCGACGCCTGCGCGCAATCCGGCCGGCTCCAGCACCGCCTCGCCGGTGGCCGACCCTGCACTGATCGAGGCAGGTCGTGCACGGGCCAAATACGCCAATGCGGGGAGCTGGAAACGCGATCCGGGCGCGGCTCCCGCCCAGCCTGCCGTCCAGCCTGCCGCCCAGTCCGCTGGGCAAGTGGCCCCGCCATCGACCGAGGCCACGTCCGAGCGTTAAGAGCCTGCCGCAGGGCTGGTTTCGTTCCGCTTCGAGCTCCCCGCGCGTCAGCCGTTAACGACCGCGCAACCGTGAACACACACCAAGCCTTAGCGCTCCATGCGCCATATTCGCGTTCGAATTGAGCGACCTGCGGCGCTTTCTCTCCTGAGAACGCGGCCGCCTCAACCTTTAGGCTGGCGCATTGAGAACCTTCCCCTTCCCCGCCGTTCTCGGGAGCTCGCAGGGCCCGCTGTGCGCGCCGCTCGCGCGGGCGGTGGCGCGCCGTGCCCAGTGCCGCACCGCCAATGACAACGCCGCTGACAAGCCGTTCGGCGCGATGCTTCGCGAATACCGGCTCCACCGCGACGCGCCGGCTGACGAGCGTATCCTGCGCGCCGCCCTGCGCCACTTTGCCGAGCACGGCCTTGGCGCCGCGCGCGCCGCGCGGGCGCAGGCCGAGGCTGCGTTCTTCGCCGGCGATCGCCAGGCCTATGACTGGTGGCTCGGCATCACCCGCACCCTCGACCGGCGGCTCGCGGCCGAGGCGGAGCGCCCGCTTGCAGCGCTCATCCCGGCGGCGCCCGGCTCGAAGCCCGGTCTGCCCTAAGCGCCGCTTGCGAGCCAGCTCGCGCAGGCTCATTCTACGCAGGTGCGGTAAGCGCCGCGTTTACCAAGGCTTGACGTTCCTGCCCTAAGCCTTGTGCATCATGGGAGTAAGCCAAGTCTGGTCGCGCCTTGGGGCGGTTCTGGCGCGCCGGCGTGGGCGCGACCACACCTCGGCGCGCGTGCGGCGGATCCTCGTACGCAGTCTCTACACCCAGCCCGCAAGCCTTGCCTTGGGCGCCCTCGCCGGGGTCGCGGCGACGGGCGTGGCCGCGCTCATCGCCGATGTCCCCGAGATCACCATCACCTTCGGCTTGCTCACCGCCATCGCGATCGTGCGGGTGTGGCTCAGCTTCGTCATTTCGCCCGATGCCTCCAACGCGAGCACAAGGCGGCTCGAGCTGCTGTACGAGATCGGCGCGTTCAGCTACGCGCTGCTGCTCGGCGCGATCGCGGCGATGACGATGTGGTTTCAAAGCGCCCAGCCCGCCGCGGTGATGATGATCGCCAACGCGCTGTGCTACGGCGTGGCGGTGTCGTCGCGCAACGCTGGGCGCCCGATGATCGCGTTTGGCCAGCTTGTCCTGGTGTGCTTGCCGATCATGTTCGTCTCGGTGATGCTCGGTACCATGGCCTCGCTCACTTTGTTCGTGACGATCCTGTTTCTGATCCCGGCGATGGCATCGATCACGATGAACGTCTTCAAGATCCTGCGCGATCTGATCTCGGCCGCCGAGACGAGTGCGCAGCTGGCCGACAAGATGCAGCACCTCGCGCGGACCGACGTCGTCACCGGGCTCGCCAATCGGGCAGGGCTCAACCATGCGATGGTCGAGATGCTGATGGAGGTCGAGGAGGACAGCCGCTTCGCGCTGATCTGGATCGATCTCGATCGCTTCAAGGAGGTCAACGATCTGCTTGGCCACCCGGTCGGAGATGCGGTGCTGATGGAAGTCGGGCGGCGCCTGCGCGCAGTGTGCGAGAACGGGGCAACCATCTCGCGCTTCGGCGGCGATGAGTTCGTCGTCTTCACCCACGTCAGCGACCGCAAGGACGCCGAACGCATCGCCAGCGAATTGCACGCCGAGATCATGCGCCCCTTGCGGATCGCGAACGACCGGCTCGAAGTGCGCGCCTCGATGGGCGTTGCGCTGTTGCCCGACGATGGCGCGGACGCCGATACGCTGATGCAGCGCGCGGACCTGGCGCTCTATCACGCCAAGGTCGCGGGCCGGTCGCAGACCTGCTTCTTCGACCATTCGATGACCCGGCACCTCGTTCGCCGGCGCGAGATCGAGCAGGAACTGCGCACCGCGCTCCAGCGCGACGAGCTGTCGATCTTCTTCCAGCCGATCGTCGATCTCGAGACCGGCCGGATCAAAACCTTCGAGGCGCTGATCCGCTGGTTCCATCCTGAAAAGGGCGAACTCAAGCCCGACGAATTCATCCCGGTCGCCGAAGAAACTGGCGTGATCGTCACGCTGGGCAACTGGATCACCGCCCAGGCCGCGCGGATCGCGGCGCGCTGGCCCGAAGACGTGACCGTCTCGGTCAATCTCTCGCCGCTCCAGATCCGCGCACCGGGCGCCGCGCTCGGGATCAAGAACGCGCTGCGCGAGGCCGGGCTCGATCCCCGCCGGCTCGAGCTCGAAGTCACCGAAAGCCTGTTCATCGAGGACAACCACGCGACCGCCGCCTTCATCGAGGAGCTCTCCGACATCGGCGTCAAGTTTGCGCTCGACGATTTTGGCACGGGCTATTCCTCGCTCGGCTACATCAACAGCTTCCCCTTCACCAAGATCAAGGTCGATCGCTCGTTCGTCTCGGGCGCGCAGGTCGGGCGGCGCAGCGATGCGATCATCCGCGCGGTCGCCGAGATGGGCAGCACGCTGGGGATGGACATCGTTGCCGAGGGGCTAGAGACGATCGAGCAGGTCAGGGCGGTGCGCGCGGCGGGGTGCAATCTTGGCCAGGGCTTCTATTTCAGCCGCGCGGTGCCCGATTATCTCGCCGCGATGCTGCTGGCGCAGGAGCGCGAAGAGGGCGCGATGCGAGTGCTGGGCTGACCTCAGCTGAGCCGCGCGGGTCCCGGCTCGCTGGGCTGGAACAGCCGTCAACCGTGGCTCTCGGCGGATGAGCTGCGTGCTTATTGCAATTGCGACGAACTTGCAATTATTTCCTCGAGATACGACCTATTGATGGTTGCAATCCCCCCGCCACAGGCCTACCGACCTCCCCGAAGCCAATGCTCCAGGCCGCTCGGGACGGGAGAGGTCGTGCAGCGAGCCCCGTCAGGCTTGGCGCTTCACACGGATTGACATGCCGTCCCCGGGATCAGGGAAGGAAATCACAAGACATGGCGCACCATTCCGCATCACATTCCGCAGCTCAGGCCGCTGGCCGCAGGAAGATCGCACTCATCGGCGCCGGCATGATCGGCGGCACGCTCGCTCACCTCGCCGCCAAGCACGAGATGGGCGATATCGTCCTGTTCGACATCGCCGAGGGCATGCCGCAGGGCAAGGCGCTCGACCTTTCGCAGTGCGGCCCGATCGAGGGGTTTGATGCGCGGATCACCGGCACCAACGATTACGCCGACATTGCAGGCGCCGATGTGGTGATCGTAACCGCCGGCGTGCCGCGCAAGCCCGGCATGAGCCGCGATGATCTGCTCGGCATCAACTTGAAGGTGATGAAAGCGGTTGGCGAAGGGATCAAGAACCACGCGCCCGATGCGTTCGTGATCTGCATCACCAACCCGCTCGACGCGATGGTGTGGGCGCTGCGCGAATTTTCAGGCCTGCCGCACCACAAGGTGGTCGGCATGGCGGGCGTGCTCGACTCGGCTCGCTTCGCGACCTTCCTCGCCTGGGAGTTCGGCTGCTCGGTGCGCGACATCAACGCCTTTGTGCTCGGCGGTCACGGCGACACGATGGTCCCGGTGCTGTCCTATTCGACGATCAACGGCATCCCGGTGAAGGATATGGCCAAGATCAAGGGCGTCTCGGAAACCCGCCTCGACGAGATCGTCAAGCGCACCCGCGCCGGCGGCGGCGAGATCGTGCAGCTGCTCGGGAACGGCTCGGCCTATTACGCCCCCGCCACCAGCGCGATCGCGATGGCCGAGGCCTATCTGGGCGACCAAAAGCGGATCCTGCCTTGCGCCTCCTACGTTGAAGGCAAGTACGGCCTCGACGGGCTTTACGTGGGCGTCCCCACCGTGCTGGGCGCGGGCGGCTGCGAGGACGTGATCGAAATCGAACTTTCGGACGAGGAGCGTGCCAACCTCAAGGTCAGCACCGACGCGGTCGAGGAACTGCTCGAGGCGTGCAAGGGGCTGGATGAGAGCTTGAAGTGATCTTGCCGGTCCCCGCGCGAGATTATTCGAAGCGGGGATCTGCATCGGCCCAGAGCCATTGGAAAGAGGCCCCCGGTCTTGCGGGGACGCAGAAGGAAAACCCATGAGCATCCTCGTAAACAAGGACACCAAGGTCATCACGCAAGGGATGACCGGCAATACCGGCACCTTCCACACCGAGCAGGCGCTGGCCTACGGCACGCAGATGGTCGCGGGCGTCACGCCGGGCAAAGGCGGGACCACGCATATCGGCCTGCCGCAATTCAACACCGTAGCCGAGGCCAAGGCCGCGACGGGCGCGACCGCCTCGTGCATCTACGTTCCGCCGCCCTTCGCCGCAGACGCGATCTGCGAGGCGATCGACGCCGAGATCGAGCTCATCATCTGCATCACCGAAGGCATCCCGGTGCTCGACATGGTGCGCGCCAAGGCTGCGCTCAAAGGCAGCAAGTCGCGCCTGATCGGGCCGAACTGCCCCGGCGTGCTCACGCCGGGCGAGTGCAAGATCGGCATCATGCCCGGCTCGATCTTCAAGAAGGGCTCGGTCGGCGTCGTCAGCCGTTCGGGCACGCTCACCTACGAGGCCGTCCACCAGACCACGATGGTCGGGCTCGGCCAGACCACCGCGGTCGGCATCGGCGGCGATCCCGTCAATGGGACCAACTTTATCGACGTGCTCGACATGTTCCTCGACGATCCCGAGACCAAGAGCATGATCATGATCGGCGAAATCGGCGGCTCGGCCGAGGAAGAAGCCGCCGCCTTCCTCAAGGCCGAGGCCGCGAAGGGCCGCGCCAAGCCGACGGTCGGCTTCATCGCCGGGCGCACCGCACCTCCGGGCCGCCGGATGGGCCATGCCGGCGCGATCGTCAGCGGAGGTAAAGGCGGCGCAGAGGATAAGATCGCGGCGATGGAGGATGCGGGCATCCGCGTCTCGCCCAGCCCGAGCGAGCTTGGCACCACGCTCGATGCGATGCTGAAGGAGCTGGCCTGAGGCCGGCTCATCCCTGAACGCGCGGCTCGACGGGGGCCGGCCGCGCCTTCCCACCCTTGAGGGACTGACACCATGAACAAGCCATCACCCAACCTCCTCCCCCAGCTCACCGATCAGGAAGGCCCGCAGCCCGGCCCTTCCTGGGGCAATCCCGGGTGGGTCGATGAGGTCTCCGGCTCCCGCGAGGATCTCGCCTCCGCGATGGACCCGACGCAGATGCGCCTCGCGGTCGAGCAGGCGGTCGCCAAGGCTTCGGCTGCGACCGGCAAGCCGACCGATCGCGCCGCGCTCCAGCACGCGGCCGATATCTCGAACAAAGCGATGACGCTCGTCCGGCTGTTCCGCGTGCGCGGCCACATGGCGGCCGATCTCGATCCGCTCGGCCTTTCGGGCCACGAATATCCCGACGATCTGACGCTCGAATTCCATGGCCTTGCCGGCACCGAGAAGGAGGAGGTCTATGTCGGCGATGTCCTCGGGCTCGAATGGACCACGATCGGCCAGCTGCATGAGCGCCTCAAGGAGGTCTATTGCGGCAAGGTCGGGCTGGAATACATGCACATCGCCGACACCGACGAGCGCCGCTTCCTTCAGGACAAGTTCGAGAGCCCGGGCGACACCATCCAGTTCACGCCTGCGGGCAAGAAGGCGATCCTCGCCGCCGTCATCCGGGGCGAGCAATACGAGGAGTTTCTGGGCCGCAAATATGTCGGCACCAAGCGCTTTGGCCTCGATGGCGGGGAATCGATGATCCCCGCATTGGAAGCCGTCATCAAGCAGGGCGGCCAGGCGGGCGTGCGCGAGATCATCTATGGCATGGCGCATCGCGGGCGCTTGAACGTCCTCGCCAACGTGATGGCCAAGCCCTACAAGGTCATCTTCCACGAATTCTCGGGCGGCAGCGCCAACCCCGATGATGTCGGCGGTTCGGGCGATGTGAAATATCACCTCGGCACCAGCACCGACCGCGAGTTCGACGGGATCAGCGTCCACATGTCGCTCACCCCCAACCCCAGCCACCTCGAGGCGGTCAACCCGGTGGTGCTGGGCAAGGCGCGCGCGCAGCAGGCGATCCGCGACGACCTTACCAACAAGGACCAGGTGCTCCCCGTCCTCATCCACGGCGATGCGGCGTTCGCGGGTCAGGGCGTCGTGTGGGAGAGCCTCTCGCTTTCGGGCGTGCCGGGCTATGATACGGGCGGCTGCCTGCACTTCATCATCAACAACCAGATCGGCTTCACCACCAGCCCCAAGTTCGCGCGCTCCTCGCCTTATCCCAGCGACGTGGCCAAGGGCGTCCAGGCGCCGATCCTGCACGTCAACGGCGATGATCCCGAAGCGGTGACCTTCGCGTGCAAGCTCGCGCTCGAATACCGCCAGACTTTCCACCGCGACATCGTGATCGACATGTGGTGCTACCGGCGGTTTGGCCACAACGAGGGCGACGAGCCCAAGTTCACCCAGCCGCTGATGTATGACGCGATCGGCCAGCATCCCAAGGTCAGCGTGCATTACGAGCAGCGGCTGATTGCACAAGGTGTGATCGAGCCCGGCCACCGCGATGCCGTGGTGCAGGAATTCATCGACCTGCTCGAAGAGGAATTCGAAGCCGCCAAGAGCTACAAGGCGAACGAGGCGGACTGGTTCGGCGGGCGCTGGGCCGGGCTCAACAAGCCCGCCGATCCCGAGACCGCGCGTCGCAACATCGAGACCGCGATCGAGCCCAAAATGTTCGATCGGCTGGGCGAAGTGCTCACCACCGTTCCCGATGATCTCGAGATCCACAAGACGCTGGGCCGGGTGCTCAAGGCCAAGGCCGACATGTTCGAGACCGGCGCCAGAAATCCTAAGGAAGGGGGTTTCGACTGGGCGACTGCCGAGGCGCTCGCCTTCGGCAGCCTGGTGATGGAGGGCTATGGCGTGCGCCTGTCGGGCCAGGATTCGGGCCGCGGCACCTTCTCGCAGCGCCACGCGGTGTGGGTCGATCAGAACAGCGAGCGCAAGTATGTGCCGCTCTCGACGCTGCCGCACGGCAAGTTCGAGGTCTACGATTCGACCCTGTCGGAATATGGCGTGCTCGGCTTCGAGTATGGCTTCGCGATGGCCGATCCCAAGAGCCTGGTGATGTGGGAGGCGCAGTTTGGCGATTTTGCCAACGGCGCGCAGATCATGATCGACCAGTTCATTGCGAGCGGAGAAGCCAAGTGGCTGCGCGCCAACGGGCTCGTGCTGCTGCTGCCGCATGGCTATGAGGGCCAAGGGCCCGAGCACTCCTCGGCGCGGCTCGAACGGTTCCTGCAATTGTGCGCGGATGACAACATCCAGGTCTGCAACATCACCACGCCGGCCAATTACTTCCACGTCCTGCGCCGCCAGATGCTGCGCCCGTTCAGGAAGCCGCTCGTCATCATGACGCCCAAATCGCTGCTGCGCCATCCGATGGCCAAATCCCCGCGCGAGGAGTTCGTCGGCAACTGGCAGTTCAAGCGGATCAAGGCGGACCCGGCGGAGGCAGCCGATGAAACAATCACCCGGTTGGTGCTGTGCTCGGGCAAGGTTGGCTACGACCTGATCGAAGCGCGCGATGCCAATCGGCTGGGCCACGTCCAGATCCTGCGCATCGAACAGCTCTATCCGTTCCCCGGCGATCCGCTCGCCGAGCGGATGAGCCGGATGACCAGTTTGAAGGAGGTGATCTGGTGCCAGGAAGAGCCCAAGAACAACGGCGCGTGGTTCTTCGCGCAGGACCGGATCGAGGAAGCGCTCGCGAATAGCGGGCATGCCGGCAAGCGTCCGGTCTATGCCGGGCGCCAGCCGGCCGCCTCGCCCGCGACCGGGCTCGCGAGCCGCCACAAGCAGCAGCAGGAACAGCTCATCGCCGATGCGCTGGGCCTCGAGAAGCTGTGACCGAATGAACACTTCAATCGCAAGGCCGAAAGGGACCCCAAATCATGGCCACTGAAATCACCGTGCCGGCTCTGGGCGAGTCGGTCACCGAAGGGACGATCGGCGAATGGCTCAAGCAGCCCGGCGATGCGGTTGCGGCGGATGAGGCGATTTGCAGCCTCGAGACCGACAAGGTTGCGGTCGACGTGCCCTCGCCGGTCGCGGGCGTGCTGTCCGAGCATCGCGTGCAGGTCGGCGACACGGTAGAGGTCGGCGCGGTGATCGCGGTGATCGACGAAGGCGCGAGCGCAGGCGCAACGAAACCAGCGACGCAGGCCGCCAAGGAAGCGCTGACGGCGCTGAAGACCGAAACCGCATCTTCTGTCGCCAATGATGGCAGCAATACCCCCTCCGCCTCGGAAACCCTCTCCCCCGCCGTGCGCCGCGCGGTGCTCGAACACGGGGTCGATCCCTCGACGATCAAGGGCACCGGCAAGGACGGTCGCCTGACCAAGGAAGACGTGCTCGCCGCAGCAGAAGCCAGGAAGAGCCCGGCGCCAGCGCCCGCCCCGGCCCCAGCCGCCGCTCCGGCCGCCGCGCCCGCTCCTGCCGCAAGCGCCAAGCCGTCGGGTGAGCGCCGCGAAGAGCGCGTCAAGATGACCCGGATGCGCCAGACCATCGCCCGCCGCCTCAAGGGCGCGCAGGAAGAGGCAGCGCTGCTCACCACCTTCAACGATTGCGACATGAGCGCCGTCATCGCCGCGCGCGAGAAGTACAAGGACCTGTTCGCCAAGAAGCACAACATCCGGCTCGGCTTCATGGGCTTTTTCGCCAAGGCCGCCTGCCTTGCGCTCAAGGATGTCCCCAGCGTCAATGCCTACATCGAGGGCGACGAGATCGTGTATCACGATTATGTCGACATCTCGGTCGCGGTGAGCGCTCCCAATGGGCTCGTCGTCCCCGTCATCCGCGATGCCGACAGCAAGGGCTTTGCCCGGATCGAGCAGGACATCGCCGATTTCGGCGCGCGCGCGAAGGAAGGCTCGCTGACCATGGCCGACATGCAGGGCGGCACCTTCACCATCTCGAATGGCGGCGTGTTCGGCTCGCTGATGTCGACCCCGATCATCAACCCGCCGCAATCCGCCGTGCTGGGCCTGCACCGCATCGAAGACCGCGCGGTGGTGGTGGGCGGCGAGATCGTGATCCGCCCGATGATGTATCTCGCGCTCAGCTACGACCACCGCCTGATCGACGGGCGCGAGGCGGTGACAGCGCTCAAGATCATCAAGGACGCGATCGAGGACCCGACGCGGATGCTGATCGATCTGTGAGGTTTGTTTGCCGTCGACCCCCGCGAAATGACGAGAGAAAACAATGGCTGACCATTCCTACGATTACGACGTCCTCATCATCGGCTCGGGTCCCGGCGGCTATGTCGCGGCGATCCGGGCAGCGCAGCTCGGGCTCAAGACCGCCTGCGTCGAAAGCCGCGAGACGCTCGGCGGCACCTGCCTCAATGTCGGGTGCATCCCCTCCAAGGCGCTGCTCCACGGATCGGAACTCTACGACCAGTCGCGCAACGGCCACATGGCGACCTGGGGATTGGGCGGCGAGGTCACGCTCGATCTTGCGCGGATGATGCAGGAGAAGACCAAGGCGGTGAACGAGCTCACCGGCGGGATCGAATTCCTGTTCAAGAAGAACAAGGTTACCTGGCTGAAAGGCCACGGCGCGTTCGTCGATGCGCACACGGTCAAGGTTGGCGACGAGAAAGTCACCGCCAGGGACATCGTGATCGCGACCGGCTCCAGCGTCACCCCGCTGCCCGGCGTCGAGGTCGACAACGAGGGGGGCCGGATCGTCGATTCGACCGGCGCGCTCGACCTTGACGTGGTGCCCGAACATCTCGTGGTGATCGGCGGCGGCGTGATCGGGCTCGAGCTTGGCAGCGTGTGGCGCAGGCTTGGCGCCAAGGTCACGGTGGTCGAATATCTCGACCAACTGCTGCCGGGAATGGACGGCGAGGTGCGCAAGGAAGCGCACAAGATCTTCAAGAAGCAGGGCATGGCGATGATGCTCGGCCACAAGGTGACCGGCGCCAAGGTCGACGGCGACACCGTTACCCTGACCATCGAGAAATCCTCCGGCGGCGCTGAGCAGACGCTCGAGGCGAGCCACGTGCTCGTCTCGATCGGGCGGCGGCCCAACACCGAAGGGCTCGAACTCGACCGCGCCGGGCTCGCGGTCGACAATCGCGGGCGGGTCGAGATCGGCCACGATTTCCGCACCGCTGTCGCCGATAAAGATGGGGGCATCTGGGCGATCGGCGATGTCGTCAAAGGCCCGATGCTGGCGCACAAGGCCGAGGATGAAGGCATCGCGGTCGCCGAGAACATCGCCGGACAGACCGGGATCGTGAACCACGAGGTGATCCCCAATGTCGTCTACACCGCCCCCGAGATCGCGGGCGTGGGGCTGACCGAGGAAGAGGCGAAGGAGCGCGGGATCGCGATCAACGTCGGCAAGTTCCCGATGATGGCCAACAGCCGCGCCAAGGCCAATCGCGACACCGACGGCTTCGTCAAGGTGATCGCCGATGCCAAGACCGACCGGGTGATCGGGGTGTGGATGATCAACACGCTGGCCGGCACGATGATCGCGCAGGCAGCCCAGGCGATGGAATTCGGCGCCACCAGCGAAGACATCGCCTACACCTGTCACGCCCACCCCACCCATGCCGAAGCCTTCAAGGAAGCGGCGATGGCGGTGACGGGCAAGCCGATCCACATGTGATCCGCCCGAGCAACGCTTCGCCGAGGCTTGGTGCGCGGTTGGGCGTGCGCCCTGCCGCCCGCGGGCGATTGGCGCTGGCGCTGGCCTGCCTTGGCGGGCTCGGTGGGCTCGCCTTTCTCGGCGCTCCAATGACGCTCCTTGCGATCAACGCCGCTGCGCTTGGTCTGGCGGTGCTGCTTATCCTCGTCGGGCGACCCCCCAAGGGCAGAGCCACGCGGCTCGGTTTGGCGATCGGCCTGCTGATCGTGCTCGCGCTGCCCTTGCTGACGGGGCCGCAGATCAGCGGCGTGGCGCGATGGCTGAGCCTTGGCCCGCTGGCGCTTCACACCGCTGCGCTGTGCCTTCCCGCGCTGATCGGCCTGATGGCGGAGGACGAACGCTCCGGACCGCTCGTGCTCGCAGCCGCCGCAGCGGTGCTGTCCTGGCAACCCGATGCGGCGGGCCTGCTTGCGCTCGGCCTTGCAAGCGGCGTGCTTGCAGCGCAGCGCCGCAGCCTCGCCCTTGCGGTGCTCGCGGCCGCCTGCCTTGCGCTGTGCGGCTTGACCTTTGCCGCCGGCCCGCTCGAGCCGCAACCGTTCGTCGAAAATGTGCTCACCGATCTGGCCGAGCGATCGTGGCTCGCGGCTGCCGGTGTTGCTCTGGCGCTCGCGGCGGCGATCGGGCTGATGGTATGGGCACCGGGCACCGCCCGCGCGCCCGCACTGGCGCTTGCCGCGCTGCTCGCAGGGTTCACCCTCGCAGCGATGCTCGGCCCCTTCCCCTATCCGCTGATCGGCTACGGCGCCTCACCGATCCTCGGCTTCGGCCTCGCGTTCGGGTTTTGCGCCGAGCGCGGGCAGGCTCGCTAAGGGCTTGCACCTTGCGCCGTGCCCCGCCAAGGGCGCTGCGTGATGAACGAGACGACGCTCACCCTTACCCCGCTCCTTGATCTGCTCGATCTTGCCGGGATCGCGCTGTTCGCGCTGTCGGGCGCGGTGATCGCGGCCAAGGCGCAGCAGACCTTCGTGACGCTCGCCTTCTTCGCGCTGGTCACCGGGGTTGGCGGAGGAACGGTGCGCGATCTCCTGATCGGCTCGCCGGTGTTCTGGGTCACCGACCCGTTGGTGGCGCCGGTGTGCCTCGCGATGGCGCTGGTTGTGTGGTTCACCCCGGTGCGGCTGTGGGAAGGCAAGGTCTATGCCTTTGGCGACGGCGCGGGGCTGGCAGCCTATGCCGTGATCGGCTCCGCGAAGGCGCTGGCCTACGGGATCGCCCCGGTGCCAGCCGTCCTGATGGGGATCATCACCGGCTGCGTCGGCGGGATCATCCGCGATGTCGTCGCCGGGCGGCCCTCGATCATCATGAGCCCCGAGCTTTACGTCACCGCCGCCGCGCTCAGCGCTGCACTGACCGTTGGCGGGATGGCGCTGGCCGGGCCATGGGGCACGCCGCGCGAGGTGATCTGGGGACTGGCCTTTGCCGCAGGCTTTGCGCTGCGCGCGGCGGCGATCCACTGGGAGCTTGGCCTGCCCGCCTACGGGGCGAACAAGTCTTCCTGAAACGCCGCTGCGCGCGGGGGTTTACTCGCCGGGCACTGGCCCGCCGGGATAAGCCGGCATCCGCTCGGCGGTCAGCGGCACGAGCGGCTGGCCATAGTCGGGCGCGGCGCCGATGCTGTTGGCGGCGAGCGAGCCGCGCGCATCGGCATAGCGATCAGCGCTCCACTGGCCGCCGACCGGCTGGCTTTCGGCGCGCTGGGTCTCGTAGCCGTCAAAGCCGCGCGCCCCGCCACTGGAGAAGGAGCCATCGCCGAGGCGTTCGATCCGACCGTCACTGCCGATATCGCACGAGAAGCTCTGCCCGTCGGTGAGCTGGCCGCGCACGCTCCAGCCAGTGCCCGTGCGGTCGACCCCATCGACCCCGCTGATCGCTGAATCGATCCCGACCACCTCGGTGCAGCGGTCGATTGCGCCATCGATCGTAAGCGGGGCGCTGACGGGTGGAAGAACGCTCTGGCGCACCTGCGAGTTGGACAGTCGACTGGCATCGAGCCCGCGGCTGCGCAGATATTCGATCTCGCGCTGCTGCTCGTCACTGCGGCGGCGCAGCTCCTCGATCTCGCGGTCGCGTTCAAGCTCGCGCTCGTAGTCGCGATCGTCATAGCGGTTGCGATCAATCGTGCGGTCGCGCTCGACGATCACCACATCCCGGTCGCGCCGGCGGTTGTTGTTGGCAGCGCTGGCAATCGCGGCGATCCCGCCGACAATCGCAACGCCCGCGAGCACATCGCCCGCGCGCACGCCGCGGTGCCTGTGCCGGTTCCAGCCGCGGCCGTAGCATCCGCGCCAGCCGCAGCGGCGCCACTCGGCGGTCTCGGCATCGGCATCATAGGTGGTGGTATCGAAGGTCTGCGCGAGGGCGAGCGGCGAAGCGCCCGTCACCGGCGCGCTTGCGGGCAGCTCGGCCGCCTGCGCGGGCGCAGCGGCCAATGCAAGCGCACCGGCCAGCCCCAGCACACCTGCGCTGGTCCCGGAAAATGGCGAAATCGAGAAATGCGGTGTCAGAGCCATCAGCGCTCCCTCCTGTCGTGATTCAAACCTGAACTCGGCAAGTCAGGCGTCCACCACACACCCGATTGATGCCTTAGCTTAAGAATCGCTCCCTTACGCGCGGCTGAACCGCCCGATACATTGTGCGACAATTTCGCGGGGGGTTCGCAACGCCCAGACGCAAGGATGCAGCGAGCTTCCTTGCGAAAGCCGCTGCATCGCTGCCACGCCCCATGGCCGGTAATCAGCGCTGTCAATCAGCGCAGGCCTCTCACCCCGCTGAAATCGACGAACGGGCGGCCCTGGCCATCGAGATAGCAGGTGAACTGGCCGCGGTCGAAATTGCTCCGGAAACGCGGATTGCCCTGCACCTCGATCCGGCCCTTGACGCGCAGGCCCCGGCGCGTCGCATCGACATCGCGCACCTGCGTCACATTGGCATAACGCCAACCGCCAAACCGGCGCGCCTGGTTTTCAGCGGCGCGCGCGCAGCGATCGACCGCACGGCGCGGGTCGACCCCGCGATAAGCATTGTTGTGCGCAAAGCGGCGATTATCATAACGGCGATCATTGTAGCGCGGATCGCGCCAGTCGCGGTTGCGGTCGCCATCGAATGCGCCGGCGAGCGCGGCGACGCCGCCGATCACGACGGCGCCGGCGATGATCTCTTTGGCGCCGATGCCGCCGCGGTCGCGGCGATCGTCCGCCATGGCGGGAGTTGCGGAAGCCAGGGCCATCGCGCCTGCCGCGACGGTCCCGAGCATTCCCTTGGAGATGGTGTTCTTGAGATCGATCATGGGTCTCATCCTCGGGTCCGGGCCGATGCGGGATTGCCCGGCCGCAACACCCTTCTGGATGATTCGCGCTGAGAGATTCCTGAGCGAGCCTTGCAGCCGCTGTTCAGGTTATCGACCTACAATCTGAACGATTGCACGCTGCCGCGCCAGGGGTCACTCCGCTTCGAGCGCCGCGAGCACGTCCCGGGTGAAACCGGCAATGTCGAAGCGGCTCCCCACCGGGTCCTCCCCGCGCCGCACGATGACGACATTGCGGCTCGGCACCACGATGACATACTGCCCGCGATTGCCGAACGCGGCGAAAGTGTCTGGCGGCACACCGTCCGATGCGTTGAGCAGCCACCACCCCGCGCCGTAGCCGAACGGCCCCTCGGGCTGCGGGCCAGAGGGATCGGAGATGTAAGCGCGCCAGTTTTCGGGCAGCACACGCTCGGGGCCGCCCTCACCTTCGACCATCCCATCGCCCAGATGGAGCTGCCCGAGCCGCGCCAGATCGCGCGCGGTCGCCCAGACCTGGCTCGAGAGCACGTAATTGCCGCGCCAGTCGGTCTCGGCGATCGTGCGATGCATCCCGAACCGCGCCAAAACCTCACGCGCCGGGTAGAAATCGAGATAGGAGCCGATGCCCTTCACGGCCATCAGCGAATCGTTGTTGGCATAGCGATAGACCGTGCCGGGCGCGTGGAGCACCGGCCAATGGCTCGCCCGCTCGTCGACCGTGGCGCCGCCCCAGTAGATCGGATCGGTGCGATTGCCGGGCGTATCCGAATAGCGCCCGGTCGCCATGCGCAGGGCATGGTCGATCGTGATCGCGCCGCGCGCATCGAACCGTCCGCCCGAGCGCCAATAATTGATGCCGATCGGATCGCTCACGCTGTGTTCGCTCGAAAGGACCGCGGCGCCCACCAGCGTGGCCGCGATGCTCTTGGCGACCGACCAGGTGCGTTGCGGCGTGTTGGCATCGAACCCCTCGCCGTAGCGCTCGAGCGCGATGGCGCCGTCCATGACGATCAGCGCAGCCGTGGTCCGCGAGCCTTCGCCATAGGTGGCATCGAAGGCGGCCTTGGCGAGCCGTTCGGCAGCGCTGGTCTTGAGCACACCGGGCGCGGCACGCCAGCCTTCGGCGGGAATGTTCTCGGGCGTATAGCCTTCCGGCAGCGGCTGGACCTCCGGAACGGGCGCGCCGATCGGCTGGATGAAGCAGCCCTCCCCCGGAATGTGGACCGCGACGCGCGCGGGCATGTCGTCGGCAAAGGGCACGCGGACATGGTCGACCGGCGCCAGATCGGTGCTCTCGCCGCTGCGGCGCAGAATCTCGAACGGCAGGTCGCGCACCATGGCATCGAGCGGGGACTGGATCCCGGTGAGCTCCCACTCGTGAATGCTCTGCGGTGAGCGCTGCGCGCCCAGACGCTCGGCATTGGCGGTCCCGCTGCACAGGAACAGCGCCTTGTAGCCCGCGGCGAGCGCGCGGTCGTAGCGCTCATCGAGGCGCTCCTGCGCGCTTTGCGCGGCGAGCGGCGCAAGCGGGGCAAGGCCGGAGGCGGCGACAGCAGCAGCAGCGGCGAGCGCTGCGGAAAGGAAGGTTCTCATGGCCGCTCAGCCTTAAAGCCGCGAGGCCAAAAGAAAAGCCCCGCGCGAAAGGGCCTTCGCGCGGGGCTTCGCGACTGGAGCGTGCGCGCGAGGCTTACGCCTCGGCGTATTCGTCAGCGTCGTTCATCACCGGGCCTGAATCCTGGCCCCTCGCGTCGATATTGCGGTCGACCAGTTCGATCACCGCCATCGGCGCTGCATCGCTGCCGCGATAGCCGGCCTTGATGACGCGGGTGTAGCCGCCCTCACGGTCGCTGTACCGCTCGGCGAGCTCGTCGAAGAGCTTCTTGAGCTGCGTTTCGTCCTGCAGGCGGCTCAGCGCAAGGCGACGATTGGAGAGGCCGCCGCGCTTGGCGAGCGTGATCAGCTTCTCGACATAGGGGCGCAGTTCCTTCGCCTTGGGCAGCGTGGTGATGATCTGCTCGTGCTTGATCAGCGCTGCGGCCATGTTGCGAAAGAGCGCGGTGCGGTGGCCCGATTTGCGGCCGAGCTTGCGCTGTGAAATTCCGTGACGCATTTCAATTCACTCCGTTCGTAGAGAGCCCGTGCAAGGTAGCTCCATCCCGGTTGCAATTGGGGCCGCAACCTTCGCCCTTGCCGGTGTCCGCCAAGCCTTCGCCTGGCGACCCCGGCGGTTCAGCCGAGCAGCTCCTGTTCGAGCTTCTTGGCCATTTCCTCGATGTTCTCGGGCGGCCAGCCGGGGATGTCCATCCCCAGGCGCAGACCCATGCTCGAGAGCACTTCCTTGATCTCGTTCAGCGACTTGCGGCCGAAATTCGGCGTGCGCAGCATCTCGGCCTCGGTCTTCTGGACGAGGTCGCCGATATAGATGATGTTGTCATTCTTGAGGCAGTTGGCGCTGCGCACCGAAAGCTCCAATTCGTCGACCTTCTTGAGGAGGTAGCGATTGAGCTGGTTGGCATCGTCTTCCTGCGGGGCTGCGGCGTGGCCGATCATTGTCGATTGCGGCTGCGGGATGCCATCCTCGAAGTGGACGAACAGCGTCAGCTGGTCCTGCAGGATGCGCGCTGCATAAGCGACCGCATCTTCCGGGGTGACGGTGCCGTCGGTCTCGACCGTCAGCGAGAGCTTGTCGTAATCGAGCTCCTGCCCGACGCGGGCGTTCTCGACCTTGTAGCTCACCTGGCGCACCGGCGAATACAGCGAATCAACCGGGATCAGGCCGATCGGCGCGTCGGCCGGACGGTTCTGCACCGCGAGCGAGTAGCCCTTGCCGACATCCGCGGTCAGCTCCATGTTGAGCGTCGCGCCTTCATCGAGATGGCACAGGACGAGGTCCTTGTTCATCACCTCGATATCGCCGGTCACCGCGATGTCACCCGCCTTGACGGTGGCCGGGCCGGTCGCGGAAAGCTGCAGGCGCTTGGGGCCTTCGCCCTCCATCCGGAGCGCGATCTGCTTGACGTTGAGGACCATGTCGGTCACGTCTTCGCGCACGCCAGCGAGGCTCGAGAATTCGTGCAGCACGTTCTCGATCTTGATCGAGGTGATCGCGGCGCCTTGCAGCGATGAGAGCAGCACCCGGCGCAGCGCATTGCCGAGCGTGAGGCCAAAGCCGCGCTCGAGCGGCTCGGCGACGAAGGTCATCTTGCGCTGCTTGTCTCCGCCGTCCTTGATTTCCAGAGCGTTGGGTTTCTTGAGTTCCTGCCAGTTCTTCGTGTTGACGGACATGGATTTCCCCTAATTCGCTGTATCAGCGGTTCAATTGAGTTGTGCGGAGCCTGCTGGTGCTTCCTGGGAGGGGGAGCTGCCTTGCAAGACCCGCTCGGGCAGCGGCAAGAGCGGATGCCGCCAGTCCGGAACGTCAGACCCGGCGGCGTTTCGACGGGCGCACGCCGTTGTGCGGGATCGGCGTCACATCGCGGATCGAGGTGATGTTGAAGCCCACTGCGGCGAGTCCGCGCAGCGCGCTTTCGCGGCCCGAGCCGGGGCCCTTGACCTCGACCTCGAGCGTGCGCACGCCATGTTCGGCGGCTTTCTTGCCGGCATCATCCGCCGCGACCTGCGCGGCATAAGGCGTCGACTTGCGGCTGCCTTTGAAACCCATCATTCCGGCCGAGGACCAGCTGATCGCATTGCCCTGCGCGTCGGTGATGGTGATCATGGTGTTGTTGAAGCTGGCGTTGATGTGAGCGACGCCGCTCGTGATATTCTTCCTGTCACGGCGCCGGATCTTGGCGGGTTCGCGTGCCATTTCTCGATGTTCCTTGTGCTAAGCGGAGAAGGAAAAAGCCTTGGTGAGCGTGCGCTCGGGCTTACTTCTTCTTGCCGGCGATCGGCTTGGCCTTGCCCTTGCGGGTGCGGGCGTTGGTGTGAGTGCGCTGGCCGCGAACCGGCAGCTGGTTGCGGTGCCGCAGGCCGCGATACGACCTCAGATCCATCAGCCGCTTGATGTTCATCGCAGTCTCGCGCCGCAGATCGCCCTCGACCTTCTGGTCGGCATCGATCGTCTCGCGAATGCGCAGGATTTCCTCATCGGTGAGGTCCTGGACGCGAGCTGAGTGCGGGATGCCGAGCTTGTCGGCGATCTGGACCGCCGTCGTGCGGCCGATCCCGTGAATGTAGGTAAGCGCGATGATCACGCGCTTGTTGGTGGGGATATTAACCCCGGCAATACGAGCCACTTATTTCTCCATGCTCCACGGAAAGCCTTTGCCGCCCAAGGGCTGCAAGCCTCCATCTCATCGCTCAATCACTGTGCCGCCCGGCCCTTTGCGTCTGCCCTTTGCGGCTGGCTGACTAATGCCGAAAACCGGCGGTCAGAGCCATCAACGGGAAAAGTCCGGCTCGCAAGCGCACGAGGCACCTGCCGACCGGACCGGTTCGCCAAAGGATTTAGGCGGAACGAATGAGCGAGCGCCATAGGACGATTCGACCCCAAGGTCAACCGCCGTCCGAGCGCATCACAACATGGATTAACTTAGCGCAGATCGCGCCCCGCCACAACCTCCAGCTACAACCTTCTGGCCCAACCTTCTGGCAAAACCCTCTGGCGGAGTCAGGGCTGCGCGAACGACAGCCCGGCCTTACTCGTCCGGGCCGCGATCGGTCCCCGGGCTGTCACTGAGATCGCCGAAAGCTTCCTCGACGCTTGCGCCAGCAGCCTTGGCCTTGGGCGCATCGTCGCCCACTTCGAGCACGCTGTCAGGGTCGATCACCGCGGGCGCATCGTCTTCGCTGGCGACAGCGCCGCCCTCCGCGCGATCCGCCGCGTCCTCCCCGCCGGGAACAACTCCCAGCAGATCGCCCAGCCCTTTAACCTGCAACGCCATCACCCCGTCAACCGCCTTGGCGATGACCGGGATCTCGTAGCGCATCGAGCCGCCGACATTGTATTCCCACACGACCCGGGTGCGCCCCTCATCGGCCTCGCCGTCAACCGGCGTCAGCGCGATCGTCAGCACGCCCGTCACCGGCTCGCTCTGCAGCGGCCCCAGCGCACCGACCATGCGCAGCGCCTGCTCGGGGTAGGCGTGGATCACCCGCATGTGCTCGACGCTGCCTTCGAGGGTGAAGCGCCCCGGTTCGTCGACCTCGGGGATCGTCTCGCAGAAGCAGCCGCCCGCCTGCGGGGTGAGCGTGAGATTGGCAGCGTCGGACGACCAGGTGTGCTGCGATGACCACCAGCGCGCCGGACTGATCAGCGCCAGCCACGTCTCTTTCAGGCTCGCCTCGAGGATCACCTCGTGGCGGGTGACGAAACCCTGATCGGTCTCAGCGGTGATTTCGGCGCGCGCCGGGCCGCTCGCGAGGCCAGCCGCGGTAATGGCGGCAATGAGGGCAGGATCGATACGCATCGCGGGAATGCTCCTTGAGGTCACGCGCATCGTAGGCGAGGAGCCGCGCGCGCGAAAGGCATGCGCGATCAGCCGCGCTTGCCCTGTGCAAGCACCGCATCGATTGCGCTGGCGACTTCCTCGATCGCCCCCATGCCGTCGAGCCGGGTCACGATGCCGCGCGCTTCATAGCCCGGCAGGATCGGCGCGGTCTTGGCGTGGTATTCGTCCATCCGATTGCGCACGGTTTCCTCGTTGTCGTCGGCCCGGCGCTTGAACTCGGTCGAACCGCACACGTCGCACACGCCTTCGCTGGCAGGCGGGTTGGCGGTCTCGTGATAGAGCGCGCCGCAATTGCCGCAGGAGAAGCGCCCGGTGATCCGCTCGACCAGCGCATCGACATCGACTTCGAGTTCGATCACATGATCAAGGCTGCGCCCATGCTTGTCGAGGATCCCGTCAAGGTCGCTCGCCTGCGCCTCGGTGCGCGGATAGCCATCGAAGATCGCGCCCTGATCTCCCGGCATCGAGGCAAGGTTGTCGTCGATCAGTTTGGAGACGATCTCGTCGGAGACGAGTTCGCCGCGCTCCATCACCGCCTTGGCCTCGAGCCCGACGGGCGTCTGCGCCTTGACCGCGGCGCGCAGCATGTCGCCGGTCGAGAGCTGCTTCATCCCATGGCGCTCGACAATCCCGGCGCTCTGCGTCCCCTTGCCCGCGCCCGGAGGCCCCAAAAGAATGATATTCATCGCGTGTCCCTGTTGTCGCGCCCGCCTTTGTCGGCGGATCTGTGCCCTCGTTGGCTGGCCGCTGTGTGAAACCGGTCCTCAAGGACCTTCGCAAGGGCCCAAGGCTCACGGCTATGCGCTATCGCTTGCGGCCTTTCAACTTAGCCTTTTTGATAAGATTGTCATATTGGTGCGCAAACAGGTGCGACTGGATCTGGGCGATGGTATCGACCGTCACGTTGACCACGATCAGCAGGCTCGTGCCGCCGAGAAACAGCGGAATGCCGGTTTGCGCGATCATGTATTCGGGCACGACGCACACGACCGTGAGGTAGATCGCGCCGACCACCGTGATCCGGGTGAGGACATATTCGAGGTAGTCCGCGGTGCGCTTGCCCGGCCGGATGCCGGGGATGAAGCCGCCGTTCTTCTTGAGGTTGTCGGCCGTCTCTTCCGGGTTGAAGACAACCGCGGTGTAGAAGAAGCAGAAGAAAATGATCCCGATCGCATAGAGCAACATGTAGATCGGCTGGCCATGTGCGAGATACTGGTTGAGCGTCAGGATAACGCCGCCAAACGTGCTCTCGGTATCGACCGAATTGCCCGCGAACTGCGAGATCGTCAGCGGCAGGAGCAAGAGCGAGCTCGCAAAGATCGGCGGGATCACGCCCGCGGTGTTGATCTTGAGCGGCAGGTATTGATTATCGGCCTGCATCATCCCGCGCTGCGTGGCGCGCTTGGGATACTGGACCAGCAGGCGGCGCTGGGCGCGCTCCATGAAGCTGATGAACAGGATCAGCACCACCACCATGAGGATGAAGCCGATGATGATCGCCGGCGCGATCGAGCCAGTGCGCCCGCCTTCGAACAGATTGGTCGCAAAGGTGGGAAACTGCGCGACGATGCCCGCCATGATGATCAGCGAAACGCCGTTGCCGATGCCGCGGCTGGTGATCTGTTCGCCAAGCCACAGCAGGAACATCGTGCCCCCGACAAGGCTGATCACCGCGCCGATGCGGAACACGTAACCCGGATTGACGACCGCGCCGATCCCGTTGGCGCTCGCGAAGCTCTCAAGCCCCGCGGCGAGGAAATAACCCTGGATCGCGCACAGGAACACCGTGCCATAGCGGGTGTATTGGTTGAGCTTCTGGCGCCCGGTCGCGCCTTCCTTCTTGAGCGCGGCGAGCGTCGGGTGGAGCGCCGAGGCCATCTGCACCACGATCGAGGCGGTGATGTAGGGCATGACGCCCAGCGCAATGAGGCTCATGCGCTCAAGGCTGCCGCCCGAGAAGGTGTTGAACAGATCGAGGATGCCCCCGCGGCCGAGATCCGCCAGATTTTGCAGCGCCGCCGGGTTGACGCCGGGCAGCGGCACGAAGCTGAGGAAACGGAACACGATCAGCGCGCCGAGCGTGAACCAGATGCGGCTGCGAAGCTCGGTCGCCTGCGCGAAATTGCCGAGGTTGAGATTGCTCGCGATGTTGTCGGCGCGTGATGCCATGGTGTGCTTCGTGATCCTAGCGTTCAGCCATCCAGCCTGGGCGGCAAGATCACCGACCCGTTCCAGCAGGAGGTCTCCTCAGCGGCGCTTCCCGAAGGGAGGGCGCCGCACGAAACCCCTAATTAGGAAGCCGGGCGCGGGTTGTCGAACCCCTTGCCCGGCCGTGTGTCCGATTATTTGGCCGCCGCAGCCTTGTTGGCGTCGCGCCGGGCGAGCTTTTTCTCGTGCTCAGGGGTCTTGGCCGGAGCGACTTCGACGCTGCCGCCGGCCGCTTCGACCGCAGCCGTAGCGCCCTTGGTCGCGCCGGTAACGGCGATCGTCACCTTGGCGGTGATCTCGCCCTTGCCCAGCAGACGCACGCCATCCTTGCCATCGCGCACCAGGCCAGCGGCCCGCAGTGCGTCTTCGGTGATGGTGGCGGAAGCATCGATCTTGCCGGCGTCGATGAACTTCTGGATCATGCCGACATTCACCTCGGCGAAGTCCTTGCCGAACGGGTTGTTGAAGCCGCGCTTTGGCAGGCGCATGTGGAGCGGCATCTGGCCGCCCTCAAAGCCCTTGATCGCGACGCCCGAACGCGCCTTCTGACCCTTCTGGCCGCGCGCGGAGGTCTTGCCCTTGCCCGAGCCGATGCCCCGGCCCACGCGCATGCGCCCCTTGCGGGCGCCCTCATTGTCACGGATGTCGTTCAGTTTCATAGGTCGCACTCGCTTTCGCTTTTCTTCGCGCTGATGGAAAGGAAAGCCCCATCTACAGGAGCCGCCCGGAGGTTTAGTCGACCACCTGAACCAGATGCGGGATCTTGGCGATCGCGCCGCGCACCTCGGGGGTGTCCTGACGCTCGACGATCTTGTGCATCTTGTTCAGCCCAAGACCGATCAGGATCTTGCGCTGGCTCTCGGGGCGACGGATCGGTGAACCGATCTGCTTGATCTTGATGGTAGCCATGTCTTGTTACTCCACGCCCCTGTTATTCGGTTAGCGCCGCAGCGTCGGCCTCGGCCTCGACTGCGCTGGCGCCGCCGCGACCCAAGAGGTCGGCAACCTTCTTGCCGCGCCGCTGCGCGACCGACTTCGGCGAAGTCTGCTCGGTCAGCGCATCGAAGGTGGCGCGGATCATGTTGTAGGGGTTGGACGTGCCGACCGACTTGGTCACCACGTCGGCCACGCCCAGGCTCTCGAACACGGCGCGCATCGGACCGCCGGCGATGATGCCGGTTCCCGGAGGCGCGGTGCGCACGGTGACCTTGCCCGCACCGAACCGTCCATTGCCGTCATGGTGCAGCGTGCGGCCTTCCTTAAGCGGCACGCGGATCATCTTCTTGCGCGCAGCGGCGGTCGCCTTGGTGATCGCCTCGGGCACTTCGCGGGCCTTGCCGTGGCCAAAGCCGACCCGGCCCTGGCCATCACCGACCACGACCAGCGCGGCAAAGCCGAAGCGCTTGCCACCCTTCACGGTCTTGGAGACGCGGTTGATGTGCACCAGTTTCTCGATGATGCCGTCATCTTCTTCCTGCCGGCCGCCGCGATTGTTGTCGCGTCCGCCGCGGCCGCGACCGCGGCCATCACCACCGCCGCCGCCGCCGCCGCCGCCGCCGCCGCCGCCGCGCCCGCCTCGTCCGCGGCGCTGATTGCCGTCGTCGGCCTGCGCCGCCGGCTGGCTCTCGGCCGCCTGCGTGGTCTGCGTCACCGCGCCAGTCTGGTTCTCGGTTTTCTCATCAGCCATTATCAAAACTCCAGCCCGCCCTCGCGGGCGGCATCGGCCAGCGCCTTGACGCGGCCATGATACAGGAACCCGCCGCGATCGAACACGACGGTGGTCACGCCTGCCTTCTTGGCAGCCTCGGCGATCTCCTTGCCGACCTGGCTTGCGGCATCGACATTGGCGCCGGACACCTTGGCGCCCAGCGTCGAGGCCGCAGCGACCGTCTTGCCTTGCGCATCGTCGATGATCTGGGCGTAGATGTGCTTGCCGGTGCGGTGGACGCTGAGGCGCGGCTTGCCACCGGCGCGCGCGCGCAGCGCGGTGCGAACCCGGCGACGGCGACGTTCGAAAAGGGAAAGCTTTGCCATCTTACTTCTTCTTCCCTTCCTTGCGGAAGATATACTCGCCGCGATACTTGATCCCCTTGCCCTTGTAGGGTTCGGGCTTGCGCCATTCGCGGATCTCGGCCGCGAACTGGCCGACGGCCTGCTTGTCGATCCCGCTGATCTCAACCGTGGTCTGATCGGGGGTGTTGACGGTCAGCCCCTCGGGCACGTCAAGGTCGACATCGTGGCTGTAGCCGAGCTGGAGTTTCAGCTTCTTGCCCTGCGCCTGCGCACGGTAGCCGACCCCGGTGATGACCAGCGTCTTGGTGAAGCCGTCGGTCACGCCCTCGACGAGGTTCGAAACCAGCGTGCGCTGCAAGCCCCAGAAGGAGCGCGCCTGCTTGGTGTCGTTCGCCGGGTTGACCTGGATCTCGCCCTCCGCGACCTTGTAGTCGATGAAGTCGGAAAGACCGAGCGAAAGGGTGCCCTTGGGGCCCTTCACGCTCAGCGTGCCTTCCTTGATCTCGGCGGTGACTCCGGCCGGGATCGGGACCGCTCTTTTACCGATGCGGCTCATCAGAACACCTCCGCCAGCACTTCGCCGCCGACATTCTGCGTGCGCGCTTCCATGTCGGAGAGCACGCCGCGCGGGGTCGAGACGATGGTGATGCCAAGGCCGTTGCGCACCAGCGGGAGTTCTTTCGAGCCCGAATAGATGCGGCGGCCGGGCTTGGAGACGCGCGCGACGTGCTTGATCGCCGGCTCGCCTTCGAAATATTTGAGCTCGATGCGCAGCGCCTTGTGCTTGCCGCTCGCGTCTTCGCTGTAGCCGCGGATATAGCCCTCGCGCATCAGCACTTCGAGCACGTTGGCGCGCAACTTCGAAGCGGGCGAAAGGACGCTGTCCTTCTTCGCCTGCTGGCCGTTGCGGATGCGGGTGAGCATATCACCCAAAGGATCGGTCATAGCCATCTACAGTTTCCTCACCAGCTCGACTTGGTCAGGCCGGGAATCATCCCGCTGTTGCCGAGTTCGCGCAGTTCGATGCGGTTGATGCCGAACTTGCGGTAATACCCGCGCGGGCGGCCGGTGGTGTTGCAGCGATTGCGCACGCGGGTCGGATTGCCGTTGCGCGGGATCTCGGCCATCTTCAGGCGCGCGATCAGGCGCTCGCTCTCGTCGAGCGTTTCGTCATTCGCGATCGCTTTCAGCGCCTCGTACTTGGCTGCATACTTCTTCACGAGTTGCTTGCGCTTCTCGTTCTTGTTGATCGAACTCAGTTTCGCCATTGGACTTAAGCTCTCTTTCCTCGTGTCTCGTGTCTGAAGGCTGCGCTCACGCCGCCTTCCGCTCCTCGGCCTCGCCCTGGAAGGGGAAGCCGAACAGGCGCAGCAATTCATGCGCCTCTTCATCGGTTTTGGCGGTGGTGGTGACGATGATGTCCATGCCCCGCACCTTCTCGATCCGGTCGTAGCTGATCTCCGGGAAGACGATCTGCTCCTTGAGACCCATCGCATAATTGCCGCGCCCGTCGAACGACCTGGCGTTCAATCCACGAAAGTCGCGGATACGGGGCATCGCGATCGTGACGAGCCGGTCGAGGAATTCGTACATCCGCTCGCGCCGCAGCGTGACCTTGCAACCAATCGGCATGCCTTCGCGCAGCTTGAACTGGGCGATCGACTTCTTGGCCTTGGTGATGACCGGCTTTTGCCCGGCGATCAGCGCCATTTCCTCAGCAGCCGTCTGGACCTTCTTCTTGTCCTGGCTCGCCTCGCCCACGCCCATGTTGAGCGTGATCTTCACGAGCCGCGGAACTTCCAGCCGGTTCTTGTAGCCGAACTTCTCGGTCATGGCCGCGACGATTTCGGCGTCATACTTCGCCTTCATCCGGGGACTGTAGGTGTCGTTAGCCATCGATCGTTTCCCCACTCTTTACCGCGACGCGGACCTTCTTGCCGTCCTGCTGCTCGAAACGGACGCGGGTCGGCTTGCCATCCTTGGGATCGGCGATCGCGACTTTGGAAATGTGCATGGGCGCAGGATAACGGTCGATCCCGCCCTGCGGGTTCTGCTGGCTCGGTTTGCGGTGCCGGGCGATCACGTTGACCCCCTCGACCACGACCTTGCCTTCCTTGGGCATGACCTGGGCGACCCTGCCGGTGCGGCCCTTGTCCTTGCCCGAGAGCACGACGACGCTGTCGCCCTTCTTGATCTTGGCTGCACTCATGATCAGAGCACCTCCGGGGCAAGGCTGATGATCTTCATGAAGCCGCGGCCGCGCAATTCGCGCACCACCGGGCCAAAGATACGCGTGCCGATCGGCTCCTCGTTCTTGTTGACGAGGACCGCGGCGTTGCTGTCGAAGCGGATCACGCTGCCATCGGGGCGGCGCACATCCTTGCGGGTGCGCACGATCACCGCGCGGTGAACGTCGCCCTTCTTGACCTTCGCGCGCGGCTGGGCCTCCTTCACGGAGACCACGATCACGTCGCCCACGGAGGCAAACCGGCGCTTCGAGCCGCCCAGCACCTTGATGCACTGGACGCGCTTGGCGCCGCTATTGTCCGCGACGTCGAGATTGGATTGCATCTGGATCATCGATCCGTTTCCTTCTCTTGGCTTGCCGGAACCAGTCCGGCAGTTCCGTGGTCAAATTACTGTCCGGCCGCCTCGACATCGAGATCGGCATCGAGCGCCCGCACTCCGCCCGAGATCACGCGGTCTTTCACCGCCCAGGTCTTGGTCTTGGAGATCGGCCGTGTTTCTTCGATCCGCACGATATCGCCGATGGTGTATTCATTGGCTTCGTCATGCGCGTGATACTTCTTCGAGCGGCGGATGATCTTCCCGTAGAGCGGGTGCTTCTCCTTGCGCTCGACCAGCACGGTCACGGTCTTGTCGGTCTTGTCCGAGGTGACCGTCCCGACGAGGATACGCTTGGGCATGGTTGTCTCCTTAAGCCTGCTTGGCCGCAACCGCTGCGCGCTCGTGCTGCAGCGTCTTGATGCGGGCGATCGTGCGGCGCACTTCCTTGATCCGGCTGGGCTTTTCCAGCTGGTTGGTCGCCGCCTGGAAGCGCAGATTGTACTGCTCGCGCTTGAGCTCGGACAGCTCGGCGCCGAGCTGGTCATCGGTCTTGGTGCGCAGGTCTTCAATCATTTCGGCCATCACTTGTCTCCGCCCAGGTGCGAGGTGTCGCCGAAGCGGGCCACAACCTTGGTCTTGATCGGCAGCTTCATCGCCGCACGCTCGAACGCGACCGCGGCAACCGGGCCCGGAACCCCGTCAAGCTCGAACAGGATGCGGCCCGGCTTGACCCGCGCTGCCCAGTACTCGACCGAGCCCTTGCCCTTGCCCTGACGCACTTCGGCCGGCTTCTTGGAGACCGGCACGTCGGGGAAGACGCGGATCCACAGGCGGCCCTGGCGCTTCATCGCACGCGTGATCGCGCGGCGAGCCGCCTCGATCTGGCGCGCGGTGATCCGCTCGGGCTCAAGCGCCTTGAGGCCATAGGAGCCGAAATTGAGCGTCGTGCCGCCCTTGGCCTCGCCCTTGATCCGGCCCTTGAAGGCCTTGCGATATTTGGTTTTCTTCGGTTGCAGCATTGTCTGTCTCTCTTAGCGAGGCCCTGGCGCGCACTCAGCGCGCAGGGCGGACGCCCGAAGTTTGCGATTCCATCATCAGGCGATCCTGCGCGGTCGGGTCATGGCCGAGGATCTCGCCCTTGAAGACCCACACCTTGATGCCGATGATCCCGTAAGCGGTGAGCGCTTCGGCTTCGGCATAATCGATGTTGGCGCGCAGCGTGTGGAGCGGCACGCGGCCTTCGCGATATTGCTCGACGCGCGCGATTTCGGCACCGCCCAGACGGCCGCCGCACACGATCTTGATGCCTTCAGCACCGAGCCGCATGGCCGATTGCATCGCGCGCTTCATCGCCCGGCGGAACGCCACGCGGCGGATCAGCTGGTCGGCAATGCCTTGTGCGACAAGCTTGGCGTCGATCTCGGGCTTGCGTATCTCGACGATGTTGAGCTTCACGTCGCTCTTGGTCATCGTTGCGAGCTTGGCGCGCAGCTTCTCGATATCTGCGCCCTTCTTGCCGATGATCACGCCGGGGCGCGCGGCATAGATCGAGACGCGGCACAGCTTGGCCGGCCGCTCGATCACCACCTTCGAGATCGCTGCCTGGGGCAGGCTCTTGGTGATGTACTTGCGGATCTCGATGTCTTCCTTGAGCAGGTTGGCATAATCACGCCCTTCGGCGTACCAGCGGCTGTCCCAGGTGCGGTTGATCTGCAGGCGCAGACCGATCGGATTGCTCTTCTGGCCCATGGTTTACGCCTCTTCCACTTCGCGCACGACGATGCGCAGCTTGCTGAACGGCTTCAGGATGCGCGTCGACTTGCCGCGGCCGCGCGTCTGAAAGCGCTTCATCGTGATCGACTTGCCCACACTCGCTTCGGCAACGACCAGCGCGTCGACGTCGAGATCGTGGTTGTTTTCCGCATTGGCGATCGCCGAGGCGAGCACCTTCTTGGCATCGCGCGCCATCGCCTTCCGCGAGAAGGAGAGGATGTTCAACGCTTCCTCGGCCTTCTTGCCGCGGATCAGCTCAGCCACGAGGTTGAGCTTCTGCGCCGAACCACGGATCGTGGTGCCGACGGCGAGCGCCTCGTTTTCGCCGACGCGGCGGGGGTTCTTCGCCTTGCCCATTATCGCTTGCCCTTCTTGTCGGCGGCGTGACCCGGGAATGTCCGCGTGGGCGCGAACTCGCCGAGCTTGTGGCCGACCATTTCTTCCGAAACCGAGACGGGGATGAACTTGTGCCCGTTGTAGACGTTGAACGTCAGCCCGACGAATTGCGGGAGGATGGTGGAGCGGCGCGACCAGGTCTTGATCGGCCTGGTGTTGCTTGCTTCTTGTGCGTCCTCTGCCTTCTTGAGCAGGCTGAGCTCGACAAACGGACCTTTCCAGATGGAACGTGCCATGTCGCTTACCTCTTCTTCTTCGCGTGACGCGAACGGATGATCATCTTGTCCGTCTGCTTGTTGCTGCGGGTGCGCGCGCCCTTGGTCGGCTTGCCCCACGGGGTCACCGGATGGCGACCACCGCTCGTGCGGCCTTCACCACCACCGTGCGGGTGATCGACCGGGTTCTTCGCGACACCGCGTGTCAGCGGACGACGGCCCTTCCAGCGGGTGCGTCCCGCCTTGCCGAAGTTCTGGTTCTGATTGTCCGGGTTCGACACCGCGCCGACCGTCCCCATGCAATCGCCGCGCAGGTAACGCTGCTCGCCCGAATTGAGGCGCACGATCACCATCCCGCGATCGCGCCCGACGAGCTGGACATAAGCCCCGGCGGAACGGGCGATCTGCCCGCCCTTGCCCGGCTTCATCTCGACATTGTGGCAGATCGTGCCGACCGGCATCTGACCCAGCAGCATCGCGTTGCCCGGCTTCGTGTCGGTCTTCTCGCCGGCCACCACCGCATCGCCAACAGCGAGACGCTGCGGCGCGAGGATGTAGGCAAGCTCGCCATCCTCGTACTTCACAAGCGCGATGAAGGCGGTGCGGTTGGGATCGTATTCGATCCGCTCGACCGTGGCCGGCATATCCCACTTGCGCCGCTTGAAATCGATGAAGCGGTACTTCTGCTTGTGTCCGCCCGCGATCCCGCGCGAGGTCACGTGGCCCTTGTTGTTACGGCCACCGGTCTTGCGCTTGCCTTCGGTCAACGCCTTTACGGGTCCGCCCTTGTGCAGGCCTGACTTGTCGATCAGGATCAGGCCGCGGCGCGCCGGGCTTGTCGGTTTGTAGTTCTTGAGTGCCATGGTGCCTTACGCCCTCAGATACCGGTGGTGATGTCGATCATCTCGCCTTCGGCGAGCGTCACGACAGCTTTCTTGAAATCGGAACGCTTGTAGGGCTTGCCCTTCCAGCGCTTCGACTTGCCCTTGACCACGATCGTGTTCACGCCCGCGACCTTCTTGTTGTAGATCGCCTCGACCGCTTCCTTGATCTGCGGCTTGGTCGCGTCGTTCGCGACCTTGAAGACGACCGCGTTGTTCTCGGACGCGAGGGTCGACTTCTCGGTGATGTGGGGCGCGAGGATCACGTCGTAGTGACGCGCATCGATGCTGTCTTTCTTGGCCATTACTTGGCGCCTCCCGCGAGGGCAAAGCGCGCCTCGAGCTTCGCGACCGCGTCCTTGGTGAGGACGAGCGTGTCATGGTTGAGAATGTCGTAGACGTTGGCGCCGATCGCCGGGAGCACGTTGATCCCCGGAAGGTTGCCGGCGGCCTGCTTGAAGCCGTCATTCACAACGTCGCCGTCGATCACAAGGACCTTGCCGCTCAGACCTGCGCTGGCGAGGTGACCCTGCAAGGCCTTGGTCTTGGCTTCGGCGAGCTCGAGGCTGTCGACCACCACGAGGCCGTCTTTCGCCTTCGTGCTGAGCGCCATCTTGAGCCCGAGTGCGCGCACCTTCTTGTTGAGCGATGGCTCGAAGTCGCGCTTTCTCGCGCCATGCGCCTTGCCGCCGCCGATGAAGATCGGGGCTGCACGATCGCCGTGGCGGGCGCCGCCCGAACCCTTCTGCTTGCCGAACTTCTTGCCGGTGCGCGCCACGTCCGAACGCTCACGCGTCGGGCGGGCGGTGCCGCGGCGGTTCTCGAGCTGCCAGGTGACGACACGGTGCAGGATGTCCGCGCGCGGCTCGATGCCGAACACGTCATCGCTGAGATCGATATCGCCCGAGGCGGCACCGTCGATTGTCTGGACCTTCACCTTCATGGCTTAGTCTTCCTTCTTCTCGTCAGCTGCCGGGGCATCGGCTGCGGCCTCGGCTGCGGCATCGGCTTCAAGGCCTTGCGCTTCGGGCGCGGGTGACGCGGCTTCAGCCGCCGGGGTGTCCACAATTGCCACCAGCTCTTCAGCGGGCGTCTGATCTGCAGGCTCATCGTTGGCGGGCACGATCTTCTCGAGGATCGCACCGGGGAACGGCGCGCCTTCGGGCAGCGGCAGCTTGACCGCATCGCGCACGAGCAGCCAGCCGTTCTTCGAGCCCGGAACCGAGCCCTTCACGAACAGCAGACCGCGCACCGGATCGGTGCGCACGATTTCGAGGTTCTGCTGGGTGCGCTGACGGTCGCCCATGTGGCCGGCCATCTTCTTGCCCTTGAACACCTTGCCCGGATCCTGACGCTGACCGGTCGAGCCGTGCGCACGGTGCGAGATCGAGACGCCGTGGGTGGCGCGCATGCCGCCGAAGCCCCAGCGCTTCATGGCGCCGGCAAAGCCCTTGCCCTGGGTGTGGCCGGTAATGTCGACCTTCTGCCCGGCGATGAAATGCTCCGCGCTGATCATGGCGCCGACCGGCATGAGGCCGTCCTCGCCCGCGACACGGAACTCAGCGACGTTCGCCTTGAGGCCGACCCCGGCCTGGCCGAAATGCTCGCGCTGCGGCTTGGCCACATTCTTCTGCTTCGCTTCGCCCGCGCCGAGCTGGACCGCGAAATAGCCGTCGCGTTCCTGCGTGCGGTGGGAGACGACCTGGCAATCTTCCAGTGCGAGAACGGTGACGGGCACGTGCCGTCCATCCTCCTGGAAGAGGCGGGTCATCCCGACTTTCTTTGCGATAACGCCGGTGCGCATCGTCACTTACTCCTAACAGAGGCACCCAAGGGACCATCCCAAAGGTGCATGCGGACCCTTCGGCCCGGTCAACCCAAAATGTCTGCTGCGCCCCGTTTGGGCTGTGTGCTCAAGCTGCCGCGTGGCAGGATGAGCGAAACGGGGAGACGCAGCCCGGACAATGCTGTTCCCGAAGGAACGTCCGGCGGTATCTCGTTGTGTTCGAGAGCCCTGCCGGAGCAGGGACCTCAGGCCGCATGCGCGACCAAAACCGTGGGCCGTTTCACGTCCGGCCCGGACGATCGGGACCACCGCCTGCGCGGGGCCCCGGCAAATCGGCTCAGGCCAATTTGATTTCCACGTTCACACCGGCCGCCAGATCGAGCTTCATCAGCGCATCGACCGTCTGGGCGTTGGGCTGGACGATGTCGAGCAGCCGCTTGTAGGTGCGCACCTCGAACTGCTCGCGCGACTTCTTGTCGATGTGCGGGCCGCGGTTCACGGTGAACTTCTCGATGCGCGTCGGCAGGGGAATGGGGCCACGAATAAGCGCGCCGGTCCGGCGGGCCGTATCAGCGATCTCGCCGGTTGCCTGATCGAGAACGCGGTGGTCGAACGCCTTGAGGCGAATACGGATATTCTGAGCTTCCATTACCTATACCGATGCGAAAGAGCCGAAGGCGGGTCACCCCACCTCAAAAACAAAAGGCCGGCCCCGCGTGCCCTCCCCGGTTTGCCGGGTGTCTTGCGGGCGGCCTTACAAAATTGCGTTGGCGAGAACGAATCCTCGCTCTCGTGAGGGGCGCGTATATCGAGACGGGCGAGGCGATGCAACCCAAAATCCGTAACACGGCCGCCACAATCGAATGATGGTCCACCCTCCCCGCCCAGGCTTGAGCGAAATGGACCTCTCGTAAAAAGGGGCCCGGCTCGCATGCGCGCGCCGGGCCCCCTTTTTGATGCGTTACCCCCGAAGGAGGCACCAGCTTACCTGCCCCTCAGCGGGGCACCGGCTTACTTGGTGATCTTCGAGACGACGCCCGAGCCGACGGTGCGGCCGCCTTCGCGGATCGCGAAGCGCAGGCCTTCGTCCATCGCGATCGGCGCGATCAGCTTGACGCCGATCGTCACGTTGTCGCCCGGCATGACCATTTCGGTGCCTTCAGGAAGGATCACTTCGCCGGTCACGTCGGTGGTGCGGAAGTAGAACTGCGGACGGTAGTTCGCAAAGAACGGCGTGTGACGGCCGCCTTCATCCTTCGAGA
>DAITMG010000023.1:0-37766 GCA_036835265.1 Erythrobacter sp. | reverse complement strand
CCCAGTGACCATTCCCCAGTGACCATTCCCCAGTGACCATCCCCCCTTGACCCCCCGAACGGATGGTCAGGTTGCTGCCGGGTCAAGACTGGGGAATGTGCGCCTCGCCGCGCCGGGTGGCTTGTAGGAAAGCGACAAAGACGCAAGGCCCCGCGCTGAATGATCACGCGGCGCTTGGATTATCGCGCAATTGGGGGCCGATCAGGCACCAATCCAGGCCGCGAGCGCTAGACCAGCCGCGACTGTTCCAGCGCCGCTGCAATGAAGCCTGCAAACAGCGGATGCGGATCGAAGGGGCGTGATTTGAGCTCCGGGTGAAACTGCACGCCGACGAACCAGGGATGATCGGGCCGCTCGATGATCTCGGGCAGGAGCCCGTCGGGCGACATGCCCGAAAAGACCAGCCCGCCCTTTTCGAGCGGAGCGATATAGGCGCTGTTGACCTCGTAGCGATGGCGATGGCGCTCGCAAATCGCGGCGGCGCCGCCATACATCTGCGCGGTGTGGCTGTTCTGAAGCAACTTCGCCTCATAGGCGCCCAGCCGCATCGTGCCCCCCAGATCGCCGCCTTCCTCGCGCCTTTGCAGGCCCTCTTCGCTCATCCACTCGGTGATGATGCCGACCACCGGCTCGCTGGTCGCGCCGAATTCGGTCGACGATGCTGCGTCGATGCCGACCGCGCGCGCACCCTCGATGCAGGCCATCTGCATGCCGAGGCAAATCCCGAAGAACGGAACGCGGCGCTGGCGAGCAAAGCGCACGCTCGCGATCTTGCCCTCCGAGCCGCGTGTCCCGAACCCGCCGGGCACAAGGATGCCGTGCATCGGTTCGAGCTGCGAGACGATCCGGGCCTCGTCCTCGCCTTCGAAGATCTCGGCATCGAGCCATTTGATGTTGACCTTGGCGCGATTGGCGAGCCCACCATGGATCAGCGCCTCGTTGAGGCTCTTGTAGGCATCGGGCAGGCCGACATATTTGCCCACGACGCCGATCGTCACCTCGCCTTCGGGGTTGAAATAGCGATCGGTCACATCGCGCCAGGCGGCCAGATCGGGCTCGGGCGCATCGGTGATCCCGAACCCGCGCAGCACTTCGGCATCGAGCCCCTCGGCATGGTACTGCAGCGGCACCGAATAGATCGACGGCGCGTCCAGTGCAGGGATCACCGCCTCGCGCCGGACATTGCAGAAGTTCGCGATCTTCTGGCGCTCGGCTTCGGGGATCGGATGCTCGGCGCGGCACAGCAGCACGTCGGGCTTGATCCCGAGGCTGGCAAGCTCGCGCACCGAGTGCTGCGTGGGCTTGGTCTTCAATTCGCCCGCCGCCGCGATATAGGGCACCAGCGTGACATGGACGCTCAGCGTCTGGAGCGGCTCGAGCTCGTTCCTGAGCTGGCGGATCGCCTCCATGAACGGGAGCGATTCGATATCGCCCACCGTCCCGCCGATCTCGCACAGGATGAAATCGTGATCGTCCTGATCGGCGAGCGCGAATTGCTTGATCGCGTCGGTGACATGCGGGATCACCTGCACGGTGGCGCCCAGATAATCGCCGCGGCGCTCGCGCGCGATGATGTCGCGATAGACGCGCCCTGAGGTGATGTTGTCGCTCTGGCGGGCAGAGACACCGGTGAAGCGTTCGTAATGGCCGAGATCGAGATCGGTCTCGGCGCCGTCATCGGTGACGTAGACTTCGCCGTGCTGATAGGGGCTCATCGTGCCCGGATCGACGTTGAGGTAAGGGTCGAACTTGCGGATTCGCACCTTGAAGCCGCGCGCCTGAAGGAGCGCGGCGAGGCTTGCCGCCATGAGACCTTTTCCGAGCGAGGAGACCACGCCGCCGGTGATGAAAATGTACCGCGCCATGGGGCTTGGGCCTTAAGCGCTTGACCGGATTCGGAGCAAGCGAATTGGCGTTGAACTGCTGCGCCAATCCACAAGTGTGATGGCGCGGCGGCTTATTGCGCCGGCGGACCCTCGCCCGGCTCGGCGGGCGCAGCGTTGCCGCCAGCGGGTGCAGGATCGGCGAGCGGATCGCCACCAGGCTGTCCAGCAGCGCCGCCCACCGGATCGCCCAGCGGGTCGCCCAAAGAACCGCCCTGTCCTGCGCCGGGTGCGGGTTCGCCCAGAAGGTCTTCCGCACCAACTCCGTCCGAAGGGGTGACGGTGCGATCGAGCGTCGAGGTGATGCTCGAGCCGCCCGCGGTCTCGACCGCGACCGCAGCGAGCACGATCGAGAGCGTGACGAACGCGATCGCGAGCCACTTGGTCGCCCGGGTCAGGAAATCGGCCGCCCCGCGCGCGCCCAGCGCGCCCGTCGGGCTGCCGCCGATCCCGAGCCCGCCGCCTTCCGAGCGCTGCATCAGCACAACGCCGACGAGCGCGGCGGCAACGAGCGCCTGGATGATGGTGAGAAAAAGGAAGAGGCCCATGAACGGTTCCGGTCGCGATTGGGGGTTTCAAAACTCAGTGTGATGTAGGAGCGCGCATCCGCACGCTCAAGTGTCTTCGCTTTCGGCGGCGGCGAGCGCGATACTCATGAAGCTGTCCGCGGTCAGGCTCGCCCCGCCCACCAGCGCGCCGCCCACTTCGGCCACTGCGAAGATTTCGCTCGCATTCTCTGGCTTGACCGAGCCGCCATAGATGATGCGCACCGCCCGGCCCTGCTCCTCGCCATACTGCTTGACCAGCAGGTCGCGGATGCTGGCGTGCATCTCGGCGATCGCGGCGGGGGTGGCGCTGTTGCCGGTGCCGATCGCCCAGATCGGCTCATAAGCGATGGTGAGCCGCTCGCCCGCATCCTCGATCCCGGGCAGGGTCGCTTTCAATTGGCGCGCAACGAAGGCGAGCGCCTTGCCTTGGGCGCGGGTCTCGGCGCTCTCGCCGCAGCACAGGATGATCCTGAGCCCCGCTGCAAGCGCGGCTGCGACCTTCGCGCTGATGATCGCGTCGGTTTCCTTGTGGCCCTGGCGCCGCTCGCTGTGGCCCAGGATCACGAACTTGGCGCCGGTATCGGCGATCATGCCGGCGGAGATATCGCCGGTGTGCTCGCCGCCCTCTTCGTGGTGGCAATTCTGCGCGCCGACCGCAATCTGCTCGGCTTCGCGGTGAATCGGATGCAGCAGCGTGTAGGGCGGCGCGAGCGCCACCTCGACTTTCATGTGACGCTGGGCCGCGCGGTCGATCGCGCGGGCCTCGGACAGCATGGCTCGGGTGCCGTGCATCTTCCAGTTTCCAACGATGTAGGGCCGCTCGGGCATGAGGCATCCTGCAATTGTGGCGAATCTGTGGCCTATGTAGGGCCGCAGGGCCGCGTGGGCTAGACGAGGATCGCATCCCAGTCAAAAGACCTGTGTGTTTTGCCCTGCGTGATTTGCCCTGTATGTCTTGCCCTGTGTGATTTGCCCGGTGCGTGCGGGAGATGTTGCGGCAAAGCCATAGGGCCGATAAAGCGCGGCGATCCGGTGGCGGGGGCAAGTGCCTCGGCCGTCATACGGCGCACGGCGTTGTCATCGCAGGAACACAAGAAAAGCCCATGATCTCCCTTTTTCGCAAGTTCTTCCAGTCCCGCATCGGTCTGCCGATCTTCATCGGCTTTCTCGCGCTCGTCGCGCTCGCCTTCGCGGCAAGCGACATCACGGGCTCGACCTTCGGCGGGATCGGCACCACCGAGCGCGCCGCGCTGGTCGGCGATGACCGGATCGACACTGCCGAACTCGCCAGCACCGTGCAGGCAGCGCTCGAGCGCGCCCGCCAGGAAGACCCGACGCTGACGATGGAACAGCTCATCGCCGATGGCGGGCTCGACGAAGTGCTCGACCAGATGATCGATCGCTATGCCATCGGTGCCTATGCCGAGAAAGCGGGCCTGCGTGCGGGCGACAATCTCGTCAACAGCGAGATCCTCCAGATCGGGGCCTTCCGCGGGCCGACGGGCGAATTCGACGAGGAGATTTACCGCGCTGCGCTCGCCCGTCAGCGGATCAGCGAACAGGTGTTGCGCCGCGATTTCGCCGATGGTCTGCTCGCCCAGCAGATGCTGGTGCCCGCGATCGGCTCGCCGCGCATGCCGCGCACGGTCGCCAAGCGCTATGCCTCGCTGCTGCTCGAGCGGCGCGAGGGGCAGATCGCGCTCATTCCGAGCGCGGTGTTCGTCGGCGAGGGCGAGCCAGGGGCAGATGCGGTCGCGGCGTTCTATGAGGAGAACCGCGCCGATTATCTGTTGCCTGAGCGCCGCACCCTGCGCTTTACCGTGTTCGGCCCGCAGAACCTCAACGCCGATGTGACCGCGACCCCGGCCGAGATTGCCGCGCGCTACCGGGAGAACCAGGAGCGCTACCGCGCGAGCGAGACGCGCGACGTCACGCTGTTCGTCGTCCCGACCGAGGCCGCCGCCCGGTCGCTGGTCAGCCGCATCCGCGCGGGCGAGACCACGCTTTCCGCCGCCGCGCGCGAAGCCGGCTTCGCCACGACGCAAATCGCTGGGCGCACCCGCGAGCAGCTTGAGCGAGAGCAAAGCTTCGCGGTCGCCGAGGCGGTGTTCAAGGCGGGCCGCGGCGAGGTCGCCGATGCGGCGCGCAGCGCGCTCGGCTTCACGGTCGCCCAGGTCGATGCGATCAACGTCACGCCCGCGCGCACGCTGGCACAGGTGCGCGATGAGATCGCCGAAGAACTCGCCACTCAAAAAAGCGCCGCCGCGCTCGCCGATCTCAGCGCCCGGATCGAGGCCGAAGTCGACAGCGGCATTGCGCTGAGCGAGATCGCCGAGAGCTTCGAGCTCGAACTTCAGACGAGCCCGCCGCTCCTCGCCGATGGGCGGGTGTTCGGCAATCCTGGCCAGGAGGCCAATCCGCTGGTGCGCCCAATCATGGAGCCCGCCTTCGGGATCGACGAGGGCCAGCCGCAGCTCGACGAGCTGGTCCCCGGCCAGCAGTTCATCGTCTACGAAGTGGCCGAGATCACCCCCGCCGCCGCCCCTCCCCTGACCGAGATCAGGGAGATCGTGAGCGCGGATCTTCGGCGCGAGCGGGCGAGCAGGACCGCGCGCGCGGCAGCCGACCGGGTGCTCGCCAAGGTCCGCTCGGGCAAATCGCTGAGCGAGGCGCTGGGCGAGGAGGAGGGGGATTTCCCCGGGGTCGACACGGTGACGCTCACCCGCGAGCAATTGCTTCAGCAAACCCGCGGCAATGTGCCGCCGGCGTTGGTGCTGCTGTTCAGCATGGCGCAAGGGACGACCAAGCTGCTCGAAGCGCCGCGCAACCAGGGCTGGATCCTGGTAGATCTCGACCGGATCGAGACGGGCGAGGTCGCCGATGACAATCCGCTGCTCGCGCAGACCGCGAACCAGCTTTCGACCGCGCTCGGCGACGAATACGCCAGCCAGCTGACCCGCGCGATGCGCGAGGAAGTGGGCGTGACGATCAACCAGGACGCGGTTGACACGGTCCGCCGGCAGCTCCTCGGCGATGGCTGAGCCGACGCGCGGCGATCCCGCCTGATGCCAATGCCGTTGACCGCCCCTCGAGCCCCGTCCCCTCGCGCAAAGCCGAACCCGTGAGCGCGCGCTCGCTTTCGGCCGCCCCCGGCGCTCACCTGCCGACCAACGCGGCGGCTGCGAGCGCCGCGCTGGCGGGCGGCAAGGCCGGGATCGTGTGGCGCAGCGTGATCGCTGACAGCGATACGCCGGTCGGCGCGGCGCGGCGGCTGATCGAGCCGGGGCGCGGCGATTTCCTGCTCGAATCGGTCGAGGGCGGCGAGGTGCGCGGGCGCTACAGCCTGATCGGGCTCGATCCCGATCTGATCTTCCGCAGCTGCGGGCGCGTAGTGGCAATCAACCGTCGTTGGCGCGAGGATCGTGCGGCGTTCGAGCCGCTTGGGCGTGATCCGCTGACCGAACTGCGCGCGCTTGCCGAAACCTGCCGGATCGATCTTGCCGGCGCCGAGCAGCCGGGCCTGCCGCCCGCGCTCGCCTGCCTGGTGGGCTATTTCGGCTATGAGACGATCGGCCTCGTCGAGAGCCTGCCGCGCGCAGCCCAATCGGAGCTGGCGCTGCCCGACATGCTGTTCGTGCGCCCCACGGTGATCCTGATCTTCGACGGGCTCGCCGATACGCTGTATTGTGCAGCGCCGATCTGGCCCGATCCGGCAAACGTCGCCGATCCCGCCGCCGCGATCGCGCGCGCGGGCGAGCGGATCGACGACACCTTGCGTGCGCTTGTCGCCCCCCGCCCGCCCGAGCCGCAGCATCAGACCACCCGCGCCGAGCTCGAGCTCGAGCCGCAGATCGCGGCTGCCGACTACAAGGCGATGGTTGCGCGTGCCAAGGACTATATCCTTGCAGGCGACATCTTCCAGGTCGTCCTCGCGCAGCGCTTCACCTGCCCGTTCGCGCTGCCTCCGCTCGCGCTCTACCGGGCCTTGCGCCGGGTCAATCCCTCGCCGTTTCTCTATTTCCTCGATCTGCCCGGCTTCGCGATCGTCGGCTCGAGCCCGGAAATCCTCGTCCGCGTGCGCGCGGATGCCGAAGGCAAGCGCGAGGTGACGATCCGCCCGATCGCCGGCACCCGCCCGCGCGGCGCCACGCGCGCGGCGGACCAGGCCGCCGAGGAGAGCCTGCTGGCCGATCCCAAGGAACTCGCCGAGCACCTCATGCTGCTCGATCTGGGGCGCAACGATGTCGGACGCGTCGCTGCCAAGGGAAGCGTCACGGTGACTGACAGCTTCGCAATCGAGCGCTACAGCCATGTCATGCATATTGTCAGCAATGTCGTGGGCGAGCTTGCGCAAGGTCGCGATGCGATCGATGCGCTGCTCGCCGGGTTTCCCGCAGGGACCGTCTCGGGCGCGCCCAAGATCCGCGCCTGCGAGATCATCGCCGAACTGGAGCCCGAGACGCGCGGCGCCTATGCCGGCGGGGTCGGCTATTTCGCGCCCGATGGCTCGGTCGACAGCTGCATCGTGCTGCGCACTGCGGTGGTCAAGGATGGCGTCATGCATGTCCAGGCGGGCGCCGGCATCGTCGCCGACAGCGATCCCGATTACGAGGCCGCCGAATGCCGCGTCAAGGCGACAGCGCTGATCGCGGCAGCGCGCGAGGCGGTGCGGCTGGCGGGCGAGCCGGGGTATGGCCAATGAGGCGGGCGCTGCTGACAACGCTTGCGCTGGGCGCGCTGGCCCTCGCCGCCGCCTGCACCGAGCAGCCTGCGGGCAAGCCGGTCGTGCGGACCTCGCTCGACGGCAAGGAAGTTTCGACCGAGATCGTCGAGGTGCCCGACGCGCCCGAGCAAGCCGCAACGACGCGCCCGTCGGCGTGCAAGGCGGTGACTTTCGAGGACACCGCGCTCACTCATTGCACCGCTGACCCTGCGCAGCACGCGATCGCGATCACCTATGGCCCGGGCGATGGCTCGGTGCCCTATGGCTCGCTCACCGCGTTTGCCGGGGCGCGCGAGGACAACAGCGCCATCGCCTTTGCGATGAATGGCGGCGCTTTCAGCGATGATCTGAAGCCGCGCGGCTATCTCGTCGCCTCGGGGGCGCGGCTCGCCGAGCTCAACCGGAGCGATGGCACGGGCAATTTCCACATGAAGCCTAATGGCGTGTTCTTCGGCAGCGGCGCTGCATGGCGCATCCTCACCGCCGACCGGTTCTATTCGAGCGTGTCCGAGCGGCCGCAATTCGGCACGCAATCGGGCCCGATGCTGCTGATCGAGGGCAAGCTTCACCCGGCCATTGCCGAGGAGGGCAATTCGCGCGCGATCCGCAACGCGGTCGGCGTCGATCAAGCGGGCCTCGCGCATTTCGTCATCTCCGATGCGCCCTTGAGCTTCGGCACGCTCGCGCGCTTCTTCAGCGAGGAACTGGGTGTTGCCAACGCGCTGTTCCTCGACAGCAAATCCTCCTCGCTGTGGGACCCTGCAACCGGCCGGCTCGACGAGGGCCGCGCGGGCCCGATCATCGTGGTGACGAAGCGCGGTCAACCGGCAGGGGATGGCGAATGAGCGGCACGATCCTCGTCATCGACAATTATGACAGCTTCACCTTCAACCTCGTCCATTACCTGATGGAGCTTGGCGCCGAGGTCCGCGTCGAGCGCAACGATGCGATCAGCGCCGCTGACGCGCTTGCGAGCGATGCGGCGGGCTTTCTCATCTCGCCCGGCCCGTGCACGCCCGACCAGGCTGGCGTCAGCCTCGATCTGGTCGCGGCCTGCGCCGATGCGCAAAAGCCGCTGCTGGGCGTGTGCCTGGGCCATCAGGCGATCGGGCAGCATTTCGGCGGGCGCGTCGCACGCGGCGGGCTGATGCACGGCAAGACCTCCGACGTCACGCATGACGCGAGCGGCGTGTTCGCCGGCCTGCCCTCGCCCTTTCTTGCAACGCGCTATCACAGCCTCGAGGTGCTCGACATTCCGCCTGCGCTCATCGCCAACGCCCACGCCGACACGCCGGGCGAGGATCACCCCAGCGTGATGGGCTTTCGCCACGCGAGCCTACCGATCCACGGCGTCCAGTTCCACCCCGAAAGCATCGCGACGCAGCACGGCCACGAATTGCTCGCCAATTTCCTCAAGCTGTGCGGCATCGAGCCCGCGCGCCTTGCCCGCTCGCGTTCGATAAGCCAGCCTGCATGACCCTGCTGCCCGATGTCGCCCAGCCGCTCAGCGAGAGCGAAGCGGAAACCGCTTTCGGCATCCTGCTCGACGGCGCGCCGAGCGAGGAGGAGATCGAGCGCTTTCTCGTCGCGCTCTCCCAGCGCGGCGAGACCTCGGACGAGATCGCGGGCGCGGCGCGAGCCTTGCGCGCGCGGCTGATCCCGATCGACGCTCCGGCGGGCGCGATCGACGTGTGCGGCACCGGCGGCGACGGGCATCACACGCTCAACGTCTCGACCGCGGTCAGCCTGGTGGTCGCGGCCTGCGGGGTGCCGGTCGCCAAGCACGGCAACCGCGCGGCCTCGTCCAAGGCGGGCGCGGCCGACACCTTGGAAGCGCTCGGCCTCGATATGGACGGAGCCGGGCGCACCGCGGAAAAGACCCTGCACGAGCTTGGCATCTGCTTCCTGTTTGCGAAGAACCACCACCCCGCGATGGGCCGCATCCAGCCGATCCGCAAACGCATCGGCACGCGCACGATCTTCAACCTGATGGGCCCGCTTTCAAACCCCGCACGGGTCAAGAGCCAGCTGATCGGGATCGCGCGGCCCGCTTATGTCCCGATCTATGCCGGCGCGCTGGCCAGGCTGGGCACGGGCCGCTCGATGATCGTCTCGGGCGACGAGGGACTCGATGAGCTCAGCCTGGCAGGCGGCAACGAGGTCGCGGTGGTGTCCGGCTCGGGCTTCGTCATGCAGCGGCTCGATGCGAACGAGGCAGGCCTGCCGCATGCTCCGGTCGAGGCGATCAGGGGCGGCGATCCGGCGTTCAATGCCGAGGCCCTGCGCCGGCTGCTGGAGGGCGAACACAGCTCGTATCGCGACGCCGTGCTGTTCAACGCTGCGGGCGCGCTCGCGGTCGCCGAAATGGGCGCGAACTGGGGCGAGCGGGTCGAGCTGGCCCGCGAGGCGCTCGACGCGGGCCGCGCGCGGGCGCTGCTCGATGCGTGGATCGCGCTGGCGCAGTAGCGGTGGCAGTAGAAGTGGCACAATGAACAAGCTCGAGGAAATCTGCGCGGTCAAGCGCGACGAGGTGCGCGCCCGCCGGGCAGCGACTACGCTCGCCGCGCTCGAGGACGCTGCGCGCGCCCAATCGCCCCCGCGCGGGTTCGAAGCCGCCTTGCGCGACCGGGCGCAGCGCGGCTTTGCACTGATCGCCGAGATCAAGCGCGCAAGCCCGTCCAAGGGCCTCATCCGCGCCGATTTCCGCCCCGCCGACCATGCCGCCGCCTACGAAGCGGGCGGCGCCGCGTGCCTTTCCGTGCTCACCGACGCGCCGTTTTTCCAGGGCCACGAGGACTATCTCGTCGCCGCGCGCGCCGCGTGCTCCTTGCCGGTGCTGCGCAAGGATTTCATGGTCGATCCGTGGCAGTGCCTCGAGGCGCGCAGCATCGGGGCGGATGCGATCCTGATCATCGTTGCCGCGCTCGAGGATGGCGCGATGGGCGAGATCGAGGCAGCTGCGCTCGAACACGGCATGGACGTGCTGGTTGAGGTGCACGACGAGGCCGAGCTCGAGCGCGCAAGCCGTGTCCTTGCCTCGCGGCTGATCGGGATCAACAACCGCGATCTCAAAACCTTCGAAACCTCGCTCGCGACCACCGAGCGTCTCGCCGCATTGGCGCCCGAGGGCGCGCTGCTGGTGGGCGAAAGCGGGATTGCGGGCCATGCCGATCTGGTGCGGCTGGCGCAAAGCGGGGTGGACACCTTCCTCGTCGGCGAGAGCTTGATGCGCGCCGACGACATCGCCGTCGCCACCCGCGCGCTGATCGAGGGATGAGCCGCGCGCGCGCCCTGCCCCCTCGCCCCGGCGCTGTCCTACACCCGCACGCTGTGGCATTGAGGCGAGGATGGAACAGTTGATCGCGCCTCCCCTTGCCGCTGCGTCGATGGCCAAAAACGCCTGCGCGCCGCGTCTGTGCGGTCTGCGAGGTTTTTGCTTCTGGACACTGTCACAGGCGGTTCAAGCGTTCTCCACCAGCGATGAGATGAACGGATGAGCAAGCTCACGCATCTCGGCCCCGATGGCGCCGCGCGCATGGTCGATGTGAGCGCCAAGTCATCAACCGAGCGCGTCGCGATCGCCAGCGGACGGATCGCGATGAGCGCCGAGGCGCTGGCCGCAATCCACGAGGGCGAGGCGCCCAAGGGCGATGTGCTCGCCGCCGCTCGGATCGCCGGGATCATGGCCGCCAAGCGCACCGGCGAGCTCATCCCGCTGTGCCACCCGCTCGGGCTCGAGGCGGTGAGCATCGACTTCGCCTTCGAGCAGCAGGCGCTCACCGCCACGGCCACCGCCGCGCTGACGGGCAAGACCGGGGTCGAGATGGAAGCGATGGTCGCGGTCAGCGTCGCGCTGCTGACGATCTACGACATGGCCAAGAGCATCGACAAGGGCATGGTGATCGGCGAGATCCGCCTGATCGAGAAGCGCGGCGGCAAGTCGGGAGTGTGGAGCGCGCCGCTTGGCTGAGCTCATCGATCTGGCCGAGGCGCAAGCGCGGCTCGTTGCGCTTGCCCCGGCGCTGCCGGTGGTGACAGCGCCGATCGCGCCTGGCGAGACCCGCTACCTCGCGCATGACCTCGTCGCCATGCGCACATCGCCCGAGGCCGACCTCTCGGCGATGGACGGCTATGCGATCGCAGGTGCGGGACCTTGGCGGCTGGCGGGCGAGGCTCGCGCAGGCGCGCCGTTCGCGGGCAGCCTCGCACCCGGCGAGTGCGCCCGCATCTCGACCGGCGCGCACCTGCCGCATGGCGCGACGGCTGTGCTGATCCAGGAGAACGCGCAGGTTCACGGCGACCGGGTCGCGCTCGCGGACGGACAGAGCCTGCCCGCGCCGATGCAGCACGTGCGCCGGCGCGGCTTCGACTTCGAACAGGGCGAGGTGCTCCTCCCCGCCGGCAGCGCGATCGGCCCCGCGCAGGCCGCGCTGGCGCTCGCGGCCGGCCACGATGAGATCGCGCACCGGCGAGGCCCGGTCGTGGCGGTGCTCGAGAGCGGCGACGAGCTGGCCGAGCGCCCCTCGCTCGCGCAGACTGGTCAGATCCCGGCGAGCAACGGCGCGATGATCGCTGCGATGATCGCGCCCTATGCGGCAAGCCTCCACCGCCCGCCCCCCGTGCGCGACGATCACTCCGCGCTCGCCGAGGCGCTGGTGGGGTGCGAAGAGGCCGACATCCTCATCACCAGCGGCGGGGCATCGGTGGGCGAGCACGACCTCGTCCAGGCCGCGCTCACCCGGTGGGGCGCTCGGATCGAGTTCTGGAAGGTCGCGATCAAGCCGGGCAAGCCGCTGCTGGTGGCTACGCGCGATGGCATAAGCGGGCGCCAGGTGATCCTCGGGCTCCCCGGCAATCCGGTCTCGAGCTTCGTCACCTGCTTCCTGTTCGCGCTCCCGCTGCTGCGCGCAAGCCTGGGCGCAGCCGACCCGTTCGAGCGCCCGGTCATGCTCGAGGCGGCGCACGACCTGCCTGCGGGAGGCGATCGGCGCGAGTTCCTGCGGGCGCGCAGCGACGGGGTGCAAGTCAGCCTTGCGGGCTCGCAGCAATCGAGCGCGTTGCGCGCGCTCGCGCTCGCCAACGCGCTGATCGAGCGGGAAACGCACGCAGCGCCGGTGAAGCGCGGCGAGCGCGTGGCAGTGTACAACCTCCGAAATGGCTGAATTCGGGGACATCGGTTGCGTGAGGCGCTTGACTTGGGGGGCGGAGTTGCCTAATTGTTCCTCATTCGTTCACCATTTCGGTGGGCGGGAAGTGCACGCAACGCACCGTCTACGGCGCCGTTTGGGCGCAGAGACGCGGTGCCTCTTGGAGCACGCACATCTGGCAGCGCCGCTTGCGAGCCCGTCGTGCTCGGATGAGGGGCGCGTTTGCGACCAAGGGAGATTATCGCAATGCTGACGGCCAAGCAGCACGAATTGATCCGGTTCATCCAGCTCAGGCTTGAGGAAACCGGGATTTCGCCGAGTTTCGAGGAGATGAAGGAAGCGCTCGACCTCAAGAGCAAGTCAGGCGTGCATCGCCTGATCTCGGCGCTCGAGGAGCGTGGCTTCATCCGCCGCCTGCCCAACCGCGCGCGCGCGCTCGAGGTGATCCGGCAGCCCGAGGACAGGGTCCCGCCCCCGCGCGCGGAGACGGTGATGCCCGGCGTGAGCGACACCGTGACGCGGCTCGGCGCGGCTCCGAGCGCTCCTGCCGCACCGGCGATCCGGACACCGGCCAATGACGTGATCGAGATCCCGCTGCACGGGCGGATCGCCGCCGGTGCGCCGATCGAGGCGCTCGAGGGGCAAACCTCGCTCCCGGTGCCCGCCGCGCTGCTGGGTCCGGGCGAGCACTATGCGCTCGAGGTTTCAGGTGATTCGATGATCGAGGCCGGGATCTTCGATGGCGATTATGCACTGGTGCGGCGCACCGACACCGCGCGCGACGGCGAGATCGTCGTTGCGCTCGTGCGCGGCGAGGAAGCAACGCTCAAATATCTGCGCAAGGAAGGCGGCAAGGTCCGGCTCGACCCGGCCAATGTCGCCTACGAAGCGCAGGTCTACGCGCCCGAGGAAGTACAGGTCCAGGGCAGGCTCGCAGGCCTCCTGCGCCGCTATCACTGAGTTGCGGTAACACTGGGCTGGGTAACACTGGGCTGGGTAGCGCTGGGGCGCGGGGGCGGCTGTGGGTTCGCTGCGCCCCCGCCACCCCCTCGCCTGTCGCTCTGTGCCCCAACCCCGCCCTCGCCGCGCCACCAGCCATGCGCGCCCTGGCTGCCCGCGACATCGACGATCCGCTCGCTGGCAAGGTGCAGCGCTAGTCCTCCGCGCTCGTCGAGCAGCCGCTTGTCGGCGCGCAACCAACGCGGTTTGCACGAGCGCGGCAGGTACCGGTCGGCGACCACGATGTCCGAGCGCTCGCACGCCGCGGCAAGCGCTCGCTCCTCGATCCGGACCCGGTTGCGCGCGAGGAGCAGGGTCCAGTCGCGGGCCGCGCGCTCGATCGTGAGCACGCAGAACTCGCTCGAGCAGCGCGCCCCCGGCCAGCGCGCCAGCGGAATCGGCTCGCTGGCGACGCTCGAGAGCTCGATCAGGTTGTCGCGTGCATAGTCCGAGCGGGTGTCGCGCAGCGACAGAAGGCGGCCATCCTGCGTCACGATCCCGACATGCCGCCCCTCGCGGTCGATCAGCACATCGGGGATCGGGGTTGCCAGAAGCAGCCCCGTCGCAGCGATGACCGGCACAAAGCCCCACAGCCGCGCCCGCGAGCTCCACAGCGCCAGCCACAGCAACCCGACGACGAACAGTGCGATCGTCAGGCCACTCATCTGCGGCATCAGCTTGACCGCGCCCGGCTGGGCCGCAGTGAAGTGCGCAATCGCCAGGAGCGCCTGGAGCGACCAATCGACCAACAGCCAGACCGGCGCGCCCAGCCCCGCCAGATCGAGCAGCAGCGCCAGCGCGATCAGCGGCATCGCAGCGAACGTGACGAGCGGGATCGCGATGACGTTGGCGAGCGCGCCGTACAGCCCCGCGCGGTGGAAGTGGAACATCACCACCGGCATCAGCGCAAGCTCGATCACCAGCCCGGTTCCAAACAGCATCGCGGTCTGGCGCGCGAGGCGCGCAAGGCCGCTCTCCTCGCGCGGGGCGAGGAAGGCCCTGACCGGGCCGCAGGTGTGCAGCGCAACGATCGCGATCACCGCCGAAAAGCTCATCTGGAAACTCGGCCCGATCACGCTCTCGGGCCACAGCACCATCACAAAGCCGGCAGCCGCAGCGATCATCCGCAGCGAGAGCGCCTCGCGCCCCAGTGCCAGCGCCACCAGCACCAGCATCGCCGCCGCGCAACTGCGCACGGTCGGCACCTCGGCGCCGGTCAGCAGGGTGTACCCGATCCCCGCCAGCGCCCCGACCGCGGCCGCTGCCACCGGCACGCGGATGCGCAGCGCGATCGCCGGGAACAACGAAAGGAGCCGCAAGGCCGCGAAATAGCCCGCCGCGATGACGGCGCTGACATGCAGGCCGCTGATCGAGAGGAGATGGGTGAGGCCGGAATCGCGCATCGCGTCGTCGTCGGCTTCGTCGATTGCGCCGCGATCGCCGCTTGCGAAGGCAGCCGCGATCGTGCCGGGCGAGCCATCGACATGCGCGCGCACATGCGCCGAGAGGCTGCGCTGGAGCGCGGCGATCCCGCCTGCAGCGGGCGCGGGGCGCGTGATCTCGAGCGGCCCGATGGCGCTCCCGGTCGCGCTCAGCCCCTGGAACCAGGCGGCGCGGGCAAAATCGTAGGCGCCCGGCAGCATCGGACTGGCAGGCGGCATCAGCCGCACGCGCAGGCGCACGATCGCCCCTTCCACAATCCCGGGCGCCGCCTCGCTCAGCGGCACGTTGACGCGGATCTTGCGCGCGATCCCGCTGGTCGCATCGCGCATGGCGAGGGTGAGGCGGAACCGGTCCCTTGCGGGCTGGTCCTCGCGCTCGAGCACATAGCCCTCGATCCGCTCGACACCCGGGCGCTCGATCGGCTCTGCCCCCACCATTTCCGAACGCAGCCAGATCACGGCAATCCCGGCGGCGAACACCAGCGCCGCGGCGCAGACGCAGCGGCGCAGATATTCGCGGTCCTCGCGCCCGCGCCAGATCGCCGCGGCGGCAATCGCGACGAGCGCTGCCGTGCCGATTGCGCTGGCCCATTGCCACGGGGTCTTGAGCATGAACCAGGCAAAGATCCCGAAGGCGAAGATCACCGCAAGCCAGGGTGCCTTGTCGAACCCGGCCTGCGCCAGGAAAAGCTCGGCCCGAAGTGCAAGCGCATGTCGCAAAGCGCGCGAGGAAGATGCGGGCTCCTGCGCATTGGCCAAGCTAAGGCTGGACAGCGCGCGGGCCCTTTGCCACAGGCGCGCGGGGGCCTTGCTCGGCCCGGACCACAAGGGCGCATCCGCGGGCAAGCCGCTGGCGGGATCGTCTCCCATCGGAATGATCGGCGCATCTGCCATCAGCCCACTCCCCCCCTCGGGCGCAACCGTCTGAGGCGCGGCGCCAAGTGAATAGGATAAGTGGCCTTATGGCAAGCGACATCATTACCCGCTTCGCACCCTCGCCAACCGGCTTCCTGCATATCGGCGGCGCGCGCACGGCGCTGTTCAACTGGCTGTTCGCGCGCCATCACGGTGGCCGCACGCTGTTGCGGATCGAGGACACCGACAAGCGCCGCTCGACGCCTGAGGCAATCGATGCGATCCTCGACGGGCTCGACTGGCTCGGCCTCGACTATGATGCGCCCCCGCTGTTCCAGTCCGACCGCGCCGAGCGGCACGCCGAAGTCGCGCGCAAGCTGCTTGGCGCAGGCTTTGCGTACAAGTGCTTTGCCACCTCCGAAGAGCTCGAGGAGATGCGCGCCGAGCAGCGCGCGAACAAGCAGCCGATGCGCTATGACGGGCGCTGGCGCGACCGCGATCCGTCCGAGGCGCCCGCCGGTGCGCCCTTCACCGTGCGGCTCAAGACCCCGCTCGAAGGCGAGACGATCATCCACGACCGCGTGCAGGGCGACGTGCGCGTCGCCAATGTCGAGCTCGACGATTACATCCTCCTGCGCGCCGATGGCAGCCCGACCTACATGCTCGCTGTGGTGGTCGACGATCATGACATGAAAGTGACCCATGTGATCAGGGGCGATGATCACCTCAACAACGCCTTTCGCCAATTGCCGATCTACCGCGCGATGGACAAGGTCGAGGGCGCCTGGCCCGATCCGGTCTACGCGCACATTCCGCTGATCCACGGCGCGGACGGCGCGAAGCTTTCCAAGCGCCACGGCGCGCTTGGCGTCGATGCCTATCGCGACGAGCTCGGGATCCTGCCCGATGCGCTGTTCAACTATCTTTTGCGGCTTGGCTGGGGCTATGGCGACAAGGAGCTGATCAGCCGTTCAGAGGCGGTCGCGCTGTTCGATCTCGATGGCGTGGGCAAGAGCCCTTCGCGCTTCGATCTCAAGAAACTGGAGAACCTCAACGGGCACTATATCCGCGAGGCCGATGACCAGGTTCTGGTCGATCTGGTCCATGCGCAGCTCCCCGAGGGGACCGATCCCGCACCGCTCAGGGCAGCGATGCCGGTGCTGAAGCCGCGTGCGAAGAACGTCCATGAACTTGTTGAAGGGGCTCAGTTTCTCTACGCCCACCGGCCGCTTGAGATGACCGAACAGGCGGCCAAGCTGCTCGATCCCGAATCGCGCGAACGGCTGGGCCGTGTCAGCGCCGCGCTCGGCTGTGAAAAGGACTGGACAATCGAGGCGCTCGAAGCCACTACGAAGGCGCTCGCTGAAGACTTGGGGGTGGGTTTTGGCAAGCTTGCGCAGCCGATGCGCGCTGCGTTGACTGGGACGACGACTTCGCCCGGAATCTTTGACGTTCTGGTCCTTCTGGGCCGGGATGAGGCTCTGGCTCGGCTCGATGCACAGGCTGCTTGAGAGTTTGCCCTCGGGCGCGGGTCTGCAACTTGGACAGGAGACAGACTTTGGCTGACAAGCACGCGAAACTGGAGCTTGGCGATTCATCCTACGATTTGCCGATTCACCAAGGCAGCACCGGCCCCGATGTCATCGACATCCGCAAGCTCTATGGCGAGACCGGCGCGTTCACCTTCGATCCGGGCTACAAGTCGACCGCCAGCTGCGAAAGCGCGCTAACCTATATCGACGGCGATGCCGGCGTCCTGCTCCACCGCGGCTATCCGATCGGACAGCTTGCCGAAAATTCGAGCTTCATGGAAGTCTCCTACCTTATGCTGAACGGCGAATTGCCGAGCAAGGAGGAGCTCGACGACTTCACCTACACGATCACCCGTCACACGATGCTCCACGAGCAGCTGGCGACCTTCTATCGCGGCTTCCGCCGCGATGCGCACCCGATGGCGATCATGTGCGGCGTGGTCGGCGCGCTTTCGGCGTTCTATCACGATTCGACCGACATCTCGGACCCCGAGCATCGCAAGATCTCCTCGCACCGCCTGATCGCCAAGATGCCGACGATCGCGGCGATGGCGTACAAGTATTCGATCGGGCAGCCGTTTCTCTACCCCGACAATTCGCTGAGCTACACCGGCAATTTCCTGCGCATGACGTTCGGCGTGCCTGCCGAGGAATACGAGGTGATCCCGGCGGTCGAAAAGGCGATGGACCGGATCTTCATCCTCCACGCCGACCATGAACAGAACGCCTCGACCTCGACCGTGCGGCTGGCAGGCTCCTCGGGCGCGAACCCGTTCGCCTGCATCGCGGCGGGCATTGCCTGCCTGTGGGGCCCGGCGCATGGCGGCGCGAACGAGGCCGCGCTCAACATGCTGCGCGAGATCGGGACGCCCGATCGCATCAAGCACTATATCGAGCGCGCCAAGGACAAGAACGATCCGTTCCGCCTGATGGGCTTTGGCCACCGCGTCTACAAGAATTACGACCCGCGCGCGACGGTCATGCAGAAGACCGTGCGCGAGGTGTTCGACGCGTTGAAGGTCAAGGACCCGGTGTTCGAGACCGCGCTGCAGCTGGAGGAAATCGCGCTCAACGACGATTACTTCAGGGAGAAGAAGCTCTTCCCCAATGTCGACTTCTATTCCGGCATCATCCTCTCGGCGATCGGCTTCCCGACGACGATGTTCACCGCGCTGTTCGCGCTCGCGCGCACGGTCGGCTGGGTGGCGCAGTATAACGAGATGATCTCGGACCCGGCGCAGGTGATCGGCCGCCCGCGCCAGCTCTACACCGGCCCGACCCAGCGCGACTACGTCTCGATCGATCAGCGCTAAGGCGCCCGATGCGGCTTTCATTGCGGCTGGCCTTGCGAATTGTCGGCATCGCGCTGATCGTGTTCGGCACGATGTTCGCGCTTCAGGGGCTTGGCATCCTGATGTGGCCGCCACAAAGCGCGATGCTCGCCAACCGCGAATGGGGGCTTTACGGCGGCGTGATGGCGTTGTTTGGCGGCGTCGTGATCTGGTTTGCCGGGCGGGTCGGCGCCTAGGCGCGCTCGCTGCTGGGCACTCGCGCGGGCGCTTCGAAGCGCGGCAGTTCGAGCCGGAAGGCGGCGCCCTTGGCGGTCCCGCTCGCCAGATCGAGCGTGCCGCCCATGACCTTGGCGAGCCGGTGCGAGATATAGAGCCCCAGGCCTGAGCCATCGTCGGTTTCGCGGCCCAGCCGCTCGAACTTGTCGAAGATCCGGCTCCTGAGTTCGGGATCGATCCCCGGCCCTTCGTCGCTCACCGTCACCGCGACCATACCCAAGCCGTCATCGGGATGCGTACGGACCGTCACCGTGCTGCGCTCGGGCGAATAGGCGATCGCATTGCCCATGAGGTTGATGAGGATCTGCAGCACCCGGCGAAACTCCGCCGCGGCGACTGGGGCTTGACCACCAGCCTCGCCCTCGCCGGGCAGATCGAGCACGATCCGCTTGGTCTGCGCGCGCACGCCAAGGATCCCGCCTGCGCGCCGCGCCGCATCGGCGAGGTCGACCGGCTCGCGCTGGGTCGCAAATCCCGGCGCCTCGACGACTTCAAGCTCGGCGAGGTCTTCGAGCATTCCAGTAAGGTGCTGTCCGGCCGAGACGATATTGCCGGCATATTCGCTGTATTCGGCGCGCAGCGGGCCGGCGAGGCGTGAGCGGATAGTCTCGGCGTTGGCGATGATCCGCGCGATCGGCTGGCGCAGGACCGGGGTCAGCGCCCCGCCGATCAACCGCGCGTGGGCATCCTCGGCAAGCTCGGCCTGGTGTGCGTCGCTTGACTGATGCGCAAGTGGTCGGTCGGCGACCAGCAACAGCTCGAACCCGCGCGGCGCGCCAGTGGCCGGGCCCAGCGGCAAGAGACGCACGAGCCATTCGCGCGCCGAACCCTCGAAGGTGCAGCGCGCGCCGTCGAGCAGGCGCCAGTGGAGCGGCTGCTTGTGCGCAAGATCCCTGAGGGTCACGAGATCGGTCCAGACGCTACCCGGCGCTGCCTCGCTCGCCTCGCGCAGCGCGCGGCAATCGGCCGCGCTGGTGCTGAGGAGCTGGATGCGCTGGCGCGGATCGAGCCGGGCGGTGACTTCGGCCGATGTCCGGTCGATCTCGTCGAGCCGTTCGGCCAGCATCCGGGCATCGGGCTCGGGCGCGGCGGTGCGCTGCCAATTCTCGACCAGCACCTCGCAGCCCCCGCCCAGGCCGCTGCCCTGACCCCCGCCCTGACCATGATCCCGCCCAAGCGGGTGGACCCGCGCGAAGCCCGAGACGAAATCCTCCCCGTCATAAGCGCTGAATTCGCGCGCGATGCGCAGTCCCATGCGCCGCGCCTGCTGGACCAAATCGAGCAATTCAGGGACAGCGAGCACGCCCGGAATAGTCCCGCCGCAGGCCTCGTGGAGCTCGGCCAGCGGGTCATCGGCGCTGAGCAGCCGGTCGCGCTCGTCGGTCAGCCCGCGCGCGGCAAGGAGAGAGGCTTGGCGTTCCATCGCAGGCGGGCCTACCGAGCAGGCTCGAGATGGGACTGGCGCAGGAGCTGCGCCGCGCTCTCGCGCGACATCGCTTCGATCCCGGAAGGGAGCAGCTGTGCCGGCTCGAGCAGAAGGAACTGCCGCTCGATTGCCGCGCTGCCCAGGCCCGCTGCGCGAAGGCTCACCGCAAGCCGGGCGGCCTGACCCTCGTGGCACGCCAGGACCGCACGCTCACGCGGTTGCCCGGTCAAGGCGCTGAGCGCGCTGGCAAACAGCGCAAGGCCCGCATGGTCGAGCTCGAGCCCAGCCACCGCCCCGCCGCGCAGGGCCGAAATCAGCCGGGCGAGCAGCCCTGCCCGGCTCGCAGCCTCGTCGTAGTTCTGCTTGATCGCCTGCACCGCGCTGCCGATCGCGGGCCCCAGCTCGGCCGGGCTGGCACGCGCCCATAGCCGCACCGTTCGCTCGAGGATCTCGGGCGGCAACTCGCCCAGCGGCTGCTGCATGCGGCGCTGCGACTGAACGAAGCGCGCCTGCGCGGCCATCGCGCTCATCGCGAGCTCGGCAATGCCGGGGTCGCGCGAGGCGATCAGCTCCTGCCACAGCGGGCTGAGCACCGGATCGACCGACGAGCGCTGATCGAGCCGCTCGGTCAGGTGGCCCTCCATCGCGACTGCATGACAGAACGAGAGGATCGCATGATCGCTTGCCAGCTGGTCGGCCAGTTCTTCAAAGGGCGCGTATTCGTAGCCCGACGAGCCCAGCGCGCGATCTATCGCCTGGGCCAACTGAAGCGCCAGATCGTTGAGCATGCCGCGCACGCGGGCAACGATCGCATCGTTGATGAGCGCATGACCGGAGCTTGCCAGGACATGTCCGAGCACCGGCGCGACGCTACCGAGCGCGCGATCCGCGCGGCTCAGCTCGTCCTTCAGTAGCGTCTCGACACTGCCCATCCCTTGCGTCCGCCTCAAGCCCTCTCATGCCAACCCGGCTCGCCTGTGCGGATCGGACCTTCGATCCCGCCGCTCGGGGCACTCGGGAAGAGTGGGCAAGCCTGCCCCTTCGTGAAGTGCCACTTTACTCGCAGGACGTGCGCGCCGGGGAAATTATTAGCAACCCATGGTTAAAGCTGCGTTAGCCGATTGCGCGATCGCAAGAAGCGCAAATCCGCTCGTGCACCGCTGCGGGACATTCCGCGCGCCCAGAGCGGCGATCAGGTTGCGCGACGACTAGGTCGCGCGAAGATCAGGCCGCTTTAACCCCAAGTCACAGGCGGATGCGATCAGGCGGGCGAAAAGCGCGACAGGACCGCCTCGATCTCGCGGATCGCGGCCGGCTCGCCCGGAGCGCAGGCGATCGCGTGGTCGGCGGCGCGCAGCAGATCCTCCGCGTGGAAGGTCGCCGCCAACCCCTTGAGCCGCATCGCGGCGACATTCCAATTGCCATCGCAGCGCGAGCGCCGCAGCAGATCGAGCTGCCGCCGCGCGCTATCGACAAAGGCGGTGCGCAATTCCTCGATCAGGGCGGGGTCATCCCCAGCTGCCGCGGCCAGGGTCGCATCGAGAGCACCGTTTTCATAAGCCATGCCATCGATTTACCGCATCGGGGTTAAAGCGGGGTTTATCCTGCGGGGCGCTGTGGTATTGAAGCGGAGATGTCGGAGCGCAACTCCATCCGGGCCGTGAGCAACGGCAACGCTTCGGGCGGGCGGGAAAAGACGCGCGGTGCGGCTGGCGAGGGGGAACAGGCCTCCGCGCTCGATCCCGCGATCGAGGATCCCCCATGGCTCGATCCGGACGACCATCAGGAGGAGGACACCATCGCGGGCACGCGCCGTTTCGCGTGGGTCATCCCCGCGATGTTCGTCCTCGCGGTGGCGGTCTGGAGCGGGTTTTTCGTCTGGGCCATGCGCGGCGAGCTCACCCAGGCGGCAAGTCTTGCACCGCGCGAATGGCTGCCCTGGATCATCGACTGGTCGATCCCGTGCCTCCTCATCGGGATGGTGTGGCTGATCGTGACGCGCCACTCGCGCATCGCTGCAGGGCGCTTTGCCACGGCTGCCGGAGTGCTGCGGCGTGAGAGCGGCGCGCTCGAAGCGCGAGTTTCCAGGATCAACCGCGAGCTCAGCCTCGCGCGCGAATTCCTCGCCGCGCAATCGCGCGATCTCGATGCCCTTGGCCGCATGGCAACAGAGCGCCTGTCAAAGCATGCCGAAGAGCTTGAAAAGCTGATCGCGAACAACAGCGCGCAGGTCGTCGCGATCGGCAGCGTGAGCGAAACCGCGCTCGCCAACATGCGCAGCCTGCGCGAGGACCTGCCGGTGATCGCCAGCGCGGCGCGCGATGCCACCAACCAGATCGGCGGCGCCGGACGCACCGCGCATGAGCAACTCGCCGGTCTTGGCGAAGGGTTTGAGCGAATCTCCCGGTCTGGCGAGCAGACTGAGACCCGGCTGAGCGCCCTCATGTCCGACATTGATCGCACCTTGCGCGAGTTTGACGAGCGCGTGAGCGGCATCGAGACCGCGATGGGTGCCCGGTTCGAGGCGCTGCGCGGGCGCACCGAGCGCTATCGCGGCGAAATCGGCGAGGCCGAAGAGACAGCGATCGCAACCTTGCGCGAGCGTATGGCTTTGCTCGAGAGCGAAGCCCATATTCTCGGCGAGAAGCTGCGCGAGGCCGGCAGCGAAGCCATGGCCGAGGTCGGCGCATCGAAGGAGCGGTGGCAGAGCGATATCACCGCCATGCTCGCCTACCTCAACGAGCTCGATCGTAAAGCCGGCGAAGTCGCGCAAGAGCGCATTCGGGATTTGCGCGATGAAGCTGACCGCTTCGATGACAAGCTTGCCCAGCGCGATGCCAAGTTCGCCGAGGAGATGAGCCGCCGGCAGGACGAGTTCGACACCCGCGAGGCGCAAGCGAGCGACCTGCTCTACCAGCGCCTCAGCGAGCTCGACGACATGCTGACGCAGCGCCGCGAGGCGCAAAGTGAGGAGACCGGGCGGCTCGGCCGCGAAATCGGCGCGCTGGGTGAGGACGTCACCCGGCTGGGCGAACTGGTCGCCTCGATCACGCAGGAGACCGCCGCCTCGCGCGCGCTCATCGGCGAAGGCGTCGCGCAGGTCGCAGCGCAGTTCGTCGCCGAGCAGGAAGCGATCGCGCAGGCCAAGGCCGACCTCGCCGAGCTTACCGAGGCGGGGCAGCAATTGCTCGAGATCATCCGCGCGGGCGCGCAGCAGACCGGCGATGAACTGCCCGCAGCGATCGAGCAGGCGACCGCGAGGCTGGATGCCTTCACCGCGCAAGCGCGAGCGGCTGCGGCGCTGATCACGAACGCGAAGGACGAAGGCGGCGCGCTGGGCGACCTGCTCGGCAAGGCCAATGACGATATCGCCGAGGCGGATGCCACGCTCAAGGCGATCCGCGCGCAGCTGGTCGAACATGGCGACGAGGCGGCCGCGCGTCTCAACGGGCTGCGCGGCGGCCTCGCCCGGCTAGGCGAGGAGAGCGAGGCCTTTGCCGGCCCGACGCTCGATGCCATGCGTGAAGCGATCGCCGCGCTCGAGGCTGCCACCAAGGGCACGCTCGAAACGCTCGAGACCCAATCGGCGCGCAGCGTGCAGGCGCTGGCCGGGCGGCTCAGCGACGATGCGATCAGTGCGCTCGAGCGGGCGCTGCGGCTGGGGACGGCCGAGACGATCGGCATGCTCGAGCAATCCGCCGCGCACGCCTCGGGGGTCGGCCGCGAGGTGACCGCGCAGCTGCGCGACCAGCTCGTCAAGCTCAACGAGCTGACCAAAAACCTCGAGCAGCGGATCGCGCGCGCAAAGGAGCAGGCGCACGAGCAGGTCGACAACGACTTCGCCCGGCGCATGGCGCTGATCACCGACAGCCTCAATTCGGCCTCGATCGACATCAACGCGGCGCTCTCGCGCGAAGTCGCCGACCCCGAGTGGGACGCCTATCTCAAGGGCGATCGCGGGATCTTCACCAGGCGCGCCGTGCGCCTCGTCAGTTCAGGAGAGGCGCGCGAGGTCGCCGAACTCTACCAGTCGGACGAGAGCTTCAAGGCCAACGTCAACCGCTACATCCACGATTTCGAGGCGATGCTGCGCGCGATGCTCTCGACCCGCGATGGCAAGGCCTTGAGCGTGACCGTGCTCGGCTCCGATATCGGCAAGCTCTATGTCGCGCTCGCCCAATCGATCGAGCGGTTGAGAACATAGGCGCGCGCCCAGGAGTGGTCAGCGGGGCGCGCCCAGCTTGGCGGGCGCGTCGGGCAGGATGTCGATGTCCTCGCTGGTGATCCAGCCATAATCGTAATTGAGCACATAAAGCGTGGTGAGGAGCGTCGCGAGGACGGTCGCACGCACGATCAGTCGGCCCGGGCGGAAATTGGCAGGAGCGCTATCGGCCTGGCCGGGCACCTTGGGCGTGCCGATCTCATCGGCGGTGCGCACGCCGAAGGGCAGAAGCATGAAGGCGCTCATCACCCAGATCAGGAAGTAGATCGCGAGGATCGAGGTCCAGGCCATAACTCAACGCCGCCCCCGTCCTTGGCCCCGTCCTTGGCCCCGTCCTTGGCCCCGTTCCTGGCCCCGTCCCTGCCGCTGCCCGCGTCCCTGCTCCTGGTCTAGCTCCTGCCCCTGCTCCGGGCCGCCCAGACCCGGCATCAACACGCGCACCTGTGGGCTCTTGCCCGACCAGCGCCGCGCGGCGCGCCGGGCGGCAAGCCGCGCCGCCTCGTACACCGCTGCCGGATCGCGCGCATCCTTGCCCCGCAGCTTGCCGATCGCCTTGAGGATATCTTCCTGGGTCTCCGCCACGAACTCAGGGTAATCCTCGTCCAACGGCAGCCCCAACGCCTCGATCAGCGGCGTCTCGCCGCGCGCGAGCACGACGACCAGCACGCCTTCGCCCGCGATCCTGCGGCGCATGGCGATCGCTTCGCCATCGGCGGGCGCGATGATGTCGCCATCGAGCACGAGCCGCCCGTTGCGCACTGTTGCGAGCACCCCAGGCTTGCCCGGCGCGAGCTTCACGATATCGCCATTGCCCTGCACCACCGCATGCGGGATCTGGCAGGCCTTGCCGAGCTTCGCCTGCTCGCGCATGTGGCGCATCTCGCCATGGACGGGGATCAGGATCTCGGGGCGCAGCCAGCTGTAGAGCGCTTCGAGCTCGGGCCGGCCGGGGTGGCCGGAGACATGGATCAGGCTTTGCCGGTCGGTCACCATCTCGATCCCCTTCGAAGCGAGCTGGTTCTGGATCTTGCCGATCGCGATCTCGTTGCCCGGGATGACGCGCGAGGAGAACAGCACCACATCGCCGCTCGCAAGCGCGATCGGGTGGCTGTCATCCGCGATCCGGCTGAGCGCGGCGCGCGGTTCGCCCTGTCCGCCGGTCGCCAGGATCAGCACCTCGCCGCGCGGCAGCGCCATCGCTGTGTCAAAATCGACTGGCGCCGGGAAATCATCGAGATAGCCGTTGTCCTGCGCGACCTCGATGATCCGGTCGAGCGAGCGCCCGGCAACGCAGACTTGCCGCCCGGTTTCGCGCGCGACTTCGCCCAGCGTCTGCAGACGCGCGACATTGCTGGCAAAGGTTGTCACCACCACGCGCTTGCCCCGATGGCGCGCGACCTCTTCCATCATCGCGCGGTGGACCGCGCCCTCGGAGCCCGACGCGGCCGGGTTGAACACATTGGTGCTGTCGCACACCAGCGCGAGGATCCCCTCATCGCCGATTGCGCGCAGCTCGGCCTCGGTCGTCGGCTCGCCAATGATCGGCTCTTCGTCGAGCTTCCAGTCGCCGGTGTGAAACACGCGGCCATACGGCGTCTCGATCAGCAGCGCGTTGCCTTCCGCGATCGAATGGGCGAGCGGCAGATAAGTGAAGGTGAACGGGCCCAGCTCGATTATGCCGTGATCCTCGCGGATGATGTTGAGTTCGACCTGGCCCAGCAGCCCTGCTTCCTCGAGCTTGCGGGCGACGAGGTCGGCGGTGAACGGGGTGGCATAGAGCGGCACGCCCAGATCGGCCGCGAAATACGGCACCGCGCCGATATGGTCTTCATGCGCGTGGGTGAGGACGATGCCGACGAGGTCGCGGGTGCGCTCCTCGATGAATTCAAGATCGGCAAAGACGAGATCGACCCCCGGATATTCGCCGCCCGAGAAGGTCATGCCGAGATCCACCATGACCCATTTGCCCTGGCAGCCATACAGGTTGACGTTCATCCCGATCTCGCCCGAGCCGCCGAGCGCGAGGAACAGCAGTTCGTTTTCGGGGGTGAAATCTTTTCTCAAGCGAAACTCTCTTTGCTGGCAAGGGGAAAACTATGGGCTGGCCCCGGGAGATTGACGGGCCGGGAATGGAAACAAGCGTGCGATCAGCCGCGCGCCTGGTGGGCGAGGAGCGCGAGCCCTGCGATGGTGAGATCGACATCGACATGATCGAACACATCGGTCGCCTCGTCGAACAGGATCGCGAGACCTCCGGTGGCGACGACCTTGGCGGGCCGGCCGATCTCGGCCTTCATCCGGGCAATGATCCCCTCCACCATCGCGACATACCCCCAGAACACGCCGATCAACATCTGGTCCTCGGTGTTGCGCCCGATCACGCTCTTGGTATCCGGAGAGCGGATCGCGATGCGTGGGAGCTTGGCCGTCTTGCCCACCAATGCATCAAGCGAAAGGTTGATCCCCGGCGCGATCGATCCGCCCTTGTAGGCACCGTTGAAGTCGATCGCCTCGAACTTGGTCGCGGTGCCGAAATCGACCACGATCAGGTCGCCGCCATATTGATGATGTGCGGCCAGGATGTTGAGCGCGCGGTCGGCGCCCAGCGAGGAAGGCTGGTCGACATCGATCTCGAAGCGCCAAGCGGCCTCCCCCTGGCCCGCGAACAGCGGGGTGATCCCGAAATATTTCTGCGAGAGCACGGTGAGGTTGTGGTCCGCGCGCGGAACCACCGAGGCAAAGATGATCTGCGTGATCTCTTCGCGCCTCACGTTTTCGATGGCGAGCAATTGCAGCAGCCACACGGCGTATTCATCGCCCGTGCGGCGCGGATCGGTCGCGATGCGCCAGCGCGCCTTGAGCACCGGGACGCCCTCGCCGCTGTCGTCGAACAGCGCGAACACGACATTGGTGTTTCCCACATCGGCAGCAAGCAGCATCAGGTGTCCTCCGCGATCATCACGTCGCCGGCATGAATGAATTCGATCCCGCCGCCATCGCGCTTTAGCATCATGGCTCCGGTAGGCGACAGGCCCCAGAACCGCCCCGAGAGCAGGTTGCCCCCGCCGTCATCGACCGTAAGCGGCGTGCCCAGCGGATGCGCGCGCTCGAGCCACCGCTCGCGCATCGCCGCCGCACCTTGGAGGCCGCCATCAACCGCGGCGGTCTTGCCCTGGTAGAGCGCGACCGCCTCACTGACCCGCTCGGCCAGCGCCTCGGCGAAGCGTTCGAGCGAGAGGCCCTGCGGCGAGCAATCAGCGAGCGCGATGGTCGCGCGGCCCGCCACGTGCGGCGCGTGGGCAAGGTTCACCCCGATCCCGACGATGAGGCTATGGCCAACAAGCTCCATCAGGATGCCCGAAACCTTGGCGCCGCGCAGCAAGAGGTCGTTGGGCCACTTGAGCATCAGCGGCTCGCCTGGAACGAAGCGCTCGACCGTCTCGTAAAGCGCGACCGAGATGGGAAACGCATAGGTCCCGCTCGGCGGGGCCGTTGGCGGGAGCGCAAGCACGGTCGAGCCCATGAAATTGCCCGCGCCGTCATGCCACGTGCGCCCGTGTCGCCCGCGCCCCGCGCGCTGGCGCCGCGCGACGAGCCACTCGCCTGGCGCGGGCGTCTCGCCGCGGCGAATGGCCGCGGCCAGATCCGCGTTGGTCGACCCGGTTTCCTCGACGAAGCGGATCAAACCGTCAAAAACAGCGAGCTCGCCGCCTTGTCTGCCAAATCGCTCAGCGACGGCGTGAGCAGGTAGCCGAGCGGCGAGACGATCGCCGCCGTCAGGCCCAGCAGCACCCAGTGCGCAGCCCCGCTCTTGCCGGTGACGACACCGGCGGGCTCTTCGAAGAACATCACCTTGACGAACTTGATGTAGTAGAATGCGCCGATCACGCTCGCAGCGATGCCGATTGCGGCGAAGGCGATAAGCCCAGCCTCGACGGTCGCCTGGAAGACGACGAACTTGCTGTAGAATCCGAGCAGCGGAGGAATACCGGCGAGGCTGAACATCTGGAACAGCAGCGCCCAGGCGATCGCGGGACGGGTGACCGAGAGCCCGGCGATATCGCTGAAGGTCTCGTACAGATCGCCGTCTTCGTCGCGCAGCATCAGGAGCGCGGTGAAACTGCCAAGGCTCATCGCGATATAGATGAACAGGTAGATCAGCATCGCGGCCGCCCCCGCCGATGTGGCAACGGCAAGGCCCATCAGGATGAAGCCGACATTGTTGATCGAGGAATAGGCGAGCAGGCGCTTCAAGTTCTGCTGCCCGATCGCGCCGAGCGCGCCGAACACGATCGAGGCCAGGGCGGTGAACATCACGATCTGCTGCCAGGCCTCAACCTGCGCGCCGAAGACATCGAACACCACCCGCGCGGTCAGCGCGACGGCGGCGACCTTGGATGCGGTTGCGAAGAAGGTCGTGACCGGTGTCGGCGCCCCCTCATAGACGTCGGGCGTCCACATGTGGAACGGTACCGCCGCGATCTTGAACGCGAGCCCGGCCATGACGAAGATGAGCCCGAACAGCGCGCCTGTCGCAAGATCGCCCTCGAGCGCGGCGCGCACCCCGTCGAAATTGGTCGCCCCGGTAAACCCGTAGAGCAGGCTCATCCCGTAAAGCAGGATCCCCGAGGCCAGCGCGCCGAGCACGAAATATTTGAGCCCCGCTTCGCCCGAACGCGTATCGGCGCGCAGGATCGAGGCAAGCACGTAAGCGGCAAGGCTGTTCAATTCGAGCCCGAGATAGAGCGTCATGAAATCGTTGGCCGAGACCATGATGCTCATGCCGAGCGCCGAGAACAGGATCAGCACCGAATATTCAGCGCGCATCCCGCGCTCGATCCCGGCGGCTGCCGAATTGAAGAAGGCGGGCGCGACGATCAGCGCGCCGATCGCGGCCAGATAGATCAGCGCCTTGGTGAACAGCGCAAAACTGTCGACCTTGAGGAGGCCGCCAAAGGCGAGCGTATCGATCCCCTGCACGCCCGAATGGAGCCCCGGGACGAGGAAGATCCCAGCCATGAACAAGGCCGAAGCGGCGGCGATCGCGATGAAGCGGGCCTGCTTGTCGCCGCCCCAGGCGGTCCACAACAGCAGGATCAATCCCGCAGCTGTGAGGATGAGTTCGGGCGCGGTCAGCGCGAACGAGCGGGCAAAATCCATCAGCGCGCTTCCTCGTCCGAATGCCCATCCGAATGGTCACCGCCGTGCGCATGCGAGACCGCATTGGCGGCTTCGGCGCGCGGGGTGCCAATGACCAGGCGGCTGTCACCGGCGGGACGGGCGGAAGCCATGCGCGCATCGAGCGCGGCGATGTCGTCGCGCATCGGGGCAAGGAAGCTCTCGGGGTAGACCCCCATCCACAACACCACGGCCGCAATCGGCGCCAGCATCGCCCATTCGCGCGGGGAGATGTCGGCCATACCTTGCGCATCGGGATTGCGTTCAGGGCCGAACGCGACCCGGCGATAGAGATAGAGCATGTAAGCTGCACCAAGGATGATACCGGTCGTGCAGACGAGCGCGACCGTGGTCGAGACCTGGTAGATCCCGGCGAGCGAGAGGAACTCGCCGACAAAGCCGCTCGTCCCCGGCAGGCCGATCGAGGCCATGGTGAACAGAAGGAAGAACACCGCGTAATAAGGCATGTTGTTCGAAAGCGCGCCGTAGCGGTCGATCTCGCGGGTGTGGAGCCGGTCGTAGATCACGCCGACGCACAGGAACAGCGCGCCCGAGACAAGGCCGTGGCTGAGCATGATGATGACCGCGCCCTCGAGCCCCTGCACGTTGAAGGCAAACAGCCCCACCATCACGATCGCCATGTGCGCGACGCTGGAATAAGCGATGAGCTTCTTCATGTCGTGCTGCACCAGCGCGACGAGCGAGGTGTAAACCACCGCCACCATCGAGAGCGCAAACACGAACCAGGCAAAGTCCGCGCTCGCCTGCGGGAACATCGGCAGGCTGAAGCGGATGAAGCCGTAGCCGCCGAGCTTCAGCAACACGCCTGCAAGGATCACCGATCCCGCCGTTGGCGCCTGGACGTGCGCATCGGGCAGCCAGGTGTGGAACGGCCACATCGGCACCTTGACCGCGAAACTGGCGAAGAACGCCAGCCACAGCCAGGTCTGCGCGCCCGCCGGGAAATCGTATTGCATCAGGCTCGGGATGTCCGACGTGCCGGCTGTCGCAACCATCCAGAACATCGCGATCAGCATCAGCACCGATCCGAGCAGCGTGTAGAGAAAGAACTTGTAGCTGGCGTAGATCCGGTTGTCCCCGCCCCACACGCCGATGATGAGATACATCGGTATGAGGCTCGCCTCGAAGAAGATGTAGAACAGGAAGATGTCCTGCGCGGCGAACACGCCGATCATCAGCGTTTCCATGAACAGGAAGGCGGCCATGTATTCGCCCACGCGCCTGGTGATCCCGGTCCAGCTGGCAAGGATGCAGATCGGCATCAGGAAGACGCTGAGCATGATCAGCATGAGCGCGATGCCATCGATCCCCAGCGCATAGCTGAAGCCCGCAAACAGCTCGGCGCGCTCGACATATTGCCATTGCTCGCCGCCGAAATTCCAGTGCCCCCACAGCGCAATGCCGAGCCCGAGCGTCACCAGCGTGGTCGCCAGCGCCGTCCAGCGCGCGGCATTGGCCCCGGCGAACAAGCAGACCAGCGCGCCAATGAGCGGCACGAGCAGCATGATCGAAAGGATTGGGAGACCGCCGGGGCTTTCCATCGTGTCTGCCCCCCTACAACAGCACGTAGGTGGTGGCCGCGATCAGACCCAGAAGCATGATCAGCGCGTAGGTGTAGAGATAGCCCGACTGAATGGACCGTGCTGCAACGCTGCCGCGCTGAACCACCCAGGCAACGCCATTGGGACCGAAGCGATCGATCGTGCCGATATCGCCCAGCTTCCAGAACTGGCGGCCAAACCAGAACGCGGGCTTGACGAAGATCGCATCGTAAAGCTCGTCGAAATACCATTTGCGATAGACGAAATTGTGCAAGGGGCCAAACGCGCGCACGAAGGCTGCAGGAACGCCCGGGGCAAGGATGTAAGCGTAGATCGCCCCGCCCAGCCCCGCGAGCATCGCGGCGGTCGCGGTCAGTTTGACCCACAGCGGCACGTCGTGAAGCGCATGGATCAGGTCTTCGTTGAAATAGATCGAGCCGCCCCAGAACGCGCCGCTGACCACGCCCGATGCGCCATCGATGAAGGGATATTTGTAGAGGTAGCCGGCAAAGACCGCGCCCAGCGTCAGCACCACGAGCGGGACGAGCATCGACCACGGGCTCTCGTGCGGGTGATAGCCAGCGGTCCCGTCATCCTCGCGGGGCGGGGGCACCGTGTGCTGAGCTTCGTCTCCCGCATCTTCCTGAACCGGCGGGTTGGCGTGGTGCGGATCGTCGTGGCCGTGGTGGACGGCGTGCTGGATATGCTCGGACAGCGCCCAGCGCGGACGCCCCCAGAAGGTGAGGAACATGAGGCGCCAGGAGTAGAAGCTCGTCAGCAGCGCCGCGATCGCGCCGGCCCAGAAAGCGAACTGCGCTGCCCCTGTGCCGCGCGCGAAAGCCGCCTCGAGGATCGCGTCCTTCGAATAGAAGCCGGCAAAGCCGAACACGCCGAGCACTCCGACCCCGGTGATCGCGAGCGTGCCCGCGAGCATCGCCCAGAAGGTGATCGGGATCGCTTTCCTGAGGCCGCCGTAATAGCGCATGTCCTGCTCGTGGTGCATCGCGTGGATCACGCTGCCAGCGCCAAGGAACAGCAGCGCCTTGAAGAAGGCGTGGGTGAACAGGTGGAACATCGCCACGCCATAAGCGCCGACGCCTGCGGCAAAGAACATGTAGCCCAGTTGCGAGCAGGTCGAATAGGCGATCACCCGCTTGATATCCCACTGGGTCGTGCCGATGGTGGCGGCGAAAAAGCATGTCGCAGCGCCGATGATGGTGATGAAGGTGAGCGCGAATGGCGCGGTCTCGAACATCGGCGAGAGGCGGCAAACCATGAACACGCCCGCGGTCACCATGGTCGCGGCATGGATCAGCGCGGAGACCGGCGTTGGCCCTTCCATCGCATCGGGCAGCCAGGTGTGCAGGCCAAGCTGCGCCGACTTGCCCATCGCGCCCACGAACAGCAGCATGCACAAGACGTCCATCGTGTAGAGGCGCATGCCGAGAAAGCCGATGGTCGACCCGCTCATGGCAGGGGCAGCGGCGAGGATTTCGGGGATCGAGGTCGTCTGGAAGACGAGGAAGGTGCCGAAAATGCCGAGCATGAAGCCCAGATCGCCCACCCGGTTGACCACGAAGGCCTTGATCGCCGCCGCGCCCGCGCTTGGCTTGTGATACCAGAAGCCGATGAGGAGATAGGAGGCAAGCCCCACCCCTTCCCACCCGAAGAACATCTGGACAAGGTTGTCCGCGGTCACCAGCATCAGCATCGCGAAGGTGAACAGCGAGAGATAGGCGAAGAAGCGCGGTTGAGCCGGGTCTTCCTCCATATAGCCCCACGAATAGAGGTGAACGAGCGCGGAGACGGTGTTGATCACCACCAGCATCACGGCGGTCAGTGCATCGACGCGCAAGGCCCAGTCGAAGCTCAGATCGCCCGAGCGCACCCATTGCAGCACGGGGACCACCTCGGCGCTCGCGCTACCCGATAGAAAAGCGAGGAAGATCGGCCAGCTGAGCGCGGCGGAAACGAACAGCGCGCCCGTCGTGATTACCTTGGCCACGGTTTTGCCCATCACCGGCGCGCCGAAGCCTGCGATGATGGCCGCAATCAGCGGCCCAAAGACGATGATGAGGATCGGTTCCATCGCTGCGGCTCAGCCCTTCATCCGGTTGACATCATCAACCGCGATCGAGCCATGCCCGCGATAATAGATGACGAGGATCGCCAGGCCGATCGCCGCTTCTCCCGCAGCGACCGTTAGCACCAGCATGGCGAAGATCTGCCCCACCAGATCCTGCATGAACGCGCTGAAGGCGACGAGGTTGATGTTGACGCTGAGCAGGATCAGCTCGATCGCCATCAGGATGACGATGACGTTCTTGCGGTTGAGGAAAATCCCCAGCACGCCGAGCACGAACAGGATCGCGCCCACCACCAGATAATGCTCGATCCCGATCGGCGACATCACAGTTCCACCCCTTCGCCCACTTGCGGCTGCTTGAGGACGGTCGCCTCCTCGGGGCGGCGCGCGATCTGCTTCGAGACATCCTGCCGTCCGCGCGAGCCCGGCTTGGGTTCGCGGTGGGTCAGCACGATCGCGCCGATCATCGCAACGAGCAGGATGATCCCGGCAATCTCGAACAGGATGATGTAGCGCCCGTAAAGCAGCGCCCCGATCGCCTCGATATTGGTTACTCCCACTCGTTCGGTGGCAGTGCCATCGGCCCGGCCAAGCTCGATCCCGCCCGCGCCATAGGCACCAAGCGCGAGGAACAGTTCAGCAAGCAAAATGGCCGCGATCGCGAGGCCGAGCGGGACATTGCGGATGAACCCTGCGCGCATGGCGGCAAAATCGATATCGAGCATCATCACGACGAACAGGAACAACACAGCGACCGCGCCGACATAGACGATCACCAGCAGGATCGCGATGAATTCCGCGCCGACGAGCACCATCAGCCCGGCCGCGTTGAAGAAGGCGAGGATGAGCCACAACACGCTGTGCACCGGATTGCGGCTCATGATGACCATCACGGCGCTTGCGATGACAACGCTTGCAAAGAGGTAGAAGGCGAGTGCCTGTATCATGACATTATGGCCGCAAGTCATGTTCCGGCGCAGGCCGGCGACGAGAAAGCGGCGATGTGATCCCTCAGTTGATGCCCGCACCCGCCCGGCCGAGCGGATTCGCGTGTTCTGTTGTATTTTGCGCCACGCCCCTAGCGGTAGGGCGCATCCGCTTCAAGGTTGGCCGCGATAGCCCGTTCCCATTTGTCACCGTTCGCAAGCAGCTTGGCTTTGTCGTAGAGCAATTCCTCGCGGGTTTCGGTGGAATATTCGAAATTCGGCCCCTCGACGATCGCATCGACCGGGCACGCTTCCTGGCAGAAACCGCAATAGATGCACTTGGTCATGTCGATGTCGTAGCGCGTCGTGCGGCGCGAGCCATCCTCGCGCGGTTCGCTCTCGATCGTGATCGCCTGCGCGGGGCAGACTGCCTCGCACAGTTTGCACGCGATGCAGCGTTCCTCGCCATTGGGATAGCGCCGCAGCGCATGCTCGCCGCGAAAGCGCGGGGATAGCGGCGATTTTTCGAACGGATAGTTGATCGTCACCTTGGGCTTGAAGAAATACTTCATGGTCAGCGCGTGGGCTTTCAGAAATTCCCACAGGGTGAACGACTTGAGGAGCTGGGCTGCGGTGGTCATTTGGTGAAATGTCCTGTGGCCATGAGATAGCCGGAGATGATGACGACGAACATCAGGCTCATCGGCAAGAAGATCTTCCAGCCAAGCCGCATCAGCTGATCATAGCGGTAGCGCGGCACGGTCGCCCAAATCCAGCTGAACATGAAGAAGAACATGAAGGTCTTGAGCAAAAACCAGACGATCCCCGGCACGAAATAGAGAAACGGCAGCTCGAGCGGCGGCAGCCAGCCTCCGAAGAACAGCAGCGTGCACAGCGAGCACATCAGCAGGATGTTGGCATATTCGCCGAGCCAGAACAGCGCGAAGGCCATGCTCGAATATTCGGTCTGGTAGCCTGCGACCAGTTCGCTCTCCGCCTCGGTCAGGTCGAACGGCGCGCGCGCCGTTTCCGCAAGCGCCGAGATGAAGAAGACGACGAACATCGGGAACAGCAACGGGTGGACCGCATGCGCGTTGATGATGCCAAGGCCAAAGCCCTGCTGGTTCATCACGATGGCGCTGAGATTGAAGGTGCCGGTGAACAGCACCACGCACACCAGGATGAACCCGATCGAGACCTCGTAGGAGATCATCTGCGCGGCTGCACGCATCGCGGAGAAGAACGGGTATTTGGAGTTCGACGCCCACCCGCTCATCACCACGCCGTAAACCCCCAGCGAGCTGATCGCGAGGATATAGAGCAGCCCGATATTGATATCCGCCATCACCACACCCGCATCGAACGGGATCACCGCCCAAGCGGCAAGCGCGACGGAGAAGGTGATGATCGGCGCCAAGAGGAAGATGCCCTTGTTGGCGGCCGAGGGGATGATGGTCTCCTGAAGGAACACCTTGAGGCCATCGGCAAAGCTCTGGAGCAAGCCGAACGGGCCGACCACATTAGGCCCCTTGCGCAGCATGACCGCGCCCAGCACCTTGCGATCAACATAGATCACCATCGCGACCGAGAACATCACGAGCAGCGAAATGATCACGATCCCGAGAACCGTGGCGATGGTCCAGGCCCATTCGAACGAGAGGCCGAGCGATTGGAAGAAAGGGGTCATTCCGCCGCCTCCTTGATCTCGTCTGCATGAAGCAGTTCGGCCGAACAGCGCTGCATCACCTCGCTCGCGCGCGCGATCGGGTTGGTGAGGTAGAAATCCTTGATCGGATAGGCACTGATCGCGCCTTCGGCCTTGGCGCTGGCGTCCGCCTTGGGCAGAGCACCGCCGGAAAGACCAACCATGTCGGCCAGCCCCTCTTCGCCGAGCGCTGGCACTTCGCGCATCATCGCCGCCTGCAATTCGGCAAAGCTGTCGAACCCGACCTGGACTCCCAGCACATCGGCCAGCGCGCGCAGGATCGTCCAGTCCTCGCGCGCATCGCCCGGCGCGAACACCGCCTTTTCGGCAAATTGCACGCGGCCCTCGGTGTTGACGTAAGTCCCGTCCTTCTCGGCATAGGAGGCGGCGGGCAGGATCACATCGGCAGCGGCGGCGCCCTTGTCGCCATGGTGGCCGATATAGACCTTGAGGCTTGTCGCGAACGGCGCATGGTCGAGCTCGTCCGCGCCCAGGCTCAGCAGCACCTTGGGGCGCGCGGCCGCGAGCTCGGCCATGCCGCCCGGCACGCTGAAGCCCAGCATCAGCGAGCCCATTCGCGCCGCCGACATATGGAGCACGTTGAACCCGTTCCAGCTCGTCCCGTCTTCCTGTCGGCGCACCAGCTTGAACTTGTCGACCAGCTTCAGCGCCGGAGCAAGCGCACCCTTGGCGAGCGCGGCTGCACCCAGGATTACCGCCGGACGCTTCGCCGCCTTCATCGCATCGCCGAGCGCCTTGGGCACCCGGTTCAGCACCTTGAGATCCTCGCCGAGGAATTCGGCCGGATAGGTCGTGTGCCAATGCGGGCCGATCACGAACACGCGCGCGCCCTGCTTCGCCGCCTTGCGCAAGCGGACATTGACGAGCGCTGCCTCCCAGCGGATGTGGCTGCCGATGATGAGGATGCAATCGGCGGTCTCGATGCCTGCAAAGGTCGAGTTGAAATTGACCGCCGCGAGGTTCGTCACATCATAGGTCAGCCCGGTCTGGCGGCCTTCGACGAGGTTCGAGCCGCACGACTTGAGCAGCGTCTTGGCGGCAAACATCGTTTCGCAATCGACCATGTCGCCCGCGACCGCCGCAATCGAGGATCTGTCCTCGCCCAGCTGCGCGGCGATGGCGCCGAAGGCCTCATTCCAGCTGGCCGGCGCAAGCTTGCCATCCTTGCGGACGAACACCTTGTCGAGCCGGCGGCGCGTCAGCCCGTCGACCTGATAGCGGCCCTTGTCGGACAGCCATTCCTCGTTGACGTCGTCGTTGATGCGCGGCAGCGCGCGCATGACTTCGCGGCCCTTGGAATGCAGCGAGATGTTCGCGCCGACCGCGTCGGAGACATCGATCGAGAGCGTGCGCTGCAATTCCCACGGCCGTGCCTCGAACGCATAGGGCCGCGATGTGAGGGCTCCCACCGGGCACAGATCAATCACGTTGGCGGAAAGTTCGTGCGCGGCTGCGTGTTCGAGATAGGTGGTGATCTGCATATCCTCGCCGCGATAGAGCGCGCCGATCTCGTCGACGCCGGCGATCTCCTCGGAGAAGCGCACGCAGCGGGTGCAGTGGATGCAGCGGGTCATGATCGTCTTGATCAGCGGGCCCATGTATTTCTCGGTGACCGCGCGGCGATGTTCGCGGGTGCGCGCGCGCCCGCGGCCATACATCATCGCCTGATCCTGCAGATCGCACTCGCCGCCCTGATCGCAGATCGGGCAATCGAGCGGGTGGTTGACGAGCAGGAACTCCATGACCCCCTCGCGCGCCTTCTTGACCATCGCAGTGTCGGTGCGGATTTCCTGGTTGTCCGCAGCGGGCAGTGCGCAGGAGGCCTGCGGCTTGGGCGGCCCGGGCTTCACCTCGACGAGGCACATGCGGCAATTGCCCGCGATGCTGAGCCGCTCGTGATAGCAGAAGCGCGGGATTTCCTTGCCCGCCAGCTCGCACGCCTG
>DAITMG010000022.1:35431-38022 GCA_036835265.1 Erythrobacter sp. | reverse complement strand
CCGCTGTGATCGGCCGCTGTGATCGGCCGCTGTGATCGGTCGGTGTGATCGCCAGATATCATCAGGCGCCCCGCACATCGGGTTTGCGCATCACCGGGTTGCTCATTTGCCGCAAGCGCGACACAAGCACCTTGATCGAGAACAAACTCGGCGACGAGACAAGGAATACGGGGCAAAGCGAGTGCGGGACGCAGACATCAGGATCGAGCCGGTCAGCGGGGCGAAGGGGCGCGCGCGGTTCGTCGATTGCGGGCGAGCCTTTTCGGCTCGGCTCGAGCATTACGTGCCGCAATTGCGCAGCGAACAGCTCGAACTGGTCAATCCGGCAAAGAACCCGTTTTTCGGCCATGCCCGCGCGCAACTCTTCATCGCCATGCGGGGCGAGGAGGCGGTGGGGCGCATCTCGGCGCATATCGACGAGCTCGCCCTCGCCATGCCGGCCGCGCAGGGCTTTGGTCCCGGCGCCGGGATGTTCGGCTATTTCGACGCTGCGGACGAAGGCGTGGCCCATGCGTTGCTGGCGCGCGCGCAAAGCTGGCTGGTGGGCGAGGGGATGACCCGCGCGGTGGGGCCGATTTCGCTCTCGATCTGGGAAGAGCCCGGCCTCCTCGTCAAGGGCCAGGACCATCGCCCCATGGTGATGATGGGCCATCACCCGGCGCACTATGCCGGCTGGATCGAGGCCGCAGGCTACGCCCGCGCGCAGACGCTCTACACCTATGATCTCGACATCACGAAGGAGTTCCCCCCGATCGTCCAGCGCATCGTCAAGTCGGGCGAGCACAACGACCGGGTCATGGTGCGCCGGGTCAACAAGGCGCGCTGGGACGAGGAGGTCGAGACGGTGCTCGCGATCCTCAACGATGCCTGGTCGGACAACTGGGGGTTCGTTCCGTTCACTCCGCAGGAGGTCGCCTATGCGGGCAAGAAGCTCAAGCCGATCATCCACGAAGAGGTCAACATGATCGCCGAGGTCGATGGCCGCGCGGTCGCCTTCATGCTGACCTTCCCGGACATCAACGACGTGCTCGCGCGGATCGACGGCAAGCTGTGGCCGCTGGGCTGGTATCACCTCATGCGCTGGCTGCGCTTCCCGCGCGGCGCGGGGATGCGCGTGCCCTTGATGGGGGTCCTGAAGGAGCTCCACAATTCGCGGCTGGCAAGCCAGCTTGCCTTCATGATGATCAGCGCGATCCGCAACGAGGCGCGGGGCCGCTTCGACAGCACGCGCGGCGAAATCGGCTGGATCCTCGAGGACAACAAGGGGATGGTCGCGATCGCGGATGCGATCGAGAGCCACGTCAACCGGGAATATGCGATCTACGAGAAGGACATCGGTTGAGGCGGAGCGGGCAGTCTGCAGCCCAACAAAAAAGGCCTCCACTCGGGAGGAGTGGAGGCCTTTCGGGATCGTGTCACCAGCCGCTTGGACGGGAGGGGGGTCTCGGCGGTGACAGCTATGAAATGCGTCACGTTGAAGAGGGTTCCCCGGGCCCGGCAAAATCCGCAGAATTGGCCGCTATCAAAAACTAAACATTTGCTTTTAATATTGTTAAATTCTGCGCAGGATCGCGCTCTTGCGAGCAATCTGCCGGAGCGAGGGTTTTCACCCGCGCCATAGTCGCCTAAGGACATCCGGTATGCTCGGGCTCCGCCCGCTTCCGGCCGACTTCCTGCCGGAAAAGTTCCAGACAAGGACAAACCATGGCTCTTGGTCAAGACGTTGCGCGCAATCTTCCGTTCCTCAGGCGCTATGCCCGCGCCCTCACCGGCTCGCAGTCGACCGGCGATGCCTTCGTCAGCGCGACCCTCGAGGCAGCGCTCGCCGACGAGGAGACCAAGCGCTCGCTTGAAGGGGGGCGCATTGCGCTCTACCGCGCGTTCAACAAGGTCTGGTCGAGCGCGTTTCTCGAAACCGAACCGCGGGCCGGCGATCTTGGGGGTGATCTTGGGGGCGCAGGCCGGTCAGCCGGCGGCGAACACGAGCTGGCCGCGCAGTCCCGCCTCGGGGCGGTGACACCGCTCAACCGCCAGGCGCTGCTTTTGACGACGCTCGAGGATTTCACCAGCGCGCAAGCCGCGCAGATCATGGACATCGAGCCCGCCGAGGTCGAGGCGCTCGTCGCCGAAGCGGTCGCCGAGATCGACCGCGAACAGGTGACCTCTGTGCTCATCATCGAGGACGAGCCGCTGATCTCGATGCAGCTCGAAGATCTTGTGACCGCGCTCGGCCACGAGATCTGCGGCACCGCTGCCACCCGGACCCAGGCGCGCGAAGTGGTCAAGCAGGCAAGCCCTGGCCTGGTCCTCGCCGATATCCAGCTTGCCGATGGCTCTTCGGGGCTCGATGCGGTGGACGATATCCTCGCGATCGGCAGCGTGCCTGTGATCTTCATCACCGCCTATCCCGAACGTCTGCTGACCGGCGATCGGCCCGAGCCGACCTACCTCGTCACCAAACCGTTCGAGGAGCGCACCGTGCGCGCCGCGATCAGCCAGGCGCTGTTTTTCGGGACGAGCCGCCCGCTCGATTGAGCCGGGTGGCCAGCGCGAAGGGCTAAGGCGACTCAGGGCTAAGGCGACTCAGGGCT
>DAITMG010000022.1:0-35331 GCA_036835265.1 Erythrobacter sp. | reverse complement strand
CCGGGTGGCCAGCGCGAAGGGCTAAGGCGACTCAGGGCTAAGGCGACTCAGGGCTCGGCAGCCACGTCGGCCGAGCCCGCGCGCATCCGGAAATGGCCGCGCCGGCGCACCGGCACGCGCATCACGCAGCGCACCCCGCTGGGATCGAACACCAGTTCGACCGGCTGGCGCAGTTCGTGCGCGACGATCTTCTGGATCAGCTCGGTGCCAAAGCCGCGCGCCGTCACCTCGCCCACTTCCGGCCCGCCGCGCTCGACCCAGCTGATCTCGGCGAGGTGCGGCTCGACCAGCTTCCAGCGCACCTCGACATGCCCCTCGGGCACGCTCAGCGCGCCATACTTGGCAGCATTGGTCGCAAGCTCGTGGATCGCGAGGCCGAACGAGAGCGCATCGTTGGGCGCGAGTTCGACATCGGGCCCGTCGAACACGATCACCTCGTCGCTCGCAAATCGGAAATGCTGCATCTCCGCCTCGATCACCGCGCGCAGCGCCGTCGTGCCCCAGTCAGAACCGGTGAGGAGATCGTGCGTGGCCGAGAGCGCCCGGATCCGCCCCTCGAGCGAGCTGGCGAAGTCGTTGAGATTGTTCGTCCGGCGGCGGGTCAGCGAGAGGATCGAGAGGACGTTCGCCAGCGTGTTCTTGACCCGGTGATTGAGCTCGCGCGTCAGCGAGTTGCGGATCGAGTGCTGCTCTTCGTAGAAGGCGAGCCGCGCCTGGTCCTCGAGCGCCTGCTGGGTGAGGAGCCGCGCGAGCAGCATCAGGAGGCTGGCAAGCGCCAGGCCGAACAGCAGCGTCACCATCGAGAGCGTGGCGAGCCTGCTCGCCTCGGGCGATTCGACCACCAGCAAAAGCTCGCGGTCGGCGATGTTGACCACCTGCTCGACCCTCCGGCCGCTCGTCCCGCTGGCCGGGCGCGCCGCCAGGAGACTGGCGGTGTCCGCTTGCGGCTTGTCGTAGAGCCTTACGCCGAGGCCCGGCGCAGGGGCGCTCTCGACTGCGGCTGCAAGGAAGCGCCCGCCGTGAAACTTGCTGAAGATAAACCCGGCAAGCTCGCGCTCGCTCGTCTCGCCGCGCTCGATCCTGCGATAGACCGGCATGAAGATGTTGAAGCCCGGCACGCTCGCGATGCCCTCGCCCTCCAGCACAATCCGCGCCGAGGCGATCGGGCGCACGGTCTCGCGCGCCTTCTGCATCGCTGCTGCGCGGACCGGCTCGGACGCCATGTCGAACCCGATCATCGAGCGATAGGGGCTTGTCTCGGGCGCGAAATAGGTGACCGGGCCGATCATCTGACGCTGCGGATCAGGGATCGGCCGGATTGCGCGAAAACCGGGCTGAAGCGCTCGCTGGCGAGCGAGGAAGGGCTCGATTTCCTCGCCCGAGATGAGGCTGATCCAGCCGATCCCCTCGACCCCGCGATGTTCGTCCCCAAGTCTCAATTCGCTCACGAATTGCTGGAATTCGCGCGGGCTGACCTCGTCGCGACCGGCAAACAGCGCCGCGCCTGCGCGCAGGAAGGCGGCATAGCTGCTCGCCCGCCGCTCGAGCGCGGAGACGATGCTTTCGGCATGCTCGCTCAATTGGGCGCGTTCGCGCGCGCGCGCATTGCTCTCGATCGCAAAGACGCTGAAAGCGGTGATCGCGATGATGGCAAGAAAGATGCCGACCGGGACCGCGCGCGGATACCGCACCAGCCAGCGCCGCGCGCGTCCACCGCCCAGCGTGCTCGTCGCATCGCCGGGGGCGAACGGTTTGAGCGCATCGAGCGGATCGCTTTTGCGGTGCCTTTTGTGCAGCGTGGCCATGGTCTCCAGCGCGGTGATCTGCCGCCTCGCCATGGCGGAATTGGGATTGTCCTAAAGGCTGTCTTGCGCCTTCGCGAGCCCCCTTTTCGTGTTAATGGCCGGAACCAAAGATGTAAGGGTTGGTTCCCAGATAGACAGCAAGGACGCGGTGGGCGGTGCGCTCTGGCAAGCGATTCGTGGTTGCAAGGGCTGCATCACGGAGTGCGCTACCAGCGCGATCAGCCAGGGCAACCAGGCAGCGCGCAATCAGATAGAGACAAGGCAAGATACATATGTCGGGCAATTCACCAGGGAGCGGCAAGGGCGCGACCCACGGCGTGGCCGAAGGGGCTGGCAAACCCGAACATCGCGCCGGCAGCGAGACCGGCGCAGGAGGCCCGGAAGGTCCAGAAGGCCCAGAAGGCAAGGTCAGGTCCAAGGCCAAGCCGGAATGGGCGGGGGGTTTGCGCCAATTGTATGATTCGGTGCTCGATGAACCGCTGCCCGACACGTTCCGTGATCTGCTATCCCGGCTCGATGTCGAGAGCGATGGCGGCGCATCAGGCCATGGTGCACCCGATCATGGTGGATCAGAGCAGGGCCGATCAAGCCAGAATGGAAACGTGCGCTGATGGTGGAAAAAGCTCCCCCGCCCAAGCGTACCCCTGCACAAAAAGCGGATTTCAAGCGCGAACTCACCGAGGTCGTTCCGCATCTGCGCGCCTTTGCGCGGGGTTTGTGCGGCCGGCCCGACATGGCCGACGATCTCGTCCAGGAAACGCTGCTCAAGGCATGGGCCGCGCAGGAACGGTTCGAGCCTGGCACTTCGATGCGCGCCTGGACCTTCGTGATCCTGCGCAACGCCTATCTCACCGACATGCGGCGCAACCGGTTTCGCGGCGAGTATGACGAGGCCGTCGCAGAGCGCATCCTGACAGCGCCCGCCGGTCAGGAAGAGCCGATCCACCTGTCCGACATGCACCGTGCGCTGCTCACGCTTCCCCCTGAGCGGCGTGAGGCGCTGCTGCTGGTGGGCGCGGGCGGCTTCTCCTACGAGGAGGCGGCGGACATCTGCGGCTGCGCGGTCGGCACGATCAAGAGCCGGGTAGGCCGCGCGCGCGCCGCGCTCACCTCGATGCTCGCCGAAGGCTCGATCCCGCAGCGCTCGACCGACGATGCGAACGCGCACCGCGCGATCCTCGAAGAGCTCGAGGAAGTCGCCGCGGGCAATGGGGAAACGCCCCGGATCCTCTAGTCTTCCCCCGCTTCCCCGGCACGATCGACGATCGCGGTCACCGCGACGTTCATCGTCACATTGCCGAGCGTGCGCATGATATCGGGCAGCATCTCGACCGCCACCAGCAGCGCGAGCGGCTCGACCGGCACGCCCATCGCGAGCGCAATCGGCCCGATCGAGACTACGAAGCTGATCGATCCCGGCAGGCTGACCGACCCGATGCTGATGATGACCGCAACCGCGATCCCGATCGCCACCAGCGGGAGCGGCACCGCGATCCCGGCCAGCTGCGCCACGTAAAGCGCGACCGCAAGGTTCATCGCGACGCTTGTGGCGCGGAAGATCGCGACTGCAAGCGGCAGCACGAATTCGGCCGTGCTGGGCTTGAGGCCCAGGCGCTGAGCGCTCTCGAGCATGGCGGGAAGGCTTGCAAGCGAGCTCTGGGTCGAGAGCGCGACCGCCTGCGCGGGCAGCACCGCGCGCGCGAAGCGAACGAGCCCCACCCGCCCCAAGGCCAGCGCCATCGCATAGGCCAGCACCAGCACGAACCCGCCCATCGCCGAGACCACAAGGATGTAATGCGCCAGCGCGGCAAAGGCGCCCTCGCCGCTGCGCAGCCCCACCCCGAAGGCGAGCGCGGCAACGCCCACCGGCGCGACCTTGAGCACCCAGCTGATGATTAGCAGCATCGCGTTGGCGAGCGCGTGGAAGAAGCCGAGCAGCACCTCGCGCTGAGCTGCGGGCAGGCGCGAGATCGCCGCAGCAAATAGCGCGAAGAAGATCGTCAGCGGCAGCATCGCGGTTTCGGCGGCAGCGGCGATGATGTTGGGCGCGACAAGCGATTGGAGAAATGCGAGCACGCCCGGGATCTCGCCCGAACCCGCACTCGCAGGGGTCTGCGAGAGAAACGCGGCCGCGCCTTGCGGCACGGGGAACAGCGCGAGCAGCAACGGCAGGGCAAAGGCGGTGAACACCCCGCCCGCGACCGCCACCGCGATCACCAGCGCCACGAACAGCTGCGAAGCGCGGCCCGCCCGCGCGGCGGCGATCATTTGCGCGAGGCCCAGCACGAGCAGGCTCGCGACGAGCGGGATGATCGTCATCTGCAGCGCACGCAGCCATAAGGAGCCGACCAGCGCGATCGCGTCGAGCACGCCCGGCGAAATCGCCGCACCCGCCAGCACGATCCCCGCCGCCAGCCCGCCGACGAGCCCGGCAAAGGTCGCGAGCACCGGCAGGCGGATGGTCAGCAGGTCATACCGCTGCCCCGCGGCTGCCCCTGCCCCTGTCCCAGCGTTGTCGCTCGCCGCTTCGTTCAAACTCGTGTCCTTTATCGCCAAGCGCATTCGCCGATGCCCTTCCCTTCGCGCCCTAACCGCGCCAGAAGCACGTGACAATCGAGGCGCAACACACAAGGCACGGCAGAACCTTAGATGACACGCACACTGTTCGGCACCGATGGCATTAGGGGGCGCACCAATGAGGGCGCGATGACCGCCGCGATGGCGATGCGCGTGGGTCAGGCGGCGGGCGCCTATTTCATGCGCGGCGGGCATCGCCACCGGGTCGTGATCGGCAAGGATACGCGGCTTTCGGGCTACATGATGGAAAGCGCGCTGGTTGCCGGGTTCACCAGCGTGGGGATGGACGTGATCATGACCGGCCCGCTGCCGACCCCTGCGATCGCGCTGCTCACGCGCGAGATGCGCGCCGATCTGGGCGTGATGATTTCAGCGAGCCACAACCTATTCGCCGACAACGGCATCAAGCTGTTCGGCCCCGACGGGTTCAAGCTGTCCGATGCCGCCGAAAGCGAGATCGAGCGGCTGATCGAGGGCGAGATCCCGCTCGCCGCGCCAGCCGATATCGGCCGCGCGCGCCGGATCGATGATGCGCGCGGGCGCTATATCCACGCGGTCAAGCAATCGGTGGCTTCCGACATCCGCTTCGACGGGCTCAAGGTCGTGGTCGATTGCGCGCACGGGGCGGCCTACCAGGTCGCACCCAGCGCGATCTGGGAGCTTGGCGCAGAGGTCATCGCATTGGGCGTCGAGCCCAACGGGCTCAACATCAACGATGGTGTCGGCTCGACCGCGATCGAGGCGCTCAAGATGCGGGTGGTCGAGGAGGGCGCGGATATCGGCATTGCGCTCGATGGCGATGCGGACCGGCTGATCGTGGTCGACGAGCAAGGCCGCGCGGTCGATGGCGACCAGATCATGGCGCTGATCGCGACGCGGATGCTCGAGAAGGGCCTGCTCACCGGCGGCGGCGTCGTCGCAACCGTCATGTCGAACCTCGGGCTCGAGCGCTATCTTGGCGGGATCGGGCTCACGCTCGAGCGCACCAAAGTTGGCGATCGCTACGTGCTCGAGCGGATGAAGGAAGGCGGCTTCAACGTCGGCGGCGAGCAATCGGGGCACATGATCCTGCTCGATCATGCGACCACCGGCGATGGCACGGTCGCCGCGCTGCGCGTGCTGACCAGCCTTGTGCGCTCAGGCAGGCCGGCGAGCGAGCTTCTCCACGTGTTCGATCCGGTGCCGCAGCTGTTGAAGAACGTGCGCTATGACGGCGGCAAACCGCTTGAGAACGAGCGTGTCCAAGCGGCCATCGCGCAAGCCGAAGCCGCGCTTGCCGGCAATGGTCGCCTCGTGATCCGCCCCTCGGGCACCGAACCCGTCATCCGCGTGATGGCCGAAGGCGATGATCCCGCCAAGGTCGAGCGCGTCGTCGACGAGGTGTGCGAAGCGGTGCGCGCGGCGGCCTGACGCACGAAGCGGGCCGCCTCCCGGGAAAGGAGACGGCCCGCCGTGAGTGCGAATTCGCCGTGCGGTCAAACTTGGCGATGTATCACTGTGTTGTCGTGCGACCTTCCGGAACCACGAACGGTGTCCGATCCGCTGTGGTCCGGATCGGCCATGTGTTCGACCTTCTCGATAGCGTCGTCCTTCATGTCGTGCGCCTTGTCCGCCAGGCCTTGGGCCTTGTGCTTGGCGAATTCGAGCGAACCTTCGGCATGCTCGCCCATGAACCTGCGCTCGGCATTCGTGGCAGGCGCAGCCGAACCGGCGATCAAGCCCACGAGCGCCGCCAACGCACCGCCGATCAGAGGGTTCTCCTCATAGATGTGGCTCGCCTGGTCAGCCGTGCGCTGCGAGCGGTCGCTGATACTTGAGCCTGCCTCGCGCGCCTTGCTCATTGCCGAACTGCCGCGAGCCCGCGCGTTCTCGACCATCTCATGGCGCTTGCGGCGCATGCTTTCGGTCGCTTCCTCGAGCCGGTCGCGAAAGCTCTTGTCGTCCTCTTCGTGCCGCCGCTCGATCATCAGGTAGTTTGCGCGCGCATCGTCGCGGCGCCGCTGATAGCTGTCGTGATCTTCATCGGCGCGGCGTTCGATCCGGTTCATGTGCTCGAGATAGGCCCGGTGTTCACGCTCGTGGCCGTCGCCGAGCATCAGGGTGCCGCTCTCGCGATCATGGCCGTTGCTGGACGAACCGAACTTCGGCAGCTTTGCATCGTTATCGCTCACCAGCCAGATCGCTCCTGCCGAGATCAGGCCGAGCGCGAGCGGGTTGCGCCGCGCTCCGTCATAGAGCGTGCGAGCCTCGAAATCGTTGGCTTCGGCCTTGTCGAGCAGGCCGTTGACGAGGTTGCGCAGGGTGAACTGATCGCCGAGCCGGTTGACGGTGCGGCTCATGTCGTCCTGCGTTGCGCGGATGTCGCGCTCGATTTCGTCGGCTGAGCGGTGGTCGTGGCTGGTCGCTTCGCCGTTCGTGTCGCGGTATTGGTCATTGGTGTTCATCATGTGGCTCCGGATTGGTTGTGGGTTTCGCCCTGCACCGCGTGGGGCAGGCGTTCCGCTGTCTCGATGGTGCGCTCGGGGCGCACGGTGGTGGCGTTCATCTGGCTCCTCGCCGCAGAGTACATGATCCCCGCGATGATCAGCACGGCGACCCCGACCAGCAGCGTCGCAAGGTCACGGTCGCCGATCGCATCGCCGATCAGGTAGGCGATCCCCATCAGCGTCACGCCGAGGCCGGCGATGCCGAGCACCGCGGCTCCGACCAAGCTGGCGACGCCTTGCTTGATGTCGTCCGCCGTCTCGCGCATTTCGGCTTGCACCAGATTGATCTGCTGCTGTGCGAGATGCGCCGATTGCGAGGTCAACCGGCCGATCAGGTCGATGATGTTGTCCCCGCCGCCCTGAGGATGGCTGCCTTGCCCGAGGCTGCTCGGCGTATCGACCGAGCGCACCCGAGCGTCAGTTGGATCGTTCGCTCGATTGGCCATCAGATCCGGCCCTTCTGCGTGGTTGCGCCGCCTTCAGGCGGGCTCGCTCCAAGGTCCTCGCCCAAGGGCGATGCGCCTCTGCCGGCATATCCCGTGCTGCCGGTCGTCCCAGTGTTGCCGGCCATGCGTGTAGGAGTCATGCCGGTGCCGGACACATTGCCAGAGCGCTCGTACCGCTGGTTGTCGCGCCGTTCGCCGCGCTGTTCGCCTTCCTCGCTGTGCTGTGCGGCGCCGGCGCGCAGATAGCGTCCGGCGGCAAATCCAGCGGCGGCAGATGCGGCAAGAAACATGCCCGGGGTGCGGCGGCCAAAATCCTCGACCGAACGCATCATCTCGCGCGGTTCACGGTTTTCGAACTCGCCAGCGATCCGCTGGATCTGCCCTCCGACGCTGGTGAGCATCGAGGCGAGCCAGTCCGGCGCATTCTCGTCGCGGCGGAGCTCGTCGGCTGCCTTGTCGATGGCGGAGCCGGCCGCCTTGGCCGCTCCGACCGCCTCGTCGCGGCCCATGCGCGCCTGGTTCTCGGCCTGTTTGCCGACGCTCTCTTTGATCGTCTGGGCATCCTGTTTCAATTCGTCCTTCGCCTGCCGGGTGCCGGAGTGCGAAGTGTGTGCGCCTGTATCAGTCATACGCAAATCTCCATTTGGTGTTGTACTCATGCAATGACTGACGCGAACCCTTGGTCCTGCGAAGCGACCAACCGTGGTGCGGATCCGCCAGACTGCGCAACTGCCAAATCAACCTTCTGTTTTTTCTTATCTTTTGATAGTTTTATTGGCGTTTCATTATCTTTTGTGACTCGTGAAACGTGCCGGGCCGGGGGTCGCTCGCCGGGCGCGGCAATGCCGGCAAACCACGCCAAAGCGCTTCCTCGCCCGCAGCGCAAAAACCGTCCCGCCGCGCGCCCGAGCCTGCTAAAGCGCGCGGATGAGCACCAGCCCTGAACAGCCCAGACCGCCCCGCATCCTTACCATCGCCGGCTCGGATTCCTCGGGCGGCGCCGGGATCCAGGCGGATATCAAGACGATCACCATGCTCGGCGGCTACGCGATGAGCGCGATCACCACGGTGACGGCGCAAAACAGCGTCGGCGTTCAGGCGATCGCGCCGATGTCAGCCGAGATGGTCGCGCTTCAGATCGAAGCTTGCGTTGCGGATATCGGCGTCGATGCGATCAAGCTGGGAATGCTGCACGATGCCGAGATCATCCATGCGGTTGCCGAGGCGCTGGGGGCGGTTAACACCAATGTGCCGGTGATCCTCGATCCGGTGATGGTGGCGAGTTCGGGCGCGGTGCTGATCGCATACGAGGCGATCGAGGTGATGCGCGAGCGGCTGTTCGCGCGCGCCACGCTGATCACGCCCAACCTGCCCGAGCTCGAGCATCTGTGCGGGCGCACCTTGCGCGACACCGATCTGGTCGAAGCGGCGGCGCGTGCGCTGGTCGAGCGATATGGCTGCGCGGTGCTGGCGAAAGGCGGGCACACGGTTGGCAGCGAGGGGACTATCGGCAAGGGGGCAGGCAGCAAGGTGCTCGATATCCTGGTGACGCCCGCGCGCGACGGCGAGGAGAGCGTGCGCCGGTTCCAGCACAGCCGGGTCGACACGCCCCACACCCACGGCACCGGCTGCACGCTCTCGGCCGCGATCGCGACGCTGATGGGCCACGGCCAGCCGATGGACCATGCGGTGCAATTGGGCCGCGCGTTCGTGCGCCAGGCGATCCTCGCCGCCCCCGGTTTTGGCGCAGGCAACGGACCGCTCGGGCATCACGCGGTGAGGAAGCTCAGCGGGGAGTGAGGCGCGGGCTTGGCGGCTGGTCAAACCGGTTTCCTACAGCGCGGAGGCCGGGCTAAGTCAGCGGCTGATGAACCGCCGCGCCGTCCTGCCCGATCGCACGCTGCCACCGCGCGGCATTGGCCCCGCGCGCAAGGGTAAGTTTTTTGGTTCTGGACAGTGTAACAGGCGGTTCAAGCGTGCTTTGCGAGCGGCAAGGCGAGCGCCTCGCGCAGGCCTAGTGCGAGAGATCGTAGAAGTCGACGATGTGCTCCCACGCCTCTTCGGCGGTCTCGCACCAGGTCATGAGATCGAGATCCTGGCGCGAAATCGTGCCCTCTTCGGCAAGCGCATCGAAATCGATCACCCGCGTCCAGAAGTCCCGCCCGAACAGCAGGATCGGAATGGGCTTCATCTTACCAGTCTGGACGAGGGTCAGGAGTTCGAACAGTTCGTCGAACGTGCCGAACCCGCCCGGGAACACCGCGACCGCGCGCGCGCGCAGGAGGAAGTGCATCTTGCGCAGCGCGAAATAGTGGAAATTGAGCGAGAGATAGGGGGTGACGTAGGAATTGGGCGCCTGCTCATGCGGCAGGATGATGTTGAGCCCGATCGATTCGGAGCCTGCATCCGATGCCCCGCGATTGCCCGCCTCCATGATCGAAGGCCCGCCCCCGGTGGTGACGACGAACTGACGCTTGCCATCCTCGATGATCGCCTTCTCCGAGGCGAGCCGGGCAAGCCGGTAGGCCTCGGCATAGTACTTGGCCTTGTCGGCGAGGCGCTGGGCGACCGTTTGCTCGAACTCGCTCCTGCCTTTGGCCGCCGCAAGCCGCGCCTCGACCTCCTCGGGCGCCGGGATGCGGGCCGAGCCGTACATCACGAGGGTCGAGCCGACGCGCGCCTCGTCGAGCAGCATCTCGGGCTTGAGCAGCTCGAGCTGGAAGCGGACCGGGCGCAGCTCCTCGCGCAGCAGGAAGTCGGTGTCGCGAAAGGCGAGCTTGTAGGCGGGATGCTGGGTCTGCGGGGTGCGGTCGGGGGCTTCCTCGGCAAACCGGCTCTCCTCGGTCGCGCGGTAGAACCGGCGATTGATGAGGTCGCGATCGGGGGGGGTATCGGTCATGGCGCTGCCCCTAAGCCGAGGCGCGGGACGGGGCAAGCGCGTTTGCCCGCGCGTCCGCCAATGCGTTTGCCAACCCGGGCGCGCTCGGTCGCGATCGGGGAGGGCCGCACGAGGGCCGCGGGGCAGCGGGCGGGCCTAGCGGATCACATTGGGCGTGGACGGGGTGCCGGTGCGGCACGCGGCGAGCGCCCGTTCGAGCTCTGCAAGCGTGATCGGCTTGCGCAGGAAGCGGGCCGCCCCGAAGGTGATCGCGGCCTTGGCGACGAAGCTGTTCTCGACATTGACGATCCCGCCCATGTAATCGCCCCCGCCCGATACGGCGATGATCGGCACATGCGAGAGCGCGCTGCGCTTCAGCCGACGGATGAGTTCGAGCCCTTCGACATCGGGCATGAAGATGTCGGTGATGATGACATCGGGCGCGAGGCTGGTGTTGCAGGAGAGCAGATCGCGGGCATCCTCGACCCATTCGCAGGTGTGGCCGAGCTTGTGCAACATCCGCGCGAGCGTGCGCGCCGCGTCCAGATCGTTTTCCTTGACGATAACCTTAATTGGTGCCCCCGTTGAAGTGTGGCCCGTGTCAGATCCCGGCTGCCTGAAAGATCTTCAGGATGTTGATCAGCTTGCTTTCCCCGAGTTTCTGGATTGCGTTATAGCGGTGGGATTCGATCGTGCGGACCGACAGGCCGAGCCGCTGCGCGATCTCGCTGCTCTGCAGCCCGTCGCAGGCGAGCCGCATCACCTCGCGCTCGCGATTGGTCAGATGCGCCAGCAATTGCTGCGCCTCGCGTGCCGAATGCGACACCTCGACCAGCGGCTTGCGCTCATCGAGAGCGCGCCTGATCTTGTCCGCAATCTCGTCGAAACTGGCCGGTTTCTCGATGAAGTCCGCCGCGCCCGATTTCATCGCGTCGATCGCGATCGGGATGTCGCCATGCGAGGTGAAGAAGATGACGGGGATGAATCTCTTGTTTTCGGGGATTGCGCGCAGCGTTTGTAGGCCGTCAATCCCGGGCATGCGCAGATCGAGCAGGATGCAGTCGGGCTCAAGATACGAGAACGCTTCCAGAAGGTCATGGCCGCTGCTGAACGGATGACACCGGTAACCCTTCCCCGTAAGGCCCCGGCCCAAGGTAGTGCGCACATCACGCTGGTCATCGACAATCGCGACCAGCGGGCTTTCCTCAAGCGCTTGGTTCATCGCCTCTCCCTATTAGTCCTTCCGGATCGATCAGGCCAGCCCGGTAGTTTCGCCCGCGCCGCCCTGAGTTCTCTGATCTCCTCCATCTGGACTGCCGCTGTTGCTCGCTCGAAAATGAGAATGCAAAATATATTAAGTTATATAAGTGCGGTGGCTCGAATTACGAGGAGCGTCGCCGCGAAAGTTCCAATGCTGATCATGTGCGATGCGAGAAAAGGGCGTCGAATTCAGGATTTTCTTTAAATCTGCCAAAGGCAATTTTTGCCCGGGATGTCATTGGGTCAAACATCGTAACAGCATACAAGCTGGTGGTCTTTGTCAATGCAACTTGATAATGCTGTCGAAAGGATCCAGTGTCTCGGCGGGCAATGATGGCAAGACATCCGACAGGCGGCCGCGAAGGGCACGGCGAGATCAGCGCCCGGGGCGAAGGCCTGCCATGCGCGCCCCGAACAGACCGGCAATCAGGCGCAGATCGCAGACGATGAAACCGGGCCATGAACTGAGTGCGCGTCTGCCGGTATTCGCGTTCGACAGGCTGTCCGACCACGTCATCATCACCGATGCCGGCGAAAATGAAACGGGCGAGCGGCACATTGTCTATGTCAATCCAGCCTGGCTCGAGGCGACCGGCTATTCGCGCGAGGAAGTGATCGGCCGTTCGCCCCGGATGTTTCGCGGCAGGGATACCGACAGCGAAACCGCGCGGCGGATTTCCGAGAAACTGCGCCGGGGCGAGCATGTCCGCGAAGTCATCCTCAACTACACCAAGTCGGGCGCGCCGTATCAGACCGAGCTCAATATCGCCCCGGTCCGCAACGAGGTTGGCAAGATCATCTACTACTGCTCGGTCCAGCGCGATGTCACCAAACTGGCCAAGGCGATCGAGGCGTTGGAACTCGAGCGAGGTCTCAAGGCGCGCGCCGAGGAGATCGGAGCGATCGGCAGCTGGGCCTATCTCGTCGAGGAGGATCGCGTGATCTGGTCGGACGGCACCTGTCGCATCTTCGGAGTCGATCCTGGAACCGACATCACCAGCGCTGCCGCAGGCTTCAGATACATCGCGCCCAAGGACCGCGACACCCTGAGTGAAATAGCGGCGACCTGCATCAAGCGGCAGATCCGCCAGAGCCACCAGATCTCCGGCATCACGCAAGCCGGCAAACTTATCAACCTTGCGGTGATCGCCGAGCCAGTCATCGGAGAGGATGGCCGCACCAAGGCAGTCGCAGGCGCGGTGCGCGACATCACCGATGAAAAGAAGATGCAGCACGCGCTGAGCGATTCGCTCCTCCAGCAGGAGACCGTCGAGCGGCATTTCGCGAGCGCCCGCAAGGCTGCGAAGATCGGCCTTTGGGACTATTCGATCGAGCACGATCTCATCTACTGGTCGGACGAGCTCTACGAGATGACCGGGCTCGATCAGGACAGCTATCCCGCGCCGCTCGTCCACTTCCATGAGCGCATCGATCCCGAAGATCGCGCAGAATTCGATGCCCGCTCCGCGCGCGCGCTTGAACACGGCGAAGGATACATCATGACCGTGCGGTTTCATCGGCCCGATCGCAAGATCGTGCGGATCGAAGTCATCGCCGAGGTGCGCGAGACTCATGCCGGTCGGAGGCTCGTCGGGATTGCCCGCGATGTCACGAGCGAGGTCGGCGCGGCGGAAAAGCTCCAGCGGCAAGAAGAGCGCTTTCGCATCATCGCTGATACGCTGAGCGATGTGCTGTGGGACTTCGACTTTGAAAGCAGGGCCTTCTGGGTGACGCCCAACTGGCCCAAAAAGCTCAATCTCTCCTTTGACGAAGCCGGGTTCGATCCAACGCACTGGTCCGCCAAGATCATCGCGGCAGACAAGCAGCAGGCCGAGACATCGTTGGCTGATGCGATCATGCTGGGTTCGTCGCGTTGGCAGTGCGAGTTCAGGATGCGCGAGCCCGATGGGCATTTTGAGCATATCGAGATCAAGGCCGCGATCCTGCGCCGCGTGGAGGGCGGGGTGCACCGAATCCTCGGCAATGCGCGCAACGTGACCATGGAGAAGCTGGCGCTCGAACATTCGTCGCGCTCGCGCGCGCTCGAGGCGGTGGGCCAGATGACGGGCGGGGTCGCCCACGATTTCAACAATCTGCTGATGATCATCCAGGGCAATGCCGAATTGCTCGCGATGAGCACGCTCGCCGAGGAGGATCAGGAATCGGTCGAGCTCATCGGCAAGGCTTCGCGCTCGGCGGCCGAGCTCACCAACCGCCTGCTCGCTTTCTCGGGGCAGACCCGGCTCAACACCGCGCGGATCAATGTGTGCGAGGCAATCGCCAACCTGGGCCCGCTGCTCAAGTCCGGGCTGACCGAAAGCGTGCGGCTCGTCACGCAGGTGAGCGAGGATATCTGGGACGTCGAGGTTGACCGCTGCGAGCTTGAACGCGCGATCATCAATCTCGCGGTCAACGCCCGCGATGCGATGCCCGATGGCGGCACGGTCGAGGTCCGTTGCGAGAACAAGGTGGTGACCAAGGGGCGGTCGAGCTCCGACTTGAGGGTGAACCCAGGTCGCTATGTCTGCATCAGCGTTATCGATGATGGCATTGGCATGAGCGAGGCCGTGGTCGCACGAGCGTTCGATCCGTTCTTCACGACCAAGGAGTTTGGCCGCGGCACCGGGCTGGGGCTGAGCTCGGCCTATGGCTTTGCGCAGCAATCGGGCGGCTCGATCCAGATCGACAGCAAACCGGGCGTGGGCACACGGGTCAGCATCTTCCTGCCGGTGAGCGAGCGGCCCGTTGCGGCCAGCGAGGAAGCGCCGATCGCGCCGGACGCGCCAGTGGCCAACGGAGCGAGGATCCTCGTCGTCGAGGACCAGGAAGATGTCCGCCGGCATGTCGAGAAGCTGCTCACCCGGGCAGGCTTTGCGGTCGAGTGCGCGCGCGATGGGTGCGCGGCGCTTGATCGGCTCAGATCGGGCGAGCGGTTCGACCTCCTGTTCACTGACATCATCATGCCCGGTGGTGTGAACGGCGTGGAACTCTCCGAGAAGGCGCGCGACCTTGCGCCGGGCATGAAGGTGCTGTTCACCTCGGGCTTTCCCGCGAGCGCGCTCGATCAGCTCAGGGCCGCCGACCAGGAGAAGGTCCAGTTGCTCAAGAAGCCCTATCGCGGGAGCGAACTGATCACGATGGTGAGCCAGCTCGTGCGCTCTGCCTAGGGGCTCTTGCGTAAGGTTACGGCGCTGAACCGGAGGAGATGGGCAAGGCACGCTTGCTACTCCTGCGCGAATGAAGTGCCCGCTCGTCACGCGCATGATGGCATTGGCCGCATCTCTCGGCATTGGCGCTGGAATCGGGGCGGGCGCGGCCGAGGCGCATCCGGCGAGCCCGGACAAGAGTTCCGAGCGGGGCCGGTCTCAGCGAACAGTCGCCAGCACGAGTGTGAGCGTTAGCGCTGGCGTCACCGTGCTCGAGGGGGTCAGGGTGACATGGCCCGGTTCGCCGCGCGCCGGTCTCGCAGAGCCCGCGCTGGCGCAGGCGAACGCAGACAGTTTGCCCGCCTCCGCCTCGCGCTCGACCTACGTCGACCGGGCGCGGGGCGTCGTCGTGATCTCGCTCGATCTCAGCTGAAACAAGGCTTCAGCCCCCCGTTAAGCCCCCGGTGACGAGGGTCGCTCCGTTCACTTGCGCGAAGATCGCGTCATCGACCTCGAGATACCCCTTGGGCCTCGCAGTGACCGGCGCGGGCTCGGGTTTGCGCTCGCTGTGCCGGGCGACGAGCTGGACGGTCGCCGCGCGGTAGCGATCCGCCGCGACATGATGGCGCACCTGATCGAGCGCGTGCGCGATCTTGCCATCGAACAAGCGCATCACGCCTGCGAGGCTGCGCGCGCTGCCATCGCGCTCGAAAAAGATCGCCCGGTTTGCCCGTGCTGCCTCGGGGAAGTGTGAGGACGCGCTGACCGAGGGATCGTATTGCAGCAAGGTCACGAAGCGGGTGGCACCGCGTGCGCCGAGAAAATGCGCAAGATAAAGCTCGGTATAGTTTGGCGCGCGCTGGAGCACCGCCTCGAGCGCATGGCGATTGTCCTCAGCAAGGCCCGCCGCCATCACCGAGGCGACGAGCGGATCGGTGCGCAGCTCGAGCAATTGTTGCCGCGATGCGCCATCGGGCATGAACACGCCGCCGCCTGGGGCTGAACCAATCTGCTGCGCCCAGTCGTCAAGCCCGAAGCGGGCTCCGTGGCGCTGCACGGTGCTGAGCCAGGTGCTGTTGATGAATTGGAAGAGCCCGGTCGCGCTCGAGGTGCGCGCGCGGGCGCCGGGGTTCATGGCGGATTCGAGATAGGCCTGTGCAAGCAGGAATTCGTAATCGATCGAGGTCGCCTGGGCGGCGACCGAAATCGCCTCGGGGACTGTGCCGACCGCGCCCCAAGTCCTGTCGAAGTCCTCGCGTGACCACAGGCCGCGCGCAAACCGGTGTTCGGCTGCGGTGAGATCGGCGACCATCGCTTGCCGGGTGGACGGCGCGTTCGCCTTCAGCGGCCCGGCCGGCCAGATCGCAAGACCGGCGAAAAGCATGGCTAGGACAGGAGCGGCTCTGGGCATCGCCTTCCTGATCGGCGAATTTGATGAAGATTGGCCTTACGCGCGCCTCGTATTTGCACCAGAGCGCGCGATGCGCGCCTATGCAGCGAGCTCGGTCGGCCGATCGCCCGCTTGGCTGGCCTGCGTCTTGGCCAATAGCGAGCGGAACGTTTCAGGCGGGATCGGCGCTGAAAGCAGCACGCCCGCCTTGCCCCCCTCCACCCATTTCACGGTCGCAAGCTCAAAGGACTGCCCGGCAACTTCGAGCGAGAGCAGCTGGCCCGGTCGCATGGGCGCTGCGGTGCTGATGCAGGCGCCTTTGAGCGAGAGATTGCGCACCAGGCATTCGTGCCGCGAACCATCGACATAAAGCCGCGCCTCTCCCTCGACCGGCAAGCGGACCGCACGCGGCTGGAATTGCTCGAGATGAACGGGATCACCAAGGTCGTCCCCTTCGACCCTGACTCCGAACTGGATGCCCTTGGTCCAGGCGACGGTGCCCTCGCGCGGCTCCTCGCTGCCGAAGCAGAAAGTGATGCGATCGCCGATCTTGACCGCGCTGTTCCCGGCAAAGCTCACGCCCTTGGCCGAGACGTTTCTGAGTGTAACGAATTCGAGCTTGCCCTCATGCTCGATATAGGCGGCCTTGAAGAAGGTCACCTTGCGACCATCGGCTCTTCGTTCGGCACGGTATCCATCACCCCATTCTCCTCCAGCGCTCAGGCGCGTTGAGAGGCAACTAGCCGGTGCAATTGAAACAAGCTGTTGGCGGCAAAGGCGGTGGCGCTCGCGAGCCTTCCTTAAGCGCCGCTTGACCATAAAGCGGCGGTTCTGGCGCGGGGCAGGACAGATCGGGAAGGGCGGGTGCGGAGCACATGATGCTTCGCAAAGGGCTTGCGCGATGGGCAAAACGCCCGTGCCTCAGGGCACAAATCCGCGGCCGGTCCGCAGCTTCAAGGCGAGCGCGCTGCCGAAGAACGCCGCCACCATCCAGCTCACGCCATGCACGCTGCCCGAGATCATCCCGCCCAGATAGGCACCGATATTGCAGCCATAGCCGATCCGCGCGCCATAGCCCATGCACAGGCCCCCGAGCAGCGCGGTGCCAAGCTCGCCCCAGGTCAGGCGCAGCGTCGGGCGGAAGCGACCTGCCAGATTGGCGGCGAGGAGCGCGCCGCCGATGATGCCGAAATTCATGACCGAAGTCGGGTCGTCGAACACGCTGCGCTCGAGCCAGCCTGCGCGGGTCTGCCAATAAGGCCAGCTGGCAACGTCGACCCCCGCCGCGCTCGCGATCTTGGCCCCCCACAGCGCAAAGGCCGACGTGATCCCCCATGGCCTGCCGAGCAGGAGAATGGTCGCGATGCTGACCACTGCAAGTGCGATAGCTCCCACGAGGAGCGACCACGGGCCAGCGAGCCAGGACCCGGTTTCGCGTGGCGGCTCGAGCCCGCCGTGGAGCCGCCGCTCGCGCGCGGTCGAATAGCGCCAGATCGCGGCCATCGCGCCGAGGACGAGAGCAAGCGCTGACCACGGGCCGAACCGATCGACCAGCGAGATGCGCCCAAGCGAGGGCAGCGCCTGCCACCAGCCCGCGTGGAGCGTGGCAACGAGCGAGCCTGCGACGAAGGCGCTGAGGGTGATCACCATGCGCGTGCTCCCGCCGCCCACGGTGAAGAGCGTGCCCGAGCCGCATCCGCCGGCAAACATCATCCCGAAGCCGAACACGAACGCGCCTGCGACCACGCTGAGGCCGACCGGGGCGATCGCTCCCCTCGCGGCGATCCCGAGCGCATCTGCATATCCGATCAGCGGGAAAGTGACGAGGCTCGTGAGGCCGATGAGAACGAACTGCATGCGCAGGCCAGCGCCGCGGCCTTCATGGAGGAACTGGCGCCAGTGCGCGGTGAAGCCGAAGGCCGCATGATAGAGCGCAAAGCCTGCAAGCAGCCCGATCAGGCACGCGAGCAACAGCCGCGCGCCCGAGATGCTCCAGACCGCCGCCAGCAAAGTCGCCAGGGCAAGCACGGCGAGGATCAGGGCGTGCGGCCAGCGCCCCGGTGCAATGGCTGTCGCCACGCGATCAGCGCGCGACGGCCATTCCCGACGCCTTCCAGCCGTCGAACCCTGCGCGCATGTGCGCGATGTCGCCAAAACCCTGCTGCGTCATCACCGCGAGCGCCTGCGCGCTGCGGGTGCCCGTCTTGCAATGCAGGAGATAGCTGCCGGCGGGATTGAGCCGGGCGAGCCGCTGCGCAAAATCCGGGCTGCGAAAATCGAGGTTCAACGCCCCATCGATGTGGCCTTGCGCAAACTCTGCGGGCGTGCGCACATCGAGCACGACCACGCCAGATGTGCGCTTGACCATGGCGTTGGCCTCGGCCACGCTCACATCGCGCACGGCCGCAGGTTCAGCGACGCGCGCCTCGGCGGCGGACTTGTCAGCAAGCGGCTGACCGGTTGCGATGGAAAACCCTGCAAGGCCGATCGCCAGCGCGAACGCCCCCGCGATCACCGTCATTCTCTTTGCACTCATCCGTCAGTCCTCCCTTAGCGCCCGCTTCTATACCCGTAGCTGCGCTCGCGGCCAAGCGGCCTTCGCTAGCTAGCAAGGTCCCACAATGTGGAGCTGCGGGCGGTCATCGCGGCCGGTTTCCACCTCGGCCGCGATGCCGAACACCGCGCGTAGTCGCTCAGGCGTGAGGCTTTCGCCCGGGCTGCCGTCCGCGACGATCCGGCCATCGTGCATCCACAGCAGCCGGTCGGCATAGCGCGCGGCCAGCGCGAGGTCGTGGACCACGGTGAGCACCGCCGTCCCGGCGCTCGCGGCCGCACCGAAGATGCGCAGCACCTCGTGCTGATAGCGCGGGTCGAGCGCGGCGACCGGCTCGTCGGCGACCAGCACCGGGGCCTCGGCGGCCAGCGCGCGGGCAAGGTGGACGCGGCTGAGTTCGCCGCCCGAGAGCGTATCGGCGGCGCGTTCCTCGAAGCCCTCAAGCCCGCAGGCGGTGATCGCGCGGGTGACGGCGGCGGCATCATCAGGGGAGAGCCTTCCGGGCGCTGCGCCATAGGCGAAGCGGCCAAGCGCGACGATGTCACGCACCGGCTGTGGCCACACCAGCGGACGGGCCTGCGGCAGGTAGGCGGCGCGGCGCGCGCGCTCGGGCGGCGAGAGCGAGCGCACCTGTGCCCCTCCGATCAGCGCCTCCCCGGCGTCAGGTGCGATGAGGCCGAGCGCCAAGCGCAGCAGCGTCGTCTTGCCCGCGCCGTTGGGGCCGATCAGCATGGTGAGCGTGCCGGGCTCGAGCGCGAAACTCGCCTCCGAGACGAGCGTGCGCCCAGCGATGCGGAGCGAAAGGCCGCGGGCTTCGAGCGCGCTCATGCGAGCCTGCGCCGTGCAGCGATCCACACGAACACCGGCGCGCCGATCAGCGCTGCGACCACGCCGAGTTTCAGTTCGCTGTCGGTCGGGATCAGCCGCACGCCGATATCCGCGAGCACCAGCAGCAGCGCTCCCAGCAGCGCGGAGGGCACCAGTAGCCGCGCCGGATCGTAGCGCAGAAAGGGGCGCAACAGGTGCGGCGCGACGATCCCGACGAAGCCGATTGCGCCCGCGAGCGCCACCGCCGCCCCAGTTGCCAGCCCGGCGCCCACGATCATCCCGAGCCGCTGGCGTGTGAGGTCGAGACCCAGCCCCTCGGCGGTCTCTTCGCCCAAAGCGAGCGCTGCCAGACCCCGCCGCATCGCAACGAGGATCGCCATGCCGAGCGCGAGGAAAGGCGCCGCAAAGCCAAGGTCTTCAAAGCTGCGATTATCGACCGTGCCGAGCATCCAGTTGACCATATCGGCAAGACTGAAGGGATTGGGCGCAAGGTTCATCAGCAGCGCCATCACCGCGCCTGCAAAGCTGGAGAGGCCAACGCCGACGAGGATCAAGGTCACCACCGAGCGGGTGCGCAGCGCGACCGCAGCAACCACCGCGGTCGCTGCGAGTGCGCCTGCCACCGCCGCCAGCGGCAGGATCAGCGGCCCGGCCGCCGCGAGCCCGAAATTGAGCACGAAGGTCGCACACAGCGCGGCGCTGGCGGAAACCCCGAGGATGCCGGGCTCGGCCAGCGGGTTGCGCAAGAGACCCTGCAGCGCCGCGCCGCTCATCCCGAGCGCTGCGCCGACCGCCGCTGCCGCGAGCGCGCGCGGCAGGCGGATCTGCCAGACGACGAGGCTATCGCCCGCGCTCCCGCCGCCGGCCAGCGCCGCCATGATCCGCGCTGGCGGCAGCGCGACAGAGCCGAGCAGCAGCGCGGCAAAGAGCGCGAGCACGAGGCCAAGCGCGAGGAGGGAATTGACGCTCTTCACCGGGGCTTCGCCTCGGCTTGGCCGGGCGCGGTTGCCAGCGCTTCGACAGCATCAACCAGAAACCATGCCCCGCAAGCGGTCCATGCGCCCTCGAGCGGCACCACCGGCAGCTCGGCAAGCTGCGCGCGTGCGACCGGATGGCGCGCCGCGCTCCAGGGATGGGCTGGCCTGCTCTCGAAAAATCCGGCCGCGACGAGGTCCGGCCGCTCATAGGCGAGCCGCTCGAGCGGGATCGGGTTCCAGCCCGGGCGGCCCTGAAAATTGGCGAGGCCCCCCGCGCGCAGCAGCTCGTCGATCATCGTACCCGCCCCCGCCGTCACGCCGCCGGGGGTGAGGTAGAGCGCCGCGCGCGGCTCACCCCGGCGCGCGGTGAGCGCGGCAAGGCGCCGGTCCATCTGCGCAGCCACCTCCTGCGCCGCCGCCGGGTTGCCGAGCGCCGCCCCCACCCGCAGCACCTCGGCGCGGACATCGACGAGAGTTTCGGGATAGCCCAATTGCACCACCTCCACCCCGGCGCGCTCGAGGAAGGCCTCGATCCCCGGCCCCCCGCCATAGGAGCGCACCACCAGCGTCGGCTGCAGCGCCAGCACTCCGGCGGTGCGCGGGCGGACCTGCGGCAAGCCTTGCGCCTCGGCGCGCAGATAGGAATAGCGCCGGCCCGCTTCGGGCGAGAGCGCGAGAATGTCCTTGCGCCGGGCAAAGCGCAGCACATACTGGTCGGCGCAGTAGTCGAGGCTGATGATCCGCCGCGCCCCGCCGCCAGCCCGCTCGGTCGCCTGCGAACAGGCGGCGAGCGCGAGGCACGCGAGCAGCGCGAGGATCATTCGCTTCATCGTCATCACATCCGGTATCGCACGCCGCCGAAAACCGCGCGGCCCGGCTGGCCGAAGCCGAAGGCGGTCTCGTAGTTCTCGTCGAACAGGTTTTCGACCCGCGCGAACAGCTCGAACGCTTCGGTGATGCCGTAGCTTGCCCGGATATCGGCCACGATATAGCTGTCCAGCCGCACGGTGTTGGCCGCATTGTCGAAGCTGTCGCCGACCAACAGCACGGTCGCTCCCACGCCGATGCCGCCGGGCAAGCGATAGTCGGTGTTGAGGCTGAAGGTGTCGCCGGGCCGGCGCGGCAGGCGGTTGCCGGTGGTCTCGTCGAAGGCGTCGATGATCGAATACTGCGCGGCGATGTCGAACCCGTCAACCGGCTGAAGCGCGAGCTGGAACTCCCAGCCATCGGCGCCTGCCCGCGCGATGTTGTCATAGGTGCCGAAGGGCGGATTGGGCACCTGGCAGGGCGGCAGCGGGTTGTCGAAGCAGCCGACAAAGATGATCAGATTTTCGGCCTCGCGCTCGAAATAGGTGACGCCGGCGCGGGCGCGTCCGCCCAGGAAGCTGTGGGTGATCCCGGCATCCCACGTCCGGGCCTCCTCGGGTTGCAGATCGCGATTGCCGATATTGCTGAACAGCTGGAACAGCGAAGGCGCCTTGAACCCCTCGCCATAGCTTGCGCGCAGCACGGTTGTACCGCCATCGGGGCTGTAGGCCCCGCTCGCCTGGAAGGTCGTCTCGCCGCCGAAGGTCTGGTGATCGTCGCGGCGCACGCCGCCGGTCAGGGACAGGCCTTCGAGCGGGGTGAGGTTGAGCTGGGCATAGAGCGAGTTGATCCACACCTCGGCGGCTTCCTGCGAGCCGAAGCCGAGGGTGGCAAACTCGCTCTCCTCGCGCTCGGCCCCGAACACGATGTCAGCGAGATCGCCCGTGTCGAACACGCCCTGATATTCGAAGCGGCGGTTCTCGCCGTCGGCATCGAAGGTTTCGGCCCCTCCCCGGCTGGCGAAGTCGGTCCGGTCGATCCGGGTGTAGGCAAAGCCCAACCGGTTGCGCAAACGACCATCGAGGAACGCGGCGTTGATCCCGGCATAGCCGACGAGGTTCGTTGTTTCGCCCACCGCCGCAGTATCGGCGAGGGCGAAATCTGGCGGGGGGAAGCCGTCGAATTCAGTCTGCGAATCGGCATAGAAACCGCGCAGGTCGAGCGCGACATTGTCCGCGAGCGCGATGTCGAGCTTGCCGTTCACTCCGAGGCTCTCGAACCCGTCGCGCTCGGTCCCGCCGCGCGCCGCGTTGAAGGCGGACACCCCGCCGGTCGTCAGGTAAGTCGCGCCCACGCTTGCGGCGACCGGGCCGAAGCGGCCTGCGACATTGCCGACCAGTTGCGCCGTGCCGCGTTCGCCATATTCGGCGCGGCCGAAGAATTCCGGATCATCGCTCGGCTCGCGGGTGATGAGGTTGACGACGCCGCCGATCGCCTGGCTGCCATAGAGCACCGACTGGGCGCCGCGCACCACCTCGATCCGGGCGATGTTGCCCGCCACCAGCGTGCCCAGATTGGTGCCGCCGCCGGGCGAGGCTGGATCGTTCAACTTGACCCCGTCGATCAGCACCGCGGTCTGATCGCTCTCGGCGCCGCGGATCGAGAAGCCAGCGACAGCGCCGATCCCGCCATTGCGGTTGAAGGTGACGCCGGGAACGGTGCGCAGGATGTCGAGCACGCTGCCGGGCTGGCGATTGACGATCTCCTCCTCGGCGACGACGGTAACGGACTCGCCCACGCGGGCAAGTTCGCGTGCGGTGCGGTTGGCGGTGACGGTGATGGTGGTCGAGCTGATTTCCCCGTCCTTGGGCAGGTCGAGCGACTGGGCGTGAGCGGGCGCTGCGACCAGCGCGAGGACACAGGAGCAGATCGAATAAGCGGCAGGCTTGATCATGGCGGGTTTTTCCAAAGCCACGGCCCTGCCGGGGGCCCGGTGCCCGCACGGCGCATCAGACAGGTGGCCCGCCGCGCCGCCCAGAAGGGGGCGAGCACGGCGCCGGAGCCCGGCCTTGCTGTCGCTTCTTCGGAAAAATACGCTTCCCTGTCCCGATGGGCTGGACCCGGCCCCGGACGAACGACGCGACGGCAGGTCTCCTGGCTTACCGATCACCGCCCTCGAAGCGTCTTCCCGGCGCCGCCCGCAAGGAGCTTTGCCAGTGACATAAGTGCTTCGGGACTCCCGGCCTACAGTTGCGGGCACAGCGCCGGCGTTTGACCGGCTTCCCTCTTAGCTCCGGGCGCTTTCGCACCCGCAGCACCGTCTGCAGCGGTTTATGCGGTGGAGGCGAGGGCGTGTCAAGCCGGGTGCGGCTGCACGGGGATCCCCAGCCGCGGCTCAGCCGGTCTCGTCGCAGGTCTGGCAGATCCCCGCAATCTCGATGATCTTGCGCAGCGGGCGAAAATGGGCCGCAGTGGTCTGTTGGCTGACCGCCGCGTCGATCCCGACCGCTTCGACCGCTTCGACCGACCCGCAATCCTCGCACATCAGCAGCATCGAGCCGTTGCCGCCATCGTCAGGTGCGAGGCAAAAGGCCTGCCTGCTTTCGACCCTTCGCACCAGATTGCAGGCCATCAAGACATCAAGCACCCGGTAGACGCTGTTGGGCGCGACCGTCTTGCGCTGCTCCTCGCTCAGCCTTGCGGCGAGTTCATAGGCGCCGAGGGGATGGTCCGACTCGGCAAGTTGCCGGAGCACCGCCTCGCGAAACGGGGTGAGGCACGCGCCGTGCGCTGCAAATTGCGCAGCGAAGCGGGTTCGCTGCCGCTCCCATCTCTCGCTTGATGCCTCGCCTCGATCAGTGGGCCCTAGAATGTCGTTCATGATGCCGGATCCATTCGCCTCCTGGTGTCGCATCGCGGTGTGGAGCGCACGCCTTGGAATGCTGCTCCAACCTGATCCAATACGCCGCCTGTCGACCGGTGTCACTATATCAGGTCCGTCGCTTCGTGAACATTGGTTGGCGAAGCTTTCAATCATTGCCTTGTCTGAGCAAGGATCTGGCGGGCAGCGCTCCCAAGCGTCTCGACCCCGTCTTCGGTCAGCCCAATGCTCATTGCCCGCCAGCGCGCATCGCCAAGGGCTTGCTCGCCTCCTGTCCTGATGAAAGAGGCGATTCTCGCGGCGGCGGAAACCCGGGTGCGCACGGGCGGCTATCGCGGCTTCGAGCGCTGGCTTGCCCGATGCTGTTCGGCAATCCGCCGTTCGCGCAATCCCGAGGTCTTCAGCCGCGCGATCCGCCCCCGTCTCGAACCGGCGGAATGAGTGCTTCAGTGGACCGGCGGATCAACCGGCGGCACCCGGCCCACCGGCGCGACCGGTTCACCAGGCTCGCGCGGCGGCATCGCATCTTCGGGCACATCCTCGATCATCATGTCATGGGTCGAGACCTCCTCGAGGTTGCGCACGATGACCTCGAGCCGCGTACCATCCCAGTGCAATTCGTTGAAACTCGCCGGGGTCGAACGGGTGCGGTGCGACAAGGTGCCTGCTCCGATCATGCGAACCGGCCCTTCGCTGGTCGGCTCGGCGATATCGAAGGCATCATGGACATGGCCCGACAGCACACCCAGCACCCGCCGCTTTGCCAATTCGCGCAGCGCAATCTCGCCGCGCCGGGTGAGCGCTGTGCCATGGGTGCCGACCTCGCGCAGCGGGTGATGCACCGCGACCAGCGCCTGCACCCCTGCGGGCAGCCGCTCGAGCGCTGTGAGGCAGCGCTCGAGCGCGGCCCGCGTCACCCACCCCTTCGACCAGTTGAGGCGGGGTTGCCAGCGCCGCACCGTCTTGAGCGGCACAATCGCCAGACCCGGCAGATCGATCTCGCGCTCGACCAGCGCCTGCATTCCCTCGAACCGCTTGTACGGGTCGAAGAAGCGCTCGATCAGGTTGAAATAGGGCATGTCGTGATTGCCGATGCTGATGGTCACCGGCACGTCGAGCGCCGTGATCCAGCGGGTTGCGGCGGCGAACTCGTGCTTGCGCGCGCGCATCGTGTGATCGCCGGTGATGACCACCGCATCGGGCCGACTGGCTGCAATCTCGCGCCGCACCCATTCGAGCGCAGCCAGATCTTCAAGTCCGAAATGGATGTCGGACAGGTGAAACAGGCGCAAGGCGTCAGAGGCCATGCGCAGTCGCCAGCAGATCCACGCCGCACGGCTGCGCAGTGAAGCGGAAGGGTGAGGGACATTCGGCCGGTTCGCCATCGATCAGGCACGCAAGCGGGCTGCCGTCGATGCTGGCGAGCACGATTTCGCTCGCAAGCCCGAGCCGATCGTGCGGGCCTTCGCGAAACCGTCGGCGCAAGGCCGACCAGGCCTGTTCGGCATAGTCCAGCGCGCTCTCGGCGAAAAAGCCGTCGATCTGTATGCCATGCTCGCCCGGCGTGAGCTCGATCAGCGGATAGCCTTCCTTGCGGCTCAGGCGGATGTCCGGAGCCACGACAGAGGGACCGGAGGCGGTGTGCTGAATGGCCTCGAGGGTTTCCGCCGCCATGTCGGCCAGCGCCAGGCTCCGCATCGATTCGCGCACTCGGCTCCAGCAGGTGCCCGGACCGACCAGCAGCCCGGCGAGTGCCAGCCCGCTTTGGGTGCGCACACACTCCAGCCGACGTGCACGCGCTCCTCCCCCGGCGACTGTATCGAGGATTGCGGCGACATCGAGATCACGATGCAACCGCTGCGAGAGCAAGTTCATCGTTCCTCCCGGCAGCACCAGCACCGCTCCACCCCACCCGTTCAGATGATTGATCAACGTGTTGACGCTGCCATCGCCCGTATAGCTGACCACCAGCGCGATCCCGGCAGCGTCGAGTGTGGCCGGGTCCGGCAGAGCTTCATCGGGAAAGGCGATCACGCGATCGACCTGCCAGCTGCGCTCGCGGATCGCGCTGGCAACCGTCTCCTTCGAGCTCTCGTCATTGCTGCCACTGCTCGGATTGACGACGAGCCAGCATCTGGAGTTCGAAGGCATACTCATGAAAAAACACAAACTCCTGCGATCCTGATGCCCCTAACACGGTGCTTCTAACACGGTGCTTCTAACACGGGCGCTCAGGATCAGCCATTTGGCAAACGCACCACCAGCGCTTAGACACGCGCGGTCTGATCGGGTGCACCTAGGTTCTCCACACAGGTCAGGAAAGCGCCTTGTGCTGGTATCGCGCCGAGTTGTGTCCGCCGTTCGGTAACGAGCGATATATTCAACCCGTATGTCCCGTGAACTCCAGCCGCGCTCAGATCTGGAAGTGCGGCTTACGAGTTTTCAGGACATTCGTGCGAAGTTGGCAACGCCGACGGTGGGCTTGGGCGATGGAGCGGTGGACGCAGCAGGAGCCAATTGCGTCAACGCTTCAGCGACGGTCCCGACCGCTTGCGAGGCAATCCGGTAATAGACGAGCTTGGCTTCCTTGCGGGTATCAACCATCCCCGCCTTGCGCAGCACGCCGAGCTGTTGTGACAAGCCCGGCTGCCCGATCCCGGTCACCTGTTCGATTTCGCCCACATTGCGTTCGCCCGCCGCAAGCGCGCAAAGGATGCGCCAGCGCAAGGGGTGAGCCAGAGCCTTGAGCCCCTCGATCAGATCGTATTCAACCATCATTGCGGCCCCTCCGCCTCGCGCAGAAACCAACCGGCGGCGTCACCGGCGGCATACACGTCGTCCAGTTGATGCGTCGGCGTCGCCAGCAGCGGCTCGCCCGGTTGCCAATTGGCCGGGGCCAAGCCGCCTTTGGCATCAATCGCTTGGAGCCCGTCGAGGATGCGCAGCATTTCCGGCACCGAACGGCCAAGATTGGCCGGATAGCAGGTCATCGCCCGGATCACGCCATCGGGATCGATGAAGAAGGTGGTGCGCACCGTCGCGCTGTCATTGTCCTGCGCCGAAACCATCCCGAAGGCGCGGCCGATCACCAGCGTGGGATCCTCGATGATGGGAAAGCGCACTTCCACTCCGAACCGGTCGCGGATCATGCGCAGCCAGGCAAAGTGCGAATACAGGCTATCGACCGACAGCGCCATCAGTGCGCAGCCGCGCGCCTCGAACGCGCTGGATTCGCGGGCGAGGGCAACGAATTCGGTGGTGCACACCGGGGTGAAATCCGCCGGGTGGGAAAACAGGACCAGCCAGCGCTTGCGATAGGCGGTCAGGCGCACCGGGCCAATGGTGCTGCGCGCCTCGAAATCGGGAGCCATATCGCCGATGCGCAGGCCCGCGCAGGGCGAGGAAGAGCGGGTGTGATCGTTCATGCCATCATCATAACGCTTGACACCAGCATTGCAATACAGATACACACTTTATGTAAATTACATTAGAGACAAGCGATGACAACGGACGACTCGGTGTTGCAATCGGCCACTCAGCAGGTGCTGCGCGCTAGCGGTGACAAGGCGCTGCGCCCTGAGATCGCCAGCTTTTTCGATCCAGCCACGTTCACGGTTACTTACGTGGTTCACGACCCGGCAACGCTGGAAGCGGCGATTGTCGACTCGGTGCTCGATTTCGATCCCAATTCGGGCCGCACTTCGACCCTCTCGGCCGACGCGGTGATCGAGTACGTCGATATGCATAAATTGAAAGTGACATGGCTGCTTGAGACCCATGCTCACGCCGATCACTTCTCCGCCGCGCCCTACATTCAGGAAAAGCTCGGCGGCAAGATCGCGATCGGCGAACACATCACCACGGTGCAAACCGTGTTCGGCAAGCTGTTCAACGCCGGCACCGAGTTCGAGCGCGACGGGTCGCAGTTCGACCACCTGTTCAAGGATGGCGACACGTTCACTATCGGCACTCTGCCGGTGACGGTGATGCATGTCCCCGGCCACACCCCGGCCTGCATCGCCTATGTAGTGGGCGAGGCGGTGTTCGTGGGCGATACGATGTTCATGCCCGATTACGGCACGGCGCGCGCCGATTTCCCAGGCGGGGACGCGCGCCAGCTGTTCCGCTCGCTGCGCCGCATCCTCTCGCTGCCCACCCAAACCCGCCTGTTCATGTGCCACGACTACCTGCCCAAAGGCCGCAGCCAGTATGTGTGGGAGACCACCGTGGCGGCCGAGCGCGAAGGCAACATCCACGCGCATGACGGCATCACCGAGGACGAGTTCGTGCAGATGCGCGAGGCGCGCGATGCGACGCTCGACATGCCGCGGCTGATCCTTCCCTCGGTGCAGGTCAACATGCGCGCGGGGCACATGCCGCCTGCGGACAATAACGGAGTGACCTACCTCAAGATCCCCGTCAACGCGGTATGAGCCTGCTGGCCACACCCTTGCCCGGCTTTCCCGATGCGGCCCCGTTCGCCGGGCTGGCGGGCGGGGTGCTGATCGGGCTGGCGGCGGCACTGATGCTGTTGGGGGCAGGGCGGATCGCCGGGGTCTCCGGCATTGCTGCGCGTGCCTTCGGGATCGGCACGGGTTCGATGCCGCGCGCCGGGGCGTGGGCCTTCGTGATCGGCCTGCCGCTGGGCGCACTGGTCGTGGCGGTCCTTTCGGGCGCTGCCGCGCCGGCCTTTGCCGGACCGCTGCCGCTGGTGCTCGCCGGGCTGATGGTCGGCGTGGGCACGCGGCTTGGCAGCGGTTGCACCAGCGGCCACGGGGTGTGCGGGATGAGCCGTCTTTCGCAGCGCTCGCTGGTCGCCACCGCCACCTTCATGGCCACCGGCATCGCCACCGTTGCAGCGATGAATGCGCTCGGGCTCGAGGTGCTGGGCTGATGCGCGACCTGCTCGTTCCGCTCGCTTCGGGCACAATCTTCGGCGCGGGCCTCGCGCTGGGCGGCATGACCGATCCGGCGCGGGTGCGCGGGTTTCTCGATCTGTTCGGGGCGTGGGATCCGACGCTGGCGTTCGTGATGGGCGGGGCGGTTCTGGTCATGGCCCTGGCGTGGTTGATGCAGCGCCAGATGGTGCGACCAATCTTCGCCGAGAGATTTGCATTGCCCGATCGCAGCGACCTGACCCCGCGCCTGATCGGGGGATCGGCGCTGTTCGGGATCGGCTGGGGGATTGCCGGGCTGTGCCCCGGCCCCGGCTTTGCCGCGCTGGCGATCGAGCCGATCTCGGCGGCGATCTTCGTGGTCGCCATGATGGGCGGGATGCTGGCTGTGCGCTTCGTCGAAGGGAACGCATGATGGACATCCACACGGTCGACGCAGATTTCGCGGTTGTCGCGCAAATGCAGCCCGATGAGCTTGCCGCGCTTCGTGCACAAGGCTTCACCGCGCTAATCTGCAACCGTCCTGACGGAGAGGAGCCAGGCCAGCCCCCGCTCGATGCCATGCGCAACGCTGCACAGGAGGCTGGGCTCGCCTTCCATCACATCCCGGTCGCAGGTGGCCTGTTTCCGCCTGCCGCGATCGCCGCGTTTGCCGCAGTGCGGCGGGGCACACCAGGCAAGGTGCTTGCCTATTGTCGCACCGGCACCCGCTCGATCACGCTCGATGCGCTTGCGAATATTGGCGGCCTCAGCGCCGAGGATCGCATCGCGCACGCCAAGGCTGCCGGATACGACCTTTCAGCGCTCGCCGAGCGGATGGATCACGGCGACTAAACGAAGCTTGATAGGGGATCGGACATGAGCGCAGCATCACACCAGGTCGTCATCATCGGCGGGGGCGCCGCAGGAATCGCGACCGCGGCTTCCATGCTCAGACGCCGCCCCGGCCTTGATATAGCGATCGTCGAGCCGAGCACGATCCACGCTTACCAACCCGGCTGGACGATGGTGGGCGGCGGCGTGTTCGATCTGCCCAACACCATGCGCTCGATGCAAAGCGTCATGCCCAAGGGCGTGCGCTGGGTGCAGCAGGCCGCAGCCAGTTTCCAGCCCGAGGATAATCAGGTGACCCTCGCCGATGGCAGTACGCTCACCTACCAGATCCTGATCGCCGCGCCCGGCATCCGGCTTGCGTGGGAGCAGATCGCGGGGCTGGAGGAGGCGCTGGGCAAACACGGCGTCACCTCGAACTATCGACCCGATCTGGCACCCTACACCTGGGAAATGGTGCAGACGATGAAGGGAGGCCGCGCGATATTCTCGCAGCCGCCCATGCCGATCAAATGCGCCGGCGCGCCGCAGAAATCGATGTATCTCGCGTGCGATCACTGGCGGCGTTCAGGGGTGCTTGGAGAGATCGAGGTCGAATTCCGCAATGCCGGCGCGGTCCTGTTCGGCGTCGCGGACTATGTCCCGGCGCTGATGGAATATGTCGACAAATACGCCATCCAGCTCGAACTCGGCAGCAATCTCGTCGCGGTCGATGGCTCAGGCGGGCAGGCGACCTTCGCCACTGCTGCAGGCGAGGTGACGGTAGGCTTCGATATGCTCCACGTCGTCCCGCCGCAGGTTGCGCCGCAATTTCTCGCCGACAGCCCGCTCGCGGCGGCAAGCGGGTTCACCGATGTCGATCAGCACACCTTGCAGCACGTGCGCTATCCCAACGTGTTCGGGCTGGGCGATGGCGGATCGACCCCCAACGCCAAGACCGCCGCCGCCGTTCGCAAACAGGCCCCGGTGGTCGCGGTCAACGCGCTGCGGCAGCTCGATGGCAAGGGCCCGACCGCCGGCTATGACGGCTACGGATCGTGTCCGCTGACCGTCGAGCGCGGCAAGATCGTGCTCGCCGAATTCGCCTATGGGGGCAAGCTTGCGCCGAGCTTCCCGACCTGGCTGGTCGACGGAACAAGGCCCGCTCGCCTCTCGTGGATGCTCAAGGCCGACCTGCTGCCATGGATCTATTGGAACGGGATGCTAAAGGGGCGCGAGTGGCTTGCCGGGCCCGGCGGCCTGATCGCGCAATAGTCACCGGACCAGCAACCCAAAAATGCTCCAACGCTATTTCCCGATCCTCGTCTGGGGGCGCAGCTACGATCGCGAGGTGCTGACCAGCGATCTGATGGCGGCGCTGATCGTCACCATCATGCTGATCCCGCAGAGCCTTGCTTATGCGATGCTCGCGGGCCTGCCGCCGGTCGTCGGCCTCTATGCCTCGATCCTGCCGCTCGTCGCCTATGCCCTGCTCGGCACCAGCCGCACGCTCGCGGTGGGGCCGGTGGCGGTGGTCTCGCTGATGACGGCGAGCGCGGTCGGAGCCGTGGCTGCGCCGGGAACGGCGCAATACTGGGAGGCCGCGGTCACGCTCGCGGCGCTGTCGGGCGTGATGCTGGTGGTGCTGGGGCTGCTGCGGCTGGGGTTCCTCGCCAACCTGCTGTCGCACCCGGTCATCAGCGGTTTCATCAGCGCCAGCGGCATCCTGATCGCGACCAGCCAGTTGAAGCACATTCTCGGCGTCAGGGCCGCAGGCGAGACCTGGCCCGAGATGCTTGTCGGGCTGGCGGGATCGGTGGGCGAGATCAACCTGGCCACACTCGCCATCGGGGTGCCGGCGACACTGTTCCTGTTCTGGGTGCGCAAGGGGCTCAAGCCCGCGCTCCAGCGGCTTGGCCTCAGCCCGCGCGCGGCGGACATGAGCGCGAAGGCCGGGCCGGTGGTGGCCGTCGCGGTGACGATCCTGGCGGTGATCGCCTTTGGGCTGGAGGCGCGCGGCGTCTCCGTTGTGGGCGCGATTCCCGCAGGCCTGCCGCCGTTTGCCTTGCCCTCCTCCGACCTTGCATTGATCGAAGCCTTGTGGGTGCCCGCGCTGCTCATTTCGGTGATCGGCTTTGTCGAGAGCATTTCGGTCGCCCAGACGCTTGCGGCCAAGCGCCGCCAGCGGATCGCGCCCGATCAGGAGCTGATCGGGCTGGGCGCTAGCAACATCGCCAGCGCGCTCTCGGGCGGCTATCCGGTGACTGGCGGGTTCGCCCGCTCGGTCGTCAACTTCGATGCCGGCGCGCAGACCCCGGCGGCGGGCGCTTACACGGCGGTGGGCATCGCGCTCGCCTCGCTGTTCCTGACCCCGCTGCTGTTCCACCTGCCCAATGCGACGCTCGCAGCGACGATCATCGTTGCGGTGCTCAGCCTCGTAGACCTCAAGACCCCGCAGCGGCTGTGGGCCTATTCCAAGGCTGACTTCGCAGCGCACGCCTCGACCATCGCGATCACACTCATTGCCGGGGTCGAACTCGGGGTGATCGCGGGGATGGCGGTGGGGCTGCTGCTGTATTTGTGGCGCGCCAGCCGGCCGCATGCCGCAATCGTCGGCCGGGTGCCGGGGACCGGGCATTTCCGCAATGTCGAGCGTCACACGGTGCTGACCCTGCCGCATCTCCTCTCGCTCCGGATCGACGAGAGCCTGACCTATCTCAACGCCCGCTGGCTCGAGGAATATGTGCTGGAGCAGGTGGCCGAGCGCCCGCTCTTGCGCCACGTCATCCTGATGTGCAGCGCGGTCAACGCGATCGATGCCTCGGGGCTCGAAAGCCTCGAGGCGATCAACCACCGACTTGCTGACGCGGGCGTCAAGCTGCACCTGTCCGAAGTAAAGGGGCCGGTGATGGACCGGCTGGGGCGCACCCACTTCATCGAAGAGCTGTCGGGGCGGGTGTTCCTGTCGCAAGATGCCGCCTTTGCCGAACTGGCGCTGGATACCGGGGTGGAACCGGGCGCAACCGATCCGCTTGAGGCACGCGGGATGATCTGAGATGTCGCGAATTCACTTACGATAAATCACAAGTGAACCACCCGCTGGCCCGGCTTTGTTGACGAAACACGCCCGCTAGAACGCTCCACGGCGATAAATGGTAAACTCGATTTCATAAATCGAGTAAATGATCTATCCTCGACTCGCCCGGCCTGCTAGCCCCGTTGCACCAACCCAAGGAGCACACAGCATGAGCCTGCATATCGGCGATATCGCCCCCGACTTCACCGTGGACACCACCACCGGCCCGATCAGCCTGCACGATTGGGCGGGCGATGCCTGGGTGTTCTTCTTCAGCCACCCGGCCGATTTCACGCCCGTCTGCACCACAGAAATGGGCATGACTGCGCGCCTCGCCGCCGAATTCGACAAGCGTAACTGCAAGCCGCTCGGCCTGTCCACTGATACGGTCGAAGAGCACCTCGCCTGGGTCAAGGATGTCGACGAGACGCAAGGGGTGACGCTGACCTTCCCGATCGTGGCCGATCCGGACCTCGCCATCGCGCGGCTCTATGACATGATCCACCCCGATCAGAGCGAAACAGCGGCGGTGCGCGCGGTCTTCATCATCGATCCGGCCAGGAAAATTCGCCTGACCATGACCTATCCGATGAGCGTGGGGCGCAATTTCGACGAGATCCTGCGGGTGATCGATGCGCTGCAACTGGCCGACAAGGCGCGGATCGCGACCCCTGCCGATTGGCGCCCGGGCGACAAGGTCATCATCCCGCCATCGATCCCCGATGACACGGCGAACGAAATGTTTCCGCAGGGCTTCATCACGATAAAGCCCTATCTGCGAATGGTTGCGGTCGGATAGCCCTCGCTCTAAAAGTCATGCACTGCCGGGGCGTTTCTCTCACTACTTTTCTTGCGCACCCGGCGGTGTAAGCCTGTTTTTATTGAGTGTTTTTCGGCGGCGAGCATCCGTGAGCCGCGCTGCAAGGGGGCCAAGTGTAGATCATGTTTGACGCCTTCGATGCTCTCATGCTCGCGCGCATCCAGTTCGCCTTCACGGTGAGCTTCCATTTCTTCTTCCCGGCGTTCTCGATCGGGCTGGCGAGCTATCTCGCGGTGCTCGAGGGGCTATGGCTGAAGACCGGCAAGCCGATCTATCTCGACCTGTTCAAATTCTGGCTCAAGATCTTCGCGATCGCCTTTGCGATGGGCGTCGTCTCGGGGATCGTGATGTCCTACCAGTTCGGCACCAACTGGTCGGTGTTCTCCGATGTGGCGGGGCCGGTGATCGGACCGCTGATGGCCTACGAGGTGCTGACCGCGTTCTTCCTCGAGGCGGGGTTCCTCGGCGTCATGCTGTTCGGGATGGAGAAGGTCGGCAAGAAGCTGCACTTCGCCGCCACGCTGATGGTGGCGCTGGGGACGTTCGTCTCGGCCTTCTGGATCCTCAGCGTCAACAGCTGGATGCAGACCCCGACCGGCTATTTCCTCGGCGAAAACGGGCAGTACATGCCCGGCGACAGCTGGTGGGACATCGTTTTCAATCCCAGCTTTCCCTATCGCCTCGTCCACACGGTTCTGGCCGCCTATCTCACCACCGCATTCGTGGTCGGCGCGGTCGGGGCATGGCATCTGCTCAAGGACAAGGCCAACCCGCACGCGCGCATCATGTTCTCGATGGCGATGTGGATGGCAGCGATCGTCACGCCCTTGCAGATTGCCGCCGGCGACATCCACGGATTGAACACGCTCGAATATCAGCCCGCCAAGGTGATGGCGATGGAGGGGCATTTCGACAGTCACCCCGATGGCGCGCCGCTGATCCTGTTCGGCATCCCCGACAGCGAAGCCAAGACGGTGCATTACGCCATTGAGATACCCAAGGCGTCCTCGCTCATCCTCAAGCATGATCTCAACGCGCCGCTGGATGGGCTCGACACGATCCCCGATGACGAGGAGCCGCCGGTGGGGATGCTGTTCTGGTCGTTCCGCATCATGGTGGGCATCGGCTTTGCGATGCTGGGGATCGGGCTGTGGAGCCTGTGGGGCCGGGTGCGCGGGCGGCTTTACGATATGCCCATGCTGCACCGCGCTGCGGTGGTGATGGGGCCGAGCGGGTTTGCCGCGGTTCTGGCCGGGTGGATCACCACCGAAGTCGGCCGCCAGCCCTATGTCATCTATGGCCTGCTGCGCACCGCCGATGCGGCTAGTCCGCTCGATGCTCCGGCGGTCGCGGCCTCGCTGCTCGCCTTCGTGATCGTCTATTTCGCGGTGTTCGGCGTCGGCGTGTGGTACATCCTCAAACTGATGGGCAAGTCCCCGCAACCGGGCGAATACGGCGTCAAGCGCGGCGATATCGGCCCGATCCGCACCGCCGGGATCACCCCGGGGCCGACGCAGAACCCGGGCAAGGCCAAGACGTTGCCCAGCGAATCTCCGAGCGAAACACCGGACGAGAAGGAGCCGGTATGATCGATCTCACGGTCATCTGGGCGTTCATCATCGCCTTCGCCGTGTTCGCCTATGTGGTGATGGACGGGTTCGATCTGGGCATCGGCATCCTGTTCCCGACCTTCCG
>DAITMG010000021.1:0-40054 GCA_036835265.1 Erythrobacter sp. | reverse complement strand
TTTGTTCAAGTCGGATTTGCCCCAGGGCAATCCGCAACGCTGGCCGACGAGGTTTCGTCCGCCGGCGTTTTTCGCGTTTAACCCGGGCTTGGCCACGGGGAGGAGTTCGAGGACGAATGTTCGATAACCTGTCCGATCGCCTAGGCAGCGTCTTTGACAAGCTCAAGGGGCGCGGCGCGCTGCGCGAACAGGACGTGCGCGATGCGATGCGCGAGGTGCGCGTGGCGCTGCTCGAAGCCGATGTCGCGCTGCCGGTGGCGCGCCGGTTCATCGATGCCGTCACCGAAAAGGCGATCGGCGCCGAAGTCCTCAAATCCGTCACCCCCGGCCAGCAGGTCGTCAAGATCGTGCATGACGAGCTCGTGCGCACGCTCGGCGGCGACCCTGCGGATGTCCATCAGGCGCATGCCGGCGAAGGGCTGAAGCTCGATGCCAAGCCCCCGGTCGTGATCATGATGGTCGGCTTGCAGGGCTCGGGCAAAACGACGACGACCGCCAAGCTGGCGCGCCTCATCCGCGAGAAGCATGGCAAGAAAGCGCTGATGGCCTCGCTCGATGTCAACCGCCCGGCCGCGCAGGAACAGCTCGCGGTGCTCGGCCGCCAGGTCGATGTCGCGACGCTCCCGGTGGTCGCGGGCCAGCAGCCGGTCGATATCGCCCGGCGCGCGATGGAATCGGCGCGGCTCCAGAATTACGATGTCCTCCTGCTCGACACCGCCGGGCGCCTGCATGTCGATGCAGCGTTGATGGCCGAGATGAAGGCGGTCTCGTCGGTTTCAGTGCCGACCGAGGTGCTGCTGGTGGTCGATGCGCTGACCGGGCAGGACGCGGTCAATGTCGCGCAGAGCTTCACCAGCGAAGTGCCGCTGACCGGCGTCGTCCTTACCCGCATGGATGGCGATGCCCGGGGCGGCGCGGCGCTCTCGATGCGTGCGGTCACGGGCAAGCCGATCAAGTTTGCCGGCACCGGCGAGAAGCTCGACGCGATCGAACCCTTCCGCCCCGGCTCGGTCGCCGACCGGATCCTTGGCATGGGCGATGTCGTCAGCCTGGTCGAGCGGGCGGCTGCAACGATCAAGGAGGACGAGGCCGAGCAGCTTGCGCGCAATTTCGAGAAGGGCAAGTTCGACCTCAACGATCTGCGCATGCAACTGCGCCAGATGCAGAACATGGGCGGTCTCGGCATGCTTGCCGGGATGATGCCCGGCATGAAAAAGGCCAAGGCCGCGATGGCCGCCTCGAACATGGACGACAAGGTGCTCGTCCACATGGAGGCGATCATCTCCTCGATGACCGCGAAGGAGCGCGCTAACCCCGCGCTGATGAACGCCAAGCGCAAGAAGCGCGTCGCCCGCGGCAGCGGAACCGATGTGCAGACGGTCAACAAGCTGCTGAAGATGCACCAGGAAATGGGCCGCGCGATGAAGCAGATCAAGAAGATGGGCGGCTTGAAGGGCCTCGCGGCCATGTTCGGTGGCGGCGGCGGGATGCCCGGCATGCCGCCGGGCGGCATGGGCGGCCTTCCCGGGCTGGGCGGGCCCAATGGCGGCCTTCCGCCCGGCTTTCCCGGTCTCGGCGGACCCGGCTCCAAGAAGAATTAGCGTTTCACCTCAACAGATCACCACAGCTACAATCGAAGAAGGACACTCACACTCATGGCAATTGCACTTCGTCTCTCGCGCGGTGGCGCGAAAAAGCGGCCCTACTATCGCATCGTCGCAGCCGATGCGCGCAGCCCCCGCGACGGCAAGTATCTCGAGCAGATCGGCACCTACAACCCGCTGCTCGCCAAGGACGATGCCAATCGCATCAAGCTCAACGAGGACCGCGCGCGCTATTGGCTGGGCGTGGGCGCGCAGCCGTCGGACCGCGTGCTGCGCTTCCTCGATGCCGCCGGGATCGTCGAGCGCGCCGCGCGCAACAATCCCAACAAGGGCGTACCGGGCGAAAAGGCCAAGGAACGCGCCGAGGAGCGCGCTGAAAAGCTGAAGGAAGCCGAAGAAGCCGCCAAGGCTGCCGAGGAAGAGGCCAAGGCTGCTGCCGCTGCTCCGGCTGAAGAAGCTCCGGCCGACGAGGCCCCGGCTGAAGCGGCTCCTGCTGATGAAACTGCAGCCGAAGAGGCTCCGGCTGAAGAAGCCCCGGCCGAAGACGCCGCCGCTGAAGCAAAGGCGCAATAATGGCCAAGCCCCCCTCCCCGAACGGGGAGGGGTCGGGGGAAGGGCGCCCCGGACCGGCGCGCGCCGAGCCCCCGCCCCGGGCCCTTCCCGGCCCCCTTCCCGGCAAGCAGGGGCATTCGGACCTTGATGAGCCGATCGTTCTCGCCGCGATCACCGGCGCGCATGGCGTTGCCGGCGATGTGCGGCTCAAATTGCTGGGCGACGGGATCGATGCGCTGCGCCAGCACGCCAGCTTCAACGATGGTGCGCTCACGCTGAGCAAACTGCGCAGCGATGGCAAGGGCGGCGCGGTCGCGCGGTTTGCCCAGGTCACCGGCCGCGCTGCGGCCGAGCAGCTGCGTGGCACCGTGCTCACCGTCGCGCGAACGGCGCTGCCCGAGCTTGGTGAAGGCGAATATTACCACGCCGATCTCCTCGGCCTCGCCGTCTTAACAGACGCGGGCGAGGCGGTCGGGCGGATTGTCGCAATCGAGAATTTCGGCGCGACCGACATTATCGAGATCGTGCGTGAACCGGCGCCTGAAAAGGGCCTCAAAACCTTCATGGTCCCGATGACGCGCGCCGCGGTGATCGAGTGGGACGCTTCCCGGCTTGTGATTTCGAAAGATTTCGCCGAGCAATAGCGGCGATGCCCACACCTGCGCCCGCGCCCGCCATTGCGACCGATCTGTGGCAACGCCTCGCCGGATACGAGATCGGCCCCGAGGCTGCCGCGCTCACTTTTCCCGCCCGGCTCGCGCGCGAGAATCGCTGGAGCGTCGATCACGCGCAGGCCGTGATCCGCGAATACAAGCGCTTCTGTTATCTCGCGATCAGTGCCGGGCACGAGGTGACCCCGTCAGACGCGGTCGATCAGGTTTGGCACCTCCATCTGACCTACAGCCGCGACTATTGGCAGCGCTTCTGCCCGCAAGTGCTCGGCGCCGAGCTCCACCACGGGCCGACCGCCGGGGGCGAGGCCGAGCGCAGCCGCTACTACGATCAATATGCCGATACCTTGCGCTCCTACGAGATCGCGTTTGGCGTCAGCCCGCCGCCCGGCATCTGGCCCGATGCGGCGCGACGCTTCGGGATTGATCCCAAGGCAGTTCGCGTTAACCCCAGCGATGGTATGATTCTCTCGCGGCGCAGTGCCTATGCCGCAGCCCTCGGCCTTGCGTTGGCCGGGGCGATCGCAGGATACCTTGTTGGGGGAGTGGTGTGATGGAGATTTTCGGGTCTTACACCGGCGGCGATTTCCTTGGCTTTTATGCGCTGATGCTGGCGACCTGCGTGGCCGCTGGCAGCTGGATCATGGCCGCGCTGCGCCCGCCGGGGCGCGAGAGCGCGGTCGAAACCGCGCAGGAGGCAGCCTTCCTTGCCGGCGGGAGTGATCGCCACACGCTTGCGGTGATCGCCGATCTTCATGCAAAAGGCGCACTTGCGCCGGGCGAGAAGGCCAAGCTGCGCGTTGCCGGCCACGCTGATCCCGGCGATCCGGCCGAGCGCGCGGTGCTCGCCAAGCTCGGCGATTTTGCCCTCGATGACGTGCACAAGTCGCTGCGCGGCCCGGCGAAGACGATCGAAGCGCGCCTCAAGCGGCGCGGGCTGCTGATGAGCGAGGACGAGGCGCTGCAATTGCGGCTCTATTCCATCGCCCCGTATGGCGTCCTGTTCCTGCTCGGGCTCTACCGCCAGCAGGCTGGCGCAGCGCTGGGCGAGCCGACCGGCTTCCTGATCGCGCTGATGGTGCTCACCGTCATCTTCGCGCTCTTGCGCTTCTTCAGCTTCAACCCGCGCACGATGGGCGGCAATCTCGCGCTCGGTTCGCTGCTCGAGCGTTCCCAGCGCGTCCGCTTGGCGCCGCAGGCGGGCGAGGTGGGGCTCGCGGTGGGCCTGTTTGGCACTGCGGTGCTGGTCGGCACGCCGTGGGAGAGGGTTCACGCGATGCGCCAGGCCGCAGGCGGCGATGGCGGATCGAGCGGTGGCGGCGGCGATACCGATGGCGGTGGCGGGAGCGGCTGCGGCGGTGGCGGCTGCGGCGGTTGCGGGGGCTGAGGCTTGGGGTTAAGCGACGCGGATGAACCAGATTGCCCAGGGCCTCGCCAGCCACGATACCAAAGGGCAATGCTCGGCGAAGGAGGGGATCACATGGAACGCAAATTGACCAGGCCGCGCGAGCGATGGTTCTTCCTGATCGCGCTGCCGCTGGCGATCGCGATCGAATGGGCGTTTGCCGCCACGCTCGACTGGACGGTCTATCCGCGCAGCGAATGGGTGATGCTGGTTGACCTGTGCCTGTTCATGCCGGCGGTCTATCTGGCGCTGTTCGCGAGCGAGCTTGCGCTCAAGGCGCGGTTGCTGCGCGCTGCCGGGATCGCCGGGCTGGGGCTGTTTGCCGCGAGCTTCATCGTGCCGCAAACGAACCAGTTCGTGATCGGCGAGCTCTCGGCGCTGCGCAAGGCGCTGCTGGTTGTCGTCCTCGCTTTCGAGGGCTGGGTGATGTGGAAGGTGCTCGGCGCGGTCTATCGTCGCGGCGCCGATGCGAAAACACTCGAGCGCGATTATGCGATTCCCGAATGGATCGCGCGGCTGATGGTGATCGAGGCGCGGTTCTGGAAGGCGGTGTGGTCGCTCCTGCGGCGCAAATGACCTTCGCCGCCACGATCCTCACGCTCTACCCCGAGATGTTTCCCGGCCCGCTCGGGCTTTCGCTTGCCGGCCGCGCGCTCGAGCGGGGGGACTGGTCTTGCGAGGCCGTCCAGATCCGCGATTTCGCCTCTGATCGTCACCGCACCGTCGATGATACGCCTGCGGGCGGCGGGGCAGGGATGGTGCTCAAGGCCGATGTGCTGGCAGCCGCGCTCGATAGCGTGGCGGACGCCGATGGTCACAAGGCGCGCCCGATCCTCGCGATGACGCCGCGCGGACGCCCGATCACGCAGGCGCGCATCCGCGCGCTCGCCCAAGGCCCCGGCGTCACCATCATCTGCGGCCGGTTCGAGGGCTTCGACGAGCGCCTGTTCGCAGCACGGCCCCGGATCGAGGAGGTGAGCCTCGCCGACATCGTCCTGTCGGGCGGCGAGCCGGCGGCATTGGCGGTGCTGGACGCTTGCATTCGCCTCATTCCCGGAGTAATGGGCGCGGCTTCTAGCGGGGCTGAAGAGTCGTTCGAGGACGGCCTTCTGGAATACCCGCAATACACCCGACCTCAGGAATGGGAAGGGCGCACGATCCCTGAAGTGTTGCGATCGGGGGATCATGCGAAGATCGCGGCTTGGCGCAAGGCAAGCAGCGAAGCGGATACACGGTCACGCAGGCCGGACCTTTGGGAGCGTCATATCGCCGCTCGGGTCCAGTCTGCCTCTGGCGCGCAGCGGACAAAAAAGGAACCGGACCAGTGAACCTGATCCAGCAAATCGAAGCCGAGGAAATCGGCAAGGTAACCAAAGAGATCCCCGAATTTCGCGCGGGCGATACCGTGCGCGTCGGCGTCAAGGTCGTCGAAGGCAACCGCGAGCGTATCCAGAACTTCGAGGGCGTGGTGATCGCGCGTTCGAACCGGGGCATGGGCTCCAACTTCACGGTGCGCAAGATGAGCTTTGGCGAAGGCGTCGAGCGCGTCTTCCCGGTCTATGCGCCGATCGTCGATTCGATCACCGTGGTGCGCCGCGGGGTCGTGCGCCGCGCCAAGCTCTATTACCTGCGCGGCCGCACCGGCAAGCGCGCGCGCATCGCCGAGCGCCGGGACAACGCGCCCAAGGCATAAGGCTTGTAAGCCAGCGAATTGAAAAGGGCGGTTCCTGCCGGAGCCGCCCTTTTTCGTTCGGGTGCGCTTGCGTTTGGGCTGGGGGTCGTCAAGAGATGCGGGGATCGATGACATCAAAGGGGCCATCCTTGCAATGCGCTTACCGCTTCTCGCTGTTGCCGCCGCTCTTCTGTCCGCGCCTGCAATCGCGGATGACCATGCGATGACAGAACCTGCGCAGCTGACTTTCGAACGGGTTTATGCCAGCCCCGATCTCAACGGCGAAAGCCCGCGAGCGGCCAAATTGTCGCCCGATGGCCGCTACCTCACCCTGTTGCGCAACCGCGCGGACGATACCGAGCGCTACGATCTGTGGGCCTTTGACCGGCAAAGCAATCAATGGGCCATGCTGGTCGATTCGGAGCAACTGGGCACCGGACGCGAGCTTTCCGAAGAAGAGAAGATGCAGCGCGAGCGCGGCCGGATCGGTAACCTCAAGGGGATTGTCTCCTACCAGTGGTCGAGCGACGGCCAGGCGCTGCTGGTCCCGCTCGACGGCGATCTTTATCTGGCAAAGCTGGACGGCACGATCACCCGCCTCACCGATACAGAGGAAACCGAGCTCAATGCAGCGCTGAGCGCCAAGGGCGGCTTCGTCTCGTTCGTTCGCGACCGGCAACTCTGGGTCGGCGAGATCGGCGGCGAGGCCAAGCCGATCACCCCTGTTGAGAGCAACAAGGATGTGCGCTGGGGCGAGGCGGAATTCATCGCTCAGGAAGAAATGGGCCGAAGCCAGGGTTTCTGGTGGAGCCCTGACGATCGACGCATCGTGGTGGAGCGGTTCGACGAGAGCGGAGTGGAGATTGCGCGCCGGGCGGCGATCGGCGCAGATGGCACGCGCATTTTCGAACAGCGTTATCCGTTTGCCGGCACGCCCAATGCGATCGTCTCGCTGTATGTGATGAACCCCGATGGCAGCGACCGGGTCAAGCTCGACCTGGGCGACAATGACGATATCTATATTCCCGCCGTCGACTGGGCGCCTGATGGCACGTCGATCTACATCCATCGCCAGAATCGTGAGCAAACCGTGCTCGACATTCTGAAAGTCGATCCTGCGACCGGATCGAGCGAAGTGCTGTTCACCGAAAAAGCGGCGATCGCTGACTATTGGCTCAATCTGGGAAGCAGTTATCGCTGGTTGAGGGATGGCTCCCTGATCTGGTGGTCGGAGCGCGACGGGTTCGGGCATCTCTATCGGTTTGCCGATGGTGAATGGACCCAGCTCACCAGCGGCGAATGGGTGGTCACCAGCCTGGTGGGTGTGGATCAGGCGGCCGGGAGGCTCTATTTCACCGGGACCAGGGATGATGTTCTGGCGCAGCAGATCTATGCCCTCGATCTCGCGGGATCGGGCGAAATCACCCTGATCAGCGATCCCGCCTTCGTCCACTCGGCCTCGATGGACACCAAGGGTCAGACGCTGCTCGTCACCCGTTCGAACGATGACACGCCGCCGCAAAGCTACCTTGCCGATGGTGACGGCAACCGGATTGCGTGGGTGATGGAAAATGCGCTCGACGAAAATCACCCCTATTCGCGCTATCTGGCGAGCCATCGGCCCACCCAATACGGCACGATCAAGGCCGAAGACGGCACCGACCTGTACTGGGAAATGGTCACGCCGGACCTCGAGCCGGGCAAACGCTATCCGGTGTTTTTCCATCACTACGCCGGACCCGGGCCGCAAAGAGTGACCAAGAACTGGGACGGCGCCGCGCGACAGGCGATTGTCGACAAGGGCTATATCTGGTTCGTCCTCGACAATCGCGGCAGCGCCAATCGCGGTGTGGTGTTCGAACAGCCGATCTATCGCCGGATGGGCGGGGTCGAGGTGCGCGATCAGAAAGCGGGCGCGCAATTCCTCAAGACGCTCGATTTCGTCGATCCCGACAAGATCGCCCTCGATGGCGGGTCTTATGGCGGATACATGACGATCAAGCAGCTCCAGGCCGATCCGGGGCTTTACGCCGCCGGGATTGCAGCCGCTCCTGTCACCCGCTGGGAATTGTACGACACCCACTGGACCGAGCGCTACATGGGCACACCGCAGGGCAATCCCGAAGGCTATGCCAGCGCCAATGCGGTCACCGATGCAGCAAAGATCAAGGATCCGCTCCTGCTGATCCACGGCATGTCTGACGATAACGTGGTGCTCGATCACACGACCGAGCTGGTGGCAGCGATGCAGGCGGCCAATATCGCGTTCGAGATGATGCTCTATCCCGGCTTTGGCCATGCCATCCGCGGTCAGAATATCAGCCCGCATCTGGCCAATGCAAAGTTCCGCTTCCTCGAAGCCCACGGGGTGACGCCGCCCGAATAGGGGCCCAATCAGGGCCTGGGCAAGCGTCGCGCGCCAACCTTGCGCGCGATGATCGCTTGTGCATGAGCCGCGAAGCGCTATCTCGCACGCTCAACAAGTTGGAGAAAGCAAATTGGGTTACCGGGTGGCAGTCGTCGGCGCGACGGGCAATGTCGGGCGCGAGATGATGCAGGTTCTCTCCGAGCGCGAGTTTCCCGTCGATGAAGTCGCCGCGGTCGCCTCCGGGCGCAGCCACGGCACCGAGGTCGAATATGGCGACAGCGGCAAAATGCTCAAATGCCGCAACATCGAGCATTTCGACTTCACCGGTTGGGACATCGCGCTGTTTTCGTGCGGGAGTGGACCCTCGCGGGAATACGCGCCCAAGGCCGCCGCTGCGGGCTGCGTGGTGATCGACAACAGCTCGCAATGGCGGATGGATCCCGACGTTCCGCTGATCGTGCCCGAGGTCAACCCCGATGCGATTGACGGCTACAAGGCGAAGAACATCATCGCCAATCCCAATTGCTCGACCGCGCAGCTGGTCGTCGCCTTGAAGCCGCTGCATGATTTCGCCACGATCAAGCGCGTGGTGGTCGCGACCTACCAGTCGGTTTCGGGTTCGGGCAAGGCGGGGATGGACGAGCTGTTCGAGCAGAGCCGCGCGATCTTCGTGGGCGATCCGGTCGAACCGCGGGTCTACACCAAGCAGATCGCGTTCAACGTCATCCCGCATGGCGGCGACTTTCTCGATGATGGATCGACCACCGAGGAGTGGAAGATGATGGTCGAGACGAAGAAGATCCTCGACCCCCGGATCAAGCTCACCGCTACCAGCGTGCGCGTGCCGGTGTTCGTGGGGCATTCCGAGGCGGTCAACATCGAGTTCGAGAACGAGATCACCGCCGAACAGGCGCAGGATATCCTGCGCGAGGCGCCCGGTATCATGCTGATCGACAAGCGCGAGGACGGTGGCTACGTCACCCCGGTCGAGGCGGCGGGCGACAGCGCGACCTATGTCAGCCGCGTGCGCGAGGATCCCACGGTCGAAAACGGGCTCAACATCTGGGTCGTCTCGGACAATCTGCGCAAAGGCGCAGCGCTCAATGCGGTGCAGATTGCAGAGCTGCTCGGCCGCCGGCATCTGAAGAAGGGCTGAGAGCCTTGCGGATCGCGCCTGCTCTGGCGACGGCTCTTGCGCTGGCGCTTGCTGCATGCGGCGGAAACGACGTGCCGCCGGCGGGACAGGAGGAACTGCGCGCCTCGCGCCCTGTGGTCGAGGAAGGCTCGATCGTGCTGCGCTCGGACGGGATCACGGTGGGCGCGGAGAGCTTTTACTTCGCCGCCGGGCAGGCCGAGCTCGAAACCGCTCTGACGCGGGCGATCGGCGGGGCTGGCAAGGTCGTGCTGATGGAAGGGTGCTCGGACGGCGTGATCGAGGCGCACAATCGCCTGATGCTCGATGTGCACTACCGCGAGGGGATCTTTGTCGGCTGGAGCACCCGCCATCCGCGCGCCGACGCATTGCCGAGCGGAGGGACGATCGATTATGCTGGCGATCTCGCGGTCGGCATGGAGCGCACAGCGCTCGAGGAGGTTCGCGGGCTCGTCTTCACCGGCGAGACGCGGCTGGGCGAGGAATTCGCCGCCAGCGACGCGATGGGCGGCTTTGTCGAGGATGGCCGCGTCGTCCAGATCTATGCCGGGATGCAGTGCATCGCGCGCTGAGCTTGAGGTCGAACTGTGCGACGCCAGCGCGCCCCGGCGCAGCGCGAGGGCTGGCACAAGCGCGTGCAGGTGGCTAGAGCGCAGCCATGAGCCTTTCCGCCGATCTCTTCTTCAGCTTTCGCTCGCCCTATTCCTATCTCGCGATCGGGCGATACCGGCAGCTGTGCGCCGATTATGACCTGACCATCGCCCTGAGGGTGGTCTGGCCGATCGCGATCCGCGATCCTTCGATCCTCTTCAGCGGCAATCCGCTCCAATCGCGCTACATTGTGCTGGACGCCTTCCGGGTGGCGCAGATGCAGGGGATCGCGCTGCGCTGGCCGCGGCCCGATCCGGTGGTGCAGGACTTCGCAACGCGCGAGATCGCGAAGGAGCAGCCCTATATTCACCGGCTGTGCCGGCTGGGCCAGGCCGCCGCGCGCCGGGGCCTGGGGCTCGATTTTGCTGCCGAAGTCGCGCCGGTGATCTGGAACGGCGAGGTCGAGGGCTGGCACGAGGGTGACCACCTCGCGGATGCCGCTGCGCGCGCCGGGCTCGATTTCGCCGAGCTCGAGGCGGAGGCGGCGAGCGAGGCCGCAGCGCTCGATGGCGAGATCGAGAACAATCACAAGGCGCTCGAGGAAGCGGGCCATTGGGGCGTGCCGACGCTGGTGTTCGAGGGCGAGCCGTTTTTCGGGCAGGACCGGATCGATGTCGCGCTGTGGCGGATGGAGCACAAGGGGCTCACACGGCGGTGAGCCTCACCCATTTCACGAGCTTCGATGGAACCCGCCTTGCGGTGCATCGCCATGGTCCCGCAAACGGCGGCGGGCGGCCGGTGATCCTGCTGCACGGGCTGTTCTCGAGCGCGCACATGAACTGGATCAAGTGGGGCCATCACGAGCGCCTCGCCGAGGCAGGGCTCGAGGCGATCATGCTCGATTTCCGCGTCCACGGCGAGAGCGATGCGCCCGCCGATCCGGCCGCTTATCCGCAAGACGTGCTGGTGCGCGATGCCGCCGCGCTGGTCGAGCATCTGGGATTTGACGCGGGCGAATACGACCTGGTCGGCTTCTCGCTCGGTGCGCGCACCGCGCTCCATGCGGCCGCCCACGGGGTGCTCGCCCCGCGCCGCCTCGCCGCCTGCGGGATGGGGATCGAGGGGCTGACCGAGTGGGAGCGGCGCGCGGGCCATTTCAAGCGCGTGATCGACGAGTTCGACACGATCGGACCAGGCTCGCCGCTTTATGTCGCGCGCACCTTCCTGAAGTCGCAAGGGGTGGACCGGGCGGCGGCGCGGCTGTTGCTCGATGCGCCGAGCAGTTTCGATCCTGCCCGGCTCGGCGAGATCGGTATCCCTTGCGCGATCATCTGCGGTGATGAGGACCACGACAACGGCTCTGCTGCCGATCTTGCCGCGGCCTTGCCCGATGCGGTTTACATCGAGGTGCCCGGCAGCCACCTCAACAGCGTCACCAAACCTGAGCTCGGCGAAGCGATCGCGCGCTTCCTCGGCGCTTGATCTCGCTTGCGTGCGGGCACTAGGGTGGCGCCGCGTGCCCGGCCTTTTTCGGGGCGCGTTCAATCATCGGAGCTTACATCCTTGAAACCTGCCGCTCTCCTCTGCGCTCTTGCCCCCCTGATTGCCGCTTGCGCCCCCGTGGCGGGGCCGATGACGGCCGAAGCTGGCGCTGCCCCCGCCGGCACGCTGTTCGTTGCGCAAAAGCGCGGGAACACGCTGACCAAGGTCGATCTGGCAAGCGGCGAGGAGGTGTTGCGGCGCGCCAGCTGCACCAATCCGCACGAACTCGCGACCTCGCCGGACGGCGCGCATGTCGCGCTCGCTTGCTATGGCGGCACCACGATCGACATCTTCACGACCGACACCCTCGAGCGCGTCGCCAGCATCGAGCTGGGCGAGAACGCCCGCCCGCACGGGATCGTGTGGCATGCCAACGGCGATCTCTATTCGACCGCCGAAGGGCGCAAATCGGTGTTCTGGGTGCGCGACCCCTTGGGCGAGGCGCCGCAGACCTTCGAATATTCGACCGGCAAGGAGGGGAGCCACATGCTGGTCGTCTCGCCTGATGGAAACACCGCGTGGACCACCGATCTCGGCTCCAAGACGGTGACGCGCGTCGCGCTCAGGGCCCGGATCGCACCGATCTCGGTGACGGTCGGCGAAGAGCCCGAAGGGATCGCGCTTGACCCCGATGGATCCGCGCTGTGGGTCTCGGCGCGCGGTTCGAACGAGGCTTACGAGCTTGATCCGATGACGATGGAAGTGCGCCGCACTGTTGCCACCGGGCGTTTCCCGCTGCGCATCGCGATCCGCCCGCAAGGCGATGTCGCGGTGACCTCGGACCTCGCAGATGGCGGGCTGAGCGTGATCGATCTGGCAAGCGCGCAAGTGATCCGTTCGATTGCCGTATCCTCGCCGCAAGCCGCGCAGGAGCGGGTGCAGGTGACGATCCTGTGGTCCGACGATGGCAAGCGGATCTATGTCGCCGAAACCCAGAGCAACACCGTCGCCGAGGTCGATTACGCGAGCGGGACGGTGCTGCGCCGCCTGCCCGGCGGAGAGGGCGGGGACGGGCTTGCGATTGTCCCGTGAAGTCATCCAAGACCCCCCCTTCTGAGCCTCCCACGCCCCTGCAATTCAAGCCTCAGCCTTCGCGGCACCGGTCTTCCAACTCGCTCCCGCGCAAGCCGCTCCCGGTCGTCGGCTGGCGCGAACTGGTCGATCTGCCGGGCATCGCGCTCACCGGTATCCCCGCCAAGATCGACACCGGGGCGCGCACCTCGTCGCTCCACGCACGGGTGATCGACCGGTTCGAGCGCGATGGCCGGCCGTTCGTGCGCTTCGCGGTCGACTGGGACGAGATCGCGCATGAGGGCGAGGCGGTCGAGGTCGATGTGCGCGGGATCACCAGCTCCAACGGCGAGACGCAATTGCGCTATGTCATCAAGACGCCGCTGCGCATCGGTAATATCGAATTTCGCGCCGAACTGAGCCTGGCGGATCGGTCTGACATGAAATTCCCAATGCTCATCGGACGCACGGCCCTGCGGCGCCGATTTGTGGTCGACAGCGGGCATTCCTGGCTGCAATCGCCCGGCGCGCCTGATAGCTTGCGCGCCAACCTCACCTAGGAACTGCTTCGACATGAAAATCGCCATGCTTGCGCGCAATGCCAATCTCTATTCGCATCGCCGCCTAAAGGACGCAGCGGAGGCGCGCGGGCACGAAATGGACATTCTCAACACCACCCGGTGCACCGTCCACATCGCCAGCCACCGCCCCGAGGTGTTCTACGATGGCGAGCCGATGATCGGGTATGACGCGGTGATCCCGCGGATCGGCGCCTCGATCACCAATTATGGCCTGGCGATCCTGCGGCAGTTCGAGATGCGCGGCTCGTGGCCGCTCAACGAGAGCGTCGCGATCGGGCGCAGCCGCGACAAGCTGCGCTCGTTGCAGATTCTCGCCAAATACGGGCTCGGCCTGCCGCTCACCGCCTATGCCAACGATCCCAAGAAGGCCGACGAGATCATCCGGGCGGTCAAGGGCCCGCCGGTGGTGATCAAGCTGCTTGAGGGCACGCAAGGGATCGGCGTGGTGCTGGCCGAGACGATGTCGAGCGCGAAATCGGTGATCGAGGCGTTTCGCGGGGCGAACGTCAACATTCTGGTGCAGGAGTTCATCAAGGAAGCCGGCGGGACCGATATCCGCGCGCTGGTGATCGGCGGCAAGGTGGTCGCGGCGATGAAGCGCACCGGCGCGCCCGATGATTTTCGCTCCAACCTTCACCGCGGTGGCAGCGCTCAGTTGATCAAGATCACGCCCGAGGAACGCTCGACCGCGGTGCGCGCGGCCAAGCACATGGGATTGAACGTGTGCGGGGTCGACTTGCTGCGCTCGAACCACGGCCCGGTCATCATGGAAGTGAATTCCTCGCCCGGCCTCGAAGGCATCGAGAACGCGACCGAGAAGGACATCGCCGGGATGATCATCGATTACATCGCCCTCAACGCCAAGGCGGGCAAGACGAGGACAAAGGGAAGCGGTTAGCGGGACGGGGTCAGCGGGTCGGGGTCAGCGCGGCGCATTATCGGAACGGCGGCTCGTTGAAGGCGCGCAGCTTGCGGCTGTGGAGGCGGTCGCCTTCCTTGCGCAGGTTTTCGACCGCCTCGATCCCGATCTGCAAGTGCGCCGCGATCGCCTCCTCGTAGAACTTGTTGGCTTGGCCCGGCAGCTTGATCTCGCCATGCAGCGGCTTGTCCGAGACGCACAGCAGCGTCCCATAAGGCACGCGGAAGCGATAGCCCTGCGCTGCGATCGTGGCGCTCTCCATCTCGACCGCGATCGCGCGGCTCTGCGAGAAGCGCTTGGCGCTGTCGGAATAGTGCAGCTCCCAGTTGCGATCGTCGGTGGTGACGACGGTGCCGGTGCGCATGCGCTGCTTGAGATTGGCACCCTGCACCCCTGAAACCCGCTCCGCCGCGCCCGCGAGCGCGAGCTGGACCTCGGCGATCGGGGGGATCGGGATCTCGGGCGGAAGGACTGCGTCAAGCACGTGATCATCGCGCAGATAAGCGTGAGCAAGCACGAAATCGCCGATCTTCTGGCTCGCGCGAACCCCGCCGCAATGGCCGATCATCATCCAGGCATGCGGGCGCAGCACCGCCAGGTGATCGCAGATCGTCTTGGCGTTCGAGGGGCCAACGCCGATGTTGACCAACGTGATCCCGCGCTTGTCCTCGCGCATCAGGTGATAGGCGGGCATCTGGTGGCGGCGCCAGGCTGTGTCGTTGAGCTGGGCGCGGGCATCGGTGGTGGGCTGGGCGAGATCGAGCCCGCCTGCGCCGCGCAGCGCGATGTTGCCGTCATGGTGAATTTGACGGGCGGCCCAGTCCACGAATTCATCGACATAGCGGTGATAGTTCGTGAACAGGATGAAGTCCTGAAAATCCTCCACCCGCGTGCCGGTGTAATGCGCCAGCCGCGCGAGCGAATAATCGGTGCGCAAGCCGTCGAACAGCGAGAGCGGCATCGGGCCATCGTCGATCTCGATCCCGTCGGCGAGCTCGTCACCGATCAGGGCAAGATCGGTCGAGGGGAAATGCTTGGCGATGTCTTGCGGCGCGATCCCGACCATCGCTGCGCCCGCCTCGCCGTCGAGCACATAGGGAAAGGGGATTTCCTGGCGCGAACGCGTCACGCTCACCTCGATCGCGTGTTCGCGCGAGATCAGCGAGAGCTGTTCGGTGAGATAGGGCGCGAACAGATCGGGGTGGGTGATGGTGGTCGTGTAGGTGCCTGGCTGCTCGAGCCTGCCGAAGGCGCGGCTGCGATCGCTCGGTTCGCTGCCCTCGGCGCCCTCGCCCTCGTAGTGGAGGGTGAGCTGGGGATAGGCATAGCTGCCATCCTCGCGCTTTCTTGCAGGAGGGATTGCGCCGTCGCGGCCAAACGCGATCACGTCTGTGCGCAGCGCGCTGACGGCAGCGCTGTAGTGCGACTGAAGCTGCTCGAGAATATCCGCAATGTCGATCATGGCCGCCCGCCTTATTGCTGAAAATCGCATGTTGCAAAGACAGACCGGCAAGGCCGCTGGGCGGACTTGGCGAGCTGTTACAGAAAGGGCGCGCAAAGCCATCTGACCTTGCGCGCCCGATCGGCTATTCTTCTGGACGTCTCAGCCCTGATCCGGTTCCCCGGCAGGCTGATCATCGTCGCTGTCCGCTTCGCCGCCGTCGAGCAGCTCGGCGGGGATTTCGCCCGGCTCGAGGTTGGGGTCGATCCGGTTGGCTTCGGCCTGTTCCTCGATCTCGCGCTGCTCGTCCTCGAACATCTGCGCGAGCACGTCGACGCCCTGCGACTGCAGCTTGGCCTCGTCGTCCGAACGAGCGACATTGGCCTTGACGGTGACGTGCACCTCGGGGTGCAGCGCGATGGTCACATCGTGAATGCCGATCGCCTTGATCGGCGCGCCCATGATAACCATGCGCTTGTCGATGTGGTGGCCCTGATCGTTGAGGCCCTGGACCATGTCGCGAACGCTGACCGAGCCATAGAGCTGGCCGGCATTCGAGGCAGCGCGGATCAGCACGACCTCTGCGCCGGCGACCTTCTCACCCTGCTTTTCGGCCTCGGAGCGCCGCTCGGCGTTTTCGGTCTCGAGGCGTTCGCGGTTGGCTTCGAACACCGCCTTGTTGGCGGCATTGGCGCGCAGGGCCTTTTTCTGCGGGAGCAGGAAATTGCGGGCAAAGCCGTCCTTGACGGTGACCACATCGCCGATCGAGCCGAGCTTCTCGATGCGCTCAAGGAGAATGATTTGCATGGGTTCTTCTCCTTACTTCACGATATACGGCAAGAGGCCGATGTGGCGTGCGCGCTTGATCGCCTTGGCGAGTTCGCGCTGGCGCTTGGCTGAAACCGCGGTGATGCGCGAGGGCACGATCTTGCCGCGTTCGGACATGAAGCCCTGGAGCAGGCGCACATCCTTGTAATCGATCTTGGGCGCGTCCTTGGCGTTGAACGGGCAGGACTTGCGGCGGCGGAAAAACGGGCGGGCCATCAGTCGCGCTCGTCTCGGCTGTCGCGGCGCTTACGCTCGCGGTCGTTCTTGCGCATCATCACCGATGGGCCTTCCTCGTGTTCGTCGACGCGGACGGTCATGTAGCGGATGATGTCCTCGTTGATGCGGGTCTGACGCTCAAGCTCGGCCACCACGTTGCCGGGGGCCTCGATGTTGAGCATCACGAAATGCGCCTTGCGGTTGCGCTCGATCTTGTAGGCGAGGGACTTCAATCCCCAGGTCTCGGTCTTGGTGACCCGTCCTTCGTGCGCTTCGACGATTTCGGTCGCCGTGGCCGCCAGCGCGTCAACCTGGGCCTGCGAGAGGTCCTGACGCGCGAGGAAGACATGCTCGTACAGAGCCATTCTTCGCGTTCCTTTTTACAATGCCGATCGCTGGCTGATCCCGCACGAAATGCGCAGGGCCCCTCCGGCCTTCTTCCAAACACCGCCTGCGGTTCAGACGGAAGCGCGCACATAGCGGGTTTCGTGTGCAATGCAAGTCTTGCGAATCCGCCACGCAAACGGCAGGCGCAGACTGGATCATGCGGATCACGGGAGTTCACTCGATGCCATCAGGACTGGTCGCGCTGCTCGACGATGTCACCATCATTGCAAGGGCGGCCTCGGCTTCGGTTGACGATATCGCGGCCGCCGCCGGGCGCGCCGGCTCCAAGACCGCAGGCGTGGTGATCGATGATGCAGCGGTCACGCCGGGCTATGTCACCGGCCTCTCCCCGGCGCGCGAATTGCCGATCATCTGGGCGATCACCAAGGGGAGCTTTTTCAACAAGCTCATCATCCTCTTGCCGGGCGCGATCCTGCTGTCGGAATTCCTGCCTGGGCTGATCATCTGGATCCTGATGCTGGGCGGCGCATTCCTGTGTTACGAGGGCGCGGAAAAGGTGATCGAGAAACTCGGCGGCGCCAAACACGGCAAGACGCTCGAGGACGAGATCGCCGACCCCGCCCAGTTCGAGAAGAAGCGGATCGAGGGCGCGATCAGGACCGACCTTATCCTCTCGGCCGAGATCATGGCGATCACGCTCAACGAGCTTGACCTTCCGACCTGGTGGGAGCGCGGGCTCGCGCTGGCGCTGGTCGCGATCGTGGTCACCGTGGTGGTCTATGGCGCGGTCGCGATGATCGTGAAGATCGACGATGTGGGGCTTGCCCTGGCGCAGCGCGAGGACGCAGCGAGCCGTCAGATCGGGCTCTTCCTTGTCAATTCGGTGCCCTACCTTTTGACAGCGCTCTCGCTCATCGGAACCATCGCGATGCTGTGGGTCGGCGGGGGCATCATCGTTCACGGCACCCACGAGGTCGGCTTCGACCTTCTGTACGATGTCGCTCACGGAGCCGAATATGCCGTTGCGGGCGCTGCGGGCGCGCTCTCGGGCGTGGCGGGCTGGCTGACCTATGCGACGATCAGCGGGCTGATCGGCCTCGCACTGGGCGCAGCGATCGCGTTCGTTCTGCACAAGGTGATCGGCTACGAGGGCGCGCATTGATGGCAGCGCAAGCGGCGCCGACACTGACGCTCTACACCTGCGCCGGCTCACGCGGGACGCGCTGCACCTGGGCGGGCGAGGAAGCGGGGGTGGCGCTCGATCTCAAACTCCTGCCGTTTCCGCCGCGCCGCCTTGCACCCGATTATCTCGCGATCAATCCGCTGGGCACCGTCCCGCTGCTCATCCACGGCGAGACGCGGATGACCGAAAGCTGCGCGATCGCGCATTATCTTGCGGTGCTGGGGCAGGCGAACGACCTCGTGATCGCGCCGGGCGAACCGGATTACGGCGCCTATCTCGATTACACCTACCACGCCGATGCGACGCTGACTTTCCCGCAGACGGTATACATGCGGTTTGCGATCTTCGAGCAGGAGCGCGGGCTGGCCGAGGCGGGCGAGGCTTACGCGCGGTGGTTCGAGAAACGCCTGGTCAAGATCGAGGAGCGGCTCGCCGCGCGCGACTATCTGTGCGCGGACCGCTTCACGGTGGCGGACATCTGCGTTGGCTATGCGCTGATCCTGGCGGGCAAGGTCGGGCTCGATGCAGCGCTCTCGCCGAGCCTCAAGGCGTATCGCGAGCGGCTGACCGGACGCGAGGGCTACCGACGGGCCGAAGCCAGCGAGACGGCGGCTCTGGCGCAGCATCCGGCCTAAACCTCGCTCCTTGCAAGATCGAGCCCGCAGCGCGTGCACTCCCGGTTGGGCCACAGCACCACCACGATCCCGCGAAAGAACGCGTTTTTGCCGCAGCGCGGGCAATTGAACCGCAGCATCGGCCGATTGGCGATCACCAGACCGATGATTGCGGCCGCAAAGGCCAGCGTCGAATGGCCATACAGCTGGTCGACCGCGCCCACGAACAGGATCGCTGCACCCAGGATTGCGAGCATCAGCCAGGCATGTCGCACCGCAGCTTTGTAGAGCGTCATCCCAGCCGCGCGAACAGCGAGCGCGCAAACTCGCTTAGCGTATCGTCACGCGCGCCCATGATCACGATCCGGTCGCCGGGCCGGGCCAGCTCGAGGATGCGCTCGCCGCATTGCTTGCGGGCAGCGATATGTTCGGCGATGCCGCCATCCTTGCGGATGAGCTCGACGATCCGCTCCGAGCCCTGGCTGCGATCGACCGTGCCGCCGAAATAGACCGGATCGCACATGATGGTGATGTCATCAGCGCCAAGCTCGCGTGCGAAAGTCTGGGCAAGCTCGACGCCCATCTGCCGCAACGGACCATAGCCATGCGGCTGGAAGAACGCGATGACTCGCCCGGGGGTGGCCTTGAGGGTGCGCAGCGTGGCGGCGCATTTCTCGGGGTTGTGGCCGAAATCGTCGATCACGGTGATGTCGCCGCTGCTCGTCCCGACAACATCGAACCGGCGCGCAAGGCCCTCGAAGCTGCGCAGCGAATAGGCCGCAGCGCTCACGTCGATCCCCGCCGCGCTGACCGCCGCGATCGCGGCGAGCGCGTTGGCAAGGTTGTGCCGCCCGGGCATCGGCAGGATCAGCGGGGTCACCTGGCGCCGGCGATTGTCGAGCAGGGCCGCGCGAATGCCGAGGGGTGCCTCGTCGATCGAATAGGGCTCTACGGTGAGATCGGCCGTCTGGTCGCGCAGCGCGAAGGTCACCTTCTGCTTCGCGCGTTCGCCGATGAAGCGCGCTTCCTCATTGTCGAGATTGATGATCGCGCAGCCCGCCCGTGCGACGAAATTGCCAAACAGCACGCGCAGTTCCTCGATGCTCTTGTGATCGAGGCTGACGTTGAGGAGGACGCCGATCGTCGGCTTGTAGAGCGCGATCGACCCGTCGCTCTCGTCGACTTCGCTCACGAACAGCTCGGCGCGCCCGATCCGCGCGGATGCGAAGGGATTTTCGGGGCTGACGAAATTCTTCATCACCGCTCCGTTCATCACGCTGGGATCATAGCCGCGATCGGCCAGGATCCAGGCAATCATCCCGGTGACGGTCGACTTGCCCGAGGTGCCGCCGACCGCGATCGAATAGCCCGCTTCGTTGAACAGCGCACTCAGCAGCTCGGCGCGGCTCACGCGGGGGGCGCCAAGCTCGGCTGCGCGGATCACTTCGGGAATGGTGTCCTCGACCGCGGCGGACGCGACGAGGATCTGCTCGGCCGATTGCATCCCGCTCCCGTCCTGCGGAAACAGCGCAAACCCATTGTCCCTGAGCCATGCGAACTTTTCGGGCGTGCGGCCCTGATCGTGGCTGCGATCCGAGCCCGCGACCTCGTGGCCGAGCCCGTGCACGATCTGCGCAAGGGGCAGCATGCCCGATCCGCCAATGCCGCAAAAGAAGAAGGGCCGACCATCAAGGTCGACCGTGCCTGCCCCGTCAATCATGGAAAACGTGGTTATTGGCTTGCGTGAAGGCTGACAAGCGACTTAGGCCATAGCTCATGACGAAGATCGCCATCTGTGCCCCGGCATCGCCGATCACGCGCGATTCCGCCCAGGCGCTCGAAGCGCTGGTCGCGGCCGAATTCCCGATGCACGAGGTATATTTTCACGAACAGTGTTTCATGCGCGCCGGACACTTCGCGGGCGATGACCTCACCCGGCTGACCGCCTTTCTCGAATGCGCCAACGATCCCTCCTATGACGCCGTTTGGTTCGCGCGCGGGGGCTATGGCTCCAACCGCATCGCCGAGGCCGCGATCATCCGGCTGGGCGAAGCCGCGCGCGCCAAGACCTATGTCGGCTTCTCGGACTGCGGCTATTTGATGGCGGCGCTCTACCGCGCCGGGATCGGTCAGTGCGCGCACGGCTCGATGCCGGCCAATGCTCGCTCGGCAGAAGGCCGCGAGGCGGTGCGCCGGGTGCTGCGGTGGTTTGCGGGCGACAATTCGGGGCTCGAGCCGAGCCTCGATGGCAAGAAGCCGGTCGTCGCGTTCAATCTCATCACGCTCGCCATGCTCGCGCCGACCCCGCTCATGCCGGACCTCGCCGATCATGTGCTGATGGTCGAGGAGGTGAGCGAGCATGTCTATGCGATCGACCGGATCTTCTTCTCGCTCTACGGCAGCCTGCCGCGGCTCGCCGGCCTCAGGCTCGGCGAGGTCACCGAGGTCCCCGAGAACCACACCGAGTTCGGGACCGAGCTCGAGGATATCGCGCGCTATTGGTGCGCGCGAGCCGGCATCCCCTATCTCGGCCGCGCCCAGATCGGGCACACCGCTGCCAACAGGGTTGTGCCGTTCGGACTTGCTAGTCCGTTTGCCGGTGCCTAGGCGCGTTTGCGTTTAGGTTGCCGGGGCGCGGGGTGGCCCGGAGAGACGGAGTGAGCAATGCGCGCGTTTGTGTTCCCGGGGCAGGGCAGCCAGAAGATCGGGATGGGGGTCGAGCTTGCCGCAGACAGCAAGGTTGCGCGCGAAGTGTTCGAGGAGGTCGACGAGGCGCTCGGTACCAAGCTGTTCGCGATCATGCGCGAGGGGCCCGAGGACAAGCTGACCCTCACCGAAAACGCCCAGCCCGCGATCATGGCCAACGCGATCGCCACCCTGCGCGTGCTCGAGCGCGAGTTCGGCGTGGTTCTGACGGAGCGCGCGAGCGCCTTGGCGGGCCATTCGCTCGGCGAATACACCGCGCTGTGCGCCGCCGGCGCATTCGATCTGGCGACCACCGCGCGGCTCCTGCAATTGCGCGGCCGGGCGATGCAGGCGGCCGTTCCCAAAGGCGAGGGCGCGATGGCCGCGCTGCTGGGCGCCGATATCGACAAGGCCACCGCGCTTGCCAAGGCGGCCGCGCAAGGCGAGGTGTGCGAGATCGCGAACGATAACGATCCGGGCCAGGTCGTCCTCTCGGGTCATACCGGCGCGATCGAACGCGCGGTGGCGATGGTCAAGGAGCACGACATCAAGCGCGGCGTCCTCCTGCCCGTATCCGCACCCTTTCACTGCTCGCTCATGCAGCCCGCTGCCGAGCGCATGGCCGAAGCGCTTGGCGCGGCCCCGCCCGGCGATCCCGCGCTCACGCTCTACGCCAACGTGACCGCCGCGCGGGTCACCACCGGCGAGGAAGCGCAAGCGCTGCTGGTCGAACAGGTGACGGGCCGGGTGCGTTGGCGCGAGAGCGTGCTGGCGATGCGCGAGGATGGCATCGAGCATTTCGTCGAACTGGGCGGGCGCGTGCTCACCCCGATGATCGGGCGGATCGCGCGCGATGCGAGCTTCGTGAGCCTGATCGGCATGAGCGAGCTCGAGGTGTTCGCGCAAGGGCTTTGAGGCGCTGATAGTTTGCTCGACTGACAAAGGAGAGACCACAATGTTCTCACTTCAAGGAATGAACGCGCTGGTGACGGGCGCGGCCGGAGGGATCGGCTCGGCGATCGCAATCGCGCTCGCCAAGCAGGGCGCCCGGATCGCGCTCTCGGGCTCGAACGCGGCCAAGCTGCGTAGCTTTCGCGAGCAATTGCACGAGGATTACGGCGGCGAGCATGTCGAGATCACCTGCGATCTGTCGAACCCGGAGCAGGTCGAGGAGCTGATCCCGGCCACGCTCGATACGCTTGGCGGGATCGACATCCTCATCAACAATGCCGGCATCACCCGCGACAATCTCGCGATGCGGATGAAGGACGAGGAGTGGCGCGAGGTCATCAGCATCAATCTCGAGGCCGCGATGCGCCTGATGCGCGCGAGCGCGCGCCCGATGATGAAGGCCCGGTTTGGCCGGATCATCAACATCACCAGCGTGGTCGGCCACACCGGCAATCCGGGGCAGATGAACTATTGCGCCGCCAAGGCCGGGCTGACCGGCATGACCAAGAGCTTCGCGATCGAAGTCGCGAGCCGCGGGATCACCGCCAATTGCATCGCGCCCGGTTTCATCCGCACCGCGATGACCGCCGCGCTCGATGACAAGCAGGCGAGCGCCATCAATGCGCGCATCCCGATGGGGCGGATGGGCGAGGGCGAGGATATCGGCGCGGCCGCCGTGTTTCTCGCGAGCCGCCAGGCGGGCTATATCACGGGCGAGACGCTGCATGTGAACGGCGGGATGGCGATGCTGGGTTAGGGGCTGGACAAGGGGATGGGCTAGGGGCTGGACGAGGCGACGCTCGTTCGTCGCATCGCTCCGGCAAGCCATGCGCGGGGCAAAGCTGTGGACAGTACGGCTCCCTCTTGCGCTTATCCCCAAGACAACTCGCCGCGATCGCACAGCAAACTTGCCCGCAAGCGCTGTCACGCTAAGGTTTTCCTGCGAGTAAGGGTGTTCGCAGGGGCGATTCCACGCAATGATGCGCGGTCATCCGATGGCGCGATCACCCGCAGCTGAAGGTAAGGTTTGAGCGATGAAGGCCACCATCGAACGTGCGACATTGCGTCGTTGTCTCTCCCACGTGCAATCCGTGGTCGAGCGCCGCAACACGATCCCGATCCTCTCCAACGTGCTGATCGATGCGCATGGCGATGGCAGCGTCAAGGTGATGGCGACCGATCTCGATCTCCAGGTGGTCGAGAACGTGATCGCGAAGAGGGTCGAGACGCCCGGTGCGCTGACCGTCTCGGCGCACCTGTTCGGCGGGATCATCGCCAAGCTGAACGAAGGCTCCCAGGTCGAGCTGATTGCGGCTGATAACCGGCTCGAGATCCGGTCGGGCCGTTCCACTTTCAAGCTGCCGACGCTGCCGCGCGATGATTTCCCCGAGATCGTCGAGGGCGATCTGCCGACCTCGTTCGAACTCCCGGCGCGCCTCCTGGCAGAGCTGATCGACCGCACCCGCTTCGCGATTTCGACCGAGGAGACGCGCTATTACCTCAACGGCATCTTCCTCCATGTGACCGACGAGGAGGAGCCGGTCCTGAAAGCCGCGGCGACCGATGGCCACCGGCTCGCGCGCTACACCCTGCCGCGCCCCGAGGGCGCAGAGGGGATGCCCGACGTGATCATTCCCCGCAAAGCCGTGGGCGAGCTGCGCAAGCTGCTAGAGGAATCGATGGACGGCAGCGTCCTCATTGATCTCTCGGCCAGCAAGGTGCGCTTCACGCTGCCGGGCGAGGGCGGGCTGGTGCTCACCAGCAAGCTGATCGACGGCACCTTCCCCGACTATAGCCGCGTCATCCCGACCGGCAACGACAAGCTCCTCAGGATCGATCCCAAGCTCTTTTTCGAAGGCGTCGACCGCGTCGCGACGATCGCCACCGAAAAGACCCGCGCGGTCAAGATGGGGCTCGAGGCGGACAAGGTCACGCTGTCGGTTACTTCGCCCGACAACGGCAATGCTGCCGAGGAGCTCGAAGCCGAATACAGCTCGGAAAGCTTCGAGATCGGATTCAACGCGAATTACCTCAAGGACATACTCGGCCAGATCGATGCCGACACGGTCGAGCTTCACCTCGCCGATGCGGGCGCGCCGACGCTGATCCGCGAGAATGAGACGAGCCCGGCGTTGTATGTCCTGATGCCGATGCGGGTGTGAGCGAAGTGGCATTGGCGCAGGTCCACGTCCGCAAGGATGATCTCGCGAAAGCCACGCTCGCCGAGGCCGAGGTCGGAGCGCTTGCGCCCGGCGCGGTGCGCTTCGCGGTCGAGAGCTTCTCGGTCACCGCGAACAACATCACCTATGCCGTGGTCGGCGACGGGTTCGGCTACTGGAATTTCTTCCCGCCGATCGCCGAAGATCCTGCGGGCCTCGGCATCGTGCCGATGTGGGGCCATGCGCGGGTTGTCGCCTCCAATTGCGACGCGATCGCGGTGGGTGAGCGCGTCTATGGTTATCTCCCGATGGCGACCGGGCTCGATGTCGCCCCCGGCAAGATCCACCCGGGCGGCTTTGCCGACCTGACCGAGCATCGCCAGCCGATGAGCCCGATCTACAACGCCTACACGCGGCTCGCTGCCGATCCTGAACACGATCCGGCGCGCGAGGCCGAGCGGATGATCTACGGCCCGCTGTTCAAGACCGGGTTCATCATCGAATATTTCCTGCGCGGGCAGGCGTTCTTCGGCGCCGAGCAGATCGTGCTTACCAGCGCCTCATCCAAGACCGCGCTTGGCCTTGCCAGCGTTGCCCGGGCCAACTCGCCGGGGATCAGGCGCATCGCGCTGACTTCGCCGGGCAATGCCGGGTTCGTCAGGGATACCGGGCTGTATGACGAGGTCGTCGCTTACGACGACCTCGCCTCGATTGCGAAGAAGCCGACCGTCAGCGTTGATTTTGCCGGCAATTCGAAGGTGCTGGCAGCGCTTCACGCGCATTTCGGCGAGGCGCTCGCCTATTCCTGCCTCGTCGGTGCGACGCATGTCGATGCGCGCGGCGGCGGCTTTGGCCGGTCGAGCGAACTGCCCGGACCCAAGCCCGTCCTGTTCTTCGCGCCCGACCATTTCGTCGCCTTCTTCAAGGAACACGGACCCGTCGAGGGCGGCAGGATGGCGGCCGAGGCTTGGCACGGCTTTCTCGCCAGCGTTGAAGGCACGGTCGAGATCGTGCGGCTCAAGGGGCTCGAAGCTGCGCGCGAGACTTATCTCGCGATGATCGGCGGGACGGTCGATCCGGCCCAAGGAATCGTGATCGAGCCTTGAGGCCAAGGCCGGGGCGACGAAGGTTCTATTCCGCCGCCTCCATTGCTTGTTCGCCAAGCCCGGCGCGCTGCGGCCCGCGGATGAGGCCGCCGGGCGCCGCGCCGGTCCAGCGGCCTTCCTCGAACGTCACCTCGCCGCGCTTGATCGTGCAGACATAGCCATCGGCCTGCTGCAACAGCCGCTTGCCGCCGGCGGGTAGATCGAAGGCGAGCCACGGGCGGCCGAGCTTGAGCCGCTCAAGGTCGATCACGTTGATGTCCGCCAGATGGCCGGGCGCGATCAGCCCGCGATCCTCGAGACCGTAGAGCAGCGCTGTATCGCGGCACTGGCGCTTGATCGCGTGTTCGAGGCTCAGCCGACCTGCGCGTTTGCGGCTCTTCACCCAATGCTCGAGCATGAAAGTGGGCGAGGCGGCATCGCAGATGGTGCCGCAATGCGCGCCGCCGTCGGACAGCGAATTGACCGTGTCATCGGCATGCTGGAGCGGATGGAGAAAATCGAGATTGCCATCGGCATAGTTGAGAATCGGCAGATAGATGAAGCCGGTTGCCTCGTTTTCGCACAAGAGGTCGTAGGCGTATTCCTGCGGGGCCACCCCGGCGGCTGCGGCGCGCGAATTGATGCTGGCCGAGGCCTCGGGCTCGTAGTTGAAATCGGGGTCCATCTCGTATTGCAATGCCCAGCCTTGGGTGATCACGATGATGACGCCGATGATGTCCTTGGGCGCGTCGGTGTAATCGTTGGCCTCGCCAAGCAGCTGCGCCTTGAATGCAGGGTCAAGCAGCCGCGCCTTCTGTGCAGGCCACGGCAGGTCCTTGATCGCCTGCCATGACGGGCGGAAGGCGAACGGGTTGACCGTGCCCTGCCAGGCCATGATGATCCCGTTGCCGCGCAGCGCGATCTGGGCGACGATGTTGGCGCCGTTTTCGTTCTCGGCGCGCATCAGCGCGAGCTGTTCCTCGAGCGGCAGCTCCTTCTGGAGCGATTGCAGCGCGGCGAAGGTGACCGGGATGCCGGCCTCGCGTGACAGCTTGCCCATCCAGGCGAATTCGTTCCACTCGCGCATCAGGTCGCTTGCCATCTCGAACACCGCATGGCCGCCCGCATCGCGCCCGCGCCCCATGGCCTGGCCGATCGCGACCAGCTCTTCGGGCGTCGCGGTGGTGCCGGGAACGAGTTCGCCATCGACCGACTTGTGCAGCACGGTGCGCGAGGTCGAGAAGCCGAGCGCGCCTGCGCGCACGCCTTCCTCGACGATTCGCGCCATCTCGGCGATGTCGTCCTGCGTCGGGACAGCGCCCGGCTGTTCGCGCTCGCCCAGCACATAGGCGCGCACCGCGCCGTGGGGCACGTGGGTGCCGACATCGACCGTTCGGGGGAGTTTTTCCAAGGCGTCGAGATATTCAGGGAAGGTTTCCCAGTCCCAGGTGATCCCTTCGGCGAGCGCGGTGCCGGGGATGTCCTCGACCCCTTCCATCAGGCTGATCAGCCATTCGTGGCGATCGGGTTTGGCAGGCGCAAAGCCGACGCCGCAATTGCCCATGATCACGGTGGTGACCCCGTGCCAGCTCGAGGGGGCCATCTCCTGGTCCCAGGTCGCCTGGCCGTCATAGTGAGTGTGAATGTCGACGAAGCCGGGAGCGACGATCTGGCCGCTGGCATCGATCTCGCGCGTCCCGTCGCCGGGAAACGCGCCGACAGCCGCGATGAGCCCGTCGCTGATCGCAACATCGCCGACAAAGCCGGGCGCGCCGCTGCCATCGACGATCGTCCCGCCCCTGATGATGAGGTCGTATTGCGCCATTTTTCTCTCTCCCTTTGCACCAGAATGTCGCAAACGCATGGTCAAGTCCAGTATGCCGCCAGTGATGCGAAAAACGGCGCCCGTGGAGGCGCTGCCAGTGAAAGGCTGTCCGATGAAATCCCGTCTTGCCCGTGGTCCGCTCGTTGCCGCAATGCTCTGTCTTGCAATCCCCGGCCTTGCGCAGGCGCCGGACGGCGCGTTCCGGCTCGATCCCGCGGGCGATCTGTCCGCGCTGCTCGATTGCCACGAGGCGCAAGGCAAGACGCTGATCAGCGCGCATCGCGGCGGGCCATCGCCGGGCCTGCCCGAGAACACGATCGAGACGATGGACGCCGTGCTCGCCGCGATCCCTGCGATCATGGAAGTCGATGTCGCGCGCAGCCGCGATGGCGTGCACTTCCTGATGCATGACCGCACGCTCGATCGCACCACGACCGGGACGGGCGCGGTCGACGAGCAGGACTGGGCAGTCATCCGCGGGCTCAACGGGCGGGACAATGCGGGCTGGGTCACGCCCTACAAGGTTTCCAACCTTGAGGACGCGCTGCGCTGGGCGAAAGGCAAAACCGTGCTCCAGCTCGATTTCAAAAGCTCGGCCGATTTCGCGGAAGTGATCGCGCTGGTGCGCGCGCAGGGCATGGCGCAAGGCGTGGTGCTGATCGCCTACACCCCCGCCCAGGCGAAAAAGCTCCACGAGCTCGCGCCGGAAATGCTCATCTCCTATTCGATCGACACGCCCGGCGATCTGGCCGAGATCGTTGCTGAAGGCGTGCCAGCGGAGCGCATCCTCGCCTTCACCGGCACGCAGCTCGCGCGCCCTGATCTTTATGCCTATCTCGACGAGGCGGGTGTCGAGGTGATCTTCGGCACGCTCGGCCGCCCGGACCGCTCGCTCGACGGGATTTTCGCGCGCTTCGGCACCGATGAGCGCTATGCCGAACTCAGCGAGGGCGGGGTCGATATCCTCGGCACCGACCGCCCGCGCGAAGCGGCCGCCGCGCTCAGCGCCGGGAACCGCTTGCCGCTAGCCGGGCAGTGCGGGGTTAGCCGGGCGCCATGAGCGAAGGGTAGAACCCAGCCCGGGAACAGCTTTGCTCCGGTTAGCGTTGGCGGGTATTCGTTCTTCTTATCGCCTGCAGGCAAACAAGCACGGGCTGGCTGATTTCCAGGCTCCGGGCATCCCCCCGCGCTAGCCGATCGCCCGGATTGCGCTAGACGGTGCAATGCACTGCCAGCGCTCTCATGAGGCACCATGTTTGAATTCGAACCTTACCATGTCCTGTTGGCCACTGCGGGCTTCGCCATCATCGTATCCTACTGGTCGCCGCGCTTCATCTCGGGAAGGGAACCGGCGGCATCCGCGCTTCTCCTGCTGACCGGTTTTGTCATATTCGCGTGGGTTCCGGGCATGCCCAAGGCCATCAATCCGGTTGATTCTCCGCGCATCTGGGAGGTGGCAGCCGAGCTTTGCGTGATCCTCGGGCTGTTTGGGACCGGTTTGAGACTGGACCAATTGGTCGGGCGCAACCTGTGGAACCCCACGCTCCGACTGCTCGTCATCGCGATGCCACTCACGATCGTCGCTTTGGCAGCGGTTGGATGGCAGGCGGCAGGCATGACTTTGGCAGGAGCCCTGCTGCTTGGCGCGGTGTTGTCGCCGACCGATCCCGTCCTTGCCGGTGAAGTTCAAGTGGGCCGTCCATCGGAAGGGGGCGAACATCCCGTTCGATTTGCGTTAACGACCGAAGCCGGCCTCAATGACGGGCTCGCATTCCCGTTTGTGCATCTCGGGATCCTGGTCGCAACCGCCGGCGCCGTTACCACAGGGCTGCTCACTGAATGGGTGTTGCGCGACGTCGTCTACCGCGTGCTGGTTGGCGCTGCGGGGGGAGCGGGCGTGGGGTGGCTGTTGGGTAAATTCCTGTTCGATTGGCCGAAGGACAACGCCCTCTCCACCACGCAGACGGGTGTGGTCGCCTTTGCGGGGGTCATTCTGGCATATGGCCTGACCGAAGTGATCGAAGGATATGGGTTCATCGCTGCCTTCGTTGCCGGTCTCGTCTTGCGGCGGCAGGAATCCGAGCACGACTTCCATGCCCGACTGCACGATTTTTCGGAGTCGATCGAACACACCTTGACGGCTCTGATACTCGTTGCGCTGGGTGCTGCGCTGCCGAGCCTGTGGCCCTACCTGGGTTGGCCCGAGGCAATCATCGGGCTGGCCCTGATCTTCATCATCCGGCCTGTCGCTGCATGGCTTGCGCTTTCCGGCGCAGGTCTGAAGTGGCGACCTCGCGCGGTCATCTCGTTTTACGGGGTGCGCGGGATCGGCTCGGTCTATTACCTCGCTTACGCCGGTCACCATGTCGAACTTGTCAACGAAGGTGCGCTGTGGGCGATCGTGGCTTTCACGATCGTCCTGTCGACCGCCATCCACGGACTGACCGCCGGCATTGCAGTCGAGCGGGTGACTGCGCCCGAGACCTGACGCGAATCAGCCGATCGTACGACACCGCAAGCGGCCGTCCGCCGCGCCATACGCGAAGGACGACAACCCGGTTGCGTTGAGGCCTAGGCCGCCGCCGCCTTCACCCGCGACTTTTCCTTTTCGCTCTCGGGCGCATCGAGAAACTCGCGGATCGCCACGAGGCTTTCCTCGGTGTGCGTCAGGAGGAAGAGGTGTCCGCCGCCCTTGAACATGCGCAGCTGCGAGTTGGGAATGAAGGCCTTGAGGATCTCCCCGTTGATCGGTCGCACGATCTGGTCGTCCGCCCCCATCATGATCAGCGTTTCCTTCTTCAGAAACGGGAGCGCAGGCAGGCTGGTCCAGCCGAGCATGCACAGCAGCTGGTAGACATAGCCGCGCGGCGTCGGCGGCTTCAGCCGGCCGATATGGCTGTCCTTCTGGTGCGCGGCGCCATCGGCATCGACCCCGCCATAGAGCGTGGCGAAGTGTTCGTTCATGAATTCGGGATCGATATAGCGGCGCGGATTGGCCATCTTGGTGAACGCGGCCGCCTTGCCCGGCACCATGACCATGCCCGGCGTGGTCGCGACGAGGATCAGCCGCCGGGTGCGCGCGGGGTGCTGAAGCGCGAAGTGCTGCGCCATCGCGCCGCCCCACGAGACGCCCATCACGTCGACCTCGCCGACCCCGTGCCGCCCGAGCAGCTCGGCGGCGATCCAGCTCATGATGAAGGGATTGTAGGGCAGGACCGGATCGGGCGATTCGCCCGTCCCCGGCATGTCGAACATGATGAAGCCGCGCTCGGGCATCGCGGCGGCGAGCGGGGCGACCGCCTCGATATTGGCGCCGATGCCGTTGAAGAACAGGATCGGCGGATGCTCGCCGCCCTCGGCGGGCAGCTTGTCGAGCCTCCACGCAGCAGTCCGTAGCGTCCGGCCGCCCACCTCTTCCATGGTGACCACCGCATCCTTCATATCGTCTGACACTTGCTATCGTCCCTTTTCACATCGTTCGGCGGCGCTGGGAGTGCGCCTTGCGAAGATGGCACAGGAGCGCACGTCGATCCCTCGCGAGCGCTGCCTGTGCCATACCCTGGATCCCTGCAGGGCGGGCGCCTCTTATCAGACTTCTTCGACGACGTAGAGTCCGGGTGCGGCTTCCATCGGCTTGTGTTTGTCATTGCCAAGCGCCGCTGCAGCAGGCTGCTTGGCGCCCGCGCGCGCCTGGCACCATTCCATCCACAGCGGCCACCAGCTGCCCTGGACTTCCTGGGTCCCCTGCAACCATTGCTCGGCGGTGGCGGGGAGCTTGCCCGGCTTCTTCTGGACGAAATACTTGGCCTTGGGGTTGGTCGGCGGGTTGAGGATCGCCTGCATGTGGCCCGATTGCGAGAGCACGTAGGTGACGTCCTTCGAGCCGAACAGCTGGGTCGAACGATAGGTCGCCTTCCACGGGGTGATGTGGTCGGTGACGCCGCCCAGGATGAACAGGTCGCTCTTGACCTTGGTCAGATCGATCGTGTGATCGGCCATCTCGACCGTGCCCGGAGTGGAGAAGGCCAGCGTTTCGTAAAGCGTCAGGAAATCGCCCATCAGGCTCGCGGAAAGGTTGGTCGCGTCCGAATTCCAGAACAGCACGTCGAAGGCGGGCGGGTCCATGCCGAGCAGGTAATTGTTGATCACATAGTTCCAGATCAGATCGTTGGGCCGCAGCCAGGCGAACCCGCGCGCAAGATCGTCGGCCTTGATGATGCCGGCCTTGGCGGCGCGCTGGCGGGCGAGCTTGAGCCCGTTTTCGCTGACGAGCGAGGCGGCCTCGATATCGGTCGGCTTGGGGTGCAGCACGCAGACCATCAGCGTGAGCGAGCCGAGGATATCGTTCTTGGTCGCCGCAAGCTTCGAAGCGAGCACGGCCGCGGTCTGCCCGCCCGAGCAGCCCGCCGAGACGTTGACCTTCTTCGAGCCCGTGATCTGCGATACGATCTCGAGCGCTTCCTCGCAGGCGGCGATGTATTGCGCCATCCCCCATGCGCCCTGTTCCTTTGACGGGTTGCGCCACGAGATGACGAAGGTCTGGAGGCCATTGTCGACCTGCCACTTGATGATCGATTTCTCCGGCGAGAGATCGTTGATGTACATCTTGTTGATCTGCGGCGGGATCGTCAGCTGCGGGATCGCATAGACCTCGTCGGTGGTGGGCGCATACTGGATGAGCTCCATCATTTCGGTGCGATGGACGACATTGCCCTTCGAGGTCGCGATGTTGTGCCCGAGCTTGAACGGGCGCTTGTCGACCTGGCTGACCATCCCCTTGTTGTTAACCACATCGTTATACGCGTTCTGCAGCCCCTTGATGAGGCTGAGGCCGCCGGAATTGATGAGCTGTTTTTGCGCGGTCGGGTTGCCTGCCAGCGTGTTGGTCGGGGCAAGGCCATCGAGGATGATGTTGGCGATGAAATGGGCCCGGTTGCGCTCGAGTTCGTCCAGTTCGAGCTCTGCGAGCCAGTTCTGCATGCCTTTGTTGACAGCGAGATAATACTGGACGCCCGCACGAAAGAAGGGATTGAACTGCCAGGCCGGGTCCATGAAGCGCTTGTCCTTGGGATCGGGCGCGAGTTCGCTCTTGCCGGTCATGATCTTGACCATGTCCTCGCTCATCGCGCGGGCATGGCGAAAGGTGCGAGCCGGGTCCGAGGCGGTTTCGCGCAGCAGCAGCGCGACTGCCGAGACGAAATCCTCGCGCGCCACCCCGACGAGCGGCCCCAGCGCACTGGTCGATTGCGCTGCCTCGTTTTCCAGTTTCACTTCGCCGTCTGCCATCCTCATCCCCTGTCGTTCCGTTGCATTTTCAAACAGCAATGCCCTTGCGCGCTCAAACGCGCAAGCTGTCCGCTCGTTTCCGGGAAAAGCGCGGCTCTTGAGCCAGCTCTGGGGCCAGCTCTGGGGCCAGCTCTGGGGCCAATCACGGGCCGCTCTTCACATTCGATAAAGGCATCGGATTAACCGTTTTTCAAAGCGTAATGCGGCAAAAGATCAAGGATGGGAAACAGCGCGATCCGTACATCTGCTGATGCAAGCCAGCGGACCGCCCAAGCTGGTGAGGATGGTGCTGTCCCCGAACCTGTCGAAGCCCCCCGAAGGCGCGGCGCACGAGGAGACGCAGGCGCCGCCACAGCGCATGCGATCGGGCATGGGCACAGGGTGCGCGACGAACAGCCCGAGCCAGGCGATCAGCCCGAGCCAGACGAGCGGCGCGAAGCGAGCGAGCGCCGCGCCGGCGAGCGCGACAGTCGCAGCGGCGCGGGAGCAGTCACCGGGTCCGAGCCGCCGCTGCAGGTGGAATACAACACCGCTCTCCCTGACCAGCAAGTTGGGCTCGCCTGCTTTCTCATGATCGCGTTCGTGACAGCGGGCGGGATCGCGCAGGCCCTCCCGCCAATGCCTGCCCTCATCGCGATCGGTGTCAGCCTGACGATCCTGTTGGCGGGCTCGCATCTGGCCGCATTCGAACGGCGCGAGGGCGCGGGCGCTGCCACCCATCTTGCGATGATGGTGATCGGCGTGATCGTGCCGCAGGCAGCAGCGGGCTATGCGATTTCCTCGTGGGTGGAAGTGGGGCTGGCCTGGCAGTGGGCGGTTGCCACGATGGTCTGCCTCAACGCGGTCTCGTCGACCCTGTTCGGTTCGCGGATCATCTCGCTGTTCACCGGCAAGATCTCCTCCTGGGCGGCATTCGCGCTGGTCCATCCCAGCCCGCTCACGCTCACCGCGATTGTCGGCCTTGCGCTTGCCCTCATGCTCATCGCCCGGTTCGAGTGGCTCGCCGCCGAGCGCAGGCGCTGGGCGAGCGAAGCGCGCGAGCGGGTGGCAGCGCGCGCCGAGGATATCCTGCGCAGCTTCGAGGAGACCGGCCAGGGCTGGTTCTGGGAGACCGATCGGCGCGGGCTGATCAACTACATCTCGCCGTCTGCCGCGATCGTGCTGGGGCAGAGCGCGGAAATGCTGCGCGGCCAGCCGCTCGCGAGCATTATGGATCCAAGGGCAGGCGCGGGCGAGGCGCAGCGCATGCTCGGCTTTCATCTGTCGGCCCGCTCGCCCATCCACGAGATGGACGTGCGCGCCAACACCGCCAATGGCGAGGAGCGCTGGTGGTCGCTGACCGGCCGCCCGGTCTATGATGGCTTCAAGAACTTCTGCGGCTTTCGCGGCCATGGCACCGATCTCACCGAGAAACGCCGCAGCGAACAGCAGGTGACGCGGCTGGCGCATTACGATTCGCTCACCGGCTTGGCCAACCGGCTGCAAATGGGCGCGGCGCTCGAACAGATGCTGGCGGCGCCGCGCGAGGTCGATCGGGCGTGCGGTGTGTTCATGCTCGATCTCGATCGCTTCAAGCAGGTCAACGATACGCTCGGGCACCCGGCGGGCGATGCGCTGCTGAAGCAGGTTGCGCAGCGGCTCGAGCGGGTGATCGGCGCCAAGGGGCGCTGTGGGCGGCTCGGGGGCGACGAATTCCAGATCATCCTCCCGGGCCTCGTTCAGCTCGACGAACTCTCACAGCTGGCGCAAACCATCATCAGCGCGATCTCGCAGCCCTATTTGATCGAAGGCACGAATGTCGTCATCGGCGCGTCAATCGGCGTCGCGATCGCGCCGGTCGATGGAACGGCGAGCGATACGCTGATCCGCAATGTCGATCTTGCGCTGTATGCGGCCAAGGATGCCGGGCGAGGGGTCCACCGGTTCTACGCGCCCGATCTCCATTCCGCCGCCGAGGAGCGCGCCGAGCTCGAGCAGGACCTGCGCGAAGCGCTCGCGCAAGGCGATCTCCAGCTGCATTACCAGCCGGTCGTGATCGTCGCGAGCGAGAAGATCGTCGGCTTCGAGGCCCTGATGCGCTGGCACCACGCCACGCGCGGCTGGATCGCGCCCGCCAAGTTCATCGGGATTGCCGAGGATGCCGGGCTGATCGACCAACTCGGCCAGTGGGCAATCCGCACCGCGTGTGCGGATCTTGCCAGGTGGCCCGAGGCGATCCGCTGCGCTGTCAACGTCTCGCCGCTGCAATTCTCCAACCCCGACCTGCCTGCGATCGTCGCCAATGCGCTCGCGCATGCAGGCGTCAACCCCGCGCGGCTCGAACTCGAGATCACCGAGAGCGTCTTTCTCAACGATGGCCACGGCACCGATGCAATGATCAAGGCCTTGAAGCGCGTCGGTGTGCGCATGGCGCTCGACGATTTCGGGACCGGTTATTCCTCGCTCGGCTATCTCAAGAAGGCGCCCTTCGACAAGATCAAGATCGACCAGAGCTTCGTGCGTGGGCCGAGCGAAGATCGCATCCGCAACAGCGCGATCATCTCCTCGATCACCTCGCTGGCCGATGCGCTCAAGATGGAGACGACTGCGGAAGGGGTCGAGACGCTGGACGAGCTCGAGATGATCCGCGTTCTGGGTTGCAGCCATGTGCAGGGCTATATCTATCACCCGCCGATGCCGGCCAAGGAAGCGGGCAAACTCGTCAGCAGCGGCCTTGTTGCCCAGCCCGGCGACATCAACACCGTTCGCCACCCGCGCCAGGTGCTGCTGCGGCGGGTGACGATCGCTTGCACCGGCAATCGGGTGACGGCCAACATCCGCAACCTTTCCGAAGGCGGGGCGATGATCGAAGGGCTGTGGAACATGGAGCCGGGGCAGGAGATCGAGATCGAGTTCACGCCGGGCAACAGGGTCAGCGCACGGGTGCGCTGGGCGCGCGAGAACCGGGTGGGGGTGGCGTTTGCGGGCCCGCTTCGCCGGCGGCACGATGGCGGCTTTGCGGTGCTGCACGAGGATAAGAAGCGGGCCGCGTTCGCCAAGCGCTGATCGCGGAGCGCGTGCGGGCTTTTCCGGGGGCGGGCGTCAAGCAGCAATCTTAGCCAAAAACTAACCAACCGGATTTACAGCTTGGTAGCCGATTGGCCGCACCGATTGTGCGCTCAGGCTCGAAGGAATGCCCCCAAGGTGCCGTTCAAGGGATTCTTGTCCTCATCCAGCTCACCGCGCCGCTCTCCCTGCAAGAGCGCGCCCTCGCTGCTGAGCGATGCGGAGAAACTGGCGCTGCTCGAGGAGCTCGAGAATTCAGGCATGGGCTGGTTCTGGGCGAGCGATGACAAGGGCATCCTCACCTATCTGAGCGCCGCAATTGCCGAGCGGCTCGGGATCCGCCTGGAAGACCTGCTCGGCAAGCCGCTCGCCTCGCTGTTCGTGCCGATCGAGGGCGAGGGGCGCAGCAAGTCACTGGCGCTTATGCTTGGCGTGCACAAGGCGTTCCAGGGCTTTGCCGTGCGGGCTGCGGGAAAAGCAGAAGCGGGCCGGGGAGAAGCGGGCGTTGTCTTGAGGCTCGCGGGACAACCAGTGTTCGGCAAGGACGGGACGTTTTCGGGCTTCAGGGGGACCGGCAGCGACATCACCGAGGCTTACCTGCGCGAACAGGAGACCGCCCGCCTCGCGCGCTACGATTCGCTCACCGGCCTCGCCAATCGCCACCATATGGCGCACCAGATCGAAGCCACGCTCACCGCCTTGCGCGCAGCGCGCCGCACTTGCGCGATCCTGATGCTCGATCTCGATCGCTTCAAGCATGTCAACGACACGCTCGGCCATGCTGCTGGCGACGAGCTCCTCCAACAGGTCGCAAGCCGGCTCCAACGCGCAATCGATCGCGACTGCACGATCGGCCGGCTAGGGGGGGACGAATTCCAGGTGATGCTGCCCGATCTCGACGATCGCGGGGTGCTCGCCGAGATCGCGCTCAAGCTCATCGCGATGCTCAAGCAGCCCTATTCGCTCGGCGAAGGGCGCTGCGTCATCGGGGCCTCGGTCGGGATCGCGATCGCCCCGCATGACGGGATCACCGGCGAGGAAGTCGTGCGCTCGGCCGATCTTGCCTTGTATGCCGCCAAGAATGGCGGGCGCGGACAATATCGGTTCTATTCGGGCGAGCTTGAAAACGAGGCGATCTTCCGCCGCCGTCTGGCCGAAGACCTCGGCGTGGCCGTGCGCGAGAAGCAATTGTTCCTGACCTTCGAGCCGATTGTCGAGGCGGCAAGCGCCACCGTCAGCGCGCTCGAGACGCATATCTGCTGGAACCATCCCGAGCGCGGCGAGATCGAGCCCGAGGAATTCGCAGCGATCCTCGCAGACACACCGCAAGTTCACGAGATCGGCCACTGGGCGATCGAGGCCGCGTGCATTCATGCGCTCGGCTGGCCGGGCAGCATGCGCGTCGCTGTCAACGTGCCCACCGCGCTGTTCCATTCGGACGGGTTTGTCGACGAGATCACCGGCGCGCTCCAGCGCACCGGCCTTGCGCCCGAGCGGCTCGAGCTCGAAATCAGCGAGGCCGCGTTTCTCGGCGATACCACCGCGGTCGACCGCCGCCTCGCTGCGCTGTTCAAGCTGGGGGTGCGCCTCACGCTCGATGAATTCGGCAGCGGCTATTCCTCGCTCGCATACCTGCGGCGCGCGCCGTTCGATGCGCTCAAGATCGATGAGAAGCTGATCGCCGGGGCTGCCTGTCCCGATGCGAGCGAAAAAGGGCTGGTCAAGGCGATCGTCGCGCTCGCGGGCGCGCTCGAGATGGACACGATCGCCACCGGGATCGACACGCCCGAATTGCTCAAGGCCATCAGCGCGTGCGGGGTGCGCTATGTCGAGGGCGCGATCTATTCAGATGCGGTGAGCGACGAGATCGTGCAAGCCGAACTCACCGGCGGCGCATGGAACCTGCCGCCTAGCGCCGATCGCAAGAAGCGCGCGCGTCGCCGCACGGTGTTCCGCAAGATCCAGGTCATTCACGATGACCATTCCTATGAGGTCACCTTGCGCAATCTCTCCAAGTCGGGCGCGCTGATCCAGGGGTTGGTCGATGTTCCCAAGGGCACGCAGTTCGTGGTCGATCTGGGCGGCGGGCAGCTAGCCGTCGCGACCGTCATCCGCAGTAATGGCGATACGCAAGGGCTCGAATTCGAGCAGCCGCTGATCGAGGACGGGGCGGGCGGGCTTTGCACCCGCAGCCGGGTCTCGCCTTATGCGCTCGCTTCGGCCGGCGCGCCGCTCGCGGCGCTCGCGCCGGGGAGCTACAAGATGATGGAAGGCGGCGGGCTGGGCGCGGCGGGTGCTACGCCCAAGTTCGGTTATGCGCCCCCATCGCGCCGCGAAGCGGCCTGAGCAGCGGCGCCTTGCCGGGATAAAGTTTCTCGCTCTGCATCAAGCGGATGGCGCTGCGCGTAGCTGTCAAAGCCAGGGCGTTTGCGCAAAATGGGTGCGGGCGGCATTTTGGCCAATGACACAGCGGCCGACCACGAGTATCTGCGCATCCAATCATGACCGACCTTTCCAAGATCCGCAATTTTTCGATCATCGCGCATATCGACCACGGCAAATCGACGCTGGCTGACCGGCTGATCCAGGCCACCGGCGGGCTCACCGCGCGCGAGATGTCCGAGCAAGTGCTCGACAACATGGATATCGAGCGCGAGCGCGGGATCACCATCAAGGCCCAGACCGTGCGCCTCGCCTACACCGCGAACGACGGCGAGACCTACGAGCTCAACCTGATGGACACGCCCGGCCATGTCGACTTCGCCTACGAGGTCTCCCGCAGCCTCGCCGCCTGCGAAGGCGCGCTGCTGGTGGTCGATGCCGCGCAAGGGGTCGAGGCGCAGACGCTCGCCAATGTCTACCAGTCAATCGAGCACGATCACGAGATCATCCCCGTGATCAACAAGATCGATCTGCCCGCCGCCGAGCCCGAAAAGGTCCGCGCCGAGATCGAGGACATCATCGGGCTCGATGCCTCGAACGCGGTCCTCACCTCGGCCAAGTCCGGGATCGGGATCGAGGACGTGCTCGAGGCGATCGTCGCGCGCATCCCGCCGCCCAAGGGCGATCGCGCCGCGCCGCTCACCGCCAGCCTCGTCGATTCGTGGTACGATCCCTATCTTGGTGTCGTCATCCTCGTGCGGGTGATCGACGGGGTGATCACCAAGGGACTGAGCGTGCGCTTCATGCAGGGCGGCACCCAGCATCTGATCGACCGCGTCGGCGCCTTCACCCCCAAGCGGATCGACCTGCCCGAGATCGGCCCTGGCGAAATCGGCTTCATCACCGCGCAGATCAAGGAGGTCGAGCAGGCCCGCGTCGGCGACACCATCACCACGGTCAAGAACGGCGCCACGAAGGCGCTGCCGGGCTACAAGGAAGTCCAGCCGGTGGTGTTCTGCGGGCTGTTCCCGGTCGATGCGGCCGATTTCGAAAAGCTGCGCGAGAGCATCGGCAAGCTGCGTTTGAACGACGCTTCGTTCTCGTTCGAGATGGAATCCTCAGCAGCGCTGGGTTTCGGCTTTCGCTGCGGGTTCCTTGGCCTCCTGCATCTGGAGATCATCCAGGAGCGGCTCACCCGCGAATACGATCTCGATCTCATCACCACCGCGCCATCGGTGGTCTACCGCGTTCATCTCGGCCACACCAAGACCGAGGACGCCAAGACGATCGAGATCCACAATCCCGCCGACTGGCCCGATGTCAACCGGATCGACACGATCGAGGAGCCGTGGATCAAGGCGGTGATCTACACGCCCGACGAGTATCTCGGCTCGATCCTCAAGCTGTGCCAGGACCGGCGCGGGATCCAGTCCGACCTGACCTATGTCGGCGGACGCGCGCAGGTGACGTACGAGCTGCCCCTGAACGAGGTGGTGTTCGATTTCTACGACCGGCTCAAGAGCATCAGCCGCGGCTATGCCAGCTTTGACTATGAACAGATCGGCACGCGCGAGGGCGATCTCGTCAAGATGAACATCCTCGTCAACAACGAGCCGGTCGACGCGCTCTCGCTGATCGTCCACCGCGGCGTCGCCGAGGAACGCGGGCGCGGCATGTGCGAGCGCCTCAAGGACCTGATCCCGCGCCACCTGTTCAAGATCCCGATTCAGGCCGCGATCGGCGGCAAGGTGATCGCCCGCGAAACCATCGCCGCCCTGCGCAAGGACGTGACCGCCAAATGCTATGGCGGCGACATCAGCCGCAAGAAGAAGCTGCTCGACAAGCAAAAGAAGGGCAAGGCGCGGATGCGCGAATATGGCAATGTCAGCATCCCGCAGGAAGCATTTATCGCGGCGCTGCGGATGGGGGAGGAGTAG
>DAITMG010000020.1:41902-46065 GCA_036835265.1 Erythrobacter sp. | reverse complement strand
GCGGCCTGATCGAACCCGAATGGCCGCGAACGGTAGATAAGCTGTTTCATCGCGGCGCTCCTGTTGCCCTAGCATGCGAGCGTAGCAGGAGTGGGGCGGGGAAGGCCAGCGCACAAACCCATCGGCGAGCGGACGCGCTCCACAATTCGGTTCGCGGTGCGCCGCGGTTCGGCTTCATTATGGAGGGGCCGGCCTTGAGCGGCCTGCCTGCGCAGTCTTAGCCTAGGCGGTCGACCGGAACCATCCTGCGCACAAGATTGCGCCTGACCGGCGGCGCCTGATCAAACCCGTCTGCCTCGAACGGATCGATGCAGATATCGCCGTCGCGGTTCTCGATTTCCGAAACGGGCACGATCCGGTAATCGTCCATCTCGTTCAGCGCGCCATAGGTGTGAGCCATGCCTTGCTCTGTCTCGCGATCGCTCAGGCGGCTTCGACGATGGTGATGTTGGCTTCGTCAACGACGAGGATCGCTGCCTCATCCTCGACGATCGCACGCGTGTCGGCATCGAGCGCATCGCCTTCGAACTCGCCTGCCAAGATGGCTGCGCTGTCGCGCACTGTGCCGCCGTCCAGCCTGAGCCGTGTGCCTTCATTGATGTCGACCGGGAGTTCGGCGGGCTGATCGATGATCAGCGCGAACATCCGCTCGCCGTCCTGGTCGATCCAGAAGCCGCGATCGGTCAGCGGTCCGGCAACACCCACTTCGCCGGTGAAGCCGGAGCGGCCATGATACTCGCTCGGGTTTGCAAGAATGGCAGCGAGGGTCATCGCCCCGGCGGTTTGGGCGCCGGTCGCCTGGGTGGTGGCGTCGGTCTGCTCGACCGCAACCTGATCGGCTTCATCTTCGGTCTCGTTCATTTCACCCAGCAGCCACCAGATGATCAACGCGCCCGCCAGCAGCAACAGCAGCATCCAGAGCCAGCTCATGCTCGATTTCTTCTCGACGGGAATTTCGGCCATGGTTCGCTCTCCTTCCGTGCGCCATTGTGAGAGACAGCGGGAAGGGCCAACTAATGTTCCGCAAACACACCAAAATTAGCAATGATCAACTTATGCTTAGAGCATTCGCTTGGAGCTGTGTTCCATGAACCGTGCGCTGATCAAGGATCTTTGCCCAATGCGCTTGGCCAAATCACCTTACCGCGACAACTTCTTGTATGCCAACCTTGTTGGCCGGTCCGCCGCATCGCCCAGGCGGCGCCGCTTGTCTTCCTCGTACGATTCGAAATTGCCTTCGAACCATTCGACATGGGAATTGCCCTCGAAGGCGAGAATGTGTGTTGCGAGGCGGTCGAGGAAGAAGCGATCGTGCGAGATGACCACCGCGCAGCCGGCGAAATTCTCGATCGCATCCTCGAGCGCGCCCAGCGTCTCGACGTCGAGATCGTTGGTCGGCTCGTCCAGCAGCAGCACGTTGCCGCCTTTCTTGAGCATCTTGGCCATGTGCACTCGGTTGCGCTCTCCGCCTGAAAGCTTGCCGACGTTCTTCTGCTGGTCCGCGCCCTTGAAGTTGAACGCGCCGACATAGGCGCGCGTAGAGGTCTCGAAGCCGTTGACCTGCATGTAATCGAGCCCGTCCGAGATCTCCTCCCAGACATTGTTCTTCGAATTGAGATCGTCGCGGCTCTGGTCGACATAGCCCAGGCGCACCGTCTCGCCGATCTCGATGGTGCCGCTGTCGGGCTGCTCCTGCCCGGTGATCATCTTGAACAGCGTCGATTTGCCCGCGCCGTTGGGTCCGATCACGCCGACGATGCCGCCCGGCGGCAGCATGAAGGAGAGGTCTTCAAACAGCAGCTTGTCGCCATAGGCTTTGGTGATGTTCTTGGCCTCGATCACCTTGCCGCCGAGCCGCTCGGGCACCTGGATCACGATCTGCGCCTTGCCGGGCGCGCGCCGGCCCTGGACGTCCTGCAATTCCTCGAACTTGCGGATGCGCGCCTTGGACTTGGTCTGGCGTGCAGACGGGCTCTGGCGGATCCATTCGAGCTCGCGCTGCAGCGCCTTCTGCTTGCCGCTCTCCTCGCGGTTCTCCTGGTCGAGCCGCTTGGCCTTCTTCTCCAGATAGGTCGAGTAATTGCCCTCATACGGGTAATAGGTGCCGCGATCGAGCTCGAGGATCCATTCGACCACGTTGTCGAGGAAATAGCGATCGTGGGTGATCATCAGCACCGCGCCGGCATATTCCTTGAGGTGATTTTCAAGCCATTCGACGCTTTCGGCATCGAGATGGTTGGTCGGCTCGTCCAACAGCAGGATCGAGGGCTTCTGGATGAGCAGGCGCGTCAAGGCGACGCGGCGCTTCTCGCCGCCCGACAGGTTGGTGACGGCGCTGTCCGACGGCGGGCAGCGCAGCGCCTCCATCGCGATCTCGAGCTGATTGTCGAGCGTCCAGCCATCGACCGCGTCAATCTGTTCCTGGAGGGTGCCCATCTCCTCCATCAGCGCATCGAAATCGGTATCGGGCCCGGGGTCGCCCATCTCGGCGCTGATCGCGTTGAACCGTTCGACCATATGCGCGGTCTCGCCCGCGCCCTCGCGCACGTTTTCGAGGACGGTCTTGCTCTCGTCGAGCTGCGGTTCCTGCGGGAGATAGCCGACCGTGATGTTCTCGCCCGGCCACGCTTCGCCCGAATATTCGGTGTCGATCCCGGCCATGATCTTCATCAGGGTCGACTTGCCCGCGCCATTAGGGCCGACGATGCCGATCTTCGCGCCTTGGTAGAATTGCAGGCTGATGTTCGAGAGCACCGGCTTTTGCGCGCCGGGGAAGCTCTTGGTCATGCCCTTCATCACAAAGGCGTATTGCGCGGCCATCGGGTCGTTCCTTGAAATCGAGAGTGTGAGAAAAGTGTTCGCAGGGGCAGATAGGCTGCGCATCTGGCGAGGGCAAGCCGCGCCTTGGCGCGATCGCGGCCCAATATCGGGCCAGATTGGCGCAACAAGCGGTTTGCACTGCATTAACCCGTTTGTGCGATCAAGCAGGCACCCACCAGTTAGGCCCTCATGCAAGCGACCATTCTCACCTTCATCATCCCGGCAATCGCGCTGATCTTCTGCGCGGTCTTTGGCGGGCTGTGGTGGCAGGATCGCTCGCGCAAACACATCGCGGCCTATGCCTATTGTTATGCCGCGCTGGCTGCGGGCGTCATCATCAACATCTTCATTTTCGAGCACGTTGGCCCGGTCGGGATCGTCAGCTATCACCTGCTCTCGATGTCGGGCCTGATTGCGCTGGCCTGGGCGACGGCGCACCGGGTCGGGCTGAGGACACCGATCAAGACCTATGCGGCTAGCGTGGTGTTCACCTCCGTGTTGCTGTGGGCCTGCGCCGCGGCGGGCCAACTCGAGGCGCTGCGCATGGCGCAGAACGTCAATTCGAGCCTGCTGATGGCGCTGATGGCGCAGAACCTGTGGCACTCGGCCTCGCGCAGGCCCGCGGATCGCGCGGTGATCTGGGTGATAGGCGCGTTCTCGATCTTCGGCTTCGTCCGGCCGCTCCTGTCGATCTTCTCGGACCAGTTGTTCGGCCCCGGTGAAGCGGGCGCAGTGGCCCTGTTCTCGATCCATGTTCTGGTGCTGGCGATCTTCCTCACGCTGCAGGCGATCGCGCTGATCGCGACCATCATCATCGATCGCAGCGAAACCGAGCGCGATCTCGCGGCGCGCGATCCGCTCTCGGGCCTGCCGATGCGCGCGATGTTCGAACGCGAGGCGCTCGCCTTGCAGGAAATGGCGCGTGAGCGAGGCGTGCCGATCAGCCTCATCATCGCCGATCTCGATCACTTCAAGATCGTCAACGACACCTATGGCCACGCTGTGGGCGACATGGTGATCGCGGAATTCGGCAAGCTCCTCGCCTGCGAAATCCGGCCGCGCGACCTGTGCGGACGGATCGGCGGCGAGGAATTCTGCATCGTGGCGCTCAAGTGCGACGGCCAGAATGCACTCGCGCTCGCCAACCGGATCAGAGCGGTGGTGCAGCAGTTGCGGCTAGAAGTGGGTCAGCACGAGATTTGCATCTCCGCCAGCTTCGGCATCGCACAATGGGGCCTTCACGAGCCTTATGAGACGGTTTTCAAACGCGCGGATGCAGCGCTTTACAAAGCGAAGCGGAGCGGGCGCGACAGTGCAATTCTGGACAGTGCAATTCTGGACAG
>DAITMG010000020.1:0-41802 GCA_036835265.1 Erythrobacter sp. | reverse complement strand
GACAGTGCAATTCTGGACAGTGCAATTCTGGACAGGGCGATGCTGGACACTACAGTGCCGGCAACTGACGGCCTGCGCGGGGCAGGTGACCCTGCCGCAATTGATCCGCCGCTCGCCGGTGCGGTCCCGCAGCCGTTGCACGAGGCGCAGATCGTGCCCCTCGCCAAACGCACTGCCACCGGCATGAGCTGAATATGGACACGCCCGAGCGCGCGTTGTAGCGCTTGTGTCCATGCATATCCGCCTCATGAACGCGGGCCTTGCGCTCGCAGCAGCCTCGCTCGTTGTCCAGCCCGCCCAAGCGCAAGCGATAGCCGGAACCAACACTGCTCAACCAACCCCGACATCGAGCCAGGTGTCGCTCGAGACCGCCGCCGACAGCGCGCTGGAGGAAGACACCATCGCCTTTGATTTCGTCGAGGGCATCACCACCGAAGTCGGGCCGCGACAGGCCGGAACCGAGGCCGAAGCGCGCGCGCGCGATTGGGCGATGGCGTGGCTGAAGGCGCGCGGGTTCGCCAATGTCGCCGCCGAGCCGTTCGAGATGGAAACCTGGGTTCCGGGCGATACGCACAAGGCCGAGGTGCTCGAGCCGTTCCCTCAGCCGCTGGTGATCCAGCCGCTCGGCAACAGCGCCTCCACCGGCCTCGCCGGCATCGAGGCCGAGGTCGTGCTGTTCGAAAGCGTCGCGCAAGTCTCTGCGCTTGCGGACGGGGCGCTGACCGGCAAGATCGCCTATATCACCCACAATATGCGCCCCTCGATGGACGGATCGCATTATGGCTTTGCCGGGCCGGTGCGCTGGTTCGGCCCCAGCATCGCTGCAAGCAAGGGCGCTCTTGCCGCCGTGATCCGCTCGGTCGGCACCGATAACAGCCGCAACCCGCACACCGGCGGAACCACCTTTCCGCAGCGCACCAGCCCGATCCCGGCCGGCGCGCTAAGCCTTGCCGATGCCGACAACCTTGAACGCATGTTCGAACGGGCGCAGGATCGCCCCTTGCGCATGAAGCTTGTGCTGACCCCGCGCATGCTCGGCACCACCACGAGCGCCAATGTCGTCGGCGAGATCGTCGGGCGCAATCCCGATCTGCCGCCGGTGCTGCTCGCCTGCCATATCGACAGCTGGTGGAACGCGCCCGGCGCCTTCGATGACGGCGCAGGCTGCGGCATCATCACCGCCGCCGCGCTCCACGCGGCCCGCGCGGGCCAGCCGCTGCGGACCATCCGCGTGCTTCTGGCGGGCGCCGAGGAAGTCGGCCTGTGGGGCTCGAAGGCCTACAGCGCTGCGCATATCGACGAACCGATCGCGGTGGGGCTTGAGAGTGATTTCGGAGCGGATCGCATCTGGCGGTTCGAGAGCAATTTCCGCGCGACCAACAGCGCTCTCCACGCGCGGCTGGCGCAGGCGGTTGCAAGGTTCGGCGTGGCGGATTCGAGTATCGAGGCCACCGGCGGGGCCGACATCGACATCGCGCGCGACCAGAACACCGCGATCATCGATCTCCAGCAGGACGGCACGCGCTATTTCGACCTCCACCACACTCCCGATGACACGCTCGACAAGATCGACAAGGCGCAGCTTCGCCAGAACGTTGCGGTGTGGACGCAGGTCGCAGGGATGCTCGCGAACGAGCCGGACGCGATCCTCACCGGCAGCCCGCTCCCGTCCGCACCTCCGGTCATGAACCGCTAGCATAGCGCGCGTCCGCTTGCCTCGTGCGCTCGTCCAAGAGGGCTTTACGACCCCGGCGAAAGCGCGTAACGGCGCGCGGCCAAGAGAGCACTTGAGGCAAACGCAATTCGAGTGTCGACGTTTAGCCGACATGCGAATGGCCGCTCGTCCGGAAAACAGTGGTGGGATCGTCGGTTTTTCGCTCCGCTGCGCGGCCAAGCCCTTGAGCGGGAGCTGTAAGCACTGATGTCAGACGATCTTCTCATCTGCGACCTCACGCAAAGCTGGTCGCCCACGGCAGGTGGCGGGATTTCCACCTATCTCAAGGAAAAGAGAAAGTATTTTCAAAACAACACGGAGCATCGGCTGTTGCAGATCGTGCCCGGGCCCGAAGACCGGATTACCGTTGAAGGGCGCACGATCTTTGCCGAGGTGGGAGCGCCGCAGGTCTGGGGCAGCCCCAATTATCGCTGGATCAATCGCAATGATGCCGTGTTCCAGCTCCTGCGCGAGTATCAGCCCAACATCATCGAGAGCCAGTGCCCCTGGGTGCTCCCCTGGATCGCGATCCGGCATCGCCGCCGCTTTCCCGAGACTGCGCTGGTCGCCGGCTATCGCACCGATTTTCCCAACGCCCACATCTACCGCGTGATGAACGATCTGGCGGGCCACTATCCTGCCGCGTTCTTCCGCAGTCTCGGCTATTTCTACGCCTGGCTGACCTATCATCGGTTCGACCGGGTCTACACGCTCAACCACGAAGCCAAGCGGATGCTCGCTCAGCTGGGCTATGATCGCACCGGGGTGTTGGGCCTGGGGGTCGATATCGACAAGTTCTCGCCGTCCTTGCGTGATCCGGGATTCCGCAGCGAAATGGGCCTGCCTGAAAGCGATGGCCCGCTTTTGATTTACGCGGGGCGGCTCGACAATGAGAAGCGCGCTTATGTGCTGACCGAAATGTTCAAGCAGCTCCCGCGCGAGCTCGGTGCGCAGATGGTCCTGATGGGCGATGGCAAGCTGCGCGAGACGCTGATGGAGGAAGCCAAGGGCTTGCCCATCGTGTTTCCCGGCTACGAGACCGATCGCCAGATGCTCGCCCGCGCGCTCGCCAGCAGCGACATCTATGTCAGCGGCATGGCCGATGAAACCTTCGGCATCTCCGTGCTCGAGGCGCAGGCATCGGGCCTTCCGGTGGTGGGCGTTGCCAGCGGGGCGATGCCCGAGCGCGTGCCCGCAGGGACGGGGCTGCTCGGCCCGGTCGATGATGCGCGCGCGATGGCGCAAAACGTCGTGCGCATATGGAACGAAGATTACGCCGACTTGCGCAAACGTGCCATCGCATTGGCCAATTCCCACAACCGCTGGCAGCAAACCTTCGAACAGCTCATTGACATTGAGTATGCCGAGGCCTTGAAAGCGCGCGACGCGCGGCAGCATTCTTCGGTCCGCGGAACCTTGAAGCGAGCCTTGAACTTCTCTTGACCGACAATCCGCCCCACACACGACCTCCCGCGCCGGAGGCCGGGCAAGGCTCCGTGTGGCAATCAATGCCGCGGCGCACGCTCAGGATCGCGCTCTATGTGCTGCCGCTGGTTGCGCTTGCCAATGTCGCGGTGCTCGTGTGGTCGCTTGGCGGCGTCAATGTTTCCGAGAGTATCGTTGCGCCGCACCTCTTGTGGGTGGCGATGGCGCTGGTGTTCGTGCCTATGATCACGAATTCGCTTCGGCTTGCGCTGTGGAGCAGGTTCTTTGATCTTGGGCTCGGGTTGCGCCGCTCGCTCAAGGTGATCACCGGGACGATGGTCGCCAATTCGGTCACCCCTTCCGCGACGGGCGGGATGCCGATCAAGATGCTGTTCCTGTTGGGGGCGGGCGTCGAATCGCGCCGCGCGCTGACGCTCATCTCCTTTCAGACCGCCGAAGACGCGCTGGTGCTCTTCACCATGTTCGGGATTACGTTCGGAATGAGCGGTTTCGCCTTCTACGAATTCCTGAGCTCCGATCCCGCTTTGCTGGCCAAGCTCGACACCACACTGCGCTCGGCGACCCTTATCGTGCTGTGGTCGCTGCTCGGCCTTGCGCTGTTTTCACTGACCGTTGCGGCGGGGCTTTTGGGAGCGCGCGCGCGGGATTTGGCGGCACGGGTTTCGCGCCGGGTGCGCGACTGGATCACCAGCATGCTCGCCGATTGGGCCGATCTCTTTCGCCGGGGAAAATGGGTTGCGGTGGTGAACCTGGCGCTGGCGGTCGTGCAATGGAGCGTGCGTTTCTCGATCGCCGGGCTGGTGCTTGCAGCGTTCGGCGTGGAATGGCGCCCGGCGCTCCATTGGCTGCTGCAATATCTCGTCCAGTCGATCAGCTCGATCGTGCCCACGCCGGGCGGCGCGGGCGGAGCGGAGGCGGCGTTCCTGTTCCTGTTCCAGCCCTTCGTCGATGCCGATGTGCTGGTGCCGGCGATGAGCACCTGGCGGCTTATCTTTTTCTTCCTGCCGTTGACGGGCGCAGCGCTCCTGTTCTTTCTGCTCAACCGTTCGACGAAACCTGCCGGTTCGCAAGCCATCGCTGATCCCGCGCGCGAGAGTGTTGCTCACCCCGCCGAGTGATCCGCCGGGCGGCAAGATCAAGCCGCGAGGGTGGTCTCGAACGATGCCGCCCCCCCTTCGCGCTGCTGGCCGATCCGGAAGCTGCCGACTGCCCTGCGCAGCCGCTCCGCCTCGGACACCAGTGAGGCAGCCGCAGCGTTGCATTCCTCGCTCATTGCGGCGTTCTGCTGGGTCGAGCGATCGAGATCGGCAACCACCGTGTTCACTTGCTTCAGGCTTTCGGCCTGGACCTGGGTGGCGCTGGCGATGTCCTCGATCGTCGAATTGAGCTCGATAATCTGCTCGTTGATCGCGGCAAACGCCTCGCCCGACCGTTTCACCAAATCGACGCCTGAGGTCACGTGCTGGCCGCTCTTCGAGATCAGCAGCTTCACCTCGTCAGCAGCCTGCGTGCAACGCTGGGCGAGCGCGCGCACTTCGGATGCGACCACTGCGAAGCCCTTGCCCGTCTCGCCTGCGCGCGCGGCCTCGACCCCGGCATTGAGCGCCAGCAGATTGGTCTGAAAGGCGATCGATTCGATCACCGAGATGATGTTGGTGATCTCGGCCGAGGAGTTGGCGATTTCATCCATCGCATCGACTGCCTTGTTGACGATCGAGGTGCCGTCGCCGGCACTGGTCGTGGCGGTCTCGATCGTGCTCTTTGCGCGTTGGGTATTTTGGGCGATCGCGGCGATTCGCTGGGTCGTCTGAGCGATCGCGGCGGCGCTTTCCTCGAGATTGGCGGCCTGTTCCTGCGTTCGGCGGGCGAGATCATCGGAGGCGATACGGATCTCGGTCGAGCCGGCATCGATCCCTTCTGCACCTTCACGGACATTGCCAAGCGCCGCGGCAAGTTTCTTCACCGCATCGTTGAACCCCGCTTCGATGCCCCGGTACTCCTCGGCAAGCCCGCTCACCACGAGGGTCAGATCGCCGTTTGCGAGCCCGGAAAGGGCGCCGCCCATCTGATCGATCAGCTTTTCGGCCTCGGCCTTGGTGCCATCGAAATAGGCCGAGAGCGCCAGGTCTATGTCGATCAACGCCACCTTCATCAGCGCGATGACCCGTCTGGCCTGTGCCCGCTTCCACGGGAGGAGGCGCTGCCAGCCGGGCGCGACCATGCCGAAGACAAGATGTTCGAGCACCAGCGCATAGGCGCCGATATACCAGTTGGGCTCGAGCCCGATGCGCGCATGGACGGTGCCGACATTGATCGCGCGCTCGTAGAACCGCTGATCGATCCCGTCGGTGCACACCTTGGTCCAGTGCTCCGCCTGAAGCCGGCGTGTGCGCTCCATCTGCTGCGGGCTGTTGAAGTGCGCGGCCAGTTCAGGACGAGCCGATACCGCCGCGTAGAAATGATCGAGTGCGCCATCGAGCCGCTTGTTCAGCACCGGCCTCGCGCCGCGCAGCGCGGCGTTGGTGGCATCGTCGATACCGTAGAAGTCGAGGCGCTCGTGGAGGGGTGCTTGGGTCATCGTCACATTTCCTCAAAGTTCGATATTCAAATGCGCAGCCTCAATGGATCGGCCCCGGGTCAGATGGCATCCTTGTGATCGCTGATCTAACCAGGCCGCTTGCTCAACCGCTCCTGGAGCGAGCCGATCGTGATCGAGGCGACCGCCTGGTCGGGGTTGGGCGCGCGCAGAATGAGCGCCAGCTGGCTGAGAGACTGCGCCAGCCGGTCGATCGCCTGAAGCTCACCGAGGTGCTGATCGACGAACGCGGCGTTGCCGCAGAGCATTGCCCCGATGTCCTCGATTTCGCCCGCATACGATGCAAGGGCATCGGCGGCGTGCACCAGCAGCTCGCGCGAGGGTGGGAGCTCGGATGCGCCCTGGTGGGTGCGTGGCTGGTTCACGCGGCCAGCTCGTAATCGTCGCTCGTCATCAGCCGGGCGAGATCGAGCACCATCACCATCTCTTCGCCGAGCGGGGCGACGCCTTGCAGGAAATTGGAAATCGAGTCGCGCTGAACCGCGTCAGGCTGCTGCAAGTCGTTCGAATCGATCGCGACGATATCGTTCACATCATGGACGATCAGCCCGCGCGATTGCCCTTCAAATTCGGTAACGATGATCGGATTGCGCGGCGTCGTCTGCGTTGCGGGCCAGCCCAGCCGGACGGCCAGGTCGATCACCGGCAGCACCGCGCCGCGCAGGTTCACAACGCCCGCGACATAATCCGGCACGCGCGGAAGGCGGGTCACCGGCGACCAGGCGCGGATCTCGCGAATGGCCATGATGTCGACGCCGAAAAGCTGGTTCTGGACCCCGAAGGTGATCAATTCATAGCGCATGATGGCATCTGCTCTGCTGGTTGCTTTGGCTGGTTAAGCGGGCCGGATAATCCGGTTGGGGGATCAATGCGTGACCCTGCGAAGCGCGGTGGTGAGCTTTTCCGCGTCGAACGGCTTGACGATCCACCCGGTCGCCCCGGCGGCGCGGGCGCGCTGCTTCTTCTCGGGCGAGCTCTCGGTTGTCAGCACAAGGATCGGGCGCTGTGCGTGAAGGGCAGAGGCGCGCAGCTTCTCGATCAGCCCAAAGCCATCGAGGCGCGGCATGTTGATATCGGTGATGATCACATCGACTTCATTCGAGGCGAGCCATTCGAGCGCCTCCTGGCCGTCTTCGGCCTGTTCGACGTCGAAGCCGCGCGATGTCAGCGCGCTGCGCAACAGGGCGCGCATCGAGGCGGAGTCGTCGACCGTCAGAACGCGAGTGCTGCGGCCTCTTGTCGGGGCGGCCTCGCTCGGGCGGGCGGTGGTGTTCGGGTCTTGCATGGCAGCTTCCTTTGCGGCTCAGAATAGCTCGACAGTCCCAAGCGCCGATTGCGGCCGGGACAGTGGTTTATCCTTAGGTGCGGCGACGGGGGCGACTCCGCGGCATTTGACCAGGCCCGAGGCCGGGCGAAAATGGATGCGGCGGGCGGCCGAGCCGTCAAGGTCTTCGAACACCTGCTGGATTCCTTCGCGGCGCAGGAATTCGCGCGCAAAGGCGGCATTGGTCGAGCCGATCGAGCCGAGATCGGGGTTGATGTTCGCACCGCCATAGAGCCGCCCCTTGAGCCGCCGCTTGAGCGCGCCCAGTTCGAGCATCCGGTTGACAAGCAGCTCCATCAGGAACAGCCCGTAATTTGAATCGAATTCTCCCGCGGTGTGGCAGTCGGGCGGCTCGGCGAGGAGGAAGTGGTTCATCCCGCCGATCCGCGCGACAGGATCGTAAAGGCAGGTCGCAACGCAGCTGCCAAGGACGGTGCCGAGCTCGACCTTGGGATCGCCGCTGGCATAGGCCTCGCCCTGGAGGACGGCGAGATGAACGATGGCGGGTGCACGATGGGGTTGGTGAATGGACATGGATCAACTGGCCTTGAGGGTGTTCGAGTGGGGCGTTTGCAGGAGATGCCGACCGATCTGATCGAGCGGCAGGACATGGCGCGCTGCCCCGCGCTGGATTGCGGCCCGCGGCATGCCGAAGACGACGCAGCTCGCCTCATCCTGCGCGATTGTCTCGCAGCCGGCCTCGCGCATGGCGAGGAGACCTGCCGCGCCGTCCTGCCCCATTCCGGTCAACAGGATCCCGCAGGCCGCAGCGCCGGCTTCGGCGGCGACCGAGTGGAACAGGGCATCGACGCTCGGGCAATGGCCGCTGATCGGATCTCCGGGCCACAGCCGGCACCGCCAGCCGTCCGCCGCATTGGCCCTGATCGTCAAATGACCGCCTTCGCCCGGCGCGAGCAGGATTTCGCCGCGCACGAGCGGGCGGTCAGGCTCGGCGAGTGCCACGCGCGCGGCTGACGCTGCATCGAGCGAGCGCGCGATGGCCGCTGCAAAGCATGCGTTGACATGCTGGACGATGAGGGTTGGAGGACAGTCCTCGGGGAACCGTGCCAGGAGCGCATGGAGTGCTTCGACCCCGCCGGTCGAGGAGCCGATGGCGATGAGATCGTGGCGGCTCGACCCCGCGAGCTGCGCGCCTGCTTGACCAGCGCTTTGCACAAACGGCAAGGGCGCTGCGGGCGGCCGGGTCGGAGCAGCCGCGAGCCGCGCAGGCGCCCGCGGCGGGCTCGGCGGCCGAAGGCGCACCTGGGCCGCCTCGCGCACCAACGCGATAAGCCGCCCGCCGTCGTCTTCGGCGAGCGAGCCCTCTGTGGTGGATTTGGCATAGCATGCGACCGCGCCCAGCGAGAGTGCGCGGACCGTCGCCTCTGTGCCCGGGCCGGTCGACCCCGAAACGATGATCACCGGGGTCGGGCGCAGCTGCATGATCTTCTCGAGAAACGAGAGCCCGTCCATGCCCGGCATCTCGATATCGAGCGTCACCACATCAGGATCAAGCGCCTTGATCAGGGCGCGCGCCTCGGCCGCATCGCGCGCGGCGCCGACGACCTCGATCGCGCCGTCCGCCGCCAGTTTGCGCGCCAGGAGCGCGCGCATGAGCGCGCTGTCATCGACGATCAGCACCCGGATCGTCATCCCCCGCTCCGCCGGTAGATCGTTGGCCCCGCCGGCTGCAACAGTTCGAGCGCTTCGCCAAGCACGCGCTCGGAATGGCCGATAAAGAGATAGCCCCCCGGGCGCAGCTGCTCGGCGAAGCGCTGGACCAGCCGGCGCTTGGTCGGCTCATCGAAATAGATCATCACGTTACGACAGAAGATGACGTCGAACAGGCCCGTGAACGGCCAGTCGCCAAGCAGATTGAGCTGGCGCACACGCACGAGCCGGGCAAGCTCCGGAGCGATCTCGCAGGTCTCGCCCACCCGCCTCACCCAGACCTTGCGCAAAGCTTCGGGCATGGCATCGAGCGCGCTTGCAGGATACACCGCGCGGGCGGCGGCGCTCACGGCATGCGCAGCAAGATCGCTCGCAAGCGCGCGCACATCGCGCTCGATCAGCCTTGTCGCTGCGTGCCTGTCTGCGCCCATCAGAACCATCATCAAGGTCCACAATTCCTCTCCGCTCGAACACCCCGCAGACCACAGCCGGACCGGCTGTCCGCGCATGGCAGCCTCGATCAGTGCGGGCCGAACCTCGCGCGTGAAATGTTCGAAATGGTGCGGTTCTCGATTGAAATAGGTGTGATTGGTGGTGAGCGAGGCGATCACGCGGGTCCTGAGCGCTGGATCCTTCTCGACCAGATCGAGGAACGGGCCGAACCCTGTGCATTGGCTATCGCGCAGGAGCGGGGCGAGGCGCGAATAGGCGAGCATGGCCTTGCTTTCGCTCAAGACGATCCCGGCCTCGGCGTGGATCAGCGCGGCGATGCGCTCGAAATCGGGCATCGCGTAGAGCTGCGGGCTGATGCCGGGGACCAGCGGATCGCGAGCGCGGGGCAGCGCCGCTGCGGGCTCGCTCATGATGCGAGCGCGACCGGTTCGCTGATGCGCGCGGTGGCGACATCATCGGGCACGCTTCGCGCCATCATCTCGGCCTCGCCGGTAGCGGCGCTCTGGACGAGATAATCAACATCGACGATCAGCGCGACCTGGCCGTTGCCCAAAATCGTGGCGCCCGCGACGCTGTCCACCGCGCGGAAATGCGCATCGAGGCTCTTGATGACGAACTGGCGCTGATCGGTGATCGCATCGACAAGCAGCGCGGCATGGCCATGGCTCTCGGTCTCGACCAGCACGAGCACTCCCTTGCTGGGATCGCACTCCATTCCGTGCGCGCCGGTCATCAGGCCGAGCGAGACGATCGGCACGAAGCGGCCACGCACGTTGAGCATCTGCCGGGCACGGCCAAGGCCCTTGAGATCGGCTGCCTCGGGCCGCAAGCTTTCGACCACATGAGCGAGCGGGATGACCAGTGACTGGTCCCCGACCTGTACGATCATGCCATCGGAGATGGCGAGCGTGAGCGGCAGCGCGAGGTTGAACGTCGTCCCCTGGCCGGGCGCCGATTCGATCGTGATCCGGCCGCCCAGATCCTTCACGTTCTGCTTGACGACATCCATCCCGACGCCGCGCCCCGAGACGCTCGTCACCTGCGCGGCAGTAGAGAAGCCCGGCGCGAAGATCAGTTGGTTGACCTCGTCGTCGCTGAGTTCGGCATCGGCGCTGACAAGGCCGTTGGCGATCGCCTTGGCGAGCACTTTGTCGCGGGGGATCCCGCGGCCGTCATCGCTGATGCGGATGACGATGCGCCCCGCCTTCTGCTCGGCCGAGAGCGACAAGGTGCCCTCGGGGTTCTTGCCCGCGGCCTGGCGCTCGGCGGGAAGTTCGATCCCGTGATCGACCGCATTGCGGATCAGGTGCGTCATCGGCTCGGAGAGGCGCTCGATCACGGTCTTGTCGAGTTCGGTCGTCTCGCCGCTGACCTCGAGCCTGACATGCTTGCCGGTGTTGCCCGCAAGTTCGCGCAGGAGCCGCGGCACACGGCCGAACACCGCGCTGATCGGCTGCGCGCGAAAGGCCATCGCGTGCTCCTGGATATCGCGCACGAGCGTATCAAGCATGGCGAGTTCCTCGATGTGCGCGACGCCCTCGTTCTCGAGCCGCTGCGTGAGCATCGCTTGCGCGATCACGAGTTCGCCCACGCCGTCGATCAGCTTGTCGAGCTTGGGAAGATCGATCCGCACGCTCTGAGTGGCGGGTTGGGGCACGCGGCGCTCGGTGCTGGCCTTGCTGATCGTCACCCTGTTTTCGGAGGCGGGCTCCTCGCTCCAGGGCGCGATCCGGACCGGCGGGATCGAGGCATCATCACCAAAGGCAAGCGCGCAATCCTCGCCGACGAAGTCAAAAATCTCCGCGACCTCTTCGCGCGTGACATGGCCCGGCATCCGGAAGCTCCAGCCAAGATAGCCTTCCTCGACCAGCAAGCGGTGGAGCGATGGAACCTGGGCGATGTCGCAGGTCTCGCATACGCCGCCCAGGCGGGCGAGCTCGCGCAGCCACAACAGCGGCTCGCTCGCATTGTCCATTGCGCCGGCATGCGGGCGGATGTGGACCAGCCAGGCGGGCGGTTTGGGCGAGGTGGCGGCGGGGGTGTCCGAGCAAGGAGTAGCGCTCAGGTCGTCGAGCAATGCATCGAGTTCGTCGAGAATATCGCCGGGCGGGGGAGCACTCGCGGCTTCGGCGGCAGGGGCCGAGCCGGACCGGGCCGCCTCGAGCCCGGTCATCAGCTCGGCATCGTCAGGCACCTCGCCGGTCCCGCGCGCAGCCTCGACATGACCTCGCAGCATATCGAGCGCAAGCAGCAACAGGTCGACGAGCTCGCGGCGCAGATCGACCTTGCCTTCGCGGATGTCGCCCAGCAGGTTTTCAAAGCAGTGGGTATAGCTCTGCATCGCGAGATGGCCGAACGCACCCGCGCCGCCCTTGATCGAATGGACCGCGCGGAAGATCGCGTTGATCGTCTCGTCGTCGTGCGTGCCCTGCCGGCAGGCATCGAGGCCGTTCTCGGCGGCTTCGAGCGCTTCTTCGCATTCGACGAAAAAGATCTGCTGAATGTCATCGTCGTTCATGTGGGTTCCTCAGGCGCTCGCGAGAGCCTCATCCAGCAGGGTCTCAAGACCGGTGAGCTGCAGGCTTTCGCGGACAGGTTCGCTCGGGGCGATGAGCGTTATGCCGCCCTCGGTGTGGGCCGCAGACACCAGCAGCTGAAGCATGGCCTGGCCGATGCGTTCGACCTTGCTCGCATCGATCGCGAGCGCGGCAGGCCCGATGGCCTCGGACATTTCGATGTAAAGCGCCTTTGCCGCAGGGCGATCGCAGGATGCAGGAAGAACAATCGTGGTCACCGGGTCAGCTTTCGAGAGAATACGGGGAGGGGGCTGTGAAGGAAGGCGGGTCTGGGCAAGGCGCGCGCGTCAGAATTCGCTCCAGTCCTGCTCTTCTGGCTGGGGCGTGGATGCAGGCATTGCGGCCGGCGCTGCTGGCGCACTACGCTCCGCTTTCAGGGCGAGATTGCCCAATGTCGCGGGGCGAGCCTCGGCATGCCTTGCGGGACGTTGCGGGGCGGGAAGTTGCGGAGCGGGACGTTGCGGAGCAGTGCGTTGCGGGGGGGAAAGCCTTGCCGCGTTTGGCGCAGGGCGCCGCGCCGGCTCGCGGTTGATGCCGGGGCGGGCAACAACCGCCGAGCCCGGTTTGCCGCTCTGCCGGAAAGCGCCCTTCTCACCGTCTTCCTCGCGCGTGATGCGGAAGCGCTCGACCAGCTTGCTCAGGCGGGCCGCTTCGTCCGACAGGCTGCGCGAGGCAGCGTTCGATTGCTCTACCATTGCGGCATTTTGCTGGGTCATGTTGTTCATGGTCGCGACCGAGCCGTTCACTTGCTCGAGGTTGGTTGCCTGGGTGATCGCCATGTCGGCAATCTCGTCGATCTGCGCGGTGACACTGCCGATCTGGTTGACGATCTCGCGCAGGAGCTCGCCCGCTTCGTTGACCAGGCCGACTCCCTCGTCGACCTGGTTGGTCGAGGTGCTGATGAGGCCCTTGATATCGCTCGCTGCACCCGCGCAGCGCTCGGCCAGAGCCCGCACCTCGTTGGCGACGACCGCAAAGCCCTTGCCCGCATCGCCCGCGCGGGCAGCTTCAACCCCTGCGTTGAGCGCGAGCAGATTGGTCTGAAAAGCGATAGCATCGATCACTCCGGTGATCTGGGTGATCTCGCGCGAGGAGGCCTCGATCGAGGCCATCGCTTCGATCGCCTTGCGCACCGCTGCGCCGCCGGCGCTCGCCTTGGTGTGGGTCTGGACAAAGGATGCCTGCACTTCTTTGGCATTCTGCGCCGACCGACCTACCAGCCCGGTCACCTCGGACATCGAAGCGGCGGTCTCTTCCAGGCTTGCAGCCTGCTGCGTGTTGCGCAGCGCCAGATCATCGGTCGCTGAGCGGATTTCATCAGCGCCGCGGTTCACGCTCTGCGCGGTCTGGCGCACCTCGCCTATCACTTGCGCAAGCAGATCGAATGAGCGGTTGAATGCTTGAAGCACAGCAGGATCGCATTCGACGCCTTCCTCGCCGGATATTCTGATCGTCAAATCCCCTTCGGCCATTTTTTCGAGCGAGCCCGAAACCATCTTGACAAGGCGCGCCTGCTTTTCGGGGAGTGTCGCGTTTTCCTGCAACGCGTCGCGGAAGGTTGCCATCGCAACGTTCATGCGACCGACGCAATCGGCGTAGCTGCTGAACAAAAACGGCGCGTCCAGATCTCCTTTCGCGAGACTTTCCATCCGCACCACGGTCTCGACGTACGGCTTGCAGATGCGCTCTTTTGCGATCGCAGGCACACCAATCGCGCCCATTGCAGCGCACGCGACGAGGGCCAGACCGAGCGGAGCCGAGATCCAGTGGGCGCTCATCGCAGCAGCCGCCGCGACGCTCATGATGCTCAGCGCTATTGTTGCGGCAATCATTGCCTTGAACTTGACGCGGATTGGAGCACTCTTTTCGAACCATTGCAGCATCGCATTCTCCGCAGCCAGAGAAACCAGGAATGCTTGCCGGACTAGATAAAGTCGGGAAAAGTGATGTTGCGCATCAGCTAGGCATCGCTGCGTATTCCATGTTCGCGGCGGCGTGGCCGAATGCCGCGCTCTGGCGGCTCCTGTGCGAATTATTGCCTAGGTCAGCTCAAAGCGAATCTTCGCACGCGCGCGAGTAGCCCAAGTCATTGTCTGAGGATTGGTCTGCCCTGTCCACGCGGTGATACAAGGCATCGCCGCCTGCGCGGTGGGGACCCAACGATTGGGAAAACCCCTGCCAATGTCCAATACCAAAGTGATGGTGATTGACGATTCAGCGGCGATGCGCGCGCTGTTCTGCGATATCCTGGATAACGCCAAGGGGGTGGAAGTGTGTGGCACGGCGTCCAATGCCGATGATGCGCGCGCCAAGCTCGATGAGTTCAGGCCCGACGTGCTCACGCTCGATGTCGAGATGCCGGGGACTTCGGGGCTTGAATTCCTGGCCGAGATCATGGCGCAGCGCCCGATGCCGGTGATCATGCTCTCGAGCATCGCCCAGGCCGGTTCGGGGACCGCGGCGCGCGCGCTCGAGCTCGGCGCGGTCCATTGCTTCCCCAAACCATTGCACACATCACGCGAGGAATTCGATGCGACCGTCGCCAAGCTGGGCGAGATCGTGCGCAAGGCTGCCAGCGGCGAACTGGGCTTGAGCGCCGAGGCTCCGGCCAGCGGTCCGCCGGCGAAGGCGTTCGAGCCGGGGGACCGGATCGTTGCGGTGACCTGCGGGGCGGCGGGGTTGCAGACCGCCAAGCGCCTGCTTGCAGCATTGCCCGCCAATTGCGCGCCGATGATCCTTGCCGTGGATGCACCGGCCGATCAGGTCGAGCGCATGCTGGGCGCGGTGCGCGGTTCGGTGGCGTGCGAATTGATCGATGTGCTCGACGGGATGGCGCTCGAGCCGGGCAAGGTCTATCTCGCCGCGGATCCCGAGCGGCACGTGATCGTCGAGGCCGGCAATCCCCCGCGCCTGCGCCAGGTGGCGCGCGATCCGGTGGCGGGCTTCCGACCTTCGGCGGATCTCCTGTTCGGCTCGATGGCGCGCGCCCAGTGCCCGGCGATTGCCGGCGCCTTGGTGGGGAGCGGGGCGGACGGGGCCAAGGGTCTCCAGATCATGGCCGCAGCCGGGCATCCCATCTTCGTGCAGACGCCGCCCGATTATGCGCCGCGCGAACGGTTCGACGCGGTCAAGGCGCTGGGCCTTCAGGCGGTTGAACTCAAGGAGGATCGCCTCGACGATTGGCTGATCGAGAAGACCGCCGCCGCGTGACGGCTGGCGCTCCGGTCAACGCCCCCGGTTAACGCCCCGGCCAACGCCAAGGCGAACCCGCTCAGGCAGCGTTGCGCCGGATTTGGTTGGCGCGCCTTTTCAAGCCGACCGTGCGTTCGAGGCTGCGGAGCGATTGCGGCCTTGCAAACATGTATCCTTGCGCCTGGCTGCAGCCGATCGCGCGCAGGAAAGCGAGCTCCGCCTCGGTCTCCACCCCTTCGGCGATCATCATCAATCCGAGGCTTTGGCCCATCTGCACAATCGCCTGGACGATCAGGCGCGATTGCTGATCGCTGGTGATGTTCGAGATGAAATCGCGGTCGATCTTGACCTTGCCTATCGGGAAATCCCGCAGATGCGTGAGCGATGAAAAGCCGGTTCCGAAATCATCGAGCGCGATCGTGAAGCCGCGCTCGTGCAGCAGGGTCAGGAGGGTCTTGATCTCGCCGCTTTCGTCGAGCAGCAGCATCGTCTCGGTCACCTCGAGCGTGATGTTGCGCGGGGCAAGCACGCCCGTGCTGATCAGCCGCTCGGTCGATGCAAGGAAATCGTCGCTCCGAAGATCGGCTTCGGCGACATTCAATCCGATCTGCACATCGGGGCCATACAGCGCCAATAAGCCGGGCGCCTCGCGCAGGATCTCTTCGATCATGAAGCGCGTGACCTTGCGCGAGAGCGCGGGATCGAGCAGGGCGGGGAAGATCTCTCCCGCGGCCACCATGTCGCCGTTGCGGTCGGTCAGCCGCAAGAGCGATTCGACCGCGACCGTCTTGCCATCCGCAATGCACACGATCGGTTGATAGGCGGCAAAGGCGCGCCCCTGTTCAAGTGCGAGCGTGAGCTCGGAGATCGCCCTGTGGCGCGCCGATTGCGCGCGCTCGATCGCTTCGGTCCACAGGTGGACGGTGCCCCGGCCATGCGCCTTGCCGTGATAGAGCGCAAGATCGGCGCGGCGGAGCAATTCGGCGCTGTTCGTCCGCCCGCGCATCTGGGCAACCCCGCAGGTTGCGCCGACAATGATCAGCTCGCGGCCCACCCGCACATGTTCGGTGATGTCGCGCACCAGCGCGCGCAGCAGCGCCTCGATCGCATCGATCGTTATCCCCACCGGGAACAGGATCGCGAATTCATCGCCCCCCCAGCGCGAGAGGAAGCAGCGGTCATCGATCCGCCGGTTAAGTCGCTCCGCGATCTGGGCGAGCAAGCGATCGCCCACGAGATGGCCTAGCGAATCGTTGATCGCCTTGAACCCGTCGAGATCGAGCATCGCGACCGTCACGAGATCCTCGGCGGGCTCGCGCAGCGTCTCGCACAGCCGCTCGTCGAACGCGCTGCGGTTGTAGAGCCCGGTCAATCGGTCGCGCTCGGCGGCGCGTTTGAGGGCGGCGGTCTTGAGATGCTCTTCGGTGCAATCGAGAAAGATCCCGGCGATGCTCTCGGGTCGGCCGTCGCGGTCCATCCGCTCGCCGACCGCGCGCACCCGCCGCACATCGCCATCGGCGCGCTCGATATTCGCTTCGAAGGAAAACGGCTTGCCTGAGGTGATCGCCGCTTCAAGCGCTGCCTCCAGCGCGGCGCGCCCGCTCGGATCGTAGAAGGCGGCCGCAGTTGCGACATCGATCGGCGTGCCCGGCTCGAGCCCGTGGACAATATAGACCTGATCCGACCAGCGCAGCGTCTTGTCCGCAAGATCGACCCGCCACGATCCGATCTGCGCTGCGCTCTCGGCCTGATGAAAAACGCGGTTGAGCTCGCTCAAGCTCGAATTGGCGCATGCGAGCGCAAGCGCTGTCGCGTGCGCGGCGATGCACTGCTGCGCGAGTTCGGCAAGCGATGTCAGCGGCGCGATGTCTTCTCTCGAAAACGCATAAGGGCGCGGCGATGCAACGCACAGCACCGCGATCGGCGTGCCGCAATCGGCGCGAATGGGAATGCCCAGATAGGCCCTGATCCCGCATTCACCGGTCGGCCCAGCAAGCGCGGCAAACAACAGGTGGTCGCGGGCATCGCCAATCAGCAACGGCTCGCCTCGGGCAATGCACAGCGCACATGGCGAGCCATCGCTTGGCACTCGCTCCACCCCGACCCCGGTTTTCCCGAGAAACCACTCATGCTCGCCCTCGATGACCGAGATCAACGAGATCGGGCAGCGCAGTATATGTGCCGCAAGCTGAGTGATGCGCGAGAAAAGCTGGGGATGCTTGACCTGATCAAGCGCCAGTTCCCGAAGGATGTGGAGACGGGCGGCTTCGTGCATCGCTATGGCTATCTCAGCGCGAGCTTAAGCCTGGTCCTGCCGGCCACGTGGTGAGTTTACCTAGGCCAATTCCTGGGCCAGTTCTTAGGCATTTCGGCGAACCCTCAGCCGATCGCACAGACATCGACGGCGGTGGCCATACGCTGGGGCGAGCTGCCGATGAACGTGCCGTCGATCGGCGAGACATCGGCATAATCGCGCCCCATGGTGATCGGGATATGATCCTCGCGCGCAACGCAATTGTTGGTGGGATCAAACCCGATCCAGCCAAGCTCGCTGCCGCACCACACATTGACCCAGGCGTGCATCGCATCCGCGCCGACGAGCCTTGCCTTGCCCGGCGGCGGGAGTGTGCACAGATAGCCGCTGACATAGGCCGCCGGGATGCCGAAGCACCGCAATGCGATGATCATCACATGCGTGAAATCCTGGCACACGCCCGTGCGCGCAGCGAAGGCGTCGCCGGCCGGGGTCGAGCTGGTCGTCGTCCCGGGCGCAAAGGTGAATTCTGTGTGGATCGCCTCCATCAATGCCGAGGCTGCGGCCACGACGCCCGCTGCGCTCGCCATGCGCGCAGCCCCCCACTCGGCGATCGGCTCGTCGTGGAGCGCGAGGCGCGAGGCGAACAGGTAAGGCGCGGGCGCGAGCGTGCTGAGGTCGCGCACTCCAAGCGCAGCGCTGCGCACGAGCGAGAGCTCGGCATCCGCGTTGGTTCGCTGCTGGTCAGGGATATCGATGGTGAACTCGTTGGCGATCTCGAGCTTTTCGAGCGGCGAGGAAAAACCGATCTGGGTGGTGATGACCCAGTAAGGCCCCGGCTGATCGGCCCGCGTGGCAGGCTCGGGGGTGATAGTGAGCGCATGATCGCGCAGGCCATGCCCCTGCCAGACTTTGGGGATGAGCCGCAGGTTGAACCGCGCATGGGCGACCGCCGCTGCATAACTGAGACTGCTCACGTGCTTAACGCGATAGATCATGCGAGCAGCTTGGTTGCCGCGCGGCGCTGGGGCCGGTCCTGCTGCAGAAAAAAGCGCCGCGAGATCGCTTCCGAAAGCGCGCCCAGCCGCTCGCGCAGGTCGTCGAGCGTGGCCGAGGTGATGTCGCTTGCCTCGAGGCTTTGCACTCGCGCGCGCAGCTGGCGAACCGCACGCAGCGGCGGCTCGGGCATGGCATCGCTGCGCAAGGGCGGGATGGCTTCGAGATGTTGGGCCAGCCGGTCGATCTGGAAGGCCAAGCCGCGCGGCTGGGCGGGATCGAGCAGAACGATATCGTGGACCCGCGGGATCAGCGGCATGGTCATGTAGCGACCGCGATAGAGCGACAGGCCATCGACCAGTTCGAGCAGCACCGTCAGATCGTCTGCGCTGGCGCTCCCGGGGATCATGGCCATGGTCGACTGGAGGATCATCGAACCACGCTCGAGGCGCGCGCCCATGTCTAGGAACCGCCAGGCGGGTCCATGGCTCATCCCGTCGGACATCAGCCAGCTCAACGCGGCATGGCGCTCGACCACCGCATCGCACACGCCCGCCATCGTCTCGCAATCGCCCAGCGCAAAGGACGGGATCGGCCGCTGCAAAGCGCGCCAGCTGTCACGGGTGAGGCGGTCGCGCAGCAGCAGGGCGATCTCGCGCTCTTTGGCAATGAGGCAGCGCACCGACCCGCCATGCGTCTCGCTGCCGATCGCGATCTCCGCCAGTTTCGCCAGGCTGAGATCCGGTTTGGGCCTGGGCGCTGCATCGATCAGCCACAACAGGTTCGCCAGCCGACTGACGGAGGTCGGCTGAGCGAGCTCCTCGCCGAGGACAGCCGCCTGGCTGAGCAGGATGCGAATGATTCGAGCGATCTGATGCGTGCGTTCGGCATAGCGGCCGAGCCAGAACAGATTGTCCGCCGCCTGGCTCGGAAGCAGGCCCTGTTCGCGCCGGATTTCGGCCGCCTCGAGCGTGATCACCTCGTCGGGGGTGGGTGGGCGCACGGGGTCGATGATGCAGACATCGGTGGAGATGTCGCCCAGTCCCATCAGCGATGTCCTGAGGTCGCCCTTGTGCGACACGCGGGCGAACCCGCCTTCGAGGTGGACCCAATTGCCCTCGTCATCGCGCGCGAGATAGGCGCGCAAGGTGAACCCGCGCGCCTCTATCTGACCATTGGCGATGACGGGGGTGGTGGAGAGATGGACGATTTCCTGCGCGGTGTAATCCATCGGCCGGATCGCCATCGCTTGGGCCAGCTGCGCGCGCTCGTCCGCCGAGAGGCTCGCGCCGGCTCGCGTGTGACCATCCTCAAGCACCGTGATGGGGCGGCGGAAGGCTGAACTGATCACGAGCTCATCGAGCCGGGCAAGGACCTGCGCCCGCTCGCGCTCGCCGCCGCACCACCATGTCGCGGCATTGGGCAAGAGCAGCGGCTCGCCCAGGATCGAGCGCGCGAGGCGCGGCAGGAAGGCGGGCATGGCGCGGCTCTCGACCACGCCGGCACCGGGCCAGTTGGTGAGAACGAGGCCTTCCTCGACCGCAGAGATGAGGCCTGGCACTCCGATCCGCGAGCGACTGTCGAGGCTGAGCGGATCGAGATCGCGCGTGCCGATCCAGCGCCACAGCGCATGGATCCGCTTGAGCCCGGCAATGGTGCGGGCAAACAGCTTGCCATCGCGCACCGCAAGGTCGCGCCCTTCGACCAGCGAGAAGCCGAGATGCCGCGCAAGATGCGCCTGTTCGGGATAGGATTGGCTGAACCGGCCGGGGGTCAGCAGCGCGATCCTAGGATCGGCATTGTCGCAGCTTGCCGCGATCCCGCCGGCAAGGGCATCGTAAAACCCGGCCAGCGGGCGCGTCCCGATCGCAGCGAGGAGGCCGCCCGTCGCGCTCGCCAGCGCCTGCCGGTTTTCGATCGCATAGCCGATCCCGACCGGGAAGCGCACCCGATCCGCCAGAACGCGCCATTCACCCGAAGGCCCGCGCGCAAGATCGACCGCGTAGACATGGAGGAAATGCCCGCCGCCCGGCTTGATCCCCGTCAGGCGCCTCGCGAAATTGCTGCTGCCCGAGACAACCGCTGCGGGCAATTTGCCGCTCGCGACCAGTTTCTGCTCGCCGTAAAGATCCGCGATGATCGCCTCGAGCAGCTCGGCGCGCTGGATCAGCCCGCGGCTCACCTGAGCCCATTCCTCCGCCCCGACGAGGATCGGCATCGGGCCAAGCGGCCAGGGCCGCTCGTGCTCGTCCCCGGTCACTCTGAACGCGAGGCCAAGATCCTCGACATGGCGATCGAGATCCTGCTGGAGTGCGCTTAACTCGCCGCCGGTCTGCCGGGCGAACCCTGCCGCAAGCGTGCGCCACGCCTCGCGAATGGCCGGAGGCGATTGGACGAAAATGTCGGCGCCAGGATCGGGCGGCGCATAGCCATCGAGCGGATTGGCCGGAGCTGCATCCGCCTCCCCATGTGCTGGGGCCGCTTGGCTATGCAGCTGCGTCACGTTGCCCGGGCCGGTCGGCGCAGATCGAGCGTCATGGGGAATTCGCCATGATCCTCAGGGCCAGGGATCGAGACCTTGCCCGGCGAGTGCCCATGATCCTGGAAGCGGGCGCGGCGCCGGGCCTCGGCTTCGTAATTGTTAATCGGGGCATCGTCGTAATTGCGCCCGCCCGGATGCGCGACATGGTAGACGCAGCCGCCAAGCGAGCGATCGTTCCACGTGTCGAACACATCGAAGGTCAGCGGCGCATCGACCGGCAGCAGCGGATGGAGGCACGCCGTCGGCCCCCACGCCTTGTAGCGCACCCCGCCAACCGCTTCGCCGGGTCTGCCGGTGGGCGTGAGCGGGATGCGCCGTCCGTTGCACCCGATCACATGGCGCCCAGGCGTCAGGCCCTTGGCGCGCACCTGCAGCCGCTCGGTCGAGCTGTCGACATAGCGCACTGTGCCGCCGATTGCGCCGGTTTCGCCAAGGACATTCCACGGCTCTAGCGCCTGCGTGATCTCGAGCTCGACCCCGCCTGCATGGATTGCGCCATGGACCGGGAACCGAAACTGGCGCTGCGCCTCGAACCATTCGGGCTGGAAATCGTAGCCTGCACGCCGCAGATCGGCGAGCACTTCAAGAAAGTCGCTCCAGCAATAGTGTTCGAGCAGGAATTTGTCGTGCAGGCTCGTGCCCCAGCGCACCAGCGAACCCGATTGCGGCTCGCGCCAGAACCACGCCAACAGCGCGCGCAGGAGCAATTGCGCGGCCACGCTCATCTTGGCGTCGGGCGGCATCTCGAACCCGCGAAATTCGACCAGGCCAAGGCGCCCGGTCGGCCCATCGGGCGAATAGAGCTTGTCGATGCAGATCTCGGAGCGGTGGGTGTTGCCGGTCACATCGACCAGCATGTTGCGAAACAAGAGGTCGACGATCCACGGAAACCTGGGCGGCTCGCCGGGCGATGGCACCTGCGCGAGCGCGATCTCGAGCTCGTAGAGGCTATCATGGCGCGCCTCGTCGATGCGCGGGGCCTGGCTGGTCGGCCCGATGAACAGGCCGGAGAACAGGTAGCTCAGCGAAGGATGGCGCTGCCAATAGAGCACGAAGCTCTTCAGAAGGTCGGGGCGGCGGATGAAGGCGCTGTCGGTGAAGCTCGCGCCGCCCATCACAAGATGGTTGCCGCCGCCGGTGCCGATCGAGCGGCCGTCGACCATGAACTTGTCCGCCGTCAGCCCGATCTCGCGCGCCACATCGTAGAGCCGCGTCGTAACATCGACCAGCTCGTCGAAGCTGGCGGTCGGATGGATGTTGACCTCGATGACACCGGGGTCGGGGGTGACCTTGAGGACGTTGATGCGCGGGTCGGGCGGCGGAGTGTAGCCGCCGATCCGGACCGGCATCGCGAGCGCCTCGGCGGTCGCCTCGATTTCGGCGACCAGCTCGAGAAAATCTTCCATTGTCTCGACCGGCGGGATGAAGATCGAGAGATAGCCCTCCTTGGGCTCGACCGTCAGCGCGGTGCGCACCGCGCCTGCGATGATCTCCTGCTCTACGATCTCCTGGCGCGCAGCGGAGCCCTGATCATCCACCCGGCGATGCGCCTGCTCGTCCGGGGCGGTCTCGATCCGGTCCTGCGCCGCCCGCTCGGCGCGCTGCTCGCGAAAGTCCGCGAGCGGCGCCTGCGGATCGGTCTCGACGCGCGGGTGGATGTAGGGATAATCGCTCTTGTCGACATGCGGCAGCGAGCCCAGCGGCAGCCGATAACCCAGCGCCGAATCCCCCGGCACTGCCACGAGCGCCCCGCGCCTTGTGCGCCATTGCTCACTCTTCCAGCGCGACGGCTCCTTCTCCTGCCGCGCCTGCCAGCGCTGGATCGGCAGGACAAAGCCCACCGGGGTCGTCAGCCCGCGAGTGAAGGTCGCCACGATCCGCTGGCGCTCTTCGGGATCCTCGATCTTGGGATCGAGCGGGGTGACATTGACCGGCAGTTCGCTCTCGCGCTCGATCCACTTCTCGGTGTCCTCGAACACCGGCTGCACGAACCCCTCGCCGATGCCGAGGTTCTCGGCGGCGGTGTTGAGGAACTTGCGCGCACTCTCAGGCGAAAGGTCAATGTCGCTTGGCGGCGGCGACTGTTCAGGGGAAGCGGCGATGAGCTCGGGCTTGTGCCAGAGCGGCGTCCCATCCTTGCGCCAGAACAGCGAATAGCCCCAGCGCGGCAGGCTCTCGCCCGGATACCACTTGCCTTGCCCGTGATGGAGCAGCGCCCCCGGGGCAAACTCGTCCTTGAGTTTGCGGATCAGCTTATCGGCAAGCGCGGCCTTGGTCGGCCCCACCGCCTCGCTGTTCCATTCGGGCGCCTTGCCCGGGTTTTCGACCACGAAAGTCGGCTCGCCGCCCATCGTGAGGCGCACATCCCCGTCGGCGAGGTCCTGATCGACCCGGCGCCCGAGATCGAGCAGCGCATGCCAGCGATCATCGGTAAACGGCTTTGTGATCCGCACGGCTTCCGCCACGCGTTCGACCGACATCGCGAAATTGAAATCGACTTCGGCCGGCTCGGCCATTCCCTCGATCGGCGAGGCCGATCCGAAATGTGGGGTCGCCGCTAATGGAATGTGTCCTTCGCCCGCGAACATGCCCGAGGTCGCATCCATCGCGACCCAGCCGGCTCCGGGCACATAGGCTTCGGCCCAGGCATGCAGGTCGACCACATCCTGCGCCACGCCCGTTGGCCCCTCCACCGGGATCACATCGGCGACCAGCTGGATCGAATAGCCCGAGACGAAGCGCGCCGCGATGCCGTGATGCCGCAACAGCTGAACCAGCAGCCAGGCGCTGTCGCGGCACGAACCGCGCCCGGCCTCGAGAGTCTGCTCCGGGCTTTGTGTGCCCGTTTCCATGCGGATGACATAATCGATCCGCTGCTCGATATCGCGGTTGACCGCGACAAGGTAATCGATCGTGCGGCCCCTGAAGCCCTTGTGCTGCTGCACCAGCGCCTCGAACAGCGGCCCTTGCGGTTCGCAGCCGAGATAGGGGATGAGATCGCTCTGGAGCTTGTCCTCGTAGGAGAACGGGAATTCTTCGGCATATTCAGCGACGAAGAAATCGAACGGATTGATCACCGCCATATCGGCGATGAGATCGACCTCGATCTTGAATTCGCGCACCCGCTCGGGGAACACGACCCGCGCGAGCCAATTGCCGTGCGGATCTTGCTGCCAGTTGATGAAGTGGTTTTCGGGCTCGATCTTGAGCGCGAAATTGGGGACCTGTGTGCGCGTGTGCGGGGCAGGGCGCAGGCGGATCACCTGCGGCCCGAGCTGGATCGGGCGCGAATAGCGGTAATGGGTGAGGTGATGGAGGGCAGCACGGATCATGGTGCAAGGTTAGACGGCGCTGCGGGGCAAGATGCAATGCGAAAATCGAGCACGGGCGCTGGCCGCGTGCTCGCGTGCGAGTTTCTCCTGCCGCCAGACGCTGCCCATCCCGGTCTGCATCGACGGGCGATTACCCGGGCGATCACACCGCGGTGGCGGCCTTCTTGATCGCGCGGCGGATGCTCATGTAGGTCGCGCAGCGGCACAGATTGCCGCTCATCGCCTTGTCGATCTCGGCGTCGCTGGGATTGCCGTTTTCAGCCAGCAGCGCGGTTGCCGCCATAATCTGGCCCGACTGGCAATAGCCGCATTGGGGCACGTTGTCCTCGATCCACGCCTCGCGAATGGCATCGGCAGCGCGGCCTTCAACGCCCTCGATCGTGGTGATTTCGGAGCCGTCCAACCCGTCATGCGGGGTGATGCACGAACGCGTCGGCTTGCCGTCGATATGCACGGTGCACGCGCCGCACTGGGCAACGCCGCAGCCGAACTTGGTGCCGGTCAGCTTGAGGTGATCGCGCAGCACCCACAACAGGGGCGTGCCGGGCGCGGCATCGACTTCGCGTTCTTCACCGTTGATCGTGAGCTTGGTGGTCATGTCGCTGTCTCCCGGGGCTCAGGCGGTTTGCTTGGCAGGTTTGGGCGCGGAGGGTTTGGGCAGCTTGATCCGGCTGCCGGCGGCCCCGATGATCGGCAGCGAGCGGATGCGGTGCCCGCTTGCAGCGAAAATCGCGTTGGCGAGCGCGGGCGCTGCCGGAGGCGTCGCCGGTTCGCCCACGCCCGCAGGCGCGGCCTGCGATTTCACCACCTCGACCTCGAATGCACGCGGCGCCTCGCCCATGCGCAGGATCCGCCAGGAGGGGAAATTGTCCTGGACGACTGCCCCATCCTTGACCGTGATCGCGCCGAACAGGGCATTTGAGATGCCGTAGATCGTGCCGCCTTCCATTTGCGCGCGCACATGGCGTGGATTGATCACCGTTCCCGCATCGATTGCGAGCCACACGCCGGGGATCGTCAGCGCGCCTTCGGGGCTAACCTTAACCTCGATCACGGTCGCGATATAGGTCAGGAAGCTGCGGTGGACCGCGATGCCCAGGCCATGGCGCTCGGGCAGGTCGCGGCCCCAACCGGCCATATCGGCCGCGCGTTCGAGCACATGCTTGAGGCGCGCGGTGTCGAACGGATACTCCTCGACCGAGCCCCCGTAATTGGAGTAGGTCGCGCCTTCCGTGTTGATGTCGATCACCCGGTCCGGGCCGATCAGCTCGAGCAGATAATCCTTGGGATCGCGCCCGGCCGCGTGCGCCATCTCGGCGGCGAAGCTCTGCACGCCGAATGCGTGGAAGATGTTGCAGACAGAGCGCAGCCAGCCGGTGCGCAGATGCCCCTTTGCCTCGCCGGCCTCGATCCGCAGATTGGGCATCGCGAAGGGAACATCGCTCGCGCCCATGCCGACTTCGCCATCGCTCGGCGGAGCGGCGCCCGGCGCGAAGGTCGAGGAGATGCTCGGGAAGACGGTGCGATGCAGATAGCTCGTGCAGGTGCCGTCCTCCTCGAACCCCGCCTCGAAGCGCTGCGCACTGATCGCGTGATAGAAGCCGTGGCGCACGTCGTCCTCGCGGGTCCATTGCAGCTTGACCGGCTTGCCCACCTCCTTGGCGACGAGCGCGGCCTCGACCACGAAATCGGGCTTGGACTTGCGGCCAAAGGCGCCGCCGAGCCAGGTCGGCTTGACGGTGATGTTCGCCTTGTCGATCCCGAGCAGATCGGCGAGCGTGTTGCGCGTGTCCTGCGGATCCTGCACGCAGCCCCAGCATTCGAGCGTGTCGCCGGTCCAGCGCGCGGTCGCGCTGGGCGGCTCCATCGGCGATTGGGTGAGATGGGGCGCGGTGTATTCAGCGGCGATCCGCTTGGCCGCGCCGTTGAGCCCGGCCGCGACATCGCCGCGATTGCGCTTGACGGTGCCGGGGCGCTGCGCCGTCTTGAGCAGGCCTTGCATGAAGTCCGCCGAATCGTAACTTGCATTGGGCCCGCCCTGCCATTGCACCTCGAGCGCATTGCGGCCCTGGATCGCCGACCAGGTGTCCTTCGCCACGACGGCGACCCCGCCCATCGGCTGGTACACCGCCGGCGCGCTGGCATCGGGCAGGCGCACCGTCTGGATCACGCCGGGGATCGCGAGCGCGGCGGTGTCGTCATATGCGCCGAGCCGCCCGAACACCTGCGGCGGGCGCGCGACCACGGCATAGACCATGCCTTCGACATCGACATCGATCCCGAACGTGCCCTCTCCCCGCGTGATCATCGGGACGGTCAGCGAGGGCACTTCCTGGCCGATGAAGCGCCACTCCTCGGGCTCCTTCAGCCTAATCGCATCCTCCGCAGGCACGGGCAGCTTCGCGGCAAGCTCGGCAAGGTTGCCATAGGACAGCGTCTCCCCGCTCTTGGCATTGCGCACCACGCCCTGCTGCGCTTCGCACTGGGACGCATCGACCTTCCAGTAGAGCGCGGCGGCATCGCGCAGCATGTGGCGCATCGCCGCGCCCGCAGTGCGCAGGCGGTGGAAATTGTAGCGCACCGAGCGCGAGCCGTCGGTGTTCTGATCGCCATAGCGCTCGTGCCCTTCGGCCTGGACGATCTCGACGCTGTCCCACTCCGCCTCGAGCTCGTCAGCGACGATCTGCGCCATCGCGGTCCAGACCTGCTGGCCCATTTCCGAGCGGTGGCAGGTGATTTTGACCGCGCCGTCCTTGTCGATCGCGATCCACAGGGCAGGGGTCGCATCGCCGCCCGCAACCTCGGTCAGCGGGCTGGCGCCGGGGTCAGGCAGGTTGAAGGCGCCGGCATCGATCTCGGGCTCGACATAGAGGTTGCAACCCGCGAGCGAGACCCCGATCACGAATGCGCCCGAGCCTGCGACAAAGGCTCGGCGGCTGAGATTGGTGATCTCGGCGCGCTCGCCGCCTCGGCGCGTGGCTGCGCCCGGAATGATCCCGATTTCGCGAAGAAACATAGCTGCCCCCATCAAGTTATCGCGTCTGGTCTGGCGGGACGATAGCGTGATCCTCGCGGATGAACCACCCGCAATTGGATCAGGCGAAATGCCCTATCGGGCTGCGGCCACCGGCTCTGTTGCAAGGGTCCACCAGTTGATCGAGAGGACATCGTGCGCGCTCGTCCAGATCCCTTGCGGCGTGTAGCGGATCGCGCCGCTGCCTTCGGCCCTGCCGACCCGCGCGAGTATGTCGCCCGAAGCTGCATCGATCACGACGAAGGTCTGGTCCTCGGTGGTGCGCAGCCAGACCTTGCCATCGCCGGTGTCGATGTCGCCATAAAGGAGGCTGTCGCCGACCTTGGTGCGGCCAAGCACTTCGACGCTGTCAGGATCGACCTTGGCGACCGTGCCCGCGCCCTGTTCCTGCACCCAGACGGCCCCTTCGCCCGCCGCCAGGAAGCCCGGCTGATCGCCCAATTCGACCGAGCCGACCACGGTGTTGGTTGCAGGATCGATCTTCTGGAGAAGCTTCTTGCCGCTGCTGACCGCCCACAGCGCGTCCATCCCGAAGGCGAGGAAGAACGTCCCCTCGACGACTTCGACCGTAGCGATCACTGCATTGGTCGCAGGATCGATCCGCGAGATCTTGCCTGCCGCATCGCTCGGCACCCAGACCGATCCCGCGCCCGCGACGATATTGGTCTCGCCGCGCGGCTCGGCGATCCCGGTCTCGAGAATGGCTTCGACCTTCGCTGTGGCCATGTCGATCCGGTAGAGATTGGCTCCTGTGCAATTGGCCACCCACAGCGAGCCTGCCAGCGAGGCCATCGTGCCGCACGGGCGCGGCAGCTCGACCTTGGCGACGAGGCCTTTCGTTGACCACTGCTCGACCTGGCCGCGATTGGTTGCCCAGACGGTGTCTTCATCGATCGTCAGGAAATCGACGAAACCGGGCACTTCGACGATTGTCTCTGCGAAAGTGATGATGCCCGGATCCTGCGGCGGGGCGCTCGCGCACGCCATGGTGGCGAACAGGCTCGAGACGAGGAGGCGTTTCATCGGGGTCTCCCTTGCATCGCGGCCGCAGCGATCGCGGCGCTCAAACCATTCACAGGCGATCCCTTCCCGGACGGGTGCGCGCACGTTTGTTGCGTCGCACGGTGCGTGATTGATCATATGGATAATACCAGGGATGACAATGGTAATAAGTTTGCGATGGACAAGGCTTTGCATTCTCGCAATGCTGCGGGCGCGAAAGGAACTTGATTCATGCTCACCGCAATTCGCCGCGCCGCCAGTCTGTGTCTTCTGGCCTGCGGTCTCGCTCTTGCCTCCTGCTCCGAGGCGCCCGCCGAGGATGCAAGCGAGCGCACCAGCTTCACCATCGGCTGGTCGATCTATGCGGGGTGGATGCCGTGGCCCTACGCGGATCAGGCCGGGATCGTCGCCAAGTGGGAAGAGAAGTACGGGATCGAAATCGAGTTCGTCCAGGTCAACGACTATGTCGAATCGGTCAATCAATACACCGCCGGCCAGCTCGATGGGGTGACCGTCGCGAATATGGACGCGCTCACCATTCCCGCCGCCGGCGGCAAGGATACGAGCGCGATCATCCTGGGCGATTATTCCAACGGGAATGACGGGATCCTCATCAAGGGCGGCAGCGATGTCGCTGCGCTCAGGGGCAAGCCGGTGAACCTCGTCGAGCTCTCGGTCTCGCACTACCTGCTCGCGCGCGCGCTCGAGGAGGCGGGCATGAAGATGACCGATGTGCGCACGATCAACACCGCCGATGCCGACATCGCCGGCGCCTTCTCCTCGCCCGATGTGACCGCCGCGGTCGCATGGAACCCGCAGCTCACCGCGATGAAGCAGATCAGGGGGGCGAGCCTCGTCTTCAGTTCCGCCGATATCCCCGGCGAGATCGTCGATCTGCTGGTGGTCGATACCCGCGTCCTCAAGGCCAATCCCAAGCTCGGCATGGCGCTGGCGGGCATCTGGTACGAGACGATGGCGCTGATGATGCAGGACGACGAGGAGGGCGCCAAGGCGCGCGCCGCGATGGCTGCGCTCGCCGGTACCACCCCTGAGGAATTCGAAGGCCAGCTGGCGACGACGTTCCTTTACACCAAGCCTGCGGACGCGGTGGCCGCGACCTCGGATGCCGGCCTGATCGAGACAATGCGGCGCGTGCGCGATTTTAGCTTTGCCCAAGGGCTGTTCGGCCAGGGTGCGCGCTCTGCCGATGCGGTGGGCATGGCCTTTCCGGGCGGCAAGACGCTGGGCGATGCGCAGAACATCACCTTGCGGTTCGATCCGACCTACATGCAGATGGCCGCCGATGGTGCGCTCTGACCGCTCGGCGCCGGTGATGCCTGCTGGCGCTGAAAGCGCGCGCTGATGGGGTGGATCAAGGGCCACATGCGCCCGGGCAATTCCTGGCTCCTTGGGCTCTTGCCGATTGCCGCGCTGCTGATCCTCTATCTCGTGCTCGCGGCCGATCGCCACGCGGCCAATCCCAATGACAAGATCCTGCCGCTGCCCGGCGCGATGGCCGAGGCGATGTGGGGGCTTGTGTTGGAGCGCGATCCGCTCTCGGGGCGCTACCTGTTTTGGTCGGATACCTTCGCGAGCCTCCAGCGCCTCGGGCTTGGGCTTGCCATCTCGACGCTTTGCGCGGCTGTCGTCGGCTTGCTGCTCGGCGTCCTGCCGACCATCCGGGCGACGTTTGGCATGCTGGTGACGAGCATTGCGGTGATCCCGCCGATTGCGCTCCTCCCGGTCCTGTTCATCGTGTTTGGCCTTGGCGAGACGGCCAAGGTTGCGCTGATCGTGATCGGCATTGCGCCGTTCATGGTGCGCGACATCGCCGCCTACATCACCGCGCTCCCGCGCGAGCAGATCCTCAAGGCGCAGACCTTGGGCGCGAGCACATGGCAGTTAATGCTGCGCGTTGCCCTGCCTCAAGCCATGCCGCGCCTGATCCAGGCCCTGCGGCTTTCGCTTGGGCCCGCCTGGGTGTTCCTCATCTCGGCCGAGGCGATCGCTTCGGACATCGGGCTTGGCTATCGCATCTTCCTCGTGCGGCGTTATCTCGCGATGGACGTGATCCTGCCTTATGTCGCGTGGATCGCGATCCTTGCAGCTGTGCTCGACTGGCTGCTTGCGTTCACCAGCCGCCGTCTGTTTCCCTGGGCGCATGGAGAGAGCCAGTGACGCCGGCGCTCTCCATCCGCAACGTCTGGGTCGAATACGGCGACAAGGTCGTGCTCGAGCGGGTCAATCTCGACATCGCCGAGGGTGCGTTCGTTTCGATCGTCGGTCCATCGGGGGCGGGCAAAAGCAGCCTCCTCAAACTGGTGCTCGGCCAGACCGCCCCCAGCCGCGGGCAGATCCTGCTGGGCGATGCCCCGATGGAGGCGAAATGCACGCCCGATCGCGGCGTCGTCTTCCAGCGCTATTCGGTGTTTTCGCATCTCACCGTGCTCGGCAACACGATCTTCGGGCTCGAATGCGAAGCTGCGCCGCTCACCGGGCGCCTGTTTGGCGCGCGGCGGCGCGCGGCGGTGGACCGGGCAAAGGAGATGCTCGAGGCGGTCGGGCTGAGCGATGCGCTCGATCTTTACCCCGCGCAGATGTCGGGCGGGATGCAGCAACGCCTCGCCATCGCGCAGGCGCTGATCAAGCGTCCGCGCATCCTGTTGCTCGACGAGCCCTTCGGTGCGCTCGATCCCGGCATCCGCGCCGATATGCATGGTCTCATCACCCGCCTGTGGCGCGAATATTCGCTCACGATCATCATGGTCACCCACGATATCCGGGAGGCCTTCTCGCTCGGCACACGCGTGCTCACGCTCGACAAGACCCGGGTCGATCCGCATGCGCCGCATCGCTTCGGGGCGACCGTGGTCTACGATCTGCCGCTTGAGCGCAGGTTGGCCCACGAGGCCCAGCTGGCGGACCAGCTGTCGGCGCAGATGGTAGCGACGGATACCGATGCCGGTATTACGATTGACACAATTCATAATAACTGAGAAGCTTGCTCCCATGACCTCCGAACCCGCCAGTCTCGCCCGCCTGAGCATGAGCCTTCCCGCCGATCTCCTGGTGCGGCTGGATCGCATGGTCGAGGAGCGCGCGCTGCCGTCGCGCTCGCAGCTGATCGCGCAGCTCATCCGCAATGCGCTGGCCGAGCATGAAGCGATCATCCGGCCCAAGGAGATGCTCGCGGGCACGATCACGCTGGTCTATCGCGGCGACCAGGGCAGCGTGCGCCACCAATTGGCAACGACCCAGCACCAGTTCCTCAAGGAAGTGATCTCCTCGCAGCACGTCTTTCTCGAAGACGACCAGTCGCTCGAGGTGCTGCTGGTGCAAGGGCCGGCCGAGCGGCTCGAGGACCTGTGCAACGCGCTGCGCTGCATCCGGGGCGTGCGCCAGCTCCAGCTGGTGACGACCACCTCGCTTCTGCCGCCCTTGCACGAACAGGATGGCGCTGCCGAACGACCCGTCCGCAAGGGCGCCGCTGCATGACCGGCGAACTCGGCGATCCCAGGGCGGCGCGCGATCATGCCCGCGCCATGGCGGGCACCGTGGTCGAGGCGATGCCGATCCTGCCGCCGGTGGCCGATGATCTGCCCGAGGGCGTCGATCCGGCAGACCTCGTGTGGGAGGAAACGATCGCCCCCGGGGGCTATGCCGCGCGGCGGCTCGCGCGTGGCACACGGCTGCGCCTGATCGATACCGGCGGCGATGCGTGCGCCGCGCTGATGATCTTCAACGCCGAAATGCCGACCGAGCGGCTCAATGTCGCCGATACGGTCAAGGTGCAGTGGAACGCCTATCTTGAAGCGGGCAAATTGCTGCTGTCCGACATGGGCCGGGTGCTGATGAGCATCCTCGAAGACAATGCTGCCACGCATGATGCCTTTTGCGGCACCTCCAATGCGAGCACCAACTCCGCGAAATACGGCGAGGGCCGCAACAGCGGCGCGTTTCCGAACGGGCGCGACCGGCTGCTGCTCGGAGCGGCGAAATTCGGGCTCGGGCGGCGCGATGTTCACCCGTGCATCAACCTCTTCAAGGGCACCCGGATCGAGCATGATGGCGCGATCACGCCGCTGATCGGCCCGTTCACGCCCGGCCGCAGCCTGACCTTGCGCGCCGAGATAGAGGTGATCGTGGTCCTCGCCAATGTGCCTCACGTGCTCGATCCGCGCCCCGAATACAGCGTCACCGCGCTGCGCGCGAGCGCCTGGCGCGGCCCGCCGACTTCGCTCGATGACCCGATCCGCAACGCCGCGCCCGAGGGTCTGCGCGCCTTTCTCAATTCGGAGGATTATTGCCGCCGATGACTGACGACATCGCCATCAAGGGCCTTGCAGGAGAGATCATCCACGACGAGATCGTGCCCGCCCGCGCGCCCTGGCTCCACCATGTGAAAGCGGGGCAGACGCTGCGCATCGTCGATCTTGAAGGCAATCAGGCGGTCGATTTCCTGCTCTATTCCACCGCCGACGACGCCGAGCGCTACAGCGCGCAGGATACCGTCGCGGCGCAGGGCAACATTTTCCTGCGCCAAGGCAGCATCATCCGCTCGAACGAGGGTAATGCGATGATGACCGTGATCGCCACCGCGGTCGATTATCACGATACGATCGGCGGCGCGTGTTCTTGCGAATCCAACACCTTGCGCTATGGTCATCACACCAAGTCGCAGCATGCCTGCGTCGACAATTTCCTTGAGGCCAACCTCACTGAGGGCCGCAGCAAGCGCGACATGGTCTCCAACATCAATTTCTTCATGAATGTGCCCGTGATGCAGGATGGCACGCTCGGCATCGTTGACGGCATTTCGGCGCCGGGCCTGTCGGTCGATCTGCGCGCGGAAATGGACGTAACTGTAGTCGTCTCGAACTGTCCGCAGATCAACAATCCCTGCAACGGGTTCAACCCCACAGCGGTGCGCATGATCATCACGCAATGACGAGCGGCACAGTCCTAATCGCCAACCGCGGAGCGATCGCGACCCGCATCATCCGCACGGTTCGCGCAATGGGGATGCGCTCGGTCGCGATCTATTCAGAGGCGGATGCGGGCTCGCTCCATGTGGTGCAGGCTGATGCGGCGATCTGCGTCGGCCCGGCGCCAGCGGCCGAGAGCTATCTCAATATCGACGCGATCCTTGCCGCCGCGCGGGAGAGCGGGGCGCAATTCATCCATCCCGGCTATGGCTTTCTCGCCGAAAACGCCGAGTTTGCCGAACGGTGCGAGGCGGCGGGCATCGCCTTTGCCGGACCAACGCCCGAAAACATTCGCACCTTCGGCCTCAAGCACAGCGCCCGCGCGCTCGCCGAGGCGAACGGCGTTCCGCTTGCGCCGGGGACCGGCCTGTTGACCGATGCCGATGCCGCGGCACAAGCGGCGTGGGCGATCGGCTATCCCGTCATCCTCAAGGCGACCGCCGGGGGCGGGGGCATCGGGATGCGCGTGTGCGAGGATGAAGCGGCCTTGCGCGATAGCTTCGCGAGCGTGGTGCGGCTCGGGGCCAGCAATTTCGGCGATGCCGGTGTCTTTCTCGAGCGCTACATCGCGCGTGCGCGCCACATCGAGGTGCAGCTGTTCGGCGATGGGCAAGGGCGCATCATGCCGCTGGGCGAGCGCGATTGCTCGCTCCAGCGGCGCAACCAGAAAGTCATCGAGGAAGCGCCCGCGCCGCTTCTGTCCGACGAGGTGCGCGCCGAGCTCATCGCGGCGGCGGTGCGGCTGGGCGAGGCGGCGCGCTATCGCTCGGCGGGGACGGTGGAGTTCCTGTTCGATGCGCTGGGCCAGGAATTCTACTTTCTCGAGATGAACACCCGGCTCCAGGTCGAACACGGGGTGACCGAGGAGGTCATGGGGATCGACCTGGTCGAATGGATGTTGCGGGGCGCAGCCGGCGATTTCGCGATGCTCGACGGCGCGCCGCCAAGCCCCAGCGGCCATGCCGTGCAGGCGCGCCTCTATGCCGAGGATCCCGCGCTCGATTATCGCCCGACCACCGGCACGCTCACGCAGGTGAGCTTCCCGGACACCGTCCGGGTCGAGACCTGGGTCGAGCGCGGAAGCGCGATCAGCGCGTGGTACGATCCGATGATCGCCAAGCTCATCACCCACGCGCCCAGCCGCGCTGCGGCAATCGCGGCGATGCGCGATGCGCTCGATCACAGCCGGATCGACGGGCTGGAAAGCAATCTGCGCTGGCTGCGCGAAGTGGTGCGCGATGCAGGGTTCGCCTCGGGCGAGGTTTCGACCCGGCTGCTCGAGGGGGTCGACTATCGCCCCAGCAGCGTGCGCATCATCTCCGGGGGCGCTGCCACCTCGGTGCAGGATTGGCCGGGGCGGCTGGGCATGTGGGACGTGGGCGTGCCCCCGTCAGGCCCGATGGACGAACGCGCCTTTCGCACCGGCAATCGCCTGCTCGGCAATCCCGAAGGCACCGCCGGGCTCGAATTCGCCTTCACCGGCCCCACGCTCGTTTTCACAGCGCCCGCGAGGGTATGCCTGACCGGAGCCGATTTTGCAGCGCACCTCGATGGCAAGCCGGTGCCGCTTTACGAGCCGTTCGAGGTTGCCGAGGGTCAGACGCTCGCGCTCGGCCGGGTGACGGGCGGCGGGGTGCGCGGGTGCCTTCTCTTCGCGGGCGGGCTCGATATTCCGCCCTATCTCGGCAGCCAGGCAACCTTCGAGCTTGGCCAGTTTGGCGGCCATGCGGCGCGCTGCCTTGTCGCGGGCGATACGCTGCATCTGGCAGGCGAGGGCTGCGGCACGCCTGCCCCTGCATCGGCCTCGGCAGGGCAGCAGCCTGAGTTGCCCACCGAGTGGGACATCCGCGTGATTTATGGCCCGCACGGCGCGCCCGATTTCTTCACCGAGGACGACATCGCCGCCATCCTCGCGGCCAAGTGGAAGGTTCACTACAACTCCAACCGCACCGGCGTGCGCCTCGTCGGCCCCAAGCCGCGGTGGGCGAGGCAGGATGGCGGCGAAGCCGGGCTCCATCCGTCCAACATTCACGACAACCCCTACGCCATCGGCGCGGTCGATTTCACCGGCGACATGCCGATCATCCTGGGACCAGACGGCCCTTCGCTCGGCGGGTTCGTGTGCCCGTTCGTGGTGATTGCGCGGGATCGCTGGAAGCTTGGCCAGCTCGCGCCGGGGAACACGGTGCGGTTCGTGCCCGTCACGATCGAGCAGGCCGCCGAGGATGAATGGGACCGGGATGCGGCCGCGCAAGAGCCGCACGCAATTGTCACGCTTTCGCCGATCCTCGCCGAACGCCCGGCCAAGGGCAATCGCCCGCGCACAGTCTATCGCCAGCAGGGCGATCGCAACATCCTGGTCGAATATGGCGACATCACGCTCGATCTTGAGCTCAGGATCAGGGTACATGCGCTGATGCAGGTGCTCGAAGCACGCGCGCTGCCCGGCGTGATCGACATCGTGCCCGGCATCCGCTCGCTCCAGCTCCATTTCGATGGCAAAGTGCTCGATCAGCCCGGCGCGCTGCGGGCGTTGCAGGAGGCCGAGGAAGAGCTGGGCGATCTGGCCGATTTCACCATCCCCTCGCGCATTCTGCATCTTCCGCTCAGTTGGCGCGATCCAGCGATCACCGCGACGATCGAGAAATACATGGGCGCGGTGCGCGATGATGCGCCGTGGTGCCCGGACAACATCGAATTCATCCGCCGCATCAACGGGCTGCCCGATACAGTGGCGGTCGAGGAGATCGTGTTCGGCGCGAGCTATCTCGTGATGGGGCTGGGCGATGTCTATCTCGGCGCGCCGGTCGCCACCCCGGTCGATCCGCGCCACCGGCTGGTGACCACCAAATACAACCCCGCGCGCACCTGGACCCCGCCCAATGTCGTGGGCATTGGCGGCGCATATATGTGCATCTACGGGATGGAAGGGCCGGGCGGCTACCAGCTGTTCGGGCGCACGATCCAGGTGTGGAACACCTATCGCCAGACCGATGCATTCACCGATGGCAAGCCCTGGCTCTTGCGGTTCTTCGATCAGATCCGGTTCTTCGAGGTGAGCCCGCAGGAGCTCGAGGAATGGCGCCGCGATTTTCCCGCAGGCCGCCGCTCGCTCGAGATCGAACACACCGAGTTCAGCCTCGCACACTATCGCCGGTTCCTCGCTGACAATGCGGCCTCGATCGCCGAGTTCGAAAGGACGCGCCAAGCCGCCTTCGATGCCGAGCGCGCGGCTTGGGAGGCAATGGGCGAGTTCGACCGGGTTTCCGAGCTGACCGAGGTAGCCGTCCAAGGCGCGGGCGAGGCGCGCGCCATCGAAGTGCCCGAGGGCACGCGTCTGGTCGAAGCGCCGTTCGGCGGCAGCGTCTGGAAACTGCTCGTGGGGCCGGGAGACCTGGTCGAGGCGGGGGAGACGATCGCGGTGATCGAGGCGATGAAGATGGAAAGTCCGCTCGAGAGCCCCGCCAGCGGTTGCGTCGAAGCGCTTTATATCGCCGAGCGTCAGGCGATCGAGCCGGGCGCGCCGATCCTCGCGTTGAGGCCAACGCCGTGATGGCGGCGGGCGAGCGCCTGAGCGCGGGCGTGATCGCCGCTGCCGTTGCGAGCGGGCGGTCGAGCGCGCTTGCGCAAGCGACCGAGGCGCTCGCGCGGATCGAAGCCTATGACGCGGTCCAGCCGCATGTCTGGATCTCGCGTGCATCGCCCGAAACTGTCCTTGCGGCGGCGCGCACGATCGATGCGCGCCTCGCGGCGGGCGAGACCTTGGCGCTTGCGGGCGTGCCTTTTGCGGTCAAGGACAATATCGATGTCGCTGGCCTTGCGACGACCGCCGGCTGTCCGGCGTTCGCTTACACACCCGATACATCGGCTTTTGCGGTGGCGAGGCTGATCGAAGCGGGCGCGATCTGCCTCGGCAAGACCAATCTCGATCAATTCGCGACCGGGTTGGTCGGCACGCGCAGCCCCTATGGCATTCCGCGCAACGCCTACAATTTGCAATATGTCAGCGGCGGATCGAGCTCGGGCTCGGCGGTCGCGGTGGCGGCGGGCCTCGTTGCCTTCGCGCTCGGCACCGACACCGCCGGCTCGGGCCGGGTTCCGGCCGCGTTCAACCACCTCGTCGGGCTCAAGCCCACCAAGGGCCGCTGGAGCACCGCAGGCCTTGTCCCTGCCTGCCGGACGCTCGATTGCATCACGGCGTTCACCGATGGCCTCGCCGATGCGCGCCTGATCGACAGCGTGATGGCCGGTTTCGACGCCCACGATTCCTATTCGCGCCCGCTCGAAGACCGCCCGCGCGCAGCCCGGCGGATCGGGGTGCCCCGGCGCGATCAACGCGTCTGGTTTGGCGATGCCGAAGCCGAGTGGCTTTACGAGCGCGCGCTCGATCTCCTGGGGCAAACCGCGCAGATCGTCGAGATCGATACCGAACCGCTCAACGAAGCGGCCGCGCTGCTTTACAGCGGGCCGTGGGTCGCCGAGCGCGCCGCTGCGGTCGAAGCCTTGCTGACGACGAACCCCGAGGCGCTCGACCCGGTGGTGCGCGCAGTGATCGAGCCGGGGCTTGCGATCAGCGCGGTCGAAGCATTCAAGGGCGCCTACCGCCTCGCCGAACTCGCGCGCGAGGCCGAGTGCATGTGGCAGAGCATCGACCTCCTCGCCTTCCCCACCACCGGCACGACCTACCGCGTGCGCGAACTCGAGGCCGCGCCAATCGCGCTCAACAGCAATCTGGGGCGCTACACCAATTTCGTGAACCTGCTCGACATGGCGGCGATCGCGCTGCCTGCGGGCGTGCGGGCCAATCGCACCGGGTTCGGCATCACCCTGATCGGCCCTGCGCACACCGATCTTGCGCTGATCGATTGCGCACAAACCTATCTGGCGGCGGCGGATCTTCCCGCGCCGCCCCCGCTTGATCTGGAGGGACGAATGGACACAGTGAAACTCGCGGTCGTGGGCGCGCATCTCAAGGATATGCCGCTCCACTGGCAGCTCACCTCGCGCGATGCGCGCTTCGTGGGAGCGTTCGAGACCGCGCCGACATACCGCCTCTATGCCATGGCCGACAGTGTGCCGCCGAAGCCTGCGCTCGTCCACAGCGAGGATGGCGCTGCAATCAAGCTCGAGGTTTACGAGCTCGGCCTGGCCGAGTTCGGCAGTTTCACCGCCGAAGTTCCCGCCCCGCTGGCGATCGGGACGGTGACGCTGGCGGACGGATCGAGCGTCAAGGGCTTCGTCGCCGAGCCGCGCGCCATCGTTGGGGCTGAGGACATCACCGCGCTCGGCGGATGGCGCGCCTATATCGATCAGTTGACGTGACGCAAGATTGTTACAGTATTTGCTCTCTTGCGTCGGAAAAGATGCTGCGATGCGTCAATCGGGGTAATGTTACACTTGACCGGATCGTTCATATCGATAGGGTCGCGATTGTATCCAAAATAAGACAATCATTCTCGGGGAGGGACTGTGCGACGTGGCTGGCCGGATCATCGGGCTGGTCTCGATGGTCCTTGGCTTTAGCCCCGCGCTAAAGCCGTGAACTGACAGGGGTTAGGCAAGATGGCCGGTGTGAAAGTGGGCAATCGAATCATCGGGGCGGACGCGCCGGTGACGGTCGGGTGGGAAAACATCGGCAAGGTCGAAGGCGGCCCGATCAAGCAGTTCGTTTTCACCTATTTCCAGCCGGTCATGCTGTTCAGCGCGATCGCGTTCTTCTATTACGCGCCCAACGATCTCGCGGTTGCATCGACGGCTTTCATGATCGGGCTGGGCTTCAAGGTCCTTCTGCTGGGCCTCGAATGGGTCAACCCCCGCTATGACAGCTGGAAGCTGACCTGGAAGGAATTCGCGACCGACGTGTTCTATGTCGCGCTGGGCTATACGGTGCTGCGCATGGTCGACAATTATATCGGCGACGGTGTGATGGTCTCGGCGATACAGGAATTCTTTGCGTGGGAAGACTTCACCTGGTTCACCGTGCTGCCGCTGCTAGTTCAAGCGATCGCGATCTCGATGATATTCGATTTCGGGCAATACTGGATGCATCGCGGGATGCACAATTGGTATCCGCTGTGGCTGACCCATGCGCCGCACCACTACATCACCCAGCTCAACATCAACAAGGGTGCGGTCGGCAATCCGATCGAGCTGTTCCTGATCGGGCTCGGGGTGGGCGGGTTCTTTGATTTCCTGCCCCGCGCGTTCCTGCTTGCGGGCGCAATCGGGATGACCGTCTCGGTCTACCAGCACATCAATGTCCGCTTCAACACGCCCGCTTGGTGGCGCTATCTCTTCAACACCGTCGAACATCACAGCGTCCACCATTCGCAGGATTACGAGGCGACGCGCAGCAATTATTCGGGCACCTGGATCATCTGGGACCGGATATTCGGCACCTGCGTCGATGGCGAGGCCGAGCTGCTGGGCATGGACGGCGGGCGCCGGATGGATATCGGCGAGACGATGCTGTTCCCGTTCCGCGAGGGGATGAAATCCTACCGTGCCGCCTCCGATCGGATGCGCGCGGCTGGAACCCCCGGCGGTGAGCAGGAACCAGCGGAATAAGGCTGCGGCGGCACGGCGCGAGTGGCCCGCAGTCGCGGTCGTGCTGCCCTACTTTAGAGCGACATTGGCAAAGGCGATGCGCCCTGGCGTTTCGGGGGCAGTCCTCGCACGCCGTCTTGCGATCGGATTTCCAGAAATGAGCGCACTCTCATGCCGCTAAGCCTGCCTTATGTCGATCGCATCTGGAGGGTCCAAAGTTCGCTCGAGCTCGATCAGGACCTGACACCCAGTGAGACATTCGCGCGCCTCGATCCGCTGTTTCAGACGCAGGGCACGACCTACAGCAAAGAGGGCAATACCCTCACCTACTCCAAGAAAAATCCCGCAGCGCAGGACAAGCTCGCCACCTTTACCGCAGGCACTTTGCGTCATGTCAGGGAACGGGGCGCCGCCCGGCTCCACTATGACGTCACCAGCACCGCGCTCCTCCTGTGCTTTCTCGCGCCGCTGTTCTTCCTCGGCTTTGCCGGCCTCATCGTCGTCGTGAACGAACTCGAGGCGCCGTATATCGCGGCGAAAAAGGCCGAAGAGGAGAAGGAAAAGGAGAAAGAGAAGGCGGAGGAGGAGGAGATCAAGCTCCACTGGATCGACCAGATGCTGGGTGCGCCCGAGCCCAAGCAGCCCGGTGACAAGGAGAAGGAGGAGAAAGAGGAGAAGGAAAAGAAGCGCGCGCAAGAAGGCGAGGAAGAGGAAGAGGAGGACGATGCCAATCACTCGCCCGATCGCTCGCTCCAGCTCGCGGCGCTCTTTTTCGTGATCTACTGCGTGGGGCGTGTGCTCGAGCCCTATCTGCTCAAGCGGACATTCAGGCAGATGCTTTCAGCACGGGCCACGCCGGCCGAGACGGAACTCGGGATCGAGACCTAGCCCTTCGCGCACCTTCCGGCCCGATCGCGCGGCTGGTAGGGATTATTCCGCCTGCTTAGGGCCAAAAGGCGCGCAGGATTAGTCCTTTCGATGCTCGCCAACGGCGGGACAGGGGGCGGTACGCCCGCAAGGGTGCCCCTCTCCCAGTCCTTTACGGAAGAAGGAAAAGTCGAAGGATAGCGTCGAGGCCAGCGGGGTGAGCACGCTATTCCTGGCCGTGCTGCAAGAAGCTCTGAAAAGCCCCGACGCGCTCGATTGGCTGCGGACTGCGGACGCGGCGCTTGTGTGCGATCTGGCAGGGGTAGAGCCCGAGTATTTCCTGCGCAAGCTGTGCGAATAGAGCGGACATAATTGCTAGTTGCACGATCTAGTTCGTACTTTGGACAAAACAAATTCGCTTTGGAAGGCACTAAAATGATTATTCATTCAATCAAAAATGCCATAGCTTTACACCTAGTGACTTGGGCCGTGCGGCTCTCGCCAGATACCTGCCATGAAATGCTAAAGATCACAATCAACTTGCTCGGGTGTGGGTCGCTAGATCGCCCCAAAGAACCCGCGGGTTCTGCAAGCGCAGGAAACCATCTCCCTTAATGCAGCTTCCAATTACTGCTGATGGATTCGAGTCGCGCATCGATTCCGCTATCCTTTCAAGCAAATTTTCTTCATCCTCGTTAGGGAAAAGGGCGGCGAGCTCCCGTCCCGCTGCAGTTAGATTACTAGAAGATTGCTTCAACTTCGGTTTGTCGACCCCCACGCGGACCTGAACTGCCATTTTTTCCCCGATAATCCACGCATATTCGCCAAAGACCGGGACAATGCTCGCATTTTGGTGTGGCCGGTCGAGCGCAAGTCCAGCATCGATTAGATGATTGAGACGCCGGTAGTTTTCTCCTTCATTCCAGTTCGCACCCCCGAGCCAAATCCATTTGCCGTCCCAAATATCCGCAGAAACCGACTGAAATTCCCGCGCTGTTTCGGGATCAAGTTCCGAAACGACCCTCAACGTCTTCAACGAGAAAGACCCTGGCCTGCAGAACTCTCCTGCCAAAATCCGAGCCCAGACATCTTGCATTTCTTCCGAAGACACTTCTCCAGCAAACTGTGAAAATCTAATTCGCCAGTCTTCGGATACGGTCTCATCAGGGGGCACCTCTGTCTGATTTTCGAGAAGCAAGACCGACTTCGCAGAAATGGCCTCGAGGTTTTCTTGTCGGACCAACTCATCACCAAGAATTCGGTTTTCAGCTC
>DAITMG010000019.1:43930-46596 GCA_036835265.1 Erythrobacter sp. | reverse complement strand
TCGAGAACATCATCCTCAAGCTGCTCCAGGCCTCCGACTACAACGTCGAGAAGGCACAGCACGGGATCGTCTATATCGACGAGATCGACAAGATCACGCGCAAGGCGGAAAACCCCTCGATCACGCGCGATGTGTCGGGCGAGGGCGTGCAGCAGGCGCTACTCAAGCTGATGGAAGGCACCACCGCCAGCGTGCCCCCGCAGGGCGGGCGCAAGCATCCGCAGCAGGAATTCCTCCAGGTCGACACGACCAACATCCTGTTCATCTGCGGCGGCGCGTTTGCCGGGCTCGACAAGATCATCGCCGATCGCCTGCAGAAGCGCTCGATCGGGTTCGGCGCGCATGTCGCCGATCCGGACAAGCGCAAGGTCGGCGAACTGCTCGAGAAGAGCGAACCGGAAGATCTGCTCAAATTCGGCCTGATCCCCGAATTCGTCGGCCGCTTGCCGGTGATCGCGACGCTGCACGATCTCGATGTCGATGCGCTCGTCACGATCCTGACCGAGCCCAAGAACGCGATCGTCAAGCAATATCGCAAGCTGTTCGAGCTTGAGGATGTCGCGCTCACCTTCACCGACGAGGCGCTCCAATCGATCGCCGAGCGCGCCATCCTGCGCAAGACCGGCGCGCGCGGCTTGCGCTCAATCGTCGAGGGCATCCTGCTCGATACGATGTTCGACCTGCCCGATATGGAGAACGTCACCGAAGTGGTGATCGATCACGATGTCGTCGCGGGCAAGAAGGAGCCGATCCAGGTCCTCTCGAACGACGAGGAAAGCAAGAAGGAAGCCGCGGCCTGATGCTGCTGCGGCGGGCGGGTCTGCTCGCGCTGCTCGTTCGCAGGTTGATGCGGCAGCGGTGAGTGAGACGGTCCGCTGACTTGGTTGATGTCCGCCGGCTGGGCCAGGCCGATGTTGCACTCCATCGCGAGATCCAGCTGCTTTACTCGGCGGCATTCGAGGATCCGGAGAGCTACGAGAGCAATCCTCCCGACGATGCCTATATCGCGGCGCTGCTTGCGCGGGCCGATTTCATCGAGCTTGCGGCCAGCATCAATGGCGAGCTTGCAGGCGCGCTGAGCGCCTATGTGTTGCCAAAATTCGAGCAGGCCCGCGCGGAAATCTACATCTACGATATCGCGGTCAGCGAAGCGTATCGGCGCAAGGGCGTCGCGACCGCGCTGATCGAGGCGCTAAAGCCCACCGCACGGGCGGCGGGCGCGCATGTCATCTTCGTCCAAGCGGATCATGGCGACGAGCCCGCGATCGCGCTCTACGCGAGCCTCGGCACCCGTGAGGAAGTGCTGCACTTCGATATCATGCCCTGAGCGAGCGCCAAGCCACGGCCAATTTGTCCGGACAAATCGCCTTGCCCCCGTTGTCCGCCTTGCCTAAGCGGCCCGCACGGGTGTGGGGGCAGGAGGACGAATATTGCAATGAACACGGTGGGCATTCTGGGCGGCATGAGCTGGGAGAGTTCGGCGCAGTATTACGCGCTGATCAACCGCGCCGTGAGGGCAAGGCGCGGCGGGATCGTCTCGGCGCCGATCCTGATGCACTCGTTCGATTTCGACGCGATCGCTGCGCTTCAGCGGGCGGGCGAGTGGGACAGGCTCGGCCATATGTTGGGCGAGGCAGCCGCTGGCCTCGAGCGCGCGGGCGCGCAGGCGATCCTGATCGCGACCAACACCATGCACCTTGTCGCCCCTCAGGTGGAAGCCGCGATCGCTGTGCCGCTGATCCACATCGCCGATCCGCTCGGCGCGGCGTTGCAGCGCTCGGACCATGCGCGCGTGGGGCTGCTCGCGACCCAGTTCACGATGGAGCAGCCGTTCTACGCCGAGCGTCTCGCGCGCCGTGGCATCGTGGCGCTGGTGCCCGGTGAAGCCGAGCGCGGGGAGATACATCGGGTGATTTTCGAGGAATTGTGCGCAGGCGAAATCAAGCCCGCCTCGCGCCTTGCCTTGAGCGGCATGATCGATCGCCTGAGGGACAGGGGCGCAACCGCAATCGCGCTCGCCTGCACCGAGCTCATGCTGCTGATCAAGCCTGAGGACAGCGCGCTCCCGCTGTTCGATACAACCGAGCTGCATTGCGCAGCGGCGGTCGAGTTTGCGCTCGGCGAGCCAACGGGTTGAAGAGGGGCGCGGTAACTCCGCCCGGCGTTGGAGGATCGCCGGGCGGAGCCGTGGTCTGCGCTGCTCCCACCATGGGAGGGTGTGGGGGAACGTTGGAAGCAGCGCTTACCGTTATGAACAGTTACGGATCAGGCTGGGAGAAAGACGCCGTCGGTGACGTGAATTACGCCGTTTGACGTCATCACATCGGCCTTGACGACCGTGGTGGCGCGGCCCTGCGCGTCGGTGATGATAACATTGCCTTCGACAAGCGCTGCCGTCAGCATGCCGCCGGCGATCGTCTCGATGGTGTAGCTGCCGCCGTTCTGCTCGATCATGCCGACGAGGTCAGCCGCGGTCACTTTTCCAGCGACGGCGTGATAGGTGAGGACGCCGGTCAGCATGCCCTTGTTCTCTGGCATGAGCAGCGTGGGAACAGTGCCTTCGGGGAGCTTGGCGAAGCCAGCATCGGTGGGCGCAAAAATCGTGAACGGGCCAGGGCTCTGCAGCGTTTCGACGAGACCCGCAGCCTTGACCGCCGCAACGAGCG
>DAITMG010000019.1:0-43830 GCA_036835265.1 Erythrobacter sp. | reverse complement strand
CCAGGGCTCTGCAGCGTTTCGACGAGACCCGCAGCCTTGACCGCCGCAACGAGCGTGTCGTGCATGCCGGTGCTCATGGCGGTGGCGACGATGTCGGGGGTTTCGGCCATCGCTCCCTTGTTGTTATCGGCGAGCGCCGGGGCGGCGCCAAGTGCGGCAAGGCCGGTGGTGGCAGCGAGTGCGGCGAGAGCGGATGCTTTGAGCTTGGTCAGGTTCGTGATCATGTGCGAAATCTCCTTTGGTGCTGGCAAGCCCTCCCGATCTTGCGCTGGAGCTACGCAAGGTGCCATCACGAGGATGCGCGGTTGCGGCGACTGGAGCGGATTTCGCCGGGCCTGATCGACGAGGCGTGCGCCCCGCACGCCGAGAGGGGCGCGCGGCGAAGCAGCGCGTCAGACTGCGGCCAGCTGTGCCTCGGCGACAACCGGGCCGGCATCGACCCCTTCGGGCTTGCCGCCCAGCGGCTCGCGCGTGAGGAGCAATTGCGCCCCGTCAGCCATGTTGCGCGTGATATCGTCGGAGACCGGGAAGCGGCGCTCTTGACCAGGGGCAACAACCCCGAGCGATTGGAGCGCACCGCCATCCCCCGGCACCAGCCACAATTCGTGATCGTGCACCCCGTCCGAGGAAAGCCCGCTGGCCGAGACGAGCATTTCGCGCTGATCCGGCAGATAGGTGATCCCGAGCCGCAGGGTCTCGCCCACGGGCATGGAAGCCATCAGCGGCGCCGGCGTGTTCGCAGCGAACTGCTCGCCGGTGCCGCTCTCGCTCACCGGCGCAGTCCCGGGGCCGATGATCAGCACCGCGATCGCAAGAGCTGCGGCCGCCGACGTGAGCGCCGCGGTCCAGCGCCAGCGCCGCGCGCTCTCGCGCGCCGCGCGGGCCTCTGCAAGGGCGGCAACATTGGGCGCGCTGGCGGTATCCCCGGCGGCCTCGCCCGCAGCGGCCTCGGCGAGGCGCGTGCTGATCTGCTGCCAGACATGCTCACCGGTCTCGGCGCCCGCGATATCGTCGCTCAAGGGGACGAACCAGTCGTCCCACCAGTTCTTGCGCCAGGCAAACTCGGGATCGCTGAGGAGCCGCCCGCGCGCGGCCATCAATTCCTCGCCCTCAAGCAGCCCGAGCGAGAATTCCGCAGCGAGCGTGGCAGGATCGCGCTCGGGCATGTCGGGTGCGCCGCCGCCTGCGCCGGGATCGCGCGTGGTCATGCCGCGTCCTCCCCTGTCTCGCTCGCTTCAAGGCAAGCGCGCAGGCGAAGGAGCCCGCGCCGGATCCAGCTTTTCATCGTGCCGAGCGGCACATCGGCCGTCTCGGCGAGTTGGGCATAGGTCTGGCCGCCGAAAAAGGCGGCGCGGATGTAGGTCTGCGCCTTGTCGTCGAGCGTTTCGAGGCACTGGTGGATCTGCGCCTCGCGCTCGGCGTCGATCAGCATGGCGTCGGCCAGCGGCGTCAGGTCGGGCAGCGGAGCGGCCTCGTCGACCGAAACGGCGCCGCCGCGAACCTTGCCCGTGCGCAGACGATCGATCGCGCGGTTGCGCGCGAACGTGGCGAGCCAGCTGATCGGGCTCGCGCGCTGCGGATCGTAGCGGTCCGCGCGCTGCCAGAGATTGACATAAACGTCTTGCAAGGCGTCTTCCGCTTCCTTTCTATCGCCCAATATACGGAAGCAGATTCCAAACAGTTTCACGCGGGTGGCCCGGTAGATTTCCTCGAGCGCGGCGCTGTCGCCTTCGGCCAGCCGCGCCATCGCCTCGCGCAGCGCCTCGCGCGCGGTGGCGGCATCCTGTGCGCGCGCGGCTGACCGTGACCCGGGCTGATCAGGCGATACACTCATGCCGCAAACCCAAGCCAGCAGCGGGCCTCGGCTGTGTGCAAACGCAGGCCCCGCGCGTCCTTCGCCTCGCTCCTGCCGATCCGAAAGCTCTTCCCCATGCGCTGTGCGATGCCTGCGCAAGCGGCCATGGTCAATGGGCAACTCGATGCAAGCGCTAGGCTTTCCGGCCAAGCGAACCCCGCTGCGCGCGGGTCAGGTGACCGGATAGACGCATGCATCGAGCCCGTCATTGCGGACGATTGTGATCCGGCGTTCGACGCTGCGCCCGTGGCGCGCGAGCCATCCGCTCGGGTTCCTGACGCTGCGTTTCTTGGGCTGGGGAAGGGCTGCTGCCATGCGCGCGGCTTCCGAAGGGGTGAGCTGCGCTGCCGACTTGCCGAAATAGCGCTGTGCCCCTGCGGTCGCGCCATAGGTGCCGATGCCGGTTTCAGCGACGTTGAGATAGACCTCCATGATCCGGCGTTTGCCCCACACCGCCTCGATCCAGAACGCGAACCACGCTTCAAGGCCCTTGCGGAAGAACCCGCCACCCTGCCACAAGAACACGTTCTTGGCAGTTTGCTGGGTGATCGTCGAGCCGCCGCGGATGCGCCCGCCTTCCGCGTTTTCTGCGGCGGCCTGCCGGATCGCCTCGGTGTCGAAGCCCCAGTGTTCGCAGAACCTTGAATCCTCCGCCGCGATCACCGCATCGACCAGATTGCGGTCGATATTCTCGAGCGGCTCCCAGTCCTTGGTCACCCCGTTCTCGTCCATCGCCATTGTCACGGTGTAAGGCACGGGGACGAAGGCGTAGACGATCACCAGCGCAAGGCTGATGCCGACGAACCACAGGATGATCTGGGCGATGATCTTGAAGACGCGGCGCATGGGCCATGCGTTTACGGTGCCACAGGCACGAGGGCAATCGCTGTTGATCTCGGTCGTTTTGCTTGCGCAGCGCAAGCGCGCGTGCTTGTTTATTTATGTGGCTAAACTTCAGGGGAGAATTCCATGCGCATCCTTCGTCATGCTGCCGCCTCACTCGCCACCGTCATCGCCTTGGCCGGCGCGCCGCTGGCAGCGAACCCGCAGGAGATCGCCGCGGCGGTCGAGCAGGATTACGACAGCTACCTTGCCCCGCTGTTCGTCCATTTCCACCGTAATCCCGAACTCTCCTTCCTCGAGAACGAGACCGCCGCGCGCATGGCGCTCGAACTGCGGCAGGCGGGCCTCGAGGTGACGGAGGGCGTCGGCGGGACCGGCGTGGTCGGGATGCTGCGCAATGGCGAGGGCCCGCTGATCATGCTGCGCGCCGACATGGACGGGCTGCCGGTCGAAGAGAAGTCGGGCCTCGAATACGCCTCCACCGCGATGCAGGTCGGCGAGGACGGCGAGGAATATCCGGTGATGCATGCCTGCGGCCACGATGTGCATATCACCGCGATGGTGGGCACAGCGCGGCGGCTGATGGAGATGAAAGACAAGTGGCGCGGCACGCTCATGTTCATCGTCCAGCCCGCCGAGGAGCGTGTCGGCGGGGCGAAGGCAATGCTGGAGGACGGGCTCTACGAACGCTTCGGCAAGCCGGATTACGCGCTCGCTTTCCACGTAGCCAGTATTCTGCCGACCGGGCTCGTCTCGGCGGCCGAGGGGATCCAGTATTCCTCCTCAGATTCAGTCGACATTACCGTGCCCGGCATCGGCGCGCACGGCGCCAGCCCCCACAGCGGGCGCGATCCGGTCTATATCGCCTCGCAGATCGTGACCGCGCTGCAATCGATCATCAGCCGCGAGATCATGCCGCTCTCGCCTGCGGTGATCACCGTCGGCTCGTTCCATTCGGGCTCGAAGCACAACATCATCTCCGATCAGGCTGACCTGCAGCTGACCGTGCGATCAAATGACGAGAAGGTGCGCGCGCAGCTGCTCGCCGCGATCGAGCGGGTCGCGGTCAATGTCGGCAAGGCGCATGGCCTGCCCGACGACATGCCGGTCAAGGTCGAGGTGATCGAAGGCACGCCTGTCACCTACAACGACCCTGCGCTGGCGCGGCGGCTGAACGCGGTGATGCAGCGCGATCTCGGCGAGGAGGCGGTGAAGCCTTTCCAGCAACAGAACATGGGCGCGGAGGACTTCGCCTATTTCGTCGCCGAGGATTTGGGCGTTCCGGGCTATTACTTCGCGGTCGGCGGCACTCCGCCCGAGGCGTTCGATGCGGCTGAAGCGGGCGGGCCTGCGGTGCCGAGCCACCATTCGCCGCTGTTCAAGATCGCCCCGCGCGAGAGCGTGACGCTGGGCACGCGCGCGATGATCGCCGCCGTGCTGGATCTGGCCCCGGCGCAGTAAGGGCGCCGCCTGAACCCACACACAAAGCCCTCCCGGCTTGTGGCCGGGAGGGCTCGTGGTGATAGCTTGGGCAAACCGCCGATCCGGCCCCTGATTAGGCTCTAGTTCAGGCGATGCCGGGCAGCAGCCTTTCGCTGGCGATCCGCTGCATAGCCTTTTGCAGCTTCTCGAACGCGCGCACTTCGATCTGGCGGATCCGCTCGCGGCTGACGTCGTAGACCTGGCTCAGCTCTTCGAGCGTCTGCGGCTTGTCGGTCAGCCGGCGTTCGGTGAGGATGTGCTGCTCGCGCTCGTTCAGCGAGTTCATCGCCTCGAGCAGCATCTCGTGGCGGACCTGCGCCTCTTCGGCGTCGGCGACCGTCTCGTCCTGCAGCGGGCGATCATCGGTCAGCCAGTCCTGCCATTCGCCCGAGCCTTCCTCGCCGCTGCGCATGGGAGTGTTGAGCGAGCCATCGCCGCCCATCATCATCCGGCGGTTCATGTTGACGACTTCCTGCTCGGGCACGCCGAGGTCGGTCGCGATCTTGGTCACGTCAGCGGGGGAAAGGTCGGTGTCCTCGTAAGCTTCGAGCTGCTTCTTCATCCGGCGAAGGTTGAAGAACAGCTTCTTCTGCGCCGCAGTGGTGCCCATCTTGACGAGGCTCCATGACCGCAGGATGTATTCCTGGATCGACGCCTTGATCCACCACATTGCATAGGTTGCGAGGCGAAAGCCGCGATCGGCCTCGAACTTCTTGACGCCCTGCATCAGGCCGACATTGCCTTCGGAGATGAGATCGGAAACGGGCAGGCCATAGCCGCGATACCCCATCGCGATCTTGGCGACGAGCCGCAGGTGGCTGGAGACCAGCTGGGCCGCTGCCTCGGGGTCTTCATGCTCTTCGTAGCGCTTGGCGAGCATGTATTCCTGCTCTGCCGTCAGCACGGGATATTTCTTGATTTCGGACAGGTAGCGATTGAGGCTCTGCTCGCCGCTGAGGGCGGGGACCGTCTGGCTCTTGGTCGTCTTCACTGTTTCCCTAACCTTTCTGGTGTCAGCCACTGTGCGCGCGGACCCCTGATGGGCATCCGCACGGCCGGGCCACTCGGTTACGTATACGGATAATCGGCGCGAATTGCTGCACCTTTCATCGATTAAAACGTCCTAATTCGTCGATCAGTTCCGTCATGTCCGCAGGCAGAGGCGCTTTTCGCTGGACCGTTTCTCCGGTCACGGGATGGCGAAATCCCAGTTCGGCTGCGTGCAGCGCCTGGCGGGCAAAGCCGAGGCGCGAGAGCAGCGATCTGAGGGACTTGGGCGCTTGGCCGTAAAGCGGATCTCCTAATAATGCATGCCCGATTGATGCGCAGTGAACGCGCACCTGGTGGGTTCGCCCGGTCTCGAGCCGGCATTCGATCAAGGATGCTGGCCCGAGTCGGTCGAGAACTGTGTAATGGGTGATCGCGTGCTTCCCGCGCGAGGAATTCTTGGGCAGCACCGCCATTTTCTTTCGGTTGGCATCCGATCGCCCGATCCGCTCATCGATCTTGCCCTCGGCGGGGCGGGGATGGCCGGCGCAAACGGCGAGATAACGCCGGTGGACGGTATGATCGGCGAATTGCGCGGCGAGCCCTTCGTGCGCCGCATCGGTCTTGGCAATCACGAGAAGGCCCGAGGTGTCCTTGTCGATCCGGTGGACGATGCCGGGCCGCGCCACCCCGCCGATCCCCGAAAGCCGGCCCCCGCCATTCTGCGCGCAATGATGCAGCACCGCGTTGACGAGCGTTCCATCAAGGTTGCCCGCAGCCGGGTGGACCACCATTCCCGCCGGCTTGTTGACAATGAGGAGGTGCTCGTCCTCGAACGCGATATCGAGCGCGATCGCCTCGGGCTGCGCGTGCGGCTCGCGCGCAGGAGGCACCGCGATCGCAAACGCCGCGCCCGCTGCAATCTTGGCCGAGGCGCCGAGCGCCTGCGCGCCGTCGATCTTCACCGCTCCGCTGGCAATCAGCGCCTGAATGCGCGCGCGCGACAGCCCGGTCGCCTCGGCAAGGGCCTTGTCGAGCCGCGCCGGAGCAGCGATGGTGCCCGCAATGATCGTTTCGGATGACATGGGCCAAGCGCCATGCGCGATGGGCGTGGCCGTGACAAGCGCGGCGCTGGAGGCAATGCGCGTGGCGGCGCGCGCGGCCTATCCGCGCGAGGCCTGCGGGATCCTGCTGGGGGAGCGCTTGGGGGAAGACGCGCGCATCAGCGAGGCGCGCGAGACGGCCAATGTTCACCCGCGCGCGCACAGCCATTTCGAGATCGATCCCCAAGCGCTGATCGATGCGCACCGCGAGGAGCGCTGTGGCGGGAGCGGCGTGCTGGGCTATTTTCATTCGCATCCCGGTGGCCCGGCCGAGCCCTCGGCAACCGACCGCGCGATGGCGGCGCATGATGGCCGGATCTGGGCGATTGTCGGCGCGGGCGGTGTTTGCTTCTGGCGTGACGAGGCCGCAGGCTTCAGAGCGCTTTCCTACCGCGTGTTGGAACGCTAAGGCTCGAGCGATGCCGCCAGCCCAATGCCCCTCCTGCTCCGTCCTGCCGCCCGCCTCCAGCCGCTTTCCCGGGGGCGGCTTTTTTGCTTCTGGACAGTGTAACAGGTGTAACAACCCGATCGAGAAACCGCCCTATCCATGACCTCGCAAACCGATCTTGCCGCACTTCTGTGCTCGCGGCTGTGCCACGACCTGCTCTCACCCGTCGGCGCGATCTCGAACGGGCTTGAATTGCTCGCCGACGAGAGCGATCCCGACATGCGCGCGCAATGCTTCGAACTGCTCGAGCATTCCGCACGCGTCAGCACCGACAAGCTCAAGTTCTTCCGCCTTGCCTTCGGCGCTGCCGGCGGATTCGGCGATGCCGTGCCGGTCGAGGAAGCTCAGGAAGTGGTGAGCGCGCTCGCGCTCGATGCCAAGGGTGTCCAGCTCAACTGGGCGATCGCGCAGCCCAGCCTGCCCAAGCCCGCGGTCAAGGTGCTGCTCAACCTTGCGCAGATCGCACTCGATGCGCTTGTGCGCGGCGGCACGCTCGATATCGGCGCGGAGACGCGCGAGGGCAACATCGAGATCGTCGCGCGGGCAACGGGCCCGCGCATCGCGTTTGACGAGACGATCGGGCGCGCGCTCCAGGCCGAGCTCGAGGATCACGAGATCACCAGCCGCACAGCGGCCGCCCACATGATCGCGCTGCTCGCCGAGGAGCTTGGCGGCGGCCTGCAATACGCCCGGAGCGAAGCGGCGCTGGTGCTGGGCGCGGTGCTGCCGCAGCCTGAAGGAATGATCGGGTGAACGCGCTGGGGGAGTTCGAAGAGTGGGGCAATGGCGATCCCACGCTCAACGGCGACGAACTCGTCCACGCCTACATCCCCTCGCCCAACTTCAACGAGCGCGCGCTGCCGATCACGATGGTGGTGCTCCACTACACCGAGATGAAGCCGATGGAGACCGCGCTCGGCAAGCTCATCAACCCCGAGGCCGAGGTTTCGGCGCATTACCTGATCTCGGAAAGTGGCATCGTCACCCGGCTGGTCGACGAGGACCAGCGCGCGTGGCATGCGGGCAAGTCGTTCTGGCGGGGCATCAAGGATGTGAACTCGGCCGCGATCGGGATCGAGCTCGACCATCCGGGGCATGAGCTTGGCTATCGCCCGTTTGCGCAAGCGCAGATCGATGCGCTGATGCCGCTGCTGGCGCGCATCCTCAAGACCCACAACATCCCGCGCGCCAACGTCGTTGGCCATTCCGACGTGGCGCCCTTGCGCAAGCGCGATCCCGGCGAGCTCTTCCCATGGGAGCGGCTGGCCGAGCATGGCCTGTGCCTGCCGCGCCCCACCCGGCTCGAGTTCGGCGATCCGTTCCAGAATGAGGGGGCCTTCCTTCTCGCGCTTGAGCGGTTCGGCTATGACATCACCGAGGGCCGCAAGACGATCGAGGCGTTCGAGCGGCGCTGGCGTTCCGAGCGGATCGAGGGCATCTATGACGCGCAATTGGGCGCGATCCTGTGGCAGCTGCTGCTCGATCGTGACCGGGGGCGGACGCGCTGAGCGCTTCTCCCGTTAGGCTTCCATACAGTCTGGCGATGCTATAGAGCGCGCTTGCGCATCAGGGGGCCGAGGCAGCCGCGTGAGCTTTGTGCTCGCGAGGAAAGTCCGGGCTCCACGAAGCAAGGGTGGCGGGTAACGCCCGCCGGTCGCCTTTCGGGGCGGCAAGGGAAAGTGCCACAGAGAGTATACCGCCGATGGAGCGCGCTTCTTCGGAAGATCGGGCTCACAGGCAAGGGTGAAAGGGTGCGGCAAGAGCGCACCGGGGGCCTGGCAACAGGACCCGCATGGCAAACCCCACCCGGAGCAAGGCCGAATAGGGGTCTCGCGCCCCCGCGTCTTCGGACAAGGGGCAGGCTCGCTTCGAGCCGAGAGACCCGGGTTGGCTGCTAGAGCCGCCTGGCAACAGGCGGCCCAGATGAATGGCTGCCACCGCGGCGCAGGTGCCTTCGGGCAAACCGGCTGCGGATACAGAACCCGGCTTATGACGCTCCCTGATGCGCTCCCTTGTGTGCGGACCCGCCTGCGGCGGGTGCGAAATCCTCGCTCTCGCGGCCTTGCGGCCGCTTCGCTGCGGGCGCCCGGTCGGGCTTGCTGCCTGCCTCTGGCAGGCCGGTAAACAGGGAACGGCGATCAGGCTGGTCGCCGTCAGGTGCGCTCAGGCTCGGCCGACGCTGGCATACTCGAATCCGGCGGCGCGCATGTCCTCGGGGTTGTAGATGTTGCGCAGGTCGACCAGCACGGGAGCGTTGGCGAGCTCCTTCACGCGGGCGAGATCGAGCGCGCGAAAAGCGTCCCATTCGGTGACGATCGCGACCACGTCGGCGTCCATGATCGCTTCATAGGGATCGCTGCACATGGTGACCTCGGGCATCAGCGGGCGCGCCTGCTCCATCCCTTCAGGATCGTAAGCCGAGATCGCGACCCCGGCATCGGCGAGCGTCTGCGCGATCGCGATCGAGGGCGAATCGCGCATGTCGTCGGTGTTGGGCTTGAAGGTCAGGCCCAGCAGCGCGGCCTTCTTGCCGCGCGCCTGCTCCGCCCCGCCGAGCGCTTCCAGAACCTTGCGCCCCATCGCCCGCTTGCGGCTGTCATTGACCTTGACCACCGCCTCGACGATCCGGGTCGGGCTGTCGTAATCCTCGGCGGTCTTGAGCAGCGCGAGCGTGTCCTTGGGGAAGCACGATCCGCCATAGCCAGGGCCTGCGTGCAGGAACTTTGAACCGATGCGGTTGTCCATCCCGATCCCGCGCGCGACATCCTGGACATTCGCGCCGACCTTCTCGCACAGGTCTGCCATCTCGTTGATGAAGGTGATCTTGGTCGCGAGGAAGGCGTTCGCGGCGTATTTGATGAGTTCGCTGGTGCGCCGCGAGGTGAAAAGGATCGGCGATTCGTTGAGGAATAGCGGGCGATAGACCTCGCGCATGACTTCGCGCCCGAACTCGTCCTCCGCGCCGATGACGATCCGATCGGGGCGCTTGAAATCGCTGATCGCCGCGCCTTCGCGTAGAAATTCCGGGTTGGAGACGACTGCGAAACGATGCCCCCGTGCGCTTGAGGCGCCGGTGTCGCGGAGGATCCGCTCGACTTCGTCGCCGGTGCCGACGGGCACGGTCGACTTGGTGACGATCACCGCATCGCCCGACAGGTGCTCGCCCACCTCGCGCGCGACTTCGCGGACAAAGGTGAGGTCCGCATGGCCATCGCCGCGCCGGCTTGGCGTGCCAACCGCGATGAAGATGGCCGAGGCCCCCTCGATGCCGTGGGCAAGATCGTTGGTGAACGACAGACGCCCGGCGGCGACATTGCTCGCGACCAGCGCATCGAGCCCGGGCTCGTAGATCGGCATGATGCCGCCCCGCAGTGCGTTGATCTTGGCGGTGTCCTTGTCGATGCACACCACATCGTGGCCGAAATCGGCAAAGCATGCCCCCGATACGAGCCCCACATAGCCCGACCCCACCATCGCAATTCTCATTGGCCCGTCCGCCCTTCAAGTTCGTGTGGCCCCGGAAGGGGGCGTGGACCCGGTGCATCGCTGGCGCCGGATCGCGCATCGCTGCGCCTAAGATGCCCGTGCGCGTTCGCCATGGAAGATCTCGATCGCGCTGCCTTGCGCGATCGCCTGGATGATCCGGCGCTGGTCGCCCTCGAGCACCAACGCCGTAAGCACACCTGACCTGAAAGCGCCAGTGTCTATGCCGATGCGATTGCCGCAATCCATCACATGGTCGAAGATCGTATGGCCATGGACCACCACCTTTTCGAGCGGGCCCTCGTGCTTGAGAAACCGGTCGCGGATCCACAACAGGTCGCTGCGCTTCTGCGCGCTGATCGGAACGGCGGGATCGATCCCGGCGTGAACGAAGCAGAAATCGCCCGCCAGGATCAACTCCTCGAAGCCCGCGATGAAATCGAGATCGCGCTGAGGGACAATGTCGGCCAACTCGCCGAACAGCTCTTCTGGATCGCGCATCGCCAGCTCGCGGCGGTCGATCCCGTAGGAGCTGAGCGTCTCGGCCCCGCCATGCTTGAGGAAATGCCGCAGGACTTCGGGCCGCTCGAAGCTTTCGAGAAACATCTCCTCGTGGTTGCCCATCAGGATGCGCACGCTGCGGCGCTGCTGCCAGGCGCGCGCGGCCGCGATCACGCCGGCGCTGTCGGGTCCGCGATCGACCAGATCGCCCAGCAGGATCACATGGCTCGTCGCCCGGCGGTGGGCGCGCTCGTCCGCTTCGATCCCGTCGATCATCGCGTCGAAGAGATCGAGCCTTCCGTGGATATCGCCGATCACGTAATAGCGCTCGCCTGCGGGCACCCGCGCAAGCCGCGCCGGCGGGCGCGGGGGCGGTTGGGTGAGAAGGCGGCGTAGGGCATCGATCATGGGTTCAGGCGATAAGCATTTTGAGTGGACAGCGTGTTGATAAACGGACCCGAGCTTCTACGCCCGAGCGCCGTCAACAGCAACCAAGCGCCGCGCGGGCGAGCTTCGGAGCGTCGCTCGTTTGGGTCAATCAAGCGAGAAATTGACGGTCGTTACCACCCGCACCTTCTTGTAGGGACTGTCAGCCTGGCCCCAGCCGCCGCCTTCCGCCCCGTCGCGAGCCTCGATCGAAAAATACCCCTGCGTTGCATCCTTGATCGCGCCGACGCCAACGCCGGAATCCTCGGCGAACTGCTGCGCCGCCGCGCGCGCATCCTTGGTGGCCTGCGCCACCATTTCGGGCTTGATCGCGTCCAGTTTGGTGAAGGCATAGCTCATGCCCGAGCCTTCCTCGAGCAACACTCCGCGCCCGACCAGATCGAACTGCTGCGTGACCGCCTTTTGCGCCAGCGCGATATCGTCGGTGCGCAGCGCCAGGCGCTGGCGCACGGTGTAGGTCGTGAGACCATCGCTCGCGTAGCTCGAGACGTTGGCGCCGGTCGGCTGCAGGGCATCGGCGGGAAAGCCGAGCTCGGTGAAGAAGGCGCGAATCGCCGCAGTATCCTCGCGGACCTTCGACTGGGCCTCGGCCAGGCTCGTCGAACTCGCCGAATAGGAGATCGTCCAGGTTGCAAGATCCGCCGTCACGTCGCGTTCGGCGAGCCCGCGAACCGTGACCGAGCGCTCCGCGTCCTTCGCGCGCAGCAGCCCATCACCCAGGAGATATCCGCCCGCGATCATGCCCACGGCAAGAATCGCGGCGGTGCCGAACCACCGCCAGGTTTGGGGCTGGTTGATGAAGCCGCGCTCACGATCGTCGGGCAGGTCGGTTTCGTTGACGTTGTTCATGCGGTCCTCCGGTTTATGATACGACGAGTTGTGCATGATGCGCGATGAACCGTTTTTGAACGTGCGGCCGTTTGTCTCTAGAAGCGCAGCCATGACCAAATTTCTTCACGCCATGCTGCGGGTGAGCGATATCGACGCCACCGTCGAGTTCTTTAAACTGATCGGGCTCGAGGAGGTGCGCCGGTTCGAGGTCGAGGCCGGGCGCTTCACCCTCGTCTTTCTCGCAGCGCCGGGGCAGGACGGCCTCGCCGAGGTTGAATTGACCTACAACTGGCCGCCCGAAGACGGCAGCGCGCCTGAAACCTATGATGATGGGCGCAATTTCGGCCATCTCGCCTACCGGGTGGACGACATCTACGCGACCTGCCAGCGGCTCGCCGATGCGGGCCATGTGATCCATCGCCCGCCGCGCGATGGCTACATGGCTTTCGTCAAAACCCCCGATGGCGCCTCGATCGAATTGCTCCAGGAGGGCCGGCTCGAACCGCGCGAGCCCTGGGCGAGCATGGAGAATGTCGGCACTTGGTAAGCCACACCTGGTAGCCCGCCCCGGGCCTATTGCGGTATCCTGCCCCGGTCGTCGGACACTGCGGGCGAGTGCTTGGTGGTGAGGCGCAGCACGACGAAGCCGAGCACCGCCGAGATCGCCGATCCGATCAGGATACCGATCTTGGCTTCCTCGATCAGCAGCGGCTGATCGGGGAAGGCCAGCCCGCCGATGAACAGGCTCATCGTGAAGCCGATCCCGCACAGGATGGATACGCCCCAGATCTCGGGCCAGCTCGCATTGGCGGGGCGGGCGGCAAATCCGGTCCGGTCGGCGATGAAGACGGTCGCGAAGATCCCGACCTGCTTGCCGATCACCAGGCCCGCTGCGATCGCATAAGGCAAGGGATCAAGCAGCGCATCAGGCCCCAGCCCCTCGAGCACCACGCCGGCATTGGCAAATCCGAAGACGGGGACGATGAGGTATGCGCTCCAGGGCGCAAGGCCGTGTTCGAGCTTGACCAGCATGCTCTCGCCATCGGGCCGCTGGATCGGGATGGCAAGCGCGGCCAACACTCCTGCTATGGTCGCATGGACGCCGGTGTTGAGGACGCAGAACCACAGCACGAGCGCGAGGAGGATATAGGGCCAGAACACGCCCACCCGCGCCCGGTTGAGCCCCACCAGCATCCCAAGCACGGCCGCCGCGGCGCCGAGCCAGCCGAGATAGATCGTCGGGGTGTAGAACACCGCGATCACCAGCACCGCGCCGATATCGTCGACGATCGCCACGGTCAGCAGGAACAGCCGCAGCGAAGCGGGCACGCGGTTGCCGAGCAGCCCGAGCACGCCCATTGCAAAAGCGATATCGGTCGCCGCCGGGATCGCCCAGCCGCTGGTGTATTCGCCGCCGCCCGAAACGAGCATGTAGACGATCGCGGGCGCGATCATCCCGGCAAGCGCCGCGACCATCGGCAGCCGGCGCGAGGCCGGATCCGAGAGCGAGCCCGAGACGATCTCGCGTTTCACCTCGAGGCCGACGACGAAGAAGAACACCGCCATCAACCCATCGTTGATCCACATGTGAAGGTCATCGAGCTTTGCGATCGGGGTCCACGGCAGATCGCCGTAGAACAGGTTCGTGTACTCCTGCGAGAATGGCGAGTTGGCCGCCAGCATGGCCGCAGCAGCGACGAGGATCAGGAGAATCCCGGCCGAGGCATCGCTCACGAACAGCGCGCGGACAGGGGCAAAGATCGAGCGCAAGGGGGTTCTGGGACTTGGGGGGATATCAGTCATTTAACTGGTCTCTTGTCGAAAGTTTGTTTCCTTGCAGGTTTATCCGCCTGGCGATGGCTAATATTGCAGGAGGGAATGGGGCAGATATGGAAATTGCTGCTTGGGGTGTCTGGCAATGGCTGGCGGTGTTTCAGCGTGAACTCCTGCTGTTTGCCGGGGTGTTCTTTCTCATCGGAGCGCTCGATGATGTTGCGATCGACCTGGCGTGGTTGTGGCTGAAGCTCACAGGCCGTGCAAAGACCCATAGCGTTGATCGCGCTGCGCTCAAGACACTAGACCTTTCGGGGCCGGTCGCGGTGTTCATTCCCGCCTGGCGCGAAGCCGAGGTCATCGGCGATACGATCACCCACACGCTCTCGGCCTGGCCGCATGATGCGATGCGCCTTTATGTCGGATGTTATCGCAACGATCCAGACACGATTTCAGCGGCCATGCAGGTTGCGCGCGATCAATCGCGGGGTGGCGCGCATCGGCTGCGCATCGTGATCCACGACCGCGCGGGGCCCACCACCAAGGCGGATTGCCTCAACCGGCTCTACCGCGCGATGCGCGATGACGAGCGGTTGATCGGGCACAACTTTTCAAGCGTTGTCTTTCACGATGCCGAGGACATGGTCGATCCCGCCGGGCTCGCGCTGCTCGATGCTGCAATCGCCGACGGGGCTGATTTCGTCCAGCTGCCGGTCGAGCCGCTGATCCCGCCGCGCGCGAGCTTTCTCGAGCGCCACCTCGGCAGCCATTACTGCGAGGAGTTCGCCGAGGCGCATGGCAAGGCGATGGTGGTGCGCGGCGAACTTGGCGCAGCGCTGCCGGGGGCAGGCGTAGGCTGCGCGGTGTCGCGGGCAGCGCTGCAGCGGCTCGCCGATCGCGCCGGGGGCACGCGCCCGTTCGATGCCAACTCGTTGACGGAGGATTACCTCCTCGGCCTCACCATCGGCGAGATGGGCGGGATCTGCCGCTTCGTGCGCGCCTGGGGCGATGATAGGCGCCTCGTCGCAACCCGCGCCTACTTCCCCTCGCAGCTGCGCGATGTGCTGCGGCAGAAGACCCGCTGGGTCCACGGGATCGCCCTTCAGGGCTGGGACAGCGTCGGGTGGAACGGCTCGCTCACCGAGACCTGGATGCGCGCGCGCGACCGGCGCGGGCCGTTCACCGCGCTGGTGCTGCTGATCGGCTATGTCCTGCTGGTGCTCACAACGGTGCTGTTTGCGGCGAGCGGGGCAGGCATGCTGCCCGAACTGCAACTGACCCCGCTGCTGCGGATGCTTCTCGCCGCCAATCTCGCCGCGTTTGCCTGGCGCACCGCATGGCGCTTTGGCTTTACTGCGCAAAGCTATGGGCTTGCCGAGGGCTTCCTAGCGGTGCTGCGCATCCCGCTCACCAATGTCATCTCGATCATCGCCGGGCGCCGCGCGGTAACCGCCTATGTCCGTGCGCTCGCAGGCCAAGCGATCGAATGGAACAAGACCCCGCACGCGGTTCACCCGACCCGCCTCAACCCTCCGGCCCAAACCCATTCATTACGGCGGGAAATGGATCGGTGATCGCCGCTTGGCACGCCGGGCCGATCGTTCGGCCGCAATCGGCCAGCCAGACGAGGCGCGGCGCATCGCTGCGCGGCGGGCCGCTGGCGATGATCGCCTTGCTGCTGGTGCTGTGGGTGGGCGGGCGAGTGCTCGCGTGGAGCACCCCGCTGATCGAGGAGCCCATGCCCGAGCCCTCGATCGCGGCGGATGACCTATGGGTGTCAGCGCCAGAGCCGGTGAGCCCGCGGCAAAGGCCAACCGGCGCGATGAGCTATGCCGATCCCTCGCGCGATCCGCGCTTCGCGGGCGGTGCGGGGTTCGGGCACGATCCGTGGGGCGCGCCGGTGGGCCCGATGGTCCGTTATGTCATGGTTCCCGCGATGCCGCCGCAATTCGCTTATGCCGGGCGCGGGCCGGGGCGCCCTTACCCGAACGCCTATGCCGGGCGGTCCAGGGGCTCGCCCGCGCGTGCCGCGATGCCTCGCGAGGCGCCGTCGGCGCTGAGCACCGAGGCCTTGCTCCCGCGCAATCATGCCTACCTGCATCAAGACCGGATCAGCGGCGAGGATCTTGCTCTGGCGCGCGCGCAGGCGCCGCTTGGTGCGCCCGGCGCGGTGCCGTTTGGCGGACCCTCGACCAATGAGCGCCGCGCATCGCCCGATCGCTGGTCGCTCGATGCTTGGGCGTTCGTGCGCCAGGGCTCGGATGCAGCGGCCATTTCGCAAGGGCGGGTCCCGATCTACGGGGCGAGCCAGATCGGATCGATCGCACAGTGGCGCATTAGCCCGGCGAGCGGGCATGATCCGCGCCTGTATGCGCGGGCCTACCGCGCGCTCGTCGCCAACGGCGAGACCGAACTTGCAGGCGGCGCTTCCATGCGCCCAATTCCCTCGCTGCCGCTGCGCGCCGCGGGCGAGGTGCGCATCACCCAGAGCCCGTTTTCGACCGACGTGCGGCCCGCCGGCTATGTCTTTACCGAGCTTGCCCCTTTCCCGGTCACGGGCAAGTTCGTGGGCGAGCTATTCGTGGGCGGGGGCTATGTCGGGGGCGAGGCCGATACCGGCTTTATCGATGGGCAGTTCGCGCTGCTGCGGCCGATGATCGTGTACAATCCGAGCGTCACTCGGCAACTGCGCCTGAGCATCGGCGCGGGCGCCTGGGGCGGGGCACAGGAGGGCGCCAGCCGGTTCGATCTTGGGCCAACGATGCGGCTCGACATGTTGCTCGGCAAGGTCCCTGCGCGCGTCTCGCTCGATTGGCGCGAGCGGGTGACCGGCGATGCCGCGCCCGAATCGGGCGTCGCCGCGACGGTTTCCGCCAGCTTCTGACGCGCGGGCGCGAGGCAGCCCGGACGGCTCGCCCCTCGCGCGGCGAACCCCTATGGACGCAGCGCTTTTAACGCCCGCTGTGCTGGGCTACTTGCCTTGATCATGGACGTTTACCTGCCCATCGCGAATCTCTCCGTAAACGGTCTTTACATCGTCCTGTTGGGCGGCGTGACGGGCATGCTGTCGGGGTTGTTCGGGGTGGGCGGCGGGTTTCTGACGACGCCGCTGTTGATCTTCTACGGCATCCCGCCGACGGTCGCGGCCGCCTCTGCTGCAACGCAGGTGACGGGCGCGAGCATCTCGGGCGTCCTCGCGCACGGCCGCCGCGGCGGGGTCGACTATCGCATGGGCGGCGTGATGGTTGCAGGCGGGGTCGTCGGCGCGCTGATCGGCGCGGTGCTGTTCCGGCTGCTCCAGTCGGTCGGGCAGATCGATGTCGTGATCAACGTGCTCTATGTCATCATGCTGGGGACGATCGGTGCGCTGATGATGCAGGAAGCGCTCGCGGCGATCCTCCCCCAGGTCAGCGCGGCGCGCGCCGCGCCTCAGGCGCGCAAGCGGCGGCATCATCCGCTGGTTGCCGGATTGCCCTATCGCTGGCGGTTCTATTCCTCCGGGCTCTACATCTCGCCGCTCGCCCCGTTGATCCTGGGCATGCTGGTCGGCATCCTGACGATGTTGATGGGGGTGGGCGGGGGCTTCATGCTGGTGCCCGCGATGCTTTATGTTCTCGGGATGAGCGGCAAGGTGGTCGTGGGGACCTCGCTGTTCCAGATCCTGTTCGTGACGATGGTCACGACGATGACCCACGCGCTCACCACCAAGGCGGTCGATATCGTGCTTGCAGCGCTGCTGCTGCTGGGCTCGGTGCTTGGCGCGCAGTTCGGGACGCAGCTGGCGCTCAAGGCACGGCCCGAGATCCTGCGCCTGCTGCTCGCCGCGATCGTCATCTTCGTGGCGCTGCGGATGCTGTGGGGTCTCGGCATCCAGCCCGACGAGATCTACACGGTCGCACCGCTGTGAGGCGCTGGCTTGCCCCGCTTGCCGCGCTCGCGTGTGGCGCGATGCTATCGGCACAGCGCGAGCCGATCCTGGTGCCCGAAGTCAGCCAGTCGCTGATCGAGGTGCGCCAGGGCTTCACCGGTGCAAACCTTCTCCTTTACGGCGCGATCATCGATCCCGGCGCGCGCAGCCAGCAAAACCGCCAGCAAAACCGCCAGCAAAACCGGCAGCCCTACGACATCGTGATCGTCGTCAAGGGCCCGGCGCAGCCCATTCGCTTGCGCGAGAAGGATCGGATCGTGGGGATCTGGATGAATGCGGGCTCGAGCGACTTTCGCTCCGCACCCTCGTTCTTCGCGGTTGCCGCCTCGCAGCCGGTCGACCGGATCGTCGACGAGCGCACCGCCGCGATCTATGAACTGGGCACCCGGTTCATCCAGCTCAGCCCGGTCGGCGCGATCGAACCCGAGGAACAGGCCCGCTTCGCGAGCGGTCTCGTCGAGATGCGCCAGCGCCAGGGCCTCTACAGCGAGAACCCGAAAGGCGTGCGGATCAGCGAGGGCGTGCTCTACCAGGCGCGCATCGCGCTCCCCTCGAATGTCACCACCGGGTCCTACACCGCCGAGACTTTCGCGATCGCGCAAGGCCGCGTGCTCGCCACCGCGACCGCCCGGATCGAGGTGGTCAAGGCCGGGCTCGGGGGGCGGGTCGTGCGCGAGGCGGAGCGCAATTCGCTGCTCTATGGCCTGTTCGCGATCGCGCTCTCGGTGATCATGGGGGTGGTCGCAGGCGGCGGCGCCGGGCCGGCGCTGAAGGGCGCCTCGGCCTTTCTCCAGCGTCGCTTCGAGACAATCTTGACGCGATCTTAACCCCGCCCTGGCTAGACCTCTCGGGAGATTGGCCGACTGCCGCTGCGGCAGCGCTGCCAGAGTGAGGCGACGCGAGTGGATCACCTTTCGATGGATCGACAAGACCCGCACAGTTTGGAGCGGTTTGCAGGGCCGCCGCTCGGGCCACAGCCCGAGGGCGAGGGCGAGGCCGACCGCCAGCAGCACGATACCGGGGACCACAGCGCGCAGAATGCGGCCACACCGATCGGGATCGTGCTCGAAATCTCGGGGGCCGGCTCGCAGGTCGCCTTCGACGCGCAGCGCATCAATGAGTGCATGGAGGATACCGACCCCTCGATCGCGCTCGCGGGGCAGGTCGGCAGCCAGATCAAGATCCGCGTCGGCGATGCCTGGCTGCTCGCAAGCGTGCGCAACCAGCGCAAGGATCGCCGCACCGAAGGCGGGATTATCGCCAATATCGACTTTCTGGGCGAGGGCTCCGAAGAACGGCTGACGGGCCGCATCCACGGCTTCAAGCGCGGCGTGACGCGCTATCCCATCCCCGGCGCGTTGGTCTATCCCGCCACCACCGGCGATTTGCGCCAGATCTATGCGAGCGATGGCCGCGCCAACATCACCATCGGCAAGGTCTTCCCGACGAGGGACATCCGCGCCGGGCTCTATATCGACGCGATGCTCGGCAAGCACTTTGCGCTGCTCGGGTCGACCGGCACCGGCAAATCCACCAGCGCCGCGCTCATTCTCCACCGCATCTGCGAAGCCGCGCCCAAAGGCCACATCGTGATGATCGATCCGCATGGCGAGTATGCCGCCGCGTTCCGTCAGACCGGCCAGATCCTCGATGTCTCGAACCTGCAGATGCCCTACTGGCTGATGAACTTCGAGGAGCACTGCGAAGTCCTCCTCAACAGCGCCGGCAATGAGCGCCAGGTCGATATGGACATCCTCGCCAAGTGCCTGCTCGCCTCGCGCGCGAAGAGCCGGCTGGCGCAGACGATGGGCAAGATCACGGTCGATTCGCCGATCCCCTATCTCCTCTCCGATCTCTCCAACATCCTGCAGGACGAGATGGGCAAGCTCGACAAGGCGACCTCGTCGGCGCCCTACATGCGGATCAAGAGCAAGCTGGACGAGCTGCGGGCCGATCCGCGCTACCAGTTCATGTTCTCAGGGATGCTCGTCACCGACACGATGGCGAGCTTCATCTCGCGCGTCTTCCGCATGCCGGGCGAAGGCAAACCGATCTCGATCATCGACGTCTCGGGCGTCCCGTCCGACATCACCTCGACCGTGGTCGCGGTGCTCAGCCGGCTGGTGTTCGACTTCGCGATCTGGGGCCGCGACGAGAACACCCGCCCGATCCTGCTCGTGTGCGAGGAGGCTCACCGCTATGTCCCCAACGAGAAGAACGCCGATGGCTCCTCGGTCGGCAAGATCCTCAGCCGCATCGCCAAGGAAGGCCGCAAATACGGCATCAGCCTCGGCCTCATTACCCAGCGCCCGTCCGATCTCGCCGAGGGCGTGCTCTCGCAATGCGGCACGATCATCACGATGCGGCTCAACAACGACCGCGACCAGGCGTTCGTGCGCTCGGCCATGCCCGAAGGCTCACGCGGGTTTCTCGATTCGATCCCGGCTCTGCGCAACCGCGAGTGCATCGTGTGCGGCGAGGGCGTGGCGATCCCGATCCGCGTCACCTTCGACACGCTCGAGGAGCACAAGCGCCCGGCGTCCGAAGACCCCAGCTTCGTCCAGCTGTGGAATTCCGAAGGCGACGAGGAGGAGCTGGTCCAGCGCGTCGTGATGCGCTGGCGCAGCCAGAGCTGACGTCCGCACGGCGGCGCGCGCTACAGCGCCAACTGGCGAAACGTTCCGTCAAGGTCATACACCCGCCAGCCACCGGGCGTCTTGATCAGTTCGATGGTGCGCGCTGCCTGCTCACCGAAATTGCGAACGGTCAATTGCGCTGCGGCGCGGTCGCCCTCGATCGTCAGCGCATTGATGGTGTGCGAGAATTCGCCCCAATCCTGACACCCGCAAATCGGATCGGCCCCGGCAAGATCGGGCATTTCTTCGGTCCGCTCGAATTCGTCCATGGCGCCCTCGATCGCGGCGGCCAATTGCGGCTCGAATATCTCGCGCGGTTCTTCGAACGCATTGATGGGGTCGCCCGATGCATAGCCATTGAACAGCCGGTCGATGAAGGTCCGTGCATCGGCTTCGACCTTGGCGCGATCAGCCGCCGAAGCGTTGCCGCCATTGGCCTGATCGATCATCGCGGCGGGGGTCATGTCGCCGCCTGCTGCGATGGTGTCTCCGGCGCCGCGCGCCGCTGCTTCGCCGCTGCCAGCATCCGAGCAGGCCGCAAGCCCCAGCGCAATCAGGGCTGCCATCGACAAGGCTTTGAACGGTTGCACCATCATGTCCTCCGATCCGGTCACGTCCCCCGGCTGTCCCCGTACAGATGAATATGCAGCCGGTCGCTCATCCGCAAGCCGTGCTCGAGGCACAGCGGTCCGAGCCATTCCTGCCGCGCGCGCAAGCCCGCGCTGGTGGTGCCCTCCGCCATCAGGAACACGCGGCTGCGCGGGATGATGTAGGCCCGCACCAGCTCCAGCACCTCGGCCACATCCTCGGGCGCGGCGATCACGAACTTGAAGAACGCGCGCGGATCCACCGCATAGGCGTCCATCCGTTCGGGCACGATCGCGAGCTCTCTTGCATTGCCCGAATGGCCTAGCTTGGGGCTGACATTGTACTGATCGACCCGGATATCGACCGCCGCGGGCGCGCGTGCCGTGCCGTTGGTCTCGATCTCGACTTCGATGTCGGGAAGCGCTGCCAGCAGATCGGCGAGCGCTCCGCCTTGCAGCAGCGGTTCGCCCCCGGTGATCACCAGCCGCCGCTGGCCCAGCGCCGCGATCCGCGCGGCGGCCTGGGCGAGCGACAGCTTCACCTGATTGGCGCTGCGCTCATAGGCGATGCCATCGCGGTGGGGCCGGTTGTCGCCCTCAAACCGCCAGGTGTAGGCGGTGTCGCACCAGGTGCAGGCAAGGTTGCAGCGCGAGAGCCGGATGAAGGCGACCGGCGTGCCCGCGCTCGGCCCTTCGCCCTGAAGCGAGGCGAAGATCTCGGGTTCGCCCGCGTCGTCGGTGGCGAGGATCAGGTCAGCCATGCCAGCCCCTCTCGGTTCATCGCTGCTGCGGAACGCTTGAACCGCCTGTTACACAGTCCAGGCGCAAAAATCGCTTCGATCATGCAAAGCGCATTTGATCGAGCCAGTCGATCAACGAACGAGGGGCAAAGCAGGGAAGCGCGGGGCGAGGCGGCGAGCATGCTTGCCCTATGCCACGAAACGCGGCGGTAGGAAATTTGCGGCGCCTGTCCGGGTGTCAGGCGAGGCGGCTTTGCCTGACATTGGCCACAATGCGGATCGCCAAGAAGCGACACCAAAGCAGACAGTGCGAGCCGCCGAATCGCCCACAGCGCAGCGGGATCGAGGTCTTTGCCCGGCCTGGCCGGTCGCCGAGTCTACCGGACATTGACCTGTGAAGACGGCAAACCGCTGGCGCGCCGGGGTCGAGCCATTTCGCACGCCGCAGCCGCGTCACCGCATGTGACCAAAATGCCACAAACGTGACAATAAATCCGCGTGTCCCGTAATTTTGTTATGCACTCCCGATACCTGCTATAATTTTCTGCCGCTCAAATCAAACCATCAGAAAGGATGTAATTGATGTCAATTCGCATGACTTTCACCACGGGCAGCGCGCTCGCGGCCCTCGCCATCGCTTGTGTCTCACAACCCGCCCTCGCGCAGGAGAGCGACGAGAGCGCCGGGCCATCGCAGCAGGCGCCCGAAGACATCATCATCGTCACAGGCACCCGCCGCACCGACCGGACCGTGGCGGAAAGCGCGGTGCCGATCGACGTGATCGGCTCGGAAGCCCTGCTCAATCAGGGCACGACCGAGACCAACCGCCTGCTCAACAATCTCGTGCCCTCGTTCAACTTCCCGCAGCCATCGCTCACCGACGGAACCGATTCCCTGCGTCCGGCTACCTTGCGCGGCCTTGCGCCCGATCAGGTGCTGGTGCTGGTCAACGGCAAGCGTCGACACTCGTCCGCGCTGCTCAATCTCAATGGCTCGGTCGGGCGCGGCTCGACCGGGGTGGATATGAACACCATCCCGCCGTTGGCGATCGAGCGGATCGAAGTGCTGCGCGACGGTGCAGCTTCGCAGTACGGCTCGGATGCGATCGCCGGGGTGATCAACATCCAGCTCAAGAAGCGCGAAGGCGGCCGGGCACAGGTCACCTACGGCAAGTATATCACCACGATGGAAGATGTGGCGCAGGTCGACACAGTCTCGCCCACCACCGGCCCAAGCGATGATCCGGTGATCAACTTCACCGGCGAGGACCGCACCCGGCGCGACGGCGACACCGTCACGCTCGCTGCGAATTTCGGGCTTCCAGTCGGTGAGACCGCCTATGTGAACCTGACCGCTGAATACAAGGATCGCGATCCCACCAACCGTTCCGGCCCCGATATCCGGCGCCAGTACGCGGGCGTCGGCGATCCGCGCGAGACCACGATCAATCGCTACAATCACCGTTTCGGCGATGGCGAATCCGAAGACGTGAACCTCTTCTTCAACGCTGGCGCCGATCTCGGCACCTCGTTCGAGCTTTACGCTTTTGGCAGCTATGGCAACCGCACTGCAAACGGCACCGGCTTCTATCGCCGCTCGCTCGATGCGCGCAACCGCGACTTCGCCAATGGCGGCGCGCCGTTCTATCCCGACGGCTTTCTGCCGCAGATCGATTCCGACATCGAGGATATCGCGGGCGTGGTGGGCGTGCGCGGTGAAGCCGGGGGCTGGAACCTCGACCTCTCGGTCAATTACGGCACCAACCGGCTCGATTACGGCGTGTCGAACAGCTGGAACGCCTCGCTCGGCGGTTTGGTGAGCCCGACCGAGTTTGACGCAGGCGGGCTGCGCTCGGGCCAGACCTCGGTCAATTTCGATGCCCAGCGCAACTTCGATCTGGGCTTTGGCGATAGCTCGATCGCGTTGGGCGGCGAGTGGCGCAACGAAAACTACAAGATCATTCCGGGCGAGGAGGCGAGCTGGATTGCCGGTCCGTTCACTTTCTCGAACGGGGCAGCCCCCGGCGCGCAGGTGTTTCCAGGCTTCCAGCCATCGACCGCAGTCGATGCCTCGCGCGACAGCTACGCAGCCTACATCGAACTCGACACCGACCTGTCAGACATGTTCAACGTTCAGGTGGCCGGACGCTACGAGAACTTTTCGGATTTCGGCGATACCTTCAACGGCAAGATCGCCGCGCGCTTCGAGCCGGTTGAGGGGCTCGCCTTGCGCGGTTCGGTCTCGACCGGCTTCCGCGCTCCGGGCATGGCGCAGCAGTTCTTTTCCACCACCTCGACGAACAACGTCGCTGGCGTGGGGCTGATCGAGATCGGCACCTTCCCGGTCGACTCGCCGATTGCCATCGCGCTGGGTGCGCAGCCGCTCGAGCCCGAGGAATCCGTCAATCTTGGCGCGGGCCTGGTCTTCACCATGATCGACCGGCTGAGCGTCACGTTCGACTATTACAACATCAAGATCAATGATCGCATCGTGTTGACCGAAAACCTGCGAGGCGCCGATGTGGTCGCGCTGCTCGAGGCGGCCGGCGTCGTCGGCACTTCGGCGCGGTTCTTCATCAACGGGATCGACACCCGCACGCAAGGGCTCGATATCGTCGCCAGTTACAGCGTGCCCGATTTTGGCGCGGGCCGCTTCACGCTGACGGCGGGATACAACATCAACGATGCCGAAATCACCGACCGGGCGACCTTCTCCGGGTTCAATGCGCAGCGGCTGTTCGCCCGTCCGGAAAGCTTTCGCCTGACCGACGGGCAACCGTCGAACAAGCTCAACCTCGGGGTCGACTGGGACATGAACCCGTTCGGCGGCACCCTGAGGGCCAACCGCTTTGGTTCGGTGTTCCTGCCGATCGGCTCGAACAGCGATCTCACGGTGCCCAAGGGCGCGGCGCCAGGCGACCTGACATTGTCGCCCAAATGGGTGGTCGATCTCGAAGCGCGGTTCAATGTGGTGGACGCGATCCAGGTGGCCGTGGGCGCGAACAACCTGCTCGACGAATATCCCGATCGCCTGCCGTTCGGCACGGTCGACGGGTTCAACTTCGGGCAGAACCAGAGCTTCCTGCCCTATTCGTCGCAGTCACCTTTCGGCTTTAGTGGCCGCTTCCTCTATGGGCGCGTCAGCGTCGAGTTCTAGTCGATCGAAACCGCTTAAGGAGGGGCATCCTGCAAGGTGCCTCTCCTGAGCCTGTGCTGGCGAACCGATTGTGTTCGACGGGTTCGAACGACCATTTTTCAGCCCAATCTGTGGCCATGGCCCGGTCGCCTGCCGCCGTCGCAAAGCGGGCGACCGGGCGAGCCTTCACTGCGCACCCAACGCAGGCGCCCGTATATCGGATCGTGATGGGCGGGCCGGTCCTGCTGCTGCTGATCATCGCCGCGTTCGCCTCGGTGATGAGCTTGATGATCCCGAAGAGCGTTCGATGCGGCTGCGCCTGACAATCAAATTTCATAAACAATAGTTATAAAAGATCGCCCCACTCATAAATTGCCAGAGCTCTTCCGTTCATCTTCAAAAATTGTCTGTCAATCGACGGAAATATTGAACTAATATTCAACTTGTTCATCATGACAGCCTTCATCATATGGCTGCTTCAGACCTTCGGCATTCCAAGTCCGCTTGGCGGCACCAATATTTGATATTGATCGCGTCTTAAGCGGCCATTCACCCGCGCGCTCTTAATGCCGCATTTTGCGCGAGCATTTCAGGAGACATTCAATGGGTGAATTCACCGACAAGGCCAAGGGTGCTGCCAACGAAGCGATCGGCAAGACCAAGGCCGCCGCGGGGCGCGCGACCGACAATCCCAAACTCGTCGTCAAAGGGATGGCGCAGCAGGGCAAGGGCAAGGGCCAGCGGATCAAAGGCGCGGTCAAGGGCGCGCTCGGCGACAGGCTTTAGGAGCTGGACCGATGAACAAGTTGATCGCCGCCCTCCTGATCGCTCCCGGCATGATTGCCCTCGCCGCGTGCGATGTCGACCAGACGCAGGAAGGCGAATTGCCGGAAGTCGAGGTGACGCCCGGCACATTGCCCGAGTTCGAAGTGGAACTCCCCAAGGTCGAGGTGGGCACCAAGGAGACGACGGTCGAAGTTCCAACCGTCGACATCACCATGCCAGGCGATGATGACAGCGAACCGGGCACTGAATACCGATAGCCTGCATTTGTGCGCCATTTCCCGGCGCGCCACCGAGAACCGCTGCACCGGCGTCATTCAGCTCGGCTAGGCGACGCTACGGCGCAAGTTGGCGAACACGACTGGTGGAACCTGCCGGGCGGACCTATCGCGCGGGACTTTCTCTTGAACGCCAAGGCTGCTCCCATTCTGGACGGGCAATCGTCTGATTTAACAAGGATATTTCATGCGCTCTGCAACGATAAACAGCGCCATCACGGTTTCACTGCTGGCGCTTGCGGGTTGCACCTTCAGCAAAGCGGACGATGATGAGCAGCAACAGCAACAGCAGCAGCCATCATCGGATCAGGCGGACACCAATGGTGCCGACGAAATGGCCTCGCGCGATCCCGCGGACGGAACAGCGGCGCAAGTGGACATTCCCGATAGCGAGGATCGGCCGGTCATGCAGGTGCAGGTGGTGCTGGAGCGGCTTGGCTTCGGCTCGGGCGTCATCGACGGAAAAGAGGGCAAGTCTTTCGCCAACGCGCTCAAGGGATTTCAGGAATCGCGCGACCTTGCGATAACGGGAGAGCTGGACGAGGCGACCCAAGAGGCGCTCGCGCGCTGGGACACCATTCCTGCCACCCGCGTCGTCACCATCCCGCAATCGTGGGGCGAGATCGAATTTGCCGCCGTGCCGGATGGCGCGGCGGAGCAGGCGAAGGTGCAGCGCCTGGGATATGAGACCATGGCCGAAAAGCTGGCCGAGCGTTTCCATACGACGCCGCAAGTGCTGGCGCAGCTCAATCCGGGCGGGCGGCCGGCCCAGGCAGCAGATCGGGCCACCCCTTCTGACAGAGCATCGCCATCGCCATCGCCGACGCCCTCCGCTTCCTCGACGCAGAGCAGCTCGGTGCCCGCTTTTTCGCCCGGACAGCAATTGCGCGTCCCCAATGTCGGCGCCGACCGGATCGCCGCAGCGCAGGTCGACAACAAGGATTGGCTGGAGACCCTGCGCTCGCTCGGCGTCGGCACCGACCAGCCTGAGGCTGCAAGAATTCTCGTCGACGAATCCGAAGGCTGGCTGAAAGCCTATGACAAGGACGATGGGCTGGTGGCGATGTATACCGTCACGACGGGTTCGCGCAACGATCCGCTCCCGGTGGGCAACTGGGAGGTCCTGGGCGTCGCCTACAACCCGCCCTTCGCGTATGATCCCGAGCTGTTCTGGGACGTGGCCGACAGCGAGGAAAAACAGCAACTTCCTCCCGGCCCCAATGGTCCGGTCGGGGTCGTCTGGATTGACCTGTCAAAGGAGCATTACGGGATCCATGGCACGCCCGCGCCCGAGACGATCGGCCAAGCGCAGAGCCATGGCTGCGTCAGGCTGACCAACTGGGAGGCCGCGCGGCTTGCGCAGATGGTCGGTCCCGGCACCAAGGTGGTGTTCCGGAAATGACGCGATAGGCCGCCCCCCCTGTGATCGGGGGCGGAAATCTATCCCAGTCGCGCCAGCGCCGCGGTCAGCCGTTCCACCTCGCCCTGGTGGTGGGCGAGATCCTCGCGCGCTTTTTCGACCGCTTCGGGTTTGGCCTTGTCAACGAACGCCGCGTTGCCGAGGCGGCCTTCGAGGCTCTTGGCTTCCTTCGCGCTTGCAGCGAGCGCCTTCTCCAGCCGCGCCTTTTCGGCGGCGATGTCGATGATGCCCTCGAGCGGGATCACGAACACATCGCCCGCCCCTGAACCGGCCTGCACGCTGACCTGCATGGCGGGGCCGGCGGGCGCTTCGCCGATGGTGATGGGCGTCAACCGCGCCAGCCGTTCGATCGCCGCGCTCGAGCGCTCGATCGTGCTTGCCGCCAGCGGCGAGGGCGCGGGCACGAACGCGGCGAGCTTGGCGCCCGGCGGGATGCCGAGCTCGTTCTTGGCGCTGCGGACATTGGTGGTGAGTTCGATCACCCAGTCGATCGCGTCGGTCGCGGGTTTGCTGATCTCGGCGCGCGGCGAGGGCCACTTGGCGAGGATCAGGTCGTATTCGCGGCTCCCCCCGTCCAGACCTGCCTGCGCGTGCCACAGCTCTTCGGTGATGAACGGCATGAACGGATGGAGCATGACGAGGATCTGATCGAGCGCCCAGCCGGCGACTGCGCGCGTCTCCACCGCAGGCGGGCTGTCCGCCGCGCCCGCGAAGACCGGCTTGATGAGCTCGAGATACCAGTCGCAGAATTTGGACCAGGTGAACTGGTAGATCGCATTGGCCGCGGCATCGAAGCGCAGTTCGGCCATCGCGCGCTCGATCTCTGCGACGCAGGCCTGCACCTCGCCGATGATCCACTGGTTTGCCGCAAGGCGCGCGGGCGGGGCCTTGAGCGTGGTCGAGGCGCCGATCCCGTTCGCCTCGCAGAAGCGCGCGGCGTTCCACAGCTTGGTCGCGAAATTGCGATAGCCCTCGACGCGGCGCTCATCCATCTTGATGTCGCGCCCCTGGCTCTCCATCGCCGCCATGAAGAACCGCAGCGCATCCGCGCCATACTGGTCGATCAGGCCCAATGGATCGACCACATTGCCCTTGGATTTGGACATCTTCGCGCCGTCCGCCGCGCGCACCAGCCCGTGGAGATAGAGCCGCGGCCACGGGGCTTTCCCCATATTGTAGTTCCCCATCATCAACATGCGCGCATCCCAGAAGAACAGGATGTCGAAGCCCGAGATGAGCAGGCTGTTGGGGAAGTGTTTGGCGAGTAGACCGTTGCCCACCCCGCTGCGACTAGCCTCGCCTTCGGCTCGCCAAGTCTCGCTCCCCTCCCGCTCGCGGGAGGGGCTGGGGGTGGGCGCGTCTTCGGGCCAGCCGAGCGTGGCGAAGGGCCACAGCGCGGAGGAGAACCAGGTGTCGAGGACGTCTTCGTCGCGCCAAATAGCGGCAACGCCATCCTCCTCGACTAGATCGCCTAGTCCATCGCCATCTGGCGCAATAACCGCTTTGAGACCGTATTTTTCGTAGTGCTTAGATGCCATATCCAAGCATTCTTGCTCATCGTGCGCAACAAAAGGGACTGCGCCATACACGACTGAACCGTCATCACGGACTTCGGGACCATACCAAGCCGGGATCCGGTGCCCCCACCACAATTGGCGGCTGACGCACCACGGCTGGATGTTCTCCATCCAGTTGAAGAAGGTCTTTTCCCAGGTCTTGGGCACGATCTCGACTTCGCCGCTGCGCACCTGCGCGATCGGCTTCTCGGCAAGCTTGGCCGCATCGACATACCACTGATCGGTCAGCCACGGCTCGATCACCACGCCGCCGCGATCGCCGAACGGGGTTGCGATCTGGCGCGGCTCGGCATCGGCGATCACTTCCTCGCCAGCCTTGTTGGTGGTGACGTGCGGGATGAGGCAGCCCAGCTCCTTCATCCGCTCGACCACCACTTCGCGCGCGCCGCGATCGCGCGGCCCGTCGCCCACCAGCTTCTCGCTGCGGAAGCGGTGGAGGCCGATGAATTCGGCCGGGATCAGCCCATCGGCCACCTGACAGACATTGGCGTCGGCATCGAACATGTTGAGCATGTCGGCGGGCGCGATGCCGGCGCGGCGGCCGACCTCGAAATCGTTGAAATCGTGCCCCGGCGTGATCTTGACCGCGCCCGAGCCCAGTTCGGGGTCGGCGTGCTCGTCGGCGATGATGGGGATGCGGCGGCCGGTGATCGGAAGGATGACGTGGCGGCCGACAACGCTGGCGTAGCGCTCATCCTCCGGGTGTACCGCGACCGCCATATCGGCGAGCATCGTCTCGGGCCGGGTGGTGGCCACCTCGATCCAATCGCGACCGTCGTCCAGTTTTACCCCATCAGCGAGCGGGTATTTGAAGTGCCAGAAGCTGCCCGGAACCGTCTGCTGCTCGACCTCGAGATCGCTGATCGCGGTCTTCAGTTTGGGGTCCCAGTTGACCAGCCGCTTGTCGCGGTAGATCAGGCCGTCATTGTAGAGATCGACGAAGGTCTTGATGACCGCGCGGGTGAAATGCGGGTCCATCGTGAACTGCTCGCGTGACCAGTCCATCGAACAGCCCAGCCGGCGCAGCTGGTGGGTGATCTGCCCGCCGCTCTCCGCTTTCCACTCCCACACCTTCTCGATGAATTGCTCGCGGGTGTAGTTCGTGCGTTTGTCCTGCTGCGCCTCCAGCTGGCGCTCGACCACCATCTGCGTCGCGATCCCGGCATGATCGGTGCCCACCACCCACAGCGCATCTTTGCCGCGCAGGCGCTCATAGCGGATGACGATATCCTGCAGCGTGTTGTCGAGCGCGTGGCCGATATGGAGCGAGCCCGTCACGTTGGGCGGCGGGTTGACGATGGTGAAGGGGGCTGCATCGGGGCGCTCGGGCCGGAACGCGCCGGTCGCTTCCCAATGCTTGTACCAGCGCGCCTCGATCTCGGCGGGGTTGAAGGTGGTTGGCAGGGTCATTTTCTCGCTCGCTGGCGCTTGCTTGCGGCCGGGGCACAGGTGAAACGGGCCGCAAGCCATCGCAGAGCGCAAGGTGCAGTGCAACATGTGACTGCGCTTCCTTGCAAAACTCAAACCTTGTGGAGCCGCCCGATTGATCGCATAGCGCGGGACAATGACTGACCTTGCGCACTTCACGCTTGAGCAGGACGAGGCCGGGGCTGCGCGCCTCGCGTTCTCCGGGCCGATGCTGATCTCCACCGTGGGCAGGCTCGGCGGCGAGCTTGACCGGATCACCGAGCGGGTGAGCGCGGTCGATCTCTCGCAGGTCCACAAGATTGATACCGTCGGCGCATGGGTCGCCTGCAAGCTCGCCCGCGCGCACGAGGCCGAAATCGTCGGCGCGGACGAGCGCACCAAGCGGCTGCTCGATGCGGTCGAGGGGGCGGGCAGCGATGCCGACTTGACGCCCGAGCGTGATCCGGTGTGGGAGCGGGTGCCGCTCGCGCTGGGCAATCAGGTGTTCGAGGCGCGCGCGGGGTTTTCGGGCGTGCTCGGAGCGCTCGGGCGGGTCATCATCGGGTTCGGCAATCTCGCGCGCAAGCCGTCCAGCTTTCCGGGCCGGGCGGTGGTCGCGCAGATGGAGCAGGTCGGCGTCTCGGCGCTGCCGATCATCGGCCTCATGAGCTTTCTCATCGGCGTGGTCATCGCGCAGCAGGGCGCGGTCCAGCTCAGCCAGTTCGGCGCCGAATCGCTGACGGTCAACCTCGTTGGCCGGATCACCTTGCGCGAACTCGGCGTCTTGATGACCGCGATCATGGTCGCGGGGCGCTCGGGCAGCGCGTTTGCCGCGCAATTGGGCACGATGAAGCTCACCGAGGAGATCGACGCGATGCGCACGATCGGTATCTCGCCAACCGAACGGCTGATCATCCCGCGCATCATCGCCTGCACCTTCATGATGGTGCTGCTGGGCTTTTACGCCTCGGTCGTCGCGATCGTCGGCGGCGCCGTCGTCGGGACATTCTCGCTCGGCATCCCGTTCTTCACCTTCCTTGCGCGCATTCAGGAAGTCGTGCCGCTGCACGATGTCTGGGTGGGCATGATCAAGGCCCCGGTGTTCGGCCTGATCATCGCGATAGCAGGCTGCTATCACGGGATGAAGGTGGAGGGCGATTCCGAAGAGGTCGGTCGGCGCACGACGATGGCGGTGGTCTCGGCGATTTTCGCGGTGATCGTGATCGATGCGTTCTTCGCGGTGTTCTTCACCGAGATCGGCTGGGGGTGAGCCCGGTGAACGAGCAGCAACCGCCGATCGATCCTGCGGCGATCGAGCCGGGCCCAGCGCCGGGTGATCACCCGGACGGCAAAGATGCGCCGCCGATCGTGATCGAGGGTCTGGTCAACCAGTTCGGCAGCTTTCGGGTGCATGACGGGCTCGATCTGACCGTGCGCAAGGGCGAGATCCTCGGCGTCGTCGGCGGGTCGGGCTCGGGCAAATCGGTCCTGATGCGCTCGATCATCGGCTTGCAGGTGCCCAAGGAGGGCCGGATCGAGGTGCTCGGGCGCACCCTCACCGGGATCGATCCCGATCAGAATATCGGCGTGCGCAGCCGCTGGGGCGTGCTGTTTCAGGGCGGCGCGCTGTTTTCAACGCTGACAGTGGGCGAAAATGTCCAGGTTCCGATCAAGCAGTTCTACCCCGAGATCGATCGAGAACTTCGCGGCGAGATCGCGCGCTACAAGGTGCTGCTCTCAGGGTTGCCCGAGGATGCGATCGCGAAATATCCGAGCGAGCTTTCTGGCGGGATGAAGAAACGCGCCGGGCTCGCCCGCGCGCTGGCGCTCGATCCCGAGCTCCTCTTTCTCGACGAGCCGACCGCCGGGCTCGATCCGATCGGCGCTGCCAAGTTCGACCGGCTGACGGTCGCGCTCAAGGAAACGCTGGGGCTGACGGTGTTCCTCATCACCCACGATCTCGATACGCTCTACGAGAGCTGTGACCGGGTGGCGGTGATCGCGGAGAAGCGCGTGATCGCGGTCGGCACGATTCCCGAACTGATCGAGACCGGGCATCCGTGGATCGAGGAATACTTCAACGGACCGCGCGGGCGCGCCGCCAAGACGAGCCATGAGCGGGGCTGATGCGGGCAAAAATGCGAGAAGTTCATGGACATGATGTGGCCCAAGCGTTCATAGACGCGGCAATGTTGGGTGTGAGCAACTGATGGAGACGCGCGCCAATCACTTGTGGGTGGGGGCGGTGACGCTCGTGCTGCTGGTAGGGCTTGCGCTCGCGATCGTCTGGATCGCGCGGCTCGGGCAGGGCAGCGTCAACGAATACGATATCTTTTACGGTCAATCGGTGACGGGGCTCGCGACGGGCAGCCAGGTCTCCTATGCCGGGGTGCCGGTTGGCCAGGTCTCGGAAATCTCGCTGTCCGATGATGATCCCGGGTTCGTGCGCGTAAGGATCGAGGTGCGCGACGAGGTGCCGATCCTGCTCGGCACGACCGCGACGATCCAATCGAGCTTCACCGGGGTCGCGACCATCCTGCTCGATGGCGCGCGCAAGAACCAGCCACCGATCACCTGCGAGACGACCGCATGCCCCGAAGGTCGCCCGGTGATCCCGCCCAAGGATGGCGGCATCAACGCGCTGCTCAATTCAGCCCCGTTGCTGCTCGAGCGGATCGCGACCTTGACCGAAAATCTCAACATTCTGCTGAATCCGGAAAACCAGGAGGAGATCACCCGCATCCTCTACAACACCGACCGGCTGACCGCGGGACTGGCGGATTCTACCCCCGAGTTGAAGGCAAACCTGGTCGAGTTTCGCACCACGCTGACCGAGTTCAACGAGACCCTCAGGGGTGTCCAGCAGCTGACCGCCACGACCGACAGGATGGTCAATTCCGAAGGCGAATCGCTCGCGGAGGAACTTCGCGCCACGCTGCGCTCGGCGAGCAGCGCGGCAGACGAGCTTGCGGTGACGCTCGAGGAAACCCAGCCCGCTGCACGCCAGCTGCGCGAATCGACGCTGCCCGCCGCCGAGGCGACTTTGCAGGATCTGCGTCAGACAAGCCGTTCATTGCGCTCGATCGCCGAGAAGCTCGAGAGCGAAGGCATCGGCTCGCTCATCAGCGGGCGCACCTTGCCCGATTATGAGCCCTGAGTGAGTGGCCCTGACAAACCGGCTTTGAGGGAGCATAGCGCCTTGCGTGAGATCCGTATCACCCGTTCAGCCCATCCGCGCGGCCCCGCTGCTGCTGTTGCTGCGCTTGCCCTGATCCTGAGCGGCTGTGTCAGCCTCGGCGCCGAAGCGCCCGAGAGCCTGTTGACGCTGACGCCCGATGTCAGCGCCCCTGTCGGCATGAACGCTGCCTCGGGCGGCGAGGTCGACGCCGGCGCGATCGCGGTGCTGACCCCCGAGGTTCCCGCCAAGCTCGACGTGCTGCGCCTGCCGGTCAACATCAGCGCGACCGAGCTTGCCTACCTGCCCGAAGCGTTCTGGGTCGAAAAGCCCGCGCGGCTGTTTCGCCGCCTGATCGGCGAGACGCTGCGCGCGCGGCTGAGCGAGGGGCAGGGCGCGAGTGCGGGCGAGGGCGGGGCCAGCGCGCCGCTGATCCTCGACAGCGACGACGCGCCGCTGGTGGCCACCGTGTTCGTGCGCGGGACCTTGTCCGAACTCACCTATGATGCGCCGAGCTCCTCGGTCGTGGTGCGGTTCGATGCGGTGCGCTCGGACGCGCAAGGGCGCGCGACCACCCGCCGGTTCGAGGCGCGGGTCGAGGGAGTGAGCGCCGATACCGCTGCAATCGCCCCGGCGATCAACCGTGCAGCGAACGAGGTCGCGGGCGAGATCGCCGACTGGGTGCTCGCCAACTAACCGCCGCGCCGGTCCTGCGCCAGCGCCAGCCGCACCGCGCGGTGCGCGGTCAGGAAATCGGCCTCGCGCCGGGCGCGGCGCGCCTCGGCTTCCTCGTCGCGGCCCCACAATTGCGCCTGCCATTCCTCTTCCAGACAAGCCGCCTGCCACAGCGCGCGCGCCTCCGCTTCGCTGTCGGTCGCGCTCGCAGCGAGGCCGGTGAGGAGCGAAGCGGCAAGGCTCGTCATCGCCTCGATTGCGGCGAGCGCGAAAGGATCGTGCGCGCCCAGCCTCCCGGCGAAGGCGGCGAGCGCGGCCTCGCTCTGCCGCTGGTGGACGACGCCGCTGATCCGCTTGAGCACCGCGCCCTCGCGCGCCTCGAACGCGGCGATGATCGGCTCCCACAGCGTCTCCTGCCGCGCAAACAGCGCATCGCCCGGATCGGCGCGATAGAGCAACGTGTCGGTGTCGCCATAGCGCAGCAGCTTGTGCACCGTCGCCTCGCGCTCGGCGGCGACCACGTCGATCGCGTAATCGGCAAGGTCGCGCAAGGCGAAGCGCCGGGGGTCGATCGTCTCTCCCTGGCCGGCCCATTCCGCCGCCATCGCCTCGGCGAGCGCGCGCGAGGGCATGATCTGGGGGGCGCCCCTGGCGGTCTTGATCGCCCGGTGGTCGAGCGTGATCCGCCACCCGCCCTCGACCTGTTCGAGCGAGACGTCCTTGTAGAACCGCTTCAAGGCTGGCCCCTGCCTCCGTCCTCGTCGCCCGCTTTCCAGCGCTTCACCAGCAGCGGCGGGGCGAAGAAGAACGCGAGCAATCCGCCAACCGCCAGCACCACGCCGAGCGGATAGGGCAAGGGCAGCGCTTCGTTGGCGATCGCGATGCCGATGATGACGCAGGCGAGCGAGGAAAACCGCACCAGCTGCATGGCGGCAAAGCGCCGCGCGGCGCGATCTTCCGACGGATCATTTTTGCCCGGCTCGTTCATGCAAACCGGTCCAGTTCCTCGCCCAGCTCGGCGACGGTGGCAGCGACCATGGCCGCACCCGACGCGATCAGCTCGGGCGGCGGATGATAACCCCACGCAACCCCGATCGCGCGCACTTTCGCGGAGCGCGCCATCTGCATGTCGTAGCTGGTATCGCCGATCATCACCGCCTGCCTGGCCGTAGCCCCCGCTTCGAACAAAGCGGCCTCGAGCATCGCGGGATGCGGCTTGGAGGGGTGGCGATCGGCGGTCTGGAGCGAGACGAACAGCTCGGCAATGCCGTGGCCCGCAAGGCAGGCGGCAAGCCCGCGATCGGATTTTCCGGTCGCCACCGCCAGCGCCCAGCCCGCCTCGTGCAGGCGCTCGAGCAGCGCGGCGATCCCGTCATACAGCGGCTCCTCGAGCAGCCCTTCCTCGCGGCGCGCGCGAAAGCTCGACTGGTAGAATTCGACGAGCGCGCGCGCCTCGCTCTCGCTCGCTTGCGGAGCGAGTTCGCGGATCGCGACTGCAAGGCTTAGCCCGACCAGCCGGCGCACCGTGGCGGGCGGAGGCGGCTCCATCCCGGCGCGCTCGAACGCGCGGCGCATCGCGAACAGCACATCGGCTTGCCCGTCGACCAGCGTCCCGTCGCAATCGAACACCGCAAGCCGCATCACCGGCCGACCTCGCGCATTTCTTGCGCCATCGCGGTGCGCCCCTCGCGCGCGAGCCCGGCGATAATCCGGTCGCGCTCGCCCGAAGGCTTGTTCTGCGAGAGCTTGACCGTCTCGCGGATCGTATCGACCGCCATCGTGAAGCCGACAATGCCCTTGAGCAGCGCGCCAAGCGCCCGTTCGTCCAGCTTGTCCATCGTCCACGGCGCGCCTGCGCCGATGCGGCTTTCATGCTGCGCGCTCAGTCGCTCGAGGAGGGCTGGGAGCGCGCTGTCGTCAAGCCGCCGCACCGCCCCCTCGAGCTCGTAGGCGATGTAGTTCCAGGTCGGGACCTGATTGGCCGCTCCATACCAGCGCGCCGAGATGTAGGCGTCGGGTCCGTGGATCACCGCAAGGGCGCGCGCGCCGTCCAGATGCGCAGCGAGGGAATTGCTCCTTGCAAGGTGGAAGGTGAGCGTGCCGCCGATACCTTCGGCTGTCCACTCGACCGGCGTGTGCGCCACGCGTGGGCCTTCAGGGGTCGTAAGGAAAATCGCCGCAAAGCCGTGTTCGGCGATGATCCGGTCGCGCAAGGCGGTGTCGGCACTGCGGAAATGCGCGGTGGGATGCATCAAGGCCTGCCCCTGGGCTTGCCCTTGGGTTTGGGCGCGGGCTTCTTCTCGGTCTTCTCGGTCTTCGCGGCGCCGCGCGCGCGGCGGGGGGCGCGGGTCTCCTTGCGCGCCTGCTTGAAGTGGCGGCGTGCGGCCTGTTTCTTCTCCGCTGGCGTGCGCTCGGGCGCTTCATCGCGCAAAGGCGAGGCATCGCTCATCGCCGGATCAAAGCCCAATGCTTCCATGCTCGCGGCGAAATGCGCGGGCAGCTCGGCGGTGACGTCAAGCTTGCCGCCCGCGCTACCTTTTGCGGGCTCGTCGCCCGCGGTGCCCTTCGCGGCGGTGTTCGAAGGTTCGGCGATGATCAGGCGGCGCGCGTGCAGGTGCATCTTGCGGCTGATCGCGCCGGTCAGGAAGGCATCGCGCCCGCCATACTTGCCATCGCCCACGATCGGATGCCCGATCGCGGCCATGTGGACGCGCAGCTGGTGCGTGCGGCCCGTCAGCGGCTCGAGCTCGACCCAGGCGGCCTTGTCCGAGACGCGGTCGATCACGCGGTAGCGGGTCTTGGCGACCGCGCCGTTCTCCTCGTCGACATGCATCTTCTCGCCGCCGGTGCCCGGCTGCTTGGCGAGCGGGGCTTCGATCGTGCCTTCGAGCACGTCGGGACGCCCGATCACGAGCGCCCAATAGATCTTGCGCGCCGAGCGCCCGGCAAAGCGCTTGGAAAAGCTCGCCGCCGCCCCCGGCGTGCGCGCGACGAGCAGCACGCCCGAGGTGTCCTTGTCGAGCCGGTGGACGAGGCGCGGGCGCGGAGCATCGCCTTCGACGAAGGCATCGAGCAGCCCATCGACATGGCGCGTGGTCTTCGAGCCGCCCTGCGTGGCGAGGCCCGGTGGCTTGTTGAGCACGATCGCGCTCGTGGTCTCGCGGATCACCATGCCGCGCGCCTCGGCGAGGTCTTCGGCGGAAAGCTCGCGGCTTGCCCGCTGCGGTTTGCCGCTGGGGCGTGCGGGCGCCATTCCGCCGGGCGGGACGCGCAGCACCTGGCCTTGTGCCACCCGATCCTCGGGCTTGGCGCGCTTGCCATCCACCCGCACCTGCCCGGTGCGCGCCCAGCGCGAGATCGTGGCGAAGCCGATCTGCGGCAGGTTGCGCTTGAACCAGCGATCGAGCCGGATGCCGTCGTCATCGGCGGTGACGGTGAACTGGCGCACGTCATCGCCCGGTGCTGGGGCCGGTGCCGGGGGAGGGGGTGGAGGAGGCGGCGTGCTCACAAATTGCCCCGCGCGATCGCCAGGCCGCAATACAGCGCGATGAGCCCGCCAGCGAGCGAGCCTGCCGCATAGAGGAGGGCGAGCCCGGGGCTGCCGCGTTCGATCAGGAGGACCAGTTCGAGCCCGAAGGCGCTGAAGGTGGTGAAGCCGCCGAGCAGGCCCACACCCACCAGCAGCCGCACCGCCTCGCCGCTCGCGCCGTTGCGGGCCAGCGCCCCCATCAGCGCGCCCATCGCAAGGCAGCCCAGGATATTGACGGCGAAGGTGCCCCACGGGAAATCCGCGCCCGCACCGGTTCCGGCCTCGGTTCCGGCACCGGTCCACCGGGCAACGCCGAGCCCGAGGTGATACCGCGCGAGCGCACCCACAGCGCCGCCGAGCGCGACGAGCAACGATGCGGGGAAAGCGGCGAGAGCATGGGTCATCACAGCCAAGCCTTAGCCGCCACGCGCGCCGATGCCTAGCGCAAGGCGCCATGTTTTCAGCGGGCCGGTGGGTGCTGCCCTGTGCGGCTGGTGCGGGCGCTGGCTGGTCGATGGCTTGGCTCAGGCTGCGAAGAGCTTGCCAAATCGCGCCCTTGAGGCTAGGGAGAGGAATAGCTGAGCGCGTTCGCGGCTGTCTGGCTGTGCGAATCGCGCCTCTTTTTGCGTCAACTTTCAGCGCAATCCCGCATCATGCCACGCGGGCTCTGGCGCTTATTTGAAACGAGGTAGTGTTCCTTTATGCAGATCATGGTTCGCGATAACAATGTCGATCAGGCCCTTCGTGCGCTCAAGAAAAAGCTTCAGCGCGAAGGTGTTTATCGCGAGATGAAGCTGCGCCGTCACTATGAAAAGCCGAGCGAAAAGCGCGCCCGCGAAAAGGCCGCCGCCGTGCGCCGCGCACGCAAGCTCGAGCGCAAGCGGATGGAGCGCGACGGCGTCAAGTGACGCGTTGGCCGGGTGAGCTGCACCGGGCCTGGAAAATGCATCACCCCGGCGAGACGCGTGAATTTTGCGAGGCCAGCCGCGCACAAAGCGTTCTCGCCCGCTAAAACCGTTGATTCGGCGCCGTGGGTGCGCGCAATTCGCCTTTCGCTTCCGCGAAACGCTTGAATCCGGCAATCGGATAAGCCATCAGGGCGCGGTTCAATTCCGCGCTCTTTTGCGGGGCTCTTTTGCATCCGGGTCCAGGTCCGGGCGCAGGGCCGCTGCGGCCTCGTTTCCTTAGGATCATTCATGACTGAAATCACGCGTGTTCCGCTCAAGCCCGTCGCCAAGGGTTCGCTCACCAAGCTGTGGGTCGGCATCGCGCTTGCGATCCTTGCCGGCGCCGTGCTCGCCTGGGCGGCGATGCCCGCCGGGGCGCGCGCGTTCGAGGTGGTGACGATCGAAGAGGGCGAAGGGCCGATGGCGCAGGAAGGCGAGATCGTCTTCGTCAAATATTCGGGCTCGCTCGCGGAAACCGGCGAAGTGTTTGACCAGTCGCGCGCCGTGCAATTGCCGGTGCAGGGGATCTTCCCCGAGGAAGGATCGCCCTTCCCGGTTGAGCCCGATGCGACGATCGAAGGCTTCTACAAGGGCCTCCAGCAGATGCAGAAGGGCGGCAAGTACGAGCTCTATATCCCCGCCGAGATGGCCTACGGTTCAGAGCCGCCGCCGGGCGCTCCGATCCCGCCCGATGCCGATCTTATCTTCGACATGGAAGTGATCGAGATCATGAGCCAGGCCCAGTTCGACCGCAACATCCAGATCCTGCAGCAGGCGCTGCAGGGGCCGGGCGGGCTTGGTGGTCCGGGTGGCGCTCCGGGTGGTCCGGGTGGAGGCGCTGCGGGTCCGGGAGGCCAGTAAGCGCGATGTCGGTTGACAAGCCCACAGTTGCCAAGATCGCTTCGCTCGCGCGCATCAGGATGACTGATGCCGAGCTCGAGGCGCTGGTGCCCGAACTCAACAACATTCTGGGCTGGGTCGAGCAGCTCGGCGAAGTCGATGTCAGCGGGATCGAGCCGATGAGCGCGGTCATCCCCAACACACTGCGCTTGCGCGAGGATGTGGTCGATGCCGATCCCTTCACCGGTGGCAACCGGCGCGATGCCGTGCTCGCCAATGCGCCTGCGGCCGAGCATGGATTCTTCGGCGTGCCCAAGGTGATCGAGTGACGTTTCCGATAATCGGCAATTCAGCACAGCGGCGCCGGACCCGAATATCCGCCCGCGCAAGGGTTCTCACACGAGCATGACCGACCTGACCTCCCTTGGCGTCAAGGCCATCCGCGACGGCGTGCGCGCCGGCGATTTCACCGCGCGCGAAGTGGCGCAAAGCTTCAATGAAGCCGTTGCGCAGGCATCCGCGCTCAACGCCTTTATCGTCACCACCCCAGACCATGCGCTCGCCGCAGCCGATGCGACCGATCAGAAGCGCGCGCGCGGCGAGGATCTGGGCGCAATGGGCGGCGTGCCGATCGGGATGAAGGACCTGTTCGCGACGCGCGGCGTCCAGACGACAGCGGCCAGCCACATCCTCGAAGGCTTCACCCCGCACTATGAAAGCACCGTTAGCCAGAAGCTGTGGGATGCGGGCGCGGGCATGCTGGGCAAGCTCAACCTCGACCAGTTCGCGATGGGCTCGTCCAATGAGACAAGCTATTTCGGCAATGTCTCCTCGCCCTGGCGCAAGCAGGGCACCAATGCCGCAATGAGCCCGGGCGGCTCTTCGGGCGGCTCGTCTGCCGCGATCGCCGCGCGCATCGCGCCTGCGGCAACCGGCACCGACACCGGCGGCTCGATCCGCCAGCCCGCCGCCTTCACCGGCATCTGCGGGATCAAGCCGACCTATGGCCGCTGCTCGCGCTGGGGCATCGTCGCGTTCGCCTCCTCGCTCGATCAGGCCGGACCGATGGCGCGCACGGTCGCGGATTGCGCGATCATGCTCGGAGCGATGGCGGGGTTCGATCCCAAGGATGCGACCAGCCTCGACCTGCCCGTGCCCGACTGGGAAGGCGCGCTCAATGCCGACCTCACCGGCAAGCGCATCGGGATTCCGCGCGAATACCGGATGGAGGGGACCGACGCGGCGATCACCGCCTCGTGGGAACAGGGCATGGAATGGCTCAAGGATGCAGGCGCGAGCATCGTCGACATCTCGCTGCCGCACACCCAATACGCGCTGCCCGCCTATTACATCATCGCGCCTGCCGAAGCCTCGTCCAATCTCGCGCGCTATGACGGGGTGCGCTATGGCCTGCGCGATCTGCCCGAGGGCTCAGGCCTGCAGGACATGTACGCCGCCACGCGTGCCGCGGGCTTTGGCGAGGAGGTCAAGCGCCGCATCCTGATCGGCACCTATGTGCTCTCGGCGGGCTTTTATGATGCCTATTACACGCAGGCGCAAAAGGTGCGCGCGCTGGTTGCGCGCGATTACGAGCACGCGTGGGAGCACTGCGACCTGATCCTCGCGCCGACCACGCCGACGCCGAGTTTCCCGCTCGGCAGCCTCAACGAAGACCCGCTGACGATGTATCTCAACGATGTCTTCGCCGTGCCCGCGTCGCTCGCAGGGCTCCCGGCGATGTCGGTCCCTGCGGGGCTCACGCAGGACGGCCTGCCGCTGGGGCTGCAATTGGTGGGCCGGCCGTTCGACGAGCAAAGCGTGCTCGATGCAGGGCTCGCGATCGAGCAGCGCGCAGGGTTTGATGCGGCTCCCGAACGGTGGTGGTAATTCAGTCAGAAAAGGGTCCTTGGCCATGCTGAAGAAGATCACTGACGTCATCGCAGCAGGCGTGGTCACTGTGGGTGCCCCGCTGTTTCGCACCGTCGGCAATTGGCCCGGTAATTACCCACTCTATCGCACGCAGGCAGACAAGGCGGGCGTTCACTGGCGCTCGACCCATTATTATCACCCGACCTACACGGCAGCCGATCTGCCGAGCGATGTCACTACGCCGCGCGACCTGCCAGGGCTCGACCTCAATGAGGCCGGGCAGCTTGAGCTGCTGGCGTCGTTCGACGTGCAGGACGAACTTGCCTCGTTGACCGAGCATCACGAACCCGAATTGGCGTTTCGCTATGACAATGGCCAGTATGGGCGCGGGGATGCCGATTCGCTTTATGCAATGGTCCGCACCTTCAAGCCTCGTCGGATCTTCGAGATCGGTTCGGGCAATTCCACCCGCGTTGCAGCCAAGGCGATCGCCCGCACCAAGGCCGAGGACCCGGACTATGCCTGCCGCCACGTCTGCATCGAACCCTACGAGATGCCGTGGCTTGAACGGCTCGGCCCCGAAATCATTCGCAAGCGGGTCGAGGCCGTGCCACTCGACCTGTTCGAGGAGTTGGAAGCGGGCGACATCCTGTTCGTTGACAGTTCGCATGTTATCCGCCCGTTCGGCGATGTGCTGGTCGAATTTCAGTCGATCATTCCCAGCCTTGCCAAGGGGGTGATCGTGCATGTCCATGACATTTTCATCCCGCGCGATTACCCGGAGAAATGGTTGCGCGATGACCGCCGACTGTGGAACGAGCAATACCTGCTCGAGGTGATGCTGACGCATTCGTCACGCTATCGAACGATCCTGGCAATGAACTGGTTGACCCACGAACATCGCGGCGCAATCAATCACGCTTTCCCGATCATGCAGACCAGCGCCAATCCGAACCCGGGTGCATATTGGTTCGAGGTTGTGGCATGATGTTTGCCATCCAGCAGCGCGCAGGGTTTGATGCAAGAGCGGAGAAGTGGTGGTGAGCACGCTTGAGTGGAGTTTGATCGCGCTGGTCATCTGCGGGGTGATCGTGCCCAATGCGATGATCGCCTATGGCGTGCTGCGCGCGGCGCGGCGCGACGAGCCGGCTGGGCCGCGCATGCCGAGCCACCGCTATTTCGCCTATGCCCAGCTCCTCAAATCGCTGCGTGACCAGATGGATATGGAGCGCCGCCGGGTCGAGAACGGGCCGCTGTTCATCGCCACTATCCGCGAGCTCAAGGAATATCCCGAATATCGCTCGCTGACCTTGCTGTTCATCGAAGAGATCACGATCACCGGCAAGAAGAAGTTCGACGACGTCGCGCGCACCGAGCTGCAATCGGTCGAGACCGCGCTGCTGCAAGCTTACGAGATCGAGCCCAATTGACGCGGGGGCTGTCCGATATGCGGTTGGTGAAGCGGCCTTAAGGTTGAGCGGTGAATGCTTTTTGCGATTATCTTTCTGGTGTGCTTCGTGCTGATCGCGGGCTGGGTGATGTATCTGTCGAAGTCGATCGATGCGGGCGAAGCGCGGTTCGACAGCGAAACGGGCAAGCCATTGCCAAAGGACGAGAGCGACAATGAGTGACTATCGGATCGAGGGCGCAACCGGCGAATGGGAGGTCGTGATCGGCCTCGAGGTGCATGCGCAGATCACGTCCGCCGCCAAGCTCTTTTCGGGCGCGGCAACCGCGTTTGGCGCCGAGCCCAACAGCCAGGTCAGCCTGGTCGATGCCGCGATGCCGGGCATGTTGCCCGTGCCCAACGCCGAGTGCATCCGCCAGGCGGTGCGCACCGGGATGGCGATCGAAGCCGAGATAAACCGCTGGAGCCGGTTCGATCGCAAGAACTATTTCTACGCCGATCTGCCGCAGGGCTACCAGATCAGCCAGTTGTACCACCCGATCGTCGGCGAAGGCTCGCTGCTGATCGAGGCGGACGAGAAGGCGGGCATCCCGCAGGACAAGATCATCGGGATCGAGCGCATCCATGTCGAACAGGATGCGGGCAAGCTGATGCACGACCAGCACCCGACCATGTCCTATGTCGACTTGAACCGCTCGGGCGTCGCGCTGATGGAGATCGTCTCCAAGCCCGACATGCGCTCGCCCGCCGAGGCCGGGGCTTATGTGCGCAAGCTGCGCGCGATCCTGCGCTATGTCGGGAGCTGCGATGGCAACATGGAGGAAGGCTCGATGCGCGCCGACGTCAATGTCTCGGTGCGCCGTCCGGGTGAGGAATTCGGGACGCGGACCGAGACCAAGAACGTCAATTCGGTGCGGTTCGTGATGCAGGTGATCGAATATGAGGCAAACCGCCAGGTCGACCTGATCGAGAGCGGCGGCACGGTGGTGCAGGAGACGCGCCTGTTCGACGTTGCGACCGGCACCACGCGGACCATGCGCAGCAAGGAAGACGCGCACGATTATCGCTATTTCCCCGATCCCGACCTGCTTCCGCTGGTGCTCGAGGAGGATTTCCTCGAGCAATGCCGCGCGAGCCTGCCCG
>DAITMG010000018.1:0-48681 GCA_036835265.1 Erythrobacter sp. | reverse complement strand
ATGTCGCACCTCTTGGCTGCGCGGACCGGTTGCCGAACACGGACTGGACGGTCCCTCAAACACGTCTAATGCGATACATTATTTTTTCGTAGTGATCAATGGGAAGGAGAGATCTTTGGACAACGCCTGACCGGCCTAATGACCGAGATGAGGGCGCTAAGCGGACATCTGAATGCGTCTCACGACATCGACGCGGGGCGATCCTGAGAACAGCCCTTCAAAACCTCGATTTCGTCGTCTGGTTTGTTGACCGGGCTCAACCTGAGAAGCCCGAAACGTAGGCACACCCTACGCGACAAATCGCGAGGAAATTCCCGTATATTATCTCATGAAATCAGATATCTATGATAATTCTCCGGTGATGGCAGCTTCTCAATCAAATGCGACTGACCAATCGGATCAGATAAATTGGTCAGTATATCGCTGAAAAAGCAATACATTTTTCAGGACTCAAGCATTCGAATCTGATTGGAAAGTTGTGAGTTCAAATCTGACCCACATTATCCCACGTTTTCCACAGACATCCGGCTCATGCAGGGGCTCATCTGGGGGCCTCCGAAAGCCGTGTTGCAAAACTTAATATGGTCTATCAAGATATTGCGCCGACAATTGGCTTCCCTTCACCGCCAGATCCGGTCCGTGGGCGCTCGGCGCTTTCCTACTTCGCGCAGATGTGGCTTATCCTCCGGCATGCCTGATCCCGCGTCTGTCCCCTATCGTCCGGCTCGACCTGAGCCGGTCATCCGGCGCTCGGCGCACGCATTGGCGCGGGCCAGTTTTTTGTTCTTGGACTGTGTAACAGGCGGTTCAAGCGTTCTCGCCGGGAGATGAGCCGAGGCCGTCCCGGTGCACCTTGCGGAGCGGGGCGAAATCGATTGCATGGCGCGCAACGGGCTCCCACATTGCTGATGTCACAAGAAACCCAAGAAAGAGGAGACGCCCGGCATGACCATGCAGTTCCAGTTCAATTCCGACAGTTCCGTCATGGGAACCGAGAATGTGGCGGAGCGGATCGAGACCGCGGTGCGCACCAAGCTCGCGCGGTTCGAAGACCGGCTGACGCGGCTCGAGGTCCACGTATCGGACGAGAACGGCGCCAAGGGCGGCCCGGACGACAAGGCCTGCACGATCGAGGCGCGCCCGCGCGGCGGCAAGCCGCTCGGCGTCACCGCCAATGCAAGCACGGTGGACGATGCAGCGCGCCGCGCGGCGGCGACGCTGGCCGAACGGCTCGAGCGCCATTTCGGCAAGGGCGACAAGCACCGCAACGAGCCGCGGCCTGACAAGGTGATGTGAACGGGGTGCTGGAAGCGCGGGGGGAGAGCCGCTCGCCCGGCATCAGTCCTCGGACCTGCCAAACACGCGCGCCCTGAGCGAGCGGCCCGAGAGCGTCTCCTCGCCAGCCTGGCTGGGAGTGGGGCGGATCATGGCGCGCGGCGAGCGCTTGGTGCTCGCTCCAAGGGTTGCTTGCGCAGCCGGCTTGGGCGCGGCTGGCCTCGAATCGGTGGGATCGGTGAGTCCGGGGCCGGAGGGGCTGGAAGGCGCGGGGCCTGAGGTGTCAGGGGCAGAAGTCTCGGGGTGGGCGGGCTCGGGGCCGATCTCCCCGATCATGCGCCGTGCCTCGCGCAGCGCCGCAGCTGCCGACGGCGCGGCGTCGGGCTCGTATGACGAGTCCGCCTGCTCGCCGCCCCGCAGCTTCACGATCTGCGCGCTCGCGGCGTAGTCCTCGCAGACAAAGCCGCTCACATCGTGGCGCAGCGGGGTGATCTCGAATGCAGGCTCGACGCCGGCCGCGGGATCGGCTTCGCGGTGGTGCACCCGGAAGCACTCGCCGCCGTCCTCGGAGCCGAAGGTGTCGCCATCCGGGATGAGCGTGCCGGCCTCGCCGGTCGAGAAGTGGACGAAGGCGAGGATCGCCTGGTAAGCGGCCTGCCACGGCAAGGCGCTGGGCGGCACGACCACCTCGCGCCCGAGCCAGTGGGCAGCGCCGAAGCTGCGCACGCCAACCAGCGGCTCGCGCGCCGCATCGTGCGCCGAGCCGAACAGGTGCGGGTGGATATGCAGGGGACCCGGGAGGCCGGCTATGGCATAGGCCTCGAACTGCTCAGGGGTAAGCACCTGGTCGGACTGGGTCCAATGGACGAGGCTCGGCTGGCCATGGTCGGTGGTGATCCGGACCATCAGCGCGAGCGTCTCGAGCCGCTCTGTGAAGCGGGCGAGCGTCACGGGCTGCGCTGGCGAGGAGGGCGCTTCATCGCGGCCATCGCTTGCGGCGCCGTGCGACACCTCGACGAGGACATGGCTGCGCGCACCGATCAGCGCCTCGCGTGCAGTGGGCGCGAAGAGGCCGGTCACGGGCGATGCAAGCGCGCCTTCGAACGGCTCGAGCGGGGGCGGGCCGCCGACGCGTTCGAACCGCGCGGCAAGGCCGCCGGTCGCGCTCACCAGGCGGATGAGCTCGTCGTTCATGCCATCGGGGGCGGTGAAGACATCGCCGGTCTTGAGCTCGATGATCCGGCAGAAGTCACGCGCGGCGGCCTCGAGCGTCTCGAACCGCTCTTCGAAGACGAGCGCAGCCTGAATGCGGTTGGGATAATGCACTGCAATAGCTCCCGCGAGATGCAGCGCCCGTGGTATGACACAAGAGTAAGAATGTGGTTAAACCCGGCTTGGCGATGAAACTCGGGCGTCCGCACTCAGGCGGCGCTGACACCGAGCGAGCCCGGAATGCCGAGCTCGCGCAGCACAACGTCGATCTGCTTCTTCACGCCGAAGAACCCGGCTTTCGCCTGCGGCCAGGTCGCCCGCTCGAGCTCGCCGAGCAGGGGAACGAGGCGCTGCTCGCTTGCCAGTGGGACAAGCTGCGGGGCGAGGGCATCGCGGGTCCAGCCGGTGGCGAGATAAGGCATGGCGAGCTGTTCGATGCCCGCTTCGGCAAGGATCGCTGCGAGGCTGCGCTCGTCCGTCAGGTGTGCGCTCGGACAATCGAACGCCGCCGCTGCCTCGTTCACGCCCGAGCGCACCGCACCTTGCGCAAAGTCGCGCGCCCGCTCGCCTGCCCCGCCCGGCGAGCGGGCAGAGGGACGCGCGGCGCCGATCACCAGCGCGGGAGAATGCGCGAGATCGAGCGGGATGTGGCTTGCGCCCTCGTCGTGAAGGAGCAGGGCATAGCGATCCTTGAGCGCTCCGCCGCGCGCAGGCAGATCGAGCTTTGCACGGGCGTGCTCGCGCGCTTCCTCGAGCGGCAGCGCCTCGGGCGCTAGGCCTTCTGCACGCAGCGGACCGCCCGGGTGATCGGCGGTGTAGCGCGCGATATTGTCGGCGCGCGCGAGGTAGGACTTGCCCTTGGTGTGCAGCCCTGCGACCCAGCGCCAGCTCAGCGTGTTGGAAGCGGCATCGCCGTCGATCAGGTGGCGCAGGAAGAAGTCCGCGCCGAGCTGCCAGTCGAGCTTGAGAGTGAAGATCCAGATGCTCGCAAACCACATCCGCGCATGGTTGTGGAGATAGCCGGTGCGGATCAGTTCGCCCACCCAGTGGTCGAACGCCTCGATCCCGGTCGCGCCAGAGGTCGCTTGCGAATAGGCGGCGCGCAGGCCGGCGTTGTGCTCAATGCGCGCGAGGGCCGCGTCGCGCTCGTCGCAATAGCTGCGCCAGATGGTCGGGCGCTGCTCGAGATAGCCCTTGAAGTAGACCCGCCAGAAGACCTCGGAGATGAACTTGTCGGCCGCGGCGAGGCTGTGGCGGCCGAGCACTGCGTTGCACACCTCCGCCTCGCCAAGCAGCCCGGCATGGAGCCAGGGCGAAAGCTGCGAGACATTGCTGCGCATCCCTTGGGCGGACGGGCCGGTATCGTGATTGCGGCTCTCGGCATAGGCGTGGGCGGCGCGGGGGGCGAATTCGGCGAGCCGATCAAGGCCGGCGCTGCGCGTGGGGTGTGGCTGCATCCCGGCTCAATCGCGCAAGCAAGGCTGTGTTCCCCGCAAAATCGAGCGCGCAATTTCGTTAGCGCGGGCGCCACAATTGCGCCACATTGTTGCCCGCAGCGCGCCGCATCCACACCGGTTTATCTGAATGCAACCTTGCAGGAACATCCGGAGCCTCGGGACATTGCATAAGGGGAAACCGGGATGTGTTGTCACACATCGCGGCTTTCGCCCCTACGCAATACACTGCAAAGGATCCAGTCCATGAAGATCATCAGTTTTACCCTCGCTTCTGCCGCTGCCTTGGCGCTCGCGGCTTGCGCGCAGGAAGCGCAGCAAGACGACGTCACCACCGCCGAAGTCGACCCCAATGATGCCGCGAATACCGGCGAAGCCGAGACCAACACGATCGTCGATGTCGCCTCGGCCGATGATAACTTCACCACGCTCGTCACCGCCGTGACGGCGGCCAACCTTGGCACCGCGCTCTCCGCCGAAGGCCCCTACACGCTGTTCGCGCCCACCAATGATGCCTTCGCCAAGCTTCCCGAGGGCACCGTGGAAACGCTGACGACCGAGGAAACCGACACGCTCGCCACGATCCTGCAGTACCACGTCGTCGAAGGTGCGGTTGATGCCGCCACGCTGACCGCCGCGATCGAGCAGGCCGGCGAAGGCGGGTACACCATCAACACGCTGGGCGGCGGCACGCTGACCGCGACCATCGAAGGCGGCGCGGTGATGCTGACCGATGCGGCGGGCGGCAAGGCCACCGTGACGGCGACCGACGTCGAGGCAACCAACGGCCTCATTCACGTCATCGACACCGTGTTGATGCCGGAATAATCACGCATACCGGCGGGCGGGCCTTTTCTTGAAGGTCCGCCCGTCATATAGATGGAGCCATGTCCGCTCCGATTGTCCCGCTGGGCCTGTCGCTCGCCCTCGCGCTGCCGCTTCTGGCTGGTTGCAGCAAGGATGCGGGGCTGATCGACAGTGATGGCGACGTGTTTGATCGCATCGCTCCCGAGGCAACCATCTATCTTGGCGGCACCGAGCCGTTCTGGAGCCTCGAAATCGCTTACCGCGACGAGGGAGGCGAAGCGGTAGGCGCGGGCGAGGGCTATCGCGCGCGCTATTCCACCCCCGATAACATCGCTGGCACGAGCTTTGCCGCGACCCGCTTTGCCGGGAACAACGGGCTCGGCTTTTCGGGAACGCTGGGCGATGAGCCTATCCAGATCGCTATCACACCTGGCCAATGCAGCGACCAGATGAGCGACCGGGTCTATCCCTACACCGCCAGCGTCCGGATCGGAGAAACGCTTCTTTCCGGCTGCGGCGCGACGAGCGAGGAACCGTTCACCGGTCCTGCCGCGCCCTGATGCCTGCTCCTGCAAGGCCGTGCGAGCCTAGTGGTTCTGCGCACTTCCCTTAGTTTCCAGCCGCGCCGTCGAGCGCGCTAGATCGCGGGTCTCCTCCGCACGCTGTCGATGGGCGGCCATGGCGCTCGCCCGTGCGGCTCGGCGCTTGCCGGCGGCCTCCCATTGCGCCGCTTGGGGCATGGTGCGCCGCCCTCCAGCCCGCCCCCCGCGCACGCCGCTTCCGCGATGTTCCGGAACACTGTTCTGGAACGCTGTTCTGGAACACTGTTCTGGAACACAGGGCGAGGGCGTGCATTTATATTGATAGGAAAACAAGACCGTCGCCTCGGCCGGCCCTCCTTCTGCCCCCGGCCATGCGGGGCGGCTTAGGAGGCGCAGTGAACACCGATGACGATATCGCGCCCACGTGGACCGACCAGGCTTCGCTGCGGTTTGACGATGCGCCCGGCCGGTTTCGCTCGGGCAGCCGCGATGATCGCTTTGCGGGTGCATCGGGCGTCTTGTTCGAGCAGGCAATGGCCCAGACCCGCATGGCGATTTGCCTGTGCGATCCGCATGGCGAGGACATGCCGATCGTCTTTGCCAACCGCGCTTTTCGCCGGCTGACGGGCTATTCCGAAGCCGAGGTGCTGGGGCGCAATTGCCGCTTTCTGCAAGGCCCCAGAACCGATCCCGCACCGATCGCGCGCATCCGCCATGCGATCGCGAACGAGGATGTGGTGGTGGTCGAATTGCTGAACTACCGCAAGAACGGCACGACCTTCTGGAACGCGCTCCACCTTGGCCCGATCTACAACGAAGCGGGCAAGCTGGTCTATTTCTTCGGCAGTCAGTGGGACGTCTCCGACGTGCGAGAGGCCCGCGCCGAAGAACGCCACGCGCGCGAAATGGCGCGCGAACTGTCGCACCGGATGAAGAACATGTTCGCGGTGATCTCGAGCATCGTCAACGTCACCGGCCGGGTGCGCGGCATCCAGACCGAGGCGGCCGAGATCAATTCGCGCATCCAGGCGCTCGGGCGCGCTTATGAGACCACGCTCGATGATGCCGCATCGGGCAGCATCGACGTGAGCGAGGCAATCCGCGCGGTGCTGATGCCCTATGATCGCGATGCCGCGCGGATGGAGCTCCACGGCAAGGGCGTGCGCATGCCATTCACCATCATTTCGGTGGTCGGCCTCATCCTCCACGAACTGGCCGCCAATGCGACCAAGCACGGCGCCTGGTCGAGCGATGTGGGCCGGGTGCTGGTCGATTGGCGGCCTTCGGACGACGGCGACGCGCTGATCATCACCTGGCGGGAAGAGGGCGGCCCGGCAATCGAGCCGGCCGGGATCGAGCAGGGGACTGGCATGGTCATCGTCGATCGCATGATAGCGACCGCGCGCGGGACAATCGAGCGCACCTGGCGCCGCGACGGGCTCAACGCGACGATCCGTGTGCCCTTCGAAAAAGGCGGCTGAGATGAGCACTCGCAAGCGCCCGGGCCGATCATGAAACTGCTGATTGTCGAAGACGAGCCGCTGATCCTGATCGATCTCGAATTTGCCGCTGAAGATAGTGGCTGCGAGCCGCTGTGTGCGCATGATTGTACGCAAGCGCTCGAGCTCATCGGCGAGCACCGCGCATCGCTGACGGCTGCGATCCTTGACGTTTCGCTCGGCGGCGAGGAGACGTGCATCCCCCTAGCGCGCGAACTTGAGCGGCTGGGCGTGCCCTTCATCCTCCATTCGGGCGATCTCAACCGGCACGAGGAGAAGATCCGCACCCTCAAAGCCCCGCTCGTCGCAAAACCCGCGCCAGCGCAAAAGGTCATCGCCGCCGCGCTCACCTACGCGAGGGGCGGCGATGGCGATGCGGTGCAGGCTGCGGCCAATGAACCGGGCCAATGAATCAGGCCGATGAATAGGGCGCTGGCCCGGCCTAGTAGAGCCCCGGCACCTCGTGCTGCGCTGTATTCGGCCGGATCGGCTGGAGCGGCGTTTGCGAGGCGGAGTTCATCCGGAGCGCGCCCTTCGCGGTGATCGGGGTGCACGAGCGCCCGGCGAGGAAATCGAGCGCGGTTGCGATCGAGGCTTCGTCCGGGTCGCCGAGCGGGGCGGTGATGTCGTCCTCGGCGAGGCAAGTGTTGGGAACTGTGCTCGCCAGCCCGTTGAAATAGTCGCCCTCGCCATCGGCGTTGACTGTCTTGAAGGTGACAGCCCGGATGCGCAGGTCACATGCGGTAAGGTCGAAGCCGTCCTGACCGACCGGCTTGCCGAACGTGTTCTCGCCGATCAGCGCGATCGAGTCGGAATTGAGATAGGGCAGCATCGAATTGATCAGGAGCTCGCTTGCAGAGGCCGTCCCGTCGCGCACGATGAAGGCGATCTTGGTGGGCTGGATCGCGTTCATTTCGTTAAGAAAACGCCGGGTGCTGTTCTCCTGGCTCTGCGAGGCGCGATAGACTGTCTCGCTCCAGATCTGGCCGACCCGATTTGCGCCCAGGAGATCGCCGAAGGTATCGGCAACGCTGACGAGGCCCCCGCCATTGTAGCGCAGATCGATCACCAGCTCGGTAACCCCTTGCGCATCGAAATCAGCAAACGCATCGCGCAGCTGGTCAGCAGCATTGCGCACAATGAAGGTGCGCAGATTGATATAGCCGATCTGTCTGCCGCCATCATTGAGGATCAGCGCGCCATAGCGATCCGACAACGGATCGAGCGAGAAATCGGTCTTGGTGACGGTCGTCTCGATCACTGCGCCGTCGACCTGGCGGAAGCGCAGGACCCGCTGCGTGCCCGCAGTTGACGGACCGAGCGCTTCGATCACGGCCTGCGCGCCTCCCGAAGCCATCAGCGAGGCGACGGTCTGGAGCTGGCCGCCCGGCAGGCCTATCGCGAGCAGCTCGGTGCCCCGGTCGATCCCGGCGGCAAAGCCGTTGCCCGCCTCGAACGCTTCGAGCACGAACACCCGGTCGTTGTCGGTATCGTAGGACAGGCGGATGCCGAACCCGGCGCTCGACCCGCTCGAGATCAGGTCGTTTTCCTCCTGGATCGAGGTGGCGAAGGTGAAGAAGCGGTCGACATTCTGCGCCCGCGCCGGTGCAACGCGCGCATCGAGATAGCTCTGGACAGTGCTGAAATCGGCGGTGTCGAGCGAATTGTTGAGCAGATTGGGGAACAGATACCATGCATCGAGCACGTCTTCAGCGAAGTCGAGCTGCTGCTGCACCGGGCAGGCGGTGCCTGTGGGAGTGGGCGTCGGGGTGGGGGTCGGCGCGGGTGTGGGCGCAGGGCTCGGCGACGTGATGGGCGGCACGATTGTATCGTCACCCCCGCACGCAACGAGCGCAAGAGCAAGGGTCGTGGAAAGCGCGGTGCGAAAGATGGACATGGGGGGATGCGACTCCGTGAGAAAATCAAGCACAAGACCTGCAACATTCGCACGCCGGATGCAACGCGTTGGCGGCAGGCAGAGTTCAACCGGGTGAGGCAGGCTGAACCACAGCCGACCTGACCAGCAATTGAACGGCGGAAAAAACGCGGTTTGCGCGCCAGTTTGCAGAGTTTTCCTCAGGAAAGAGCGCAAAAACCCGCATTCAAGGCTCGTTTGGCCGCGCGCAACGCCCTAGGCTCGCTTGCCATGAATGAGTTCAGCCTATGACAGACTTTCCCGATTGGCTCTCCGGCGCGCTGCCCAAGGCGGCGCAGCATTCGGGCCTTGCAATCGCCGAGCTCGGCGAAGCGCGCAGCCTTGAGCGCGGCGGGTTCGAGCTGTCGAGCCCGGCCTTCGCTGCCGGCGGCGAGCTCGATCCGTGCTTCACCGCCAAGGAAGAGGACGCAGTCGCCCCCCCGCTCGAATGGAGCGCGCCGCCTCCGGGCAGCCAGGAACTCGTCATTATTGTCGAGGATGCAACCGCGCATGGGGCCGCGCCGCTGTGCCATTGGCTCGTCTGGGGCCTTCCCGGCCAGCGCGGCAAGCTGCTCGAAGGCGAGGTGCCGCCGCGCACGGGCAAGAATGCGCGGGGCAATTCCGAATGGCTGCTGCCCGATCCGCCCGAGGGCGAGACGCGCCATTATGCCTTTCAGGTCTTCGCAACCGAAGTCCCGCTGACCATCATGCCCGGGGCCAGCCTCGAGGATATCATCGCGACGCTAAAGGGCTTCGTTACGGCCTGCGCTGTGCTCCACGTCTCGTTCACCGGCACAGCCGTAGAGGCATGGGGAGAGGACGATGTTTGAATACCTGCCAAAATCATAAGGAGACAACCATGGCTGGCAAAACCAACGCACTGCAAAAGCCGGTGCAGCTTTCACCGGAGCTTGAAGCGGTCATCGGCAAGGGTCCGATGCCCCGCTCGCAAGTGACGTCGAAAGTGTGGGAATACATCAAGAAGCACGACCTGCAAAAGCCGACGGACAAGCGCACGATCGTGCCCGATGCCAAGCTCGGCGGGGTGATCGGCACCGAGGAAATCTCGATGTTCAAGATGACCGCCGCGGTTTCCAAGCACCTTACCTGAGCCTGCCGGCCGCGATCAGCGCCGCGCGATCCGATAAGCTCCGCGGCGCTGATCGAGCGGCTCGCCTTTCCAGGATAGCGCGATCTCGCCGCGCGCGGCAAGCGCGTCCGCGGCCGCGTGAACACTTTCCATGTGCGCGCGCCATTCGTCGTGCTTCGCAAGGCGGCGCGCGGCTTCGCTGGGGCAGATCGTCTTGCCCGGCCCGCGCTCCTCGAGCAGCGCCAGGATCGCCGCCATGGCCGCCTGCAAGGTCACTTGCGCGCGGCTGCGCGCGGCGCTCCCGCTCTCGCATGCGGCCCGATCACCTCGCCCGTCCACAGCGCGAGCCAGATGACGAGCGGCTGCGCAAACATTCGCGGCACGTGATAGGCCAGTCCGAGCCCGCCGTCGGCGCTCGCCATATCGATCGCGAAATGGTTGATGTTGGCGGGAAACACACACAGCGCATAGAGCGCAAGGCCGATCCCGCCCATCTGCCGCAGGCGCTGCGAGAAGGGCTGGGCGAGTGCGATTGCCCCTGCAATCTCGGCAATCCCGGTCCAGAAGATCACGCCTTCCGGAAAGGGAACGATCGCCGGGGTAATCCTGAGGAAGGGATCGGGCAGCGCCAGGTGCATGTAGCCTGCAAAGGCATAGAGCGCGGCCAGCACCCAGCGCAGCATCAGGCGGGCGATCGCCAGCGGGCTCATGCGCGCGGTTCCCAACCTGCCGGCGCAAGTTCGAAGCCGGCAAACTCGAAACCCGGCACGACCACGCACGAGACGAGGCAATAGCCGTGCGTTCCCTCGCCGCCTGCGAGCGGGCGAGCCGCCTGCCAGGCGCCGGCCGGAACGAGACCCTGCAATTGCTCGCCCCGTGATGGCGAAGGGCCGAGCACCGCCTCCTCGACCGGGCCCCTGTCGCCGCCCGCGATCGACAAAAGCAGCGGATCGCCGCCCTGCCACAACCACAGCTCGTCCGCATCGACCCTGTGCCAGTGCGAGCGCTCGCCGGCCTCGAGCAGGAACAGGATCGCTGTCCCGCCGGCGCGCTCCCCTTCGCCCGCTGGTCCGCGCCACGTCTCGCGATACCACCCGCCTTCGGGGTGAGGGACAAGGCCCAATTGTGCGATCAGCGCAGCCGCGCTATCGGTTGCGAGAGAATTGCCGTCAGCCATCGCCCGCCTCCTTGCCCGGCCCTGTTGTGGCCCTTTATCGGGAGTATCGCCAATGATGCAACCTGCCGCCTTCTCGCACGCTGCCAGAATCGCGCTCGCATGCGCCTTGTCTGCCGGGGTGGCGGCTGCGCCAGCAGCCTTCGCGCAGGACCAAGCGCCCGAGGACCCCGCTATCGCCGAGCAGATCGAACCGGAAGAAGCGGCCCCACCGCCGCCTTCTCCCGAAATGCAGGCCGCGCTCGCCGCGCTCGATGCAGCGCCGGTGTTCGATGGGCACAACGATATGCCGCTCCAGCTGCGCCGCCGGTTCGACAACCGGATCAATCGGCTCGATTTCACCGACACGCGCAGCACCGCGCAAACCGACCAGCGCGGCCAGATGATGCACACCGATCTTGAACGCCTCGCCGAGGGCCGAGTGGGCGCGCAATTCTGGGCGATCTATGTGCCGGCAAGCCTGCCGGAACCCGACGCGGTGCAGATGACACTCGAGCAGATCGACGTCACGAGGCGCCTGATCGCGCGCTACCCCGACCAAATGGCCTATGCCGAGACCGCCGACCAGGTCGAGATCGCGATGCGCGAGGGCAAGATTGCCTCGCTGATGGGGATCGAAGGCGGCCATTCGATCGGCTCGAGCCTTGCGGTGCTGCGCCAGATGCACGCGCTCGGCGTGCGCTACATGACGCTCACGCACTCGCGCAACACACCGTGGGCCGACAGCGCCACCGATACGCCCGCGCATGGTGGGCTCACCGAGTTCGGCAAGGATGTGGTGCGCGAGATGAACCGGATCGGCATGGTGGTCGATCTCAGTCATGTGAGCGAGGATGTGATGAACGATGCGCTCGACATTGCGCGCGCGCCGGTGATTTTCAGCCATTCGGGAGCGCGAGGCGTCAACGGCCATGCCCGCAACGTGCCCGACAGCGTGCTCGCGCGACTGGCAGACAATGGCGGGATCATCATGGTGGTCGGCCTGCCGGGCTTCCTCAACGAAGAGCGTCGCCAATGGCATGCGCGCTATTTGGCGCAGGAAGCGCGGCTATCGGCGCTCAACCAGGGGCAACCCGATCTCGTCGAAGCGGCCATGGCGCAATGGACCAGCGCCAATCCGGAGCCCGAAACCATGGTTTCCCACATGGCCGGCCATATCGACCACGTGCGCGCGCTGATCGGGGTCGAGCATATCGGGATCGGCGGCGATTTCGATGGGATGCCTTCGGGCCCGGTGGGGTTCGAGGATGTGAGCGGCTACCCTGCGCTGTTCGCGGAGCTTGTTCGGCGCGGCTATTCGCAGGTGGAGCTTGAGCTCATTGCCAGTCGCAATGCGATCCGGGTGTTGCGCGACGTGGAGCGCCATTCCGCAAGTCAGCGCGATGCCTCGCCGATCGAAACCGCGTTCGCGAACCAAGGCGGATAACCTATGAGGAGAGTGCAGGGACGATCCAGAACGCGCTCATCGCGATGATCGCGAGCAGCAGGCTGATACCCAGAACATACCGTACGGTGCCCGAAGTGTTCGCCCCGCGCGCGTCAACCTCGTCGATGTGAATTTCCTCGTCCGGCACTTGCTTGTGGTCTTCGGTCACGTCGGTCTCCCGTGTATGATACACAAGACCAATCGCCGAGCGGCGCGGGTGTTCCGGGAAAGGTGCCCCGCGCGCTCCTGCTGCCTCAATCGCGCAAGAGCTCGTTAATGCCTGTTTTCGAACGCGTCTGCGCATCCACGGTCTTGACGATCACCGCGCAATAGAGCGCCGGGCCGGGCGTGCCATCAGGCAGCGGCTTGCCCGGCAGCGAGCCGGGGACGACCACGGCATAGGGCGGCACTGCGCCCCGGTGCACCTCGCCGGTCGCGCGATCGACGATCTTGGTCGAGGCGCCGAGATAGACCCCCATCGAGAGCACCGCGCCTTCTCCCACGCGCACCCCCTCGGCCACTTCCGCGCGCGCGCCTATGAAGGCGCCATCGCCGATGATGACGGGCTCTGCCTGCAAGGGTTCGAGCACCCCGCCGATCCCGGCCCCGCCCGAGATATGCACATTGGCGCCGATCTGCGCGCATGAGCCGACCGTCGCCCAGGTGTCGATCATCGACCCTTCGCCGACATAGGCGCCGATATTGACGAAGCTCGGCATCAGCACCGCGCCCTTGCCGATGAACGCGCCGCGCCGCACGATCGCGCCGGGCACCGCGCGGAAACCCGCCTCGCGGAAACGATTATCGCCCCAGCCTGCGAACTTGAGCGGAACCTTGTCGAACGCCGGCTCGCCCCCGCTTGCGCCTTCCATCACTCGGTTGTCGGCAAGGCGGAAGGACAGCAGCACCGCCTTCTTGAGCCACTGGTTGACGCGCCAACCACCGCTTCCATCGGGCTCGGCAACGCGCGCCGCGCCGCTGTCGAGCAGGGCAAGCGCATCGCTGACGGCATGGCGCACCGCGTTACCCGGGGTGATCTCGGCGCGGTTTTCCCACGCGGCCTCGATGTCTGCGATGAGGGTCTCGTTCATGGTTGCTTTGCCCCGTCTTTGCGTTGAATTTGCCAACGCGCTGCTACGCGGATGCCATAAGGGGGGCAAGCACCCTTGCGCAGCGTGGGTTCGGCGGCGTTCGCGCACCGGCAGCCGCTTTTGGGGCGCGCGTTTCGTAAGCCCGTCTTCAGCGCATCTTTATCGCTCGCGTCCAATAAGCTAGGCGAGGACGCGGGGGGCGAGCCTGCAGGAGCGTGTTCATGAGACTGAATCCAACCTCCCGCCCACGATCGGCTGCCTTGACCGCTTCGGGACTGGGCGATGGCACCGGCGCGGCTTCGCCGATCGTGATCAAATCGCTCGGCGCGGTCCTCGCTTGCCTGGCCCTGACCGCATGCGGCGGGGCCGGCGGTCTTCCGGGTCCGACCTCGAACGCGCCGATACCGCCCCCGGTGCCGCCGCCTCCACCACCACCACCGCCTCCGCCGCCCCAGCCGATGGTGCCGCGAGCAAGCTTCGACACGCAGGAATTTCGCCGCTCCGATGGACCGCTGTTCCACGGCGCCGATGCCGCCTGGTCGCGAAATGCGACCGGCGCAGGCGCAATCATCGCGGTGATCGATAGCGGGATCGATCCGGACAACCCCGAATTCGCAGGCCGCATCCATCCCGATTCGCGCGACGTCGCAGGCAACCGTTCGATCGACGCTGAAAACGATCACGGCACCAACATCGCCCTCATTGCTGCAGCGGCACGCAACGATAGCGGCATTGTGGGCACCGCATTCGAGGCACAGATCCTCGCGCTCAGGGCCGATGCGCCCGGGAGCTGCGGCCCGGATTCGCCGCAGAATGTCGCGCTCGAATGCGTCTTTGCCGATGATGATATCGCCCGCGGCGTCGATCAGGCGATCGCCAGTGGTGCGAGCGTCATCAATCTCAGCCTTGGCGGCAGCGGCGCATCGCCGGTTCTGCGCCGCGCCCTCTCGCGCGCCGCCGATGCAGGGATCGTCGTCGTGATTTCGGCCGGAAACGCGGGCGACGGCTCCGACCCCGAGATCGACCCCGCGCAGCCCGATCCGTTCGCGATCGACGCGGTGAATGCCGGCAACGGCAACGTCATTATCGTGGGCTCGGTCGACGAGGTTGGCGAATTCTCGACCTTCAGCAACCGCGCAGGGGCCTTTGCAGCAAGTTTCCTCACCGCCCGCGGCGAGCGGCTCTGCTGCGTCTATGATGATGGCGAAGTCTTCGTCGAGACGATCGGCGGCGATCAGTTCGTCACGCTCTTTTCAGGGACAAGTTTTTCGACGCCCCAGGTCGCGGGCGCGGTTGCGCTTCTGGCGCAGGCCTTTCCCAATCTGACCGCGACGCAGATCGTCGAAATCCTGCTCGAGACCGCGCGCGATGCGGGCGCGGCGGGGCTCGATCCGGTGTTTGGCGCCGGGGTCCTCGATATCGCCGCCGCCTTTGCCCCGCTCGGGACGACGCGGCTTGCCGGGAGCGATGCGGCGCTGGGGCTGGGGAGCGATTACGCGATCGGTTCGGCCGCGATGGGCGATGCGCTGCGCGCAGCGAGCCTTTCAGCCGTGGTGCTCGATCGGTTTGACCGGGCCTACAACGTCTCGCTTGATGCGGCCGTCTCGCGCGATGCGCCGCAGGTGCCAAGGCTGCGCGCGGCCACTGCGCAAGGTGCCTTCACGCGCAGCGCTGCAGGACCAGGCTTCGCGCTCGCGGTGAGCGTGGGCGAAGGCGCACGCGCGGCGGGGCTCGGCTGGTCAAGCGCGCTGCAGCTGACGCCGGACGAAGCACACGGCGCGCGCGTTCTCGCCGCGCGGGTCGCGGCGCGGATTGCGCCCGATATGCAGATCGGCTTTGCGATCGCGCAAGGGTCCGAGGGGCTGGTCGGCCAGCTGCAGGGCGCGACGCGCGCGGCCTTCCTGATCGCTCCGGGTGCCAGCGCCGACCGCGGCTTCATCGCCACCAGCGATGTCGCGCTCGCCTTGCGCCGCGAACTCGGCGCGTGGGGGGTCACCGTCGCGGCGGAACGCGGCCGGGTGTGGCTGGGCGGTCCGCGCTTCGTCGAAGGAGCGCTGCTGACCCACGACGAGCAGCACCCCGCCGCAAGCGTCAGCGTCGCGCTCGACCGGCGCTGGAACGGGCTCGAGACCGGTTTCGCGCTGACGTGGCTCGCCGAGCGCGATACGCTGCTGGGCGGCCGGTTTGCGCAAGCACTGGGCATCGCCGGGGCGGATACAGCGTTGCTCGATGCGCGCGCGGTGCACCGGCTGGGTGAGGGTTGGCAGGCCGGGATCGAGCTTCGCGCAGGGCTGACGCGGCCGCGCGGGGGAGGGTTGGTGGCCGAGGGATCGCAGCTCTTCAGCGAGGCGTGGTCGCTCGATTTCACACGCACCGGAATTGTTGGGGCCCGCGACACGCTGGGCCTGCGCATCAGTCAGCCGCTGCGGGTGAGCGGCGGAAGTCTGCGGTTCGATCTGCCGGTCGAATATGACTATGCCAGCTCCAGCGCGGTGTTTGCGCGCCAGTCGCTCGATCTGACGCCTGAGGGCCGTGAGATCATGAGCGAGCTCAACTGGGGCCTGCCGCTGTGGGGCGGCTGGGCGAGCGCCAGCGCGTTTCACCGCAGCCAGCCCGGCCACTTCGAGCAGGCGCCCGATGATGTCGGCGCGCTGGTGCGGTTCAACGCCGCGTTCTGAGGGCCCTCGCGCGCTCGCGCGGCGTTATTCCGGCATCCCGGCATCGCGCGCGAACATGTAGGCGCGCTCGACCAGCGGGGCGACCCGCTCGCTCATCGCCTGCGCATGAGCAGACGAGGCGGTGCCGTCGATCACCCGCTGCTTGATCCCCTGCATGATCCCCGCGAGGCGGAACAGGTTGTAGGCGAAATACCAGTCCATCGGCGGCACCGGATAGCCGGTGCGCGCGACATAGCGCTCCACCGCTTCCTCAACCGTCGGGATGCCCAGCGCTGCGAGGTCGAGCCCGAGCAGTCCGGCGCGGCCATCGGCGGGCTGGAACCAGTTGAGCATCAGATAGCTGAAATCGGCGATCGGATCGCCCAGCGTCGAGAGCTCCCAATCGAGCACCGCGATGATCCGGCTTTCCGACTTGTGGAAGATCACGTTATCGAGCCGGTAATCGCCGTGCACCACGCTCGATCCATGCTGCGGCGGGATCGTCTGGGGCAACCACTCGATCAGCCGTTCCATCTGCGGCATGTGTTCGGTTTCGGAGAGCTTGTATTGCTTGGACCAGCGGGCGATCTGGCGCGCGCAGTAATCGGTCGGCTTGCCATAGTCGCCAAGGCCGATCGCCTCGGGCCGGTTGAGATGCAGCTCCGCCATCGTGTCGATCAGCGCGTGATAGATCGCGCGGCGCTCTTCGGGCTCCATCCCCGGCAGCGCGCCATTCCACAAGCTGCGCCCGTCAGCGAGGCTCATCACGAAGAACTTGGAGCCGATCACCTGCGGATCCTCGCACACGCCGTAAGTCCGGGGCACCGGGAAACCGGTGGGATAAAGCCCGGTCATTGCCGCATATTCGCGGTCGACCGCATGGGCGCTAGGCAGCAGCTTGCCGAACGGTTGGCGCCGCAGCACATAGGCCGCGCCCGGAGTGTCGATCCGGTAGGTCGGGTTCGATTGCCCGCCCTTGAACTTGGTGTAGCGGATCGGGCCGGCAAAGCCCTCGACATGCGCCTCGAACCAGCGGGTCAGGGCAGCGAGATCGAGCCTGTCCTTCTCGCTCACCTCGACGGTGCCGACCATTTCCTTGTCGTAATCGATGTCCATATTCCAGCACGGCTCCAACCCCTCCCGCTTTGCGGGAGGGGCAGCGAGACTTGGGCCTGCCCCGCTAGTCCTTAGTCGCAGCGGGGTGGGCTTCCCTCGCGGTCAGCCCATGCCCACCCCCGCCCCCTCCCGCATGCGGAAGGGGAGAGGGTCACCGCGCCACGCCCATATCGCCCGAGCTGACGCCGCCGTCGTTCGCCGGAGCGCCGATCCCGCCCCCTGACCCATTGGCGCGCAGCGCGTTGGCGGAGGGGCCTTCGACCGGCGGGTGCTTGCTGATTTCCATCCGCGCGATCGAACGCGCGTGGACCTCGTCCGGGCCATCGGCAAGGCGCAGCGTGCGCTGATGCGCATAGGCCTGAGCGAGACCATAATCGTCCGAGACGCCGCCGCCGCCATGGGCCTGGATCGCATCGTCGATGATGCGCAGCGCCATGTTGGGTGCCTGCACCTTGATCATCGCGATTTCCTGCTTGGCGGCCTTGTTGCCGACCTTGTCCATCATGTCGGCGGCCTTGAGGCAAAGAAGGCGGGTCATGTCGATATCGATCCGGGCGCGTGCGATGCGCTCCTCCCAGACCGAATGCTTGAAGATCGGCTTGCCGAACGCCTCGCGCTCCTGCAGGCGGCGGCACATCTTGGCGAGCGCCTCTTCCGCCACGCCGATCGTGCGCATGCAGTGGTGGATGCGGCCCGGCCCGAGCCGCCCTTGCGCGATCTCGAAGCCGCGCCCTTCGCCTAGCAGCATGTTGGAGACAGGGATGCGCACGTCCTTGAGTTCGATTTCCATGTGCCCATGGGGGGCATCGTCATAGCCGAACACGGGCAGGTGGCGCAGGATGTTGACGCCCGGCGCGTCCAGTTCCATCAGCACCATCGATTGCTGCGCGTGGCGCTGGGCGCCGAAATCGGTCTTGCCCATGACGATCGCGATCTTGCAGCGCGGATCGCCCGCGCCGCTCGACCACCATTTGCGCCCATTGATGACATAGTGGTCGCCGTCGCGCTCGATCCGGGTTTCGATGTTGGTTGCGTCCGAAGAGGCGGTGAACGGCTCGGTCATCAGGAAGGCGGAGCGGATCTCGCCATTCATCAGCGGGGCGAGCCAGCGCTCTTTCTGTTCGCGCGTGCCGTAGCGGTGAAACACTTCCATGTTGCCGGTATCGGGCGCGGAGCAGTTGAACACTTCCGAAGCCCAGCCGATCCGGCCCATCTCCTCCGCGCACAGCGCGTATTCGAGGTTGGTCAGGCCCGGGCCTTCGAATTCGAACGTGTCGTCGACATGGTGGTGGCTGTCGTTGCGCGGGGGCATGAACAGGTTCCACAGGCCCGCCTCCTTGGCGAGCTTCTTCTTGTCCTCGATCACCTGGATCACCTTCCAGCGATCGCCTTGCGCATCCTGCGCCTTGTAGAGGTCGATGTTGGGGCGAACTTCCTTCTCGATGAAATCGCGCACGCGGCCGGACCAGTAGGCCTGGCGCTCGGTGGGTTCAAAATCCATGGGTGATCCTCTCGTATTTTGTTAAGTGTTCGAATCTTTCGCGTTCGACTGTTGCAGAGCCTCGCGCCCGCGCCAACACCCTATTTGGCACAGCTTGCGCAGGCGCGCCCACATCACGGCGCCAAGGTGGGGGTGTCGGCTTCGGGGTGCACGGGCTTGTGCTCGGTGCTCGCCGGGTTCGCCGGGAGCGCCGCGCGCTTGCGCTCGTAGAGCCTCAGCAGGCGCGCCTCGTGTTCCTCGCGGCTGATGGGGAAATTGCCGAGGAATATCGCCGCGATAAAGGCCAGCGCCATTGTCGCGAGCGCATAGAATGCGACCATGTCGAACAGCACGCCCGCAGGCACCGTGCCGGGCTGCGCCTCGGCCGTGAACTGCGAATAGTGGATGATCTGCCCGGCGATCCAGATCCCGCCCCCGGTGGCGAATTTCTGCACCAGCCAGTTGCCCGAATAGAACGAGGCCTCGGCGCGCCGGTGGGTCTTCTCCTCGAACGCCTCGATCACCTCGGCGATCATCGAAGTGGCCGAAATCATCATGACGATGCCCATCAGGTTGGCAAACAGGACGAACGAGAAATAGGCGATGGTCGAGGCGGCGGTGCCGATCTCGGGCCATAGTCCCAGCATCCACAAGCCATAGGGCGCAAGGCCGATGCCCATGCTGAGGATTGCGGCGATCGCAGCGCTTCTTGGCTTGCCGAGGCGCTGGTGCATCGGGCCCACCACGAAGAACATGAGGATGACCGAGGTGCCAAGAACCAGCGCGTAGATCACCTCTTCCCTCGCCCCAAGCTGCCAGACGAACAGGTTCAGGTAGTTGGTGAGCGCAAAGGTCATGCCCTGGTTGATATAGGCCGCGAGCGCGCCCGCTGCGAAAACGAGAAACGGCCACTGCGAGAAGGCATCGAAGATCTCGCCGAACAGGCCCTTGAAGGTGAACGGGGGGGGCTGCGTCTCGGGCAGGCGGGCGATCAGATAATGCTGCCCGGCAGCCGAGCCAATTACCGAGACCGCCATCAGCACCGCGCCGAATATCCCGAAATAGACATAGCCCTCCTGGTTCAGGCGCCCTTCGGCGCCCGGCATGAACACGCCGAAAGCCAGCAACATCATGACCAGCCCACCGATCCAGCCAGACAGGAACCGGAAGCGGAACAGGGTCGTGCGCTCGACATAGTCCTGCGTCAATTCGGGGACGAGGCTGATCGAGGGCACCTCGCAGGCCGACAGGAGCAGGCGAACCGTGATCGCGATCGTCACCAGCCCGACAAAACTCGGCGCCTCGCCGCTTGGCGGGGACCACAGGATCACCCATGCGATCGCAAGCGGAATGGGCGCCAGATACAGCCATGGCAAGCGCCGGCCCCAACGGGTGTAGGTGCGATCGGAGAGATTGCCGATGATCGGATCGACCACCGCATCGACCAGCAAGGCGATCAACAGCGCAAGGCTGACGAGCCTCGCATCCATTCCGAGCACCTGATTGTAGAAAATGAGGAGAAAGAACGAAAACCCGCTGTCCTTGACCCCGAAGGCGACCGCGCCGAAGCCGTGGATCAGCTTCAACCGCAGCGGCAACCGGCCTGTCGCGCTGCTCATGAGCCTGGCGCCGCCTGCGCTTCGGCCGTGCGCTTCGCCTCGCGCTCGAGCGCCTCGAGGCTGGCGAACATCGCCGGTTCCTCGGGGTCCCAGCTGTGGCGCGGCCCCAGCGTGATGCCGCCATCGACGATCAGCGAGGCACCGGTGACGAAGCTCGCCGCCTCGCTGGCAAGGAACGCGACCGCCTCGGCAATGTCGGCCGGTTGCCCGCCGCGCGCGATCGGCTGAGCGTTGGCGGACATCTGCGCGATCGCGGCATTGGCGCTCGCTTTCAACGCTTCGGGGATCTTGAGCGTCGCGGTGAAGATGTTGGTGTTGATGAAGCCGGGTTGCACGGCATTGACCCTGATCCCGTAGCGCGCAAGATCGGTCGCGGCGCATTTGGTGAGGTGGAGCACGCCCGCTTTGGCAACGGCATAGGCGGTCGGCGAATAGCCCGGGCCGACCGCGGCCACGCTAGAGACGTTGACGATGCTTGCGCCCCCATTTTTCGTAGAGGGGCGGCCCATCATGTGCGGCGCGGCATAACGGATGCCGAACACTACCGAACGCAGGACGAGGTCCATCGTCGCGTCCCACTCATCGGGTTCGATCTCGTCGATCGGCGCGCGCGCGCCGCCGGCTGCCGCGTTGTTGAAGAGCGTGTCGATGCCGCCGGTCTCGCCTGCGGCATGATCCATCAGCGCCCGGATCGCCTGCGGGTCGGTCACATCGCAATGCTTGAACCGGACATCGCCCAAGCCCTCCTCGACGAGCGCGCGGCCGGCCTTTTCGTCGATGTCGCCGGCAAACACGGTGGCGCCTTCGCGGGCGAACAGCCGCGCGCTTTCTCTCCCGATTCCGGATGCAGCGCCGGTCACGATCACGGTCTTTCCCGAGAATCGCATGGTTGATTTCCTCTCCAGTCCTTGCCCGCAAGCTTAGGCGAGCCGCGCCGCGCGTCAACTTCGCCGCGCTGACGCTACGGCAAGCGAGGCTTGGCGAAGTGTGCTTGCGGGGCCCGGTGAAATCACGATAACGTAAGCGTCAAGTGAGAGGATCGAGAGGAGTATGGTCGTGACTAATTTGGAAGCATTCCGCGCTGAAACGCGCGCGTGGCTCGAGGCCAATTGCCCGTCCGAGATGCGCGAGCCGGTCCGCGATGACAGCGACATCTACTGGGGCGGGCGTCAGGCGAGCTTCAACAACGAGGCGCAAAAAGCGTGGTTCGAGGCGTGTCTTGCCAAAGGCTATACCGTGCCTGCATGGCCCAAGGAATATGGCGGCGCCGGGCTTTCGCCCGAGCAGGCCAAGATCCTGCGTCAGGAGATGAGCCGGATCGGCGCGCGTCCGCCGCTCTCCTCGTTCGGCATCTGGATGCTTGGCCCCGCGCTCCTCAAGTTCGGCACCGAGGCGCAGAAAAAGCACTTTCTCGTGCCAATCGCGGGCGGCGAAATCCGCTGGTGCCAGGGCTATTCGGAGCCCGGCTCGGGCAGCGATCTCGTTTCCCTGCAGACCTTCGGCGAAGATCGGGGCGATCACTGGGTGGTCAACGGCCAGAAGGTCTGGACCTCCTACGCCGATCAGGCTGACTGGATCTTCTGCCTGGTGCGCACCGACAAGCAGAACAAGTACCAGGGCATCACCTTCATGCTGATCGACATGGCAAGCGAAGGCGTCTCGACCAAGCCGATCAAGCTCATCAGCGGTGCCTCGCCCTTTTGCGAGACCTTCCTCGACAATGTCGCGGTGCCCAAGAGCTATGGCGAGGACATCCCGGCGCAGGTCGGCGAGGTCAATCGCGGCTGGGACGTTGCCAAATACCTGCTGGGGCATGAGCGCGAGATGATTTCGGGCGCAGGCGGCGGCGAGCGTGCAGCGGCCATCGGGCCTGCGATGAAGCGCCACGCCGCCAAGGCTGGCGACGAGCTCGATCCCTGCTTGCGCGCCGAGCTTGCGATGTTCGATGTCGATGCGCTGGCCTATAGCGCGATGGGCGAGAAATTCCTCGACGAGATCAAGGTCGGCAAGGCTCACCCTGCGCAGCCCAACATGATGAAATATGTCGGGACCGAGCTCAACAAGCGCCGCCACGAGCTGATGATGAGCGCGGGCGGCTCGCGCAGTCTCGAATGGGACAGCGAGGAAACCGGCGGCGGCAAGCCAGCGCGCAATTGGCTGCGCACCAAGGCCAATTCAATCGAGGGCGGAACCAGCGAGATCATGCTCAACGTGATCTCCAAGCGCATTCTCGATCTCCCCGGCGCCTGATCCCGCTATTCCCAACCACGGGCCGCTGGCGGGTAAAAACCTGAGCGGTCCGAACATCAAACACCGGGAGAGGAACCCCAATGCCGCTCTATCACGACGAAGATCAGGCCATGCTCGCGGAGACGGCGAGCGGATTCATGGCCGAGGAAGGCAACATCGCCAAGCAATTGCGCCACTGGCGCGATCGCGATTGCAAGGATGGCTTCGGCCACGCGCTGTGGAAGCAGATGGCCGAGCTGGGCTTTACCGGCATGCTGCTCGATGAAGCCGATGGCGGGCTGGGCATGGGGCATGTCGAGGCAGGCATCGTGCTCGAGGAGATCGGCCGCAATCTGACGCCCTCGCCGTTCCTCACCTCCGCCGTGCTTGCCGCGACCGCGCTCAAGCACGGCTCGGCGGAGCTCAAGGAGCGCTACCTTCCCGGACTGATCGAGGGCGCAAGCGTGTTCGCCGTCGCGATCGACGAGACCGCCAAGCATCGCCCCGGCCGCATCGCCTGCCAGGCCGAGAAATCGGGCAATGGCTTCCGGCTGTCGGGCTCCAAGAGCTTCGTCATTCATGGTGCGAGCGCCGACATGCTTGTGGTCGCCGCGCGCACCAGCGGGGCGGACGAGGACGAGGACGGGATCACGCTCTTCGCCGTGCCGCGGGATGCAGGCAATATGAGCCACGATCCCGTCCGCCTCGTCGACAGCTCGGTTGCAACGCACACCCGGTTCAACAATGCCGAGATCGATGGCGGCGCGGTGATCGGCGAAGTTGATGGCGGCCGGGAGATCCTCAACGCGATGCTGACCGCAGGGCGCATCGGCGCAGCGGCAGAAGGCGTGGGCGTTGCGCGCGGCGCGATGGACCTGACGATCGATTACCTCAAGCAGCGCAAGCAGTTCGGCAAGGCGATCGGCGAGTTCCAGGCGCTCCAGCACCGCGCGAGCCATCTCTACAGCGAGGTCGAGATCGCCCGCGCCGCGACGATCAAGGCGCAGCAACTGCTTGATGAGGGGGCGCAGAGCGCCGATCTGATGAGCTCGGTTGCGAAGGCGAAAGTCGCGAAGGCTGCGGGCTTGGCAGTCAAGGAAGGCGTGCAAATGCATGGCGGCATCGGCATGACCGACGAATACGATATCGGCCTCTACATGAAGCGCGAGCGGGCTTTGCAGGAATTCCTGGGCGATGCCTATTTCCATGCGAACCGCGTTGCCGAACTGAGCGGCTATTGAGGGAGAGACGAACATGATGGATGCCCATAAGCTCTTCAGCCTTGAAGGGCGCGTCGCGCTTGTTACCGGCGGATCGCGCGGGATCGGCAAGATGTTTGTCGAAGGCTTGCTCGCCGCGGGCTGCGCGAGGGTCTACATCTCGGCGCGCAAGGTCGAACAGATGGAGGCGACGATCGCCGAATTCGGCGAAGACGCTCAAGGCCATCCCAGGGTGATCGGCATTCCCGCCGACCTCAGCCAGATGGACGGGATCGAACATCTCGCGGCTGAACTCGCTAGCCGCGAGGAAAAGCTCGACATCCTCATCAACAATGCCGGCGCTGCGTGGGGGCAGGATTATCTCGAATTCACCGAGGCGGGCTGGCACCGCACGATGGACCTGAACGTCAAGACGCCGTTCTTTCTGACCCAGAAGCTCCACAACCTGCTCGTCGCGGCGGGCAAGGGCGATCACTTGGCCAAGGTCATCCATGTCTCCTCGATCGATGGCCTCAGGATCAATCCGTGGGAAACCTATCCGTACCAGGCTTCGAAAGCTGCCGTCATCCAGTTGACCAAGCGCATGGCTGCGCGGCTCATCACGGACAATATCGTCGTCACCTCGATCGCGCCCGGCGCGTTTGCGAGCGAGATGAACAAGGCTGCCAAGAACGCCCCCGATGCCTCGGCCGCGGTCATTCCCTCAGGCCGCATCGGCACGCCTGAGGATATGGCGGCGGCAGCGATCTATCTGTGCAGCCGCGCGGGCGACTATGTCGTGGGACACACGCTCGCGGTCGATGGCGGCATCGTGAATGCAGCTCTTCCCGCGATGTTCAACGATCCGTCAGGCTGAGGCAGCATGTTCGGGCAAATCTGGCACTCACCCGCAAGAGTGCCAGATTATGCCGCGCAGACGCATGATTGTTATGCGAAAAAGTGAACCTAGGAAACAATTGACTCTTCTGTAACGCGATTGCAGCATACTGGCTGCCGCCACGGCAGGCTGCAACAGCACAGGAGCGATCATGCAAACGTTCACAGTGGATCGGGATTTCGAACTTCAGCTCAAGGGCCATGGACTGCTCACCGCGCAGGTCTTCTACTTCTTGCCGGACTATCCCTCGATCATCCAGGAATTCGTCTGGCAGACTTATGACGAGGCACCCGATTACCCGGTGCTGTTCAAATTTCTCGACCACTGGCGGCGCGAGATCGAGGCTGCGATCCACTCGGTGCGGATCGCGCATGAGCGCAGCCTGGGACCGCGCGAATGGCGCGCGGTTGGCCACGAATTCACGCTGCAATAGAGCTCGGCTCGGTCAAACCACGAGCGGCTCGTCGCCCTCGCGGCGGCTGCCGGGCAAGCCCCCGGGCTCGCAACTCGCATCCTCGGTCGAACAGGCGATGAAGGATATTCCGGTCAGGACCAGGTTGATCCCGAAGACGATCCCGAGAAACGCCAGCGATAGCCCGCTCGGCAGGCCCAGCAGGACGAGCGCGCCAAGGATCAGCGAGAGCAGGCCCGAGGTGAGGAAGATCCACCAGGAGCGATCAGGGCGAATGCGAAAGATTGTGGCGGCTGGGTGCCTGGGTCCGGAGCCTTCCGCAGCGCAAGCCGCCGATCCGGATTCAGCCCATCAGTTCGCGCACGAACGGGATCAGCCCGGTCTGGCGCGTGCGGCGCATGCGTTCGGCATCGAGCACTTCGCGCACCCGGTCGAAACACTCGGCGACATCGTCGTTGATCACGACATAATCGTATTCGGCCCAGTGGCTGATTTCGGCGCGGGCGCGTTCCATGCGCGCATCGATGACGTTGTTTGCATCCTGCGCGCGCTGCTCTAGCCGGCGGCGCAGTTCCGCCAGGCTCGGCGGCAGGATGAACACGCTGACCACGTCCTGCTGGTCTTTCTGGTAGAGCTGCTGGGTGCCCTGCCAGTCGATGTCGAACAGGAAATCGCGGCCCTCCTTGAGCGCGCTGCGGATCGCGCCTTTGGGGGTGCCGTAGCGATATCCGAACACCTCGGCCCACTCGTAAAACTCGTCCTCCTCGATCATCCGATCGAAATCGGCGTCCGAGACAAAATGGTAGTCAATTCCGTCCTTCTCGCTCGGGCGCGGCGGGCGGGTGGTTGCCGAGATTGAAAGCTCGATCCCGGGATCGGCCTTGAGCAGCATGCGCGACAGCGTGGTCTTGCCGGCGCCCGAGGGCGAGGACAGGATGAACAACAGGCCACGCCGCTTGAGCGTGTTCGTTTGAAGCGGAACCCTGGCGGGTGACGGAAAGTCTTCGATGCTCATGGGCTCAGATGCTTCAAGCGCGCACCAGAGGCAAGCCTGTTCAACGCGGGCGGGACTTAGCCAAGGCTTGGCGCCGTTCGACCGCCTTGCCGCGATCATACAGCGCCTTGAGCGCGAACGCCCCGGCAACGACCGCGAGCCCGATCGGCGAGCGGGTGGCCAGCCGGCTTGCCCCATAGAGCGCCACTGTCGTCAGCAGCGCGCGTCCGTCGACCATCTCGCGCGCCTCCTGCTCCGTCTTGGAAGATGCCTGGGCGATCCGCTTCTCGACATTATTGCGCAAGAGGACCGAAGCGCCGCGCAGGACGATGTTGGCGATCATCATGTTGGTTGCGGCAGACGGGCTGGGGCCCGGAGAATCGTCTGGTGCTTCAGCGCCTTTGACGGGAGCTTTTGCAGTGGCTTTGCGGGAAGTCAGTTTCGACAAGGCAAATCCTAGATTGCGTTCGAGTGTTGCTGTTCGACCCCGCCGCCCTGCCAATTTCCTTCTGGCCTATTTCTTTCGCCCGAAATCGACCGAGACCACGTTGGAGCCATTGCCGGCACCCGGCGCGCCATCATCATCCGGGCCGCGCCCTTCGGCATCGTTCTCAGCGTCCTCGTGCTCTTCAGGCGGCATGTCAGCGACTGTCGCCTGAAACTGGAGCCCGAAATCCACCGCCGGATCGACAAACGCCGTGATGGCCGCGAACGGAATTTCGAGCTTAGCAGGTATTTGATTGAAGGAAAGTCCGACGCTGAAACCGTGCTTGTGCGTTTCCAGATCCCAGAACTTGTTCTGAAGCACGATCGTCATCTCGTCAGGGAACCGCTCCCTGAGATGAACGGGGATCGAAACACCCGGAGCCCCGGTCTTGAAGGTGATGTAGAAATGGTGCGCGCCGGGAAGCGAGCCGCCGCCATGCTCGATCTCGCCCAGAACACGGCCGACCACCGCGCGCAGCGCTTCCTGGACGATCTCGTCGTAAGGGATCAGGCTATCAGGCGTGTCGTCGGTCATCACAGGTGCTTTGGTGGCGAGCGCAATTGGTATGGTCAAGAGTTTCGTGAAGCAATTGTAAAACAATCTGGACAGGCCGCGCGTATCGCCGCCCGCGAGCGAGAAACCAGGAACGATCCCTCCATCCGCTGCTCTTGCGCGAAGCGCATGCGCTCTTATAGCCCCAAAGAATGACCGATTACTCACCACAGTCACCGCGCACGGGGAAAGTCGAACGCAAGACGGCTGAAACCGCCATCCTGGTCGCGGTCGATCTCGACGGGACGGGAACCTACGAAGTCTCGACCGGGATCGGCTTTCTCGACCACATGGTCGAGCAGTTTTCCAAGCATTCGCTGATTGATGTAACAATGAAGGTCGAGGGCGATCTGCACGTGGATCAGCACCATACGACCGAGGATTCGGCCATCGCGCTCGGCCAGGCGCTCGCATCCGCGCTGGGCGACAAGGCGGGCATCGGGCGCTATGGCCACGCCTATTCGCCAATGGACGAGACCTTGAGCCGGGTCGCGCTCGACATTTCGGGGCGACCCTTTCTGGTGTGGAAAGCGGGCTTCACCCAGGAAAAACTCGGTCATTGGGACACCGAGCTGATCGAGCACTGGTTTCATTCGATCGCGCAAAGCGCGGGCCTGACCCTGCATGTCGAGCTGCTCTATGGCAGCAACAACCACCATATCTGCGAGAGCATCTACAAGGGCTTTGCCCGCGCGATGCGCACCGCGGTCGAACGCGATCCGCGCAAAGCCGGGGCGATACCCAGCACCAAGGGGCAGCTCGGTGGCTGAAATCGTCGCGCTGGTCGATTATGGGGCGGGCAATCTGCATTCGGTCCACAATGCGCTCAAGGCCGCAGGCGCAAACGTTTGCGTCACAAGCAAGGCGAGCGATGTGCGAGCGGCGGATCGGATCGTGCTGCCGGGCGTCGGCTCGTTCAAGGCCTGCGCGCAGGGCTTGCGCGCGGTGCCGGGGATGATCGAGGCGATGGAAGAGCGGGTGACGATCGGCGGCGCCCCCTTCCTTGGGATCTGCGTTGGCATGCAACTGCTAGCAACCCGCGGGCTCGAACACGGAACGACGCGCGGCCTTGATTGGATCGCCGGCGAGGTACGCAAGCTCACGCCGTCCGATCCGGCGATCAAGGTACCCCACATGGGGTGGAACGACGTGGCGGTGGTTCCGCATGCGCGCGGGCACCATGTGATCGAGCCGGGCGAGGCCTATTACCTCCATTCCTACCATCTGGTGGCGGACAAGCCGGCGGATATCGCTGCTTTGACTGATCACGGCGAGGGGCTGGTCAGCGCGGTGGCGCGCGGCAACATCCTGGGCGTGCAGTTCCACCCCGAGAAAAGCCAGGCCTACGGGATCGCCTTGTTGCAGCGGTTTCTGGAGTGGGCACCATGATCGTCTATCCCGCGATCGACCTCAAGGCCGGCAAGGTGGTGCGGCTGGCCGAAGGCCGGATGGATGCAGCAACGGTCTATGGCGATGATCCCGCAGCGCAGGCGCGCAGCTTTGCCGAGGCGGGCGCGCAGCACCTTCATGTCGTCGATTTGGACGGCAGCTTTGCCGGGCGCGCAGAAAACCGCGCGGCGCTCGAGGCGGTGGTCGCTGCTTTTCCCGGCAAGGTACAGATCGGCGGCGGCATCCGCGATCAGGCTGCGGTCGAGGGCTGGTTCGCGCTTGGCGCTGCGCGCGTGGTGATGGGTTCAGCCGCGCTCAAATCGCCCGAGTTCGTGAAGGACATGGCGCGCCGATGGGCGGGCCGGATCGTCGTCGCGGTCGACGCGAAAGGCGGCATGGTCGCAACCGAGGGCTGGGCGCAGGTGTCGGATGTCCCGGTGGCCGAGCTCGCCTGCCGCTTTGAGGATGCGGGGGTCGCGGCGCTGCTGTTCACCGATATCGGCCGCGATGGTCTGCTTAGCGGGGTTAACATCGAGGCAACCATAGGCCTTGCGCGGCAGGTCGACATCCCCGTGATCGCGAGCGGGGGCGTCAAGGATATCGGCGACATCGCGGCGCTCGCTGGGCATGCGCATGAAGGGATCGAGGGCGTGATCACCGGGCGCGCGCTCTATGAGGGCAAGCTTGATCTGGGACGCGCGCTCGAGGCGGCGCGAGGGCTTGGCGGCGAGGCTCACCATGCGTGAGATGGGCTGCCTCTTCATGTGCCTCACCTTCCTGGCCGGGATCACCGTTTCGACCTTCGCGATCGGGCTCGTCAACGTCGTCGTGTTCTTCGCGCTTTCGCTTGGCCTGATCCAGCTCTTCGGCGCCCGGCTGGGCAAACAGGGGCTTGCCTACGGGATGATGGGCACCTTCTTTGCAAGTTTCCTGTGGCCCTACCTGCTGCTCCCGTTCCTCGGCGAGGCGGGGTGCGAGGGCGACGCATGTCTGGCGGGCATCTTCACGACTTCGGCCGCAGTGGACGCAAGCGGAGGAGTGGGCCGATGACCGTGCGCATCCGTGTCATCCCCTGCCTCGACGTGGCGAACGGCCGAGTGGTCAAGGGCGTCAATTTCGTCGATCTCAAGGACGCCGGCGACCCGGTCGAGCAGGCCCGCGCCTATGATCTGGCCGGCGCGGACGAACTCTGCTTTCTCGACATCTCGGCCAGCCACGAGGAGCGTACCACCCTGCTCGACATCGTCCGGCGGACGGCCGAGGTCTGTTTCATGCCGCTGACGGTCGGCGGAGGGGTGCGCTCGGCCGAGGACGCGCGCGCGCTGCTGCTGTCGGGAGCGGACAAGGTGGCGGTCAATTCCGCCGCAGTCGCCCGGCCGGAGGTCGTGGGCGATATTGCCCGGCGGTTCGGCAGCCAATGCGTGGTCGCCAGCATTGATGCGCGGCGGGTGGAGGATGATAGTGCTGAAGGCGCAGGCGCCAAATGGGAGATCTTCACGCATGGCGGGCGCAAGGCGACCGGGATCGACGCGGTTGAACACGCCATCAGGCTGGCCGAACTCGGCGCAGGCGAACTGCTCGTCACCAGCATGGATTCAGATGGCACCAAAGCGGGCTATGACCTTGCCTTGACCCGCGCGATCGCCGACCGGGTGAGCGTCCCCGTGGTGGCAAGCGGAGGCGTGGGCACGCTGGAACATCTCGTCGAGGGCGTGACCAGCGGCGGTGCGAGCGCGGTGCTGGCGGCCTCGATCTTCCACTTCGGGACCTTTTCGATTTCCGATGCGCACCGGGCCTTGCGCGATGCCGGCTTGCCAGCGCGCGGGATATGACCCTTGCCAGCGCCGGGCCTTTGCGCAAAACGGGCGTTGTGTCTGTCCTAGATCGCCTCGAAGCCACCATCGCCGAGCGTCGACTGGCCTCGGCCGGGACGAGCTATGTCGCGCAGCTGAGCGCCAAGGGCGTCCCCAAGATCGCGCAGAAGGTCGGCGAGGAGGCGACGGAGACGGTGATCGCCGCGGTTTCGGGCAGCGCGGAGGAAGTCGTGAGCGAGGCAGCAGACCTCGTCTTTCACCTGCTGATCCTGCTCCAGGCGCGCGGCCGCTCGCTCGATGATGTGCTGGCGGAACTCGAGCGCCGCGAGGGGCTCTCGGGGATTGCGGAAAAGGCCGGAAGGCCTGACTAGCCGACCAGACCAGACGCCGGAGACCATTTCATGCCGATTGATGCCACCAAGCCGTATGACGATGACAACATCTTCGCGAGGATCCTGCGCGGAGAGATTCCCTCGAGCAGGGTCTATGAAGACGACTGGGCCTTTGCGTTTGAGGATATCAACCCTCAAGCCGAAATCCACACGCTCGTCATCCCCAAGGGGCGCTATGTGAGCTGGGACGACTTTTCGGCCAAGGCCAGCGCGGAAGAGATCGCAGGCTTCGTGCGCGCGGTCGGCGAGGTGGCGCGGACGAAGGGGCTGGTCGAGCCCGGCTATCGCCTGCTTGCCAATGTCGGACCGCACGGCGGGCAGGAAGTGCCGCACCTGCATGTCCACATCTTCGGCGGCCAACCACTCGGCCGGATGATCGCCTGATTGGGCCGCATCCGTTCGGGTATGGACGACGAGCGGTTCGCTTGGAGCGATTGATCGGCGGATCGCTTCAATTCGCCGCTTTGCAGCAAATCCCCGCTAAGCTAGAGGAGCGCCGCGATGGCACAGCCTAATCCTCCCGGCGGCGTTCTCGATGGTTCGCGCCATCTTTACGCAGTGCGGGTCTATTATGAGGACACCGACCTGTCGGGCATCACCTATCATGCCAATTATCTGCGCTGGTTCGAGCGGGCGCGCTCGGATCTGTTGCGGCTCCTAGGTATCGATCAGCGCGCTGCGATCGAGGCGGGCGAGGGGGCTTATGCCGTCACCGAAATCACGATCAAGTATCTCAGCCCGGCCAAACTCGACGATGATATCGTGATCGCCACGACCAGCACCGAAATCGCGGCGGCAAGTGTTCGGATGGAGCAGGTTGCAGCGCGCGGCGATGCCATTCTTGCGCGGGCGCAGGTGCGCGCCGCTTTCCTCACACCGCACGGGCGACCGCGGCGCCAGCCGGACAGCTGGCGGCAGGCCTTCGCCCGGTTCATGCACTCACAAGGATGAATATGCCGATGCCGTTTGATCTCCTGAGCCCCGCAGTCGCCGCGGTCGCGCCCACCCGGCTCGACCCGATCGAGCTGTTTCTTGATGCGGACATCGTTGTCCAGCTCGTGATGGTGGGGCTCATTATTGCAAGCGTGTGGGTGTGGACGATCATCGTCTCGTTCTCAATGCGCGCGGGCGGACTGGAGAAGCTCAACCGCGAATACGAGGAGGAATTCTGGGACACGCGCGATCGCGAAGGTCTCATTTCGCGCCAGAAGCGCGGGGCGGTTCCGGCGGCGCGCGTGGCGGGAGCGGGGCTCGATGAATGGAAGCGCTCGACTGCCGGCGGCAAGATGCTTGACCGGGCGGCGGCGCGCGATCGGATCGGGGCTGCGATGGAAAGCCAGATCGGCGCCGAGGCGGATGAGCTTTCGGTCAGGCTCAACTTTCTTGCGACCACCGGCTCGGTTGCCCCGTTCGTGGGCCTGTTCGGCACGGTCTGGGGCATCATGAACAGCTTCTTCCAGATCGGCGCGCAGCAAAGCTCCTCACTCGCCGTGGTCGCGCCGGGCATCTCGGAAGCCCTGTTCGCGACGGCGATCGGTCTGTTTGCGGCCATTCCCGCCGTGATCGCCTACAACCGTTTCTCCTCCCGGGTCGATCGTTACGAGGCGCGGCTGCAGCGGTTCGCCGACAAGGTCCACGCCGGCCTCAGCCGCGAGCTGGACAAAGCCTGATGGGGATGAGCGCTACCTCCTCCTCGCGCAGAAACACGCGCCGATCACGCCGCGCACCGATGTCCGAGATCAACGTCACGCCCTTTGTCGACGTGATGCTGGTCTTGCTCATCATCTTCATGGTGACAGCGCCGCTGCTCGCGGTCGGCGTTCCGATCGAGCTGCCCGACAGCAGAGCCAATCCGGTCGAGCAGGAGACCGATCAGATCACCATCACGGTCGATCAAGCGGGCGTGATTTATATCGACGATCAGCCGATCGAAGGGGGCGGTTTTCCCGCAGCACTCGAGGAGATCGCGGGGGAAAACGCCGCACAGCTGCCGACGGTGACCTTCCGCGCCGACAGGGCGCTCGATTACGGGCTCGCGATGGCTGTTCTGGGCGAACTCAACCGTGCCGGATTCACCGCGATCTCGCTGGTCACCAGCGGTTCAGGCACCGAGCCATAACGCCAGCGATCGTATGGCAAGCCGCGCCCTCAGCCCTGATCAGGACCGCCAGCCGCCGATCTGGTCGCCGAATGTCGATCGCGCCAGCCTCGGTGTGGCGATGCTGCTCCATGCAGCGCTTATCGCGGTGTTCTTCGTGGGGTGGGAGCGGCAGGCGCAGGTGACGCGCGAGCCGCGAATGACCGTCAGCCTTGCCAGCGAAGTCAGCCTCGAGAACACCGGCCCCGAAATCATTCGGGAAAGCCGCGCCGCGATTGCGCCGAGCTTGAGCGATAGCCCGCAGAGCGAGGCCGCGCAGCAGGAGAGCACGCCCGTTTCGCGCCCGGTGACGCAGGACCGCGCTCAGTCTCCTGCGCCGGCGCCCGCGCGTGCCGCACAGCCTGCGCGTACCGCCCCGCAATCCCGCAGCCCCGCTCCCAACCCTGCCCCCAGCCGCGATCGCAGCCGCCCGGACCGTCGCCCGGTCACCCCGCCGGCGCCTGCGGCAGCGCCGGCCCGCCAGGCGAGCGGCTCGCGCATCGGTGAGGATTTCCTCGCTGGCCAGGGCGATGCCGCCAACACCGACGAGACGCGCGCGCCCGCAGCAACTTTCGGCCAAGCCGAGCGCGCCGCGCTTTCCTCCGCCATCACCCGGCAACTGCGTCCGCACTGGAACGCGCCGACCGGGGTGGACGCGGAAAAGCTGATCTCGACCGTCTCCTGGAAGCTCAACCTTGATGGCTCGCTCAAGGGTCGGCCGACCTGCCAGACGCAGGCGAACAGCGTCACCGACAGCAACAAGCCGCAAGCAAACCTGCACTGCGAGCGCGCCATTCGCGCGGTTCAGCTTGCAGCGCCTTTCAACCTGCCCGAGCAGTTCTATAATCGCTGGAACGATCTCGAATGGCAATTCGACAGAAGGCTGTAGATGAAACGCATCGCTCTTTTTCTAGTCGCTGGCGCACTCCTCATGGCCATGCCGATTCAGGCGCAGAACCAGGATCTCGGCGAGCCGCTGGCTGAAGGCGGAGCGATCGAGGATCTTGCGATTGAGGGCACCGCCGAGGGCGATGAAGGCCCGCTTCGCGGTACCGTCACCGATGAAAGCGACTGGGAGGATCTCGGGATCGCGATCCCGGCCTTCGCGACCGATCGCGACCAGCCGACCCCGGCCAACGCCAACGGGACGCAAGCTCTGGGTAGCGAAATCGCCCGCGTGATCACGGCAAACCTGCGCAACAATGGCCTGTTCAAGCCGACCGGGCCAGATGCTCTCCCTCGGCCCGCATTTGACCAGATCACTGCGCCCAGCTGGAGCAGCTGGTCAGGCCGGGGTGCCCAGATGCTGGTCCAGGGCTATGTCCGCGCGCGCGGCGATGGCAAGCTGGTGGTGGGATGCTATCTTTACGACGTGGCTCTGCAGGACGAACTGATCCGCGAGGGCTATGTCGTGCGGCCGGCCGACTGGCGCCGCGCGGCGCACAAATGCTCAGATCTCATCTATGCGCGCCTCTCCGGCGAGAGCCCGTTCTTTGACAGCCGGATCGCCTACATCGCCGAGACCGGACCCAAGGATAACCGCGTCAAGCGCTTGGCCGTGATGGATTCAGACGGGGCCAATCACCGCTTCCTCACGCTCGGCAGCGCCACCGCGCTTACCCCGCGTTATTCGCCCGATTATTCCAAGATCCTCTATCTCTCTTATGTCGACGGCAACCCGCGCATCTATGTCTATGATATCGGCCAGGGCACGCAGACGCTGGTGACCGAAAACAGGCATCCGACGCTCGCTCCGCGCTGGTCGCCCGATGGTCGCCACATCCTCTATTCGATGGCGGTGAACGGCAACACCGACATCTACCGCGTGCCGGTGAGCGGTGGGCAGAGCGTTCGCCTGACCGATACGCCCGGGATCGACATCGGCGGCTCCTATTCGCCCGATGGCCGCCGCATCGTGTTCGAGAGCGATCGCTCGGGCACCCAGCAGTGCTATGTCATGAACGCCGATGGCACCGATCAACGCCGGATCACCTTTTTCGGCGGCCGCTGCGCAACTCCGGAATGGAGCCCGCGCGGCGACCAGATCGCCTTCACGCGCATCGCCGGCGATTTCAACATCGCGGTGATGACCCCTTCAGGCGGCAATCTGCGGGTGCTAACCAAGGGCTGGCAGGACGAAGCTCCGACCTGGGCACCCAATGGCCGTATCATCCAGTTCTTCCGCACTGCGCGCAATTCAGGGGCCTCGGGGCTGTACCAGGTCGATCTGACCGGGCGCAACGAGCGGCGCCTGCCGACCCCGGTCGATGCGTCGGACCCGGCTTGGGGCCCGATCCGGCCATGAGGCTTGCGCTTGCTCGCCACGCGGCGCGATGACCTTTTTTTTCGGTCGCGCGTTGTTACCAATGGCGGTCACATTGCTGGTGTCTATTTATGTAACGTTCGCATCAGATCAGACAGGAGACTAACTCGATGAAAAAGCTTGGAATGACGGTTACCGTGCTCGTCTGCGTCAGTACGCTTGCTGCCTGTTCGCGCAAAGCGCCCGAGGAACTGCCGCCCGCGCCCGCGTCGGACACGTCCACGACCGCGCCCAGCACCGGCCAGACGGGATCGGGCGCTCCGCAGCCGGGCTCACAGGCGCATTTCCAGAATGCGGTGGGCAGCTCGACGACCGTCTATTTTGACACCGATCGCTTCAACATCGACAGCGAAGATGCCGCCGCGCTGCAAACGCAGGCGCAGTATTTCGCGCAATATCCGCAGGTCACCTTCACCATCGAAGGCCACGCCGACGAGCGCGGCACCCGCGAATACAACCTTGCACTGGGCGAACGCCGCGCAAATTCTGCCAAGAACTACCTGGTTAGCCTCGGGGTGAGCGCGGATCGGATCACCACGGTGAGCTATGGCAAGGAGCGGCCCGTGGCGGTCGCATCGAATGAAGAGGCCTGGGCCCGCAACCGCCGCGCCGCGAGCGTGATCATCAATTAGTCGGATTATGAAGGGAAGGCGCCCGCCACATCCAGGCGCCTTCCCGTCAGATGCCGGCGAGAAGCCCGGCGTGGCTCGCCAGGCACAGCCAGCTCAGCGCCATGGTTGATGCGAAGCTCGAAATGGTCAGCACGCGGCTCATTTTCGGATCTCTTTGGTCTTGACCGGGCACGAAGTGCTCGGAAGGTGGATACTGCGGTGCAACATTTCATATCGAAACCCGTTCCCGCAGCAAAACTTGGCACCGCTTGATCGCGCAATTGCAATCGCAATCGATCCAATTCCTCGCTTTGCAATTGCGGCCGCCTCGCTTAGGCTGAGGCTCTCATGTCACTGATGCTTTCCTCCCCCGCCGCTTTGCGCAAGTCCTCGGCATGAGCCGCGCGCGCCGTTCGAACGATTGGGGCTTTCCCCGGTGGCGCGGTTATGGATCCTCGCGCGAAGCGACCGAGGTGCGCATCTGCGATCGCCATGGTTGCGACGAACCGGGTGACTGCCCGGCTCCCAAGGCCCCCGGTAGCAAGGACCGCTGGTATTTCTGCCAACGCCACGCGGCGGAATACAATTCGAAATGGGATTATTTCGAGGGTCTGGAAAAGGTCGAGAAGGAAGCGCGCGCCAGAGCCGAGCGGGCTGAAAACGCCGGCTATGCCGAGGCATCGCACTATGGCTGGGCCAGCTCGGGCGACGGCTCTCGCAGCGCGGACGAGATGCGCGCGCTCGAAGTGCTCGAACTTGAGGCGGACGCGGATTTCGGCGCAATCAAGAAGGCCTATCGCTCCAAGGCCAAGGAAGTTCATCCCGACGTCAAGCCGGATGACGCTCAAGCGGCGGCCGAATTTCACAAACTGCAGGTCGCCTACGAAGTGCTGCGCGCGGCCGACGAACGCCGCGAATGGCGTGGCTGAAGCATGGCTCGGTCCTCGCGCGGAAGGTCGGACGGCGCCGAAGCCTAGGGATTGTCGTTCCACCAGGGCGTGTCGCTCCAGGGGCGCAGGTCGAGCTCGTGGGTCCAGCAATTCCGGGGTTGCTGCGCGAGGTGCCAGTACGTCTCTGCCAGCGCGCCCGGATCGATCACTCCGTCGGCGCCTTTCGCGGCTTTGAAATCCTCGAATTGTTCGCCCAGCATCCGGCCCAGCGTATCGGGTGCATCGACCGCCCCATCGACGACCACATGCGCGACGTGGATGCCCTTGGGCGCGAATTCGGCGTTGAGCGTCTGACACAGCATGCGGCGAGCGCCCATCGCGGCGGCATGGCTGTGCTGCCCGGAATTGCCGCGCACCGCAGCCGTCGCCGAGGTCACGATCAGCGTTGGATTGGGAGCGGAGCCGGCGCGCTCGAGCATCCGGGGCAAGAGCGCGTGCGCGAGGCGGAAGAGCCCGAAGCAACCCAAGCGCCATCCGAGCTCGAACGTCTGGTGCGGTGTATCGAACAGCTCGCGGTGGCCGATCTGCGCCCCAAGGTTGTAGAGGGCGCAGCTTATCGGCCCGATTTCGCGCTCCGCCTGCTCGACAAGGCGCTCGATCGACCCGTCTTCGGCGGCGTTGAGCAGCAAACCGCTGGCCGAACCGCCTGCGGCTTCGATCATGTCGACGAGCCGGCGCAGGCCGGCTTCATCCGACCGCCGCGCGAGAACCGCGTGATACCCTTCAGCGGCGAACCGCGCAGCCACGTGGCCGCCAATGCCTGCGCCCGCGCCGATCACCAGAACGACCGGTTTGCGCTCATCCTGTGCCATCGCCCTTGCTCCCGTCACATGAACACCGAGACCAGCCAGACCACGCCCACAATCATGACCACGCCAACCAGATCGAGCAGGAGGCCGGCCTGCACGAGCCGCTCGATGCGCACCCGCCCCGTGCTCCAGGCAATTGCATTGGGCCCGGTTCCGGCCGGAAGAATGAAGCCCCAACTGGCTGCCAGCGCTGCCGGCAGGGCGATCAGGATTGCTTGTTCGCCAAGCCCCAGCCCCGCAGCAAGGGTAGCAACCACCGGCATGATCGCGCTGGCGGTTGCAACATTGCTCGCAAATTCGGTGACCAGCACGACCATGCCTACGATCGCGAGCGCGATCAGGAAAAGCGGCATGGCTTCCAATGGCAGCAAGGCATTGCCGAGCCAATCCGCCAATCCGCTCGCATTCATGCCCGCAGCCAGCGCGAGCCCGCCGCCAAACATGAAGATGACGCTCCACGGTGCGCGATCCGCCTCGCTCCAGACAAGCAGCGGTCGGCCGGTGCCATCGGGCAGCAGAAACAGCGCGAGGCTCGCAAGGACAGCGATGGTCCCGTCGGTCCAGCTGCCCGGCGGCAGGTACGGCTCGACTAACGGCAGGCTCATCCACAGAGCGAAGGTGACCGCGATGATCGGAACGAGCCGCTTCTCCGGGCTCGTCCAGGGGCTCGCATCATCGATTGCAGTGCGCGCTGCGGCGATGTCGAACGGATGCGCATCGACCCGCTGGACCCGCGCGACGATCAGCGCTGCCAGCGGCACGCCCAGGATCACGATCGGCAGGCCATAGGCCGCCCACTGCGCAAAGCTGATCTTGAGCCCGATCATGTTGTCGAGCAATTGCACGGCGATCCCGTTGGTGGGGGAGCCGACCAGCGTTCCGAGCCCGCCGATGTTGGCGGCAAAGGCAATGCCCATCGGCAGTGCGCCGTACAGCCCCGCAGTGCTCATTGCTTGGCTCGTTGCGCGGCTCGTTTCAGCGCTAGTTTCTGGCGCTGATCCCGGCGCTTGCCCGCCTGCAAGCACCGCAAGCGCGATCGGCATCATGATAAGCGCGGTCGAGGTGTTGGAGATCACCATCGAGAGTAGCGCGGCCGAGATCATGAAGGCGAGCAGCAGCCGCGCCTCGCCTCCGCCGGTGCCTACGCTGTTGAGGATGGCGAGGCTCAGCCGCCGGTGAAGCCCCGTCCGCTCGATCGCAAGCGCGAGGAATGCCCCGCCAAGCAGGAGAAACAGGATCGGAGCATAATAGGCCGATGCTGCTTCGCTGGCGGTCATGACCCCGCTCAGGGGCAAGACCAGGAACGGAAGGAGAGCGGTCACCGCGAGCGGAACGGCCTCGGTCATCCACCAGGCCGCCATCCACAACACGAGCCCCGCCACCAGCCAGGCCTGTGCGCTCATCGCATCCGGAGCGCTTGTCAGAGCCGTCAGCGCGAAAGCGAGCGGACCAAGCGCAAGGCCGAAATGGCGCGCGGTCATGAGATGGCGGTCCCCTGCATTGTGCCCCGAGATATTGAGGCGTGGTTCGGATTAACAGGATGCTCGCCGCGTTCAATCCGCCTTTGTGCGCAAAGCCCTTGCGCAGGTGGGGGTTTAGTTGACCTCGCGCGGCGCCTCGCCCTGAATGCCGCCGTCGCCGAACACCACGGTTCCGCTGCGGATGCCCTGGCGTGCCGCGCGTTGCAGCTTGACGGCCCGCTCGCGCATCAGCCGGGCGATCGCCGGGTTGGGCCGCGTTGCCTCATCGGTGCAGAAGGTGGGGTTGAGCGCATAGGGCAGGGCACCGACCGGCCCGCCCGCACCGGTGCACACGAAATTGAGCGCCGGATCGCCTTTGCCGAAGGTGAGATCGGCAATTGCGGTCTCCAGCGGGGCATAGGCGATCGCCCGGTGGCGCTCGATCAGATCCTGCACTTCATCGCGCGTGTATCCCGAGAGGTGACGGCGCAGTGACGCTTCGTCTGCGAAATAGAAGGGCGCTGCCTCCTCATAAAGTGCGCTTAGCTGGAGCTTGCCGCGATAAGCCTCGATCCCGCGCAGCGAGTTCACGAATTCCTCCGCGCCCAGCGAGAGCAGCACGTCGACATTGTCGCCGGTGAAGGCGAGCCGCTGGAGCGAGGGGCCGCCGATCACGCCATGCCAGAAGCCGTAGATGACCTTGGGGTCTTCCCAGTGAGGATAGACGATCCGTTCCCGGATATCGCGAGCGCTCAGCGTGACGCCCTTGACGCTCACGAGCTTGGCGTCGTGCAGCGAGGCCTGTTCGGCGCCGAATGCGCGCTCGCTCGGATCGCGCAAGGGATATTGGTGCGCGAGTGCCTCGATGATCGCGACATTGTGCAGATTGAGCCAATAGGCGAGCTGTTCGTTGCGGGGTAGCCTTGCCAGATCGAGCGAAGTGCCGACCGCTTCGAGATCGCGCCGGTAATCGCTCAGCGCCTCGCGGATGCCATCATCGAGAAAGGAGAAAGCGACCCGGTTTCCCTCGAGCCGGAACCGCGACTTCTGGCCGTAACTGATCCGTGTGCCGGTGCGCGATTCGAGGCGCCGAGCACCATCGCGGATCGAGGGTCCCATTGGAACCACGAAGAAACCGAGCGCCTCGTCCCAGTGGCGATAATCGATCCTGTGCTCCATCGAAGCGGGAGCGGGGGCGAATTGGGCAAATCTGTCGGCGGAGGCTGCCGGTTGCTGGAGCGCTGTGGGCGCGGTCTCTGCAGCGACCGGACAGGCAAGGCTGGCGCTGGACAGCGCAGCCACAGCGGCGCGCGCAATGTTGGAAAGCGTCATGATAAGTCTCCACGCTGACCCGTCCCTCAGGCCCATGCTTATTGATCAGCATCATAACGCCAGATGAACCGCAGCTTTCGCCGCAATGCGCAGGCCGGGGGACTGATCGCGCTTGCCGCTGCGCGCGCCGCGGCTAATCTGTCGTGATGACGAGGCTCGCCTGTTCACAGCAATTGCGTGCTCTGGCGGTGAAACAGCGAGCGTCAGCGCGATTTCAGCGGCCATGAACGGCGATCGCGCGATCGACCACGTCGAGCAGGACGCAAATGGGATCGCCGCAACGCTCGCCAGCGCCTTCCAAGATGACCCCGCTTTCACTTGGGTCGTTCCTGATGCAACGAGACGCGCACAGGCGCTGCCCCGGTTTTACAGGATCTCGGCGGCCCAGTCGCTTCGGCATGGCCTGGTTCTGGCTTCACCTCGGCGCGAGGCTGCCGCGCTTTGGTACCCGCCCGGAGCACTGAAGAGCGGGCTTTTGCAAACCATCGCCGACAATCTGCGCTTTGCGACCATTTTCAGGCGTGATTTGCCGCGCGGTCTTCGGGTGGGCGACGCCATCCATGCGCACCACCCGGATCCGCAACCGCATTGGTATCTGCGCTATGTCGGCGTCAAGCCTGCGGCACAGGGCAAAGGCTGGGGCGGCGCGATCCTGCGGGCAGGTATCGAGCACGCCGCGCGCAAGGGCTGCGGCGTGCTGCTCGAAACTGCGACCCCGGACAATGTCGCGATCTATTCCCGCCTCGGCTTCGAGGTGCCCGAGGAATGGCAGTCGCCCGGCGGCGGGCCGACTTTCTGGACGATGGAGCGCAAGCTGCAAGGCTGAACGCGCTATTGGACTTCCTTGTTCTTGGGATCGCTCGGCAGGTCGATAGTGCTGAAGGTCACACTGCCCGTGCGCCCTTCCTTGAGGATCCGGCGGAACTTCTCCTCGCGCGCTGCCAGCAGGCGCTGCATGCTCTGCGGGATCCGGAAGCTCTGAGCGTTGCCGTCCGCTGTCTCGATATAGCTGTAGCTTGGCTCGCGCACGCCGCCGGCGAGATCGGCGATGTCGTATTCGCTGATCGAGGTTTCGAGCGTGTTCGTCTCTTTCAGGATTTCGGCCACCTCCTCCTCGGCAAAGCGCGCAAGATGCGCACGCAGATCCGGCTCGTACTCGGGGAAGTAGAAGGGCGCTGCCTCCTCGTAGATCGTCGAGACCTGCAGCTTGTTGCCCGCTTTCTGCGTGCCGCGCAGCGAGTTCACGAAATCCTGGGCCCCTCGCTCGAGCAGGCGGCTGACATTGTCCGCGTTAAAGGCCTCGCGCTGGATCGAGGGGCCGCCGATATCGCCGCGCCAGAAGCCATAGATGACCCGCGGATCCTTCCAATTGCGATAAACGATCCGTGTGCGAATGTCCTTCGGGCTCATCGCGATCCCTTCGACCGTAATGAACTTGGCATCATCGAGAGGGACGCCATCGACCTTGATCTCGCGCGGCTGACGGATCGGCCAGTTGTTCGCGATCTGTTCGACCATCGCCACGTTGTGAAGGTTGATCCAATAGGCCAGCTGCTCGTTGCGGCTGAGCGACTGGATGTCGACCTTGTCAGCCGTCGCCTCGAGATCGCGGCGATATTCGCCGAAAGTGGCGATCACGTCGGCATCGAGGAAGCTGAACATGATGCGCGTGCCCTCGAGGCGATAGCGCGAGACGTGGCCATACACGCGGCGCGACCCGAAGCCCTGATCGGGCCGCGGGGCTCCCTCCCTGAGGCTCGGCCCCATCGAGATGACGAGGTTCTTCATCGCCTCATCCCAGATCGAGTAATCGATCGAATCGGCATTGGGGTTGGCGCTCGGGGCAAAGGTGGCAAAGGCCAGGTCAGGCGCGGTGCCCATATCGACCGGCTGAGCCAGCGCAGCGGTGGCTGCAAGGGCCATCCCGCCGGCGCCGAGCATGAGCCGGTTCACCATGCGATAGGAAAGAGAGCGAACCATTTGCCGAACCTCTTCTTCAGGCCAGCTCTCTCGTTCGGGGCGAAAAAGCAGGCAACAAGGCGGCGCGCTGCATCAGATCGCCCGCCGTAATTCATGTAGTATCATCTCAGATCGAACTAAGGGGCGCCATTGTCGGTTCCCTTCGCCCGTTGGTCGATCGGGTTGGGCCTGCTGGACACCTCATCGCGAAGAATGAGGTGTCCTCGCCATTGCCGTGAGCGATGTCCAGCTCACTTGGGCGCGAGCACCATCAGCATCTGGCGCCCTTCGAGCCGCGGAAAGGCCTCGACCTTGGCGATCTCCTGCACATCGTCCTGCACTCGCTTCAAGAGATCCATGCCGAGATGCTGGTGCGCCATCTCGCGCCCGCGAAACCGCAAGGTTACCTTCACCTTGTCACCATGCTCGATGAACTTGTTCACGTTCTTCATCTTCACGTCATAATCATGCGTGTCGATGTTGGGGCGCATCTTGACCTCTTTGATGTCCTGCGTCTTCTGCGTCTTGCGCGCAGCGTTGGCCTTCTTCTGGGCCTCGTAACGATATTTGCCGACATCGAGAAACTTGCAGACCGGCGGGTCGGCATTGGGCGACACCTCGACGAGGTTGAGGCCCTTTTCCTGAGCCTGCTCGATCGCTTCGCGGGTGTACATCACGCCCAGGTTTTCGCCTTCATCGTCGATGACGCGAACCTTGGGGACTTGGATCATACTATCAAATCGAGGGCCGCTTTTAACGGGCGGGGCCATCTGTCGCCGAGGGGGACGGGCTATGTGTGTTCTCCTGATAAAGCCAGTTGGGTCGCATCATTGTAGTGATTTTGCGCGCGATGCACCAGATACCTCTTGGTGTATCGCGCATTCGGCCAGCAGTGATGGCTATGCGATCGCCCGGTAGACCGGGAATCTTACCAACTTGCCCTTTGCAGGAAGCACCGCGTCAATCGCTTTTGCTGGACTGAGCGCCGAGATGATCTCGGGAGCCTGGACATCCATCCCGCCGGTATAGGTGCCAAAGGCCGGAGCGATCATTCGCTCGCCGCCGGTCGCAGATCGGCTGACCACCGCGCATGGCCGCGCGATGTGGCGATTGCGCACCGTGATCCGCATCTTGGGATGAAAGTGGCCTGAAAGCTCGTGCCGATGCTCGCCGGGGGCCGCTTGGTGGCGAAGAACAATCCCGGACATCTCGAGCTCTTCGAAAACTGCAACACCAAAACCGTGATCGATTCCCTTGTCGTGATTGCCCGCAATCCAGACCCAGTCGAGCGCGCGCGTGAGCGCGGCGAGCATTCCGGCGGCATGCGGCTCGAGCCGGGCGAGACCTTCGGCATCATGGAAGTTGTCGCCCAGAGTGATGACCCGGCGCGCGCCCGTGATCTTGACGCAATCGGCGACCCGCGCGAGCGTTTCGCGGCTGTCATAAGGAGGGAGAAGCTGTCCTTGGCGGGCAAACCAGCTGCCCTTTTCGAGGTGCAGATCTGCCAGCACAAGCGCCCGCTCACGCGGCCAATAAAGACAATTGGCGCTCAGCAGGACAAACTCCTGACCCCCGAGTTCGAGCGCGGCGCCAAACTGGCTTGGGAACGAAACAGGAACCATACGTGCCGAATGCCCGTGCCGCAAGGGTTTGGCAAGAGGCATTGCGAGCTATCCCCGCGAAGAAGCGAGGTTGACTTGGAGATTGTCCACGGCGATTGACAGCAGCCCGCTTCACGCGGGATCGCAGGGCGGAAAAATCGATAGGACGGGGATCGGGAATGACTGGTTGGCAGCCCAACACGGCGCGCGCAAAGGAATGGTTCGAGAGCTTGCGTGACCAGATCTGCGCAGCCTTCGAAGCGATCGAGCGCGAGGCGGGTTCGGATGCGGCATTTGAATATACGCCGTGGCAACGCAGCGAAGAAGGTAACGACAATCCTGGCGGCGGGGTGCAGGGCCTAATGAAGGGCCGGGTGTTCGAGAAGGTCGGTGTCAACGTCTCAACGGTTGCGGGCAGTTTTCCCAAGGAATTCGCAGGCTCCGTGAACGGAGCCGATGCCGACAATCCCGGCTTCACGGCGACCGGCATCAGTCTTGTCGCTCATATGTCCAACCCGCATGTCCCGGCGGTTCACATGAACACCCGGTTCCTGACTACCGGCAAGGCATGGTTTGGCGGCGGGGCGGATCTCAACCCGCCGATCCCTTATGACGACGATACCGAGGAGTTCCACGCTGCGATGCGCGCCGCCTGCGCTGCGCACAATCCGACCTATTACGAGCGCTACAAGAAGTGGGCGGACGATTATTTCTACATTCCCCACCGCAACGTCCACCGCGGTGTCGGCGGGATCTTCTACGATCACCTCGAAAGCGATGAAGACGCTGCGTGGGAGCGCAATTTCGCGTTCACCCAGGATGTCGGGCGCGCCTTTCTCGACATCTTCCCCAAACTCGTGCGCAAGCGCATGAACAGCGAATTCACCGCCGAGGACGAGGCCCGACAGCTCGAATATCGCGGCCGCTACGCCGAGTTCAATCTGGTCTACGATCGCGGCACTATATTCGGCCTGAAGACCGGAGGCAACATCGACGCGATCCTGATGAGCCTGCCTCCGCGCGCGACCTGGAGCTAGGGTTCTCGGCTATCCGGCCTCCCAGCAGGCCTCCTGCGGCGAACGGCTGACCTCAGGCGGCTGCGGGCCGCCCCGCCCGATTGCGCTTGCCGAGTGGCACTGCCCGGCACATATCTATGTCAATGCTGCGCCAGTACGAACTTGTCGAAAGGGTCAAGGCCTACGATCCCGACGTCGATGAGGCGGCGCTCAACCGTGCCTATGTCTACACGGTCCAGAAACACGGTTCGCAAAAGCGCGCCTCGGGCGATCCCTATTTCTCGCATCCGATCGAAGTTGCCGGCCTGATGACCGATCTGCAGCTCGATCAGGAAACGATCATGACCGCGCTGCTCCACGATACGGTCGAGGATACGCTCGCCACGATCGAGGATATCGAGAGCAACTTCGGGCCCGAAGTCGCCCGGCTGGTCGATGGGGTCACCAAGCTCTCGAAGATCGAAGCGATGCCCGAAAACGAACGGGCGGCTGAGAACCTCAGGAAGTTCCTCCTCGCGATGTCGGAGGACATTCGGGTGCTGCTGGTGAAGCTCGCCGATCGCCTGCACAACATGCGCACGCTCCACTTCATCAAGAGCGGCGACAAACGCCAGCGGATCGCGCGCGAGACGATGGATATCTTCGCCCCGCTCGCCGAGCGGGTGGGCATGTACGAATATATGCGCGAAATGCAGGCGCTTGCCTTCATGGAGCTTGAGCCCGAGGCTTATGCGACCATCACCAAGCGGCTGGAGGATCTGCGCGGCTCGGATGGCGGGCAGGTCGATGCGATCGCGCTCAAGATCAAGCAGGCGTTGGCCGAGGCGGGGCTCTCGGTGGCGGTGATGGGACGCGAGAAACACCCCTATTCGATCTGGCAGAAGATGTCCGAGCGGCACGTCAGCTTCGAGCAGGTAACCGATATCATGGCCTTCCGCGTGATCACCGATAGCGAGGCGGATTGCTATGCGGCGCTCGGCGTCCTCCACACGACCTGGCAGTTCCTTCCGGGAAAGTTCAAGGACTATATCTCGACCCCCAAGACCAACGGCTATCGCTCGGTTCACACCTCTTTGATGTACGAGAATTCGATGCGGGTCGAAGTGCAGTTGCGCACCCGCGAGATGCACCAGCGCAACGAATTCGGGCTCGCTGCGCACTGGGCCTACAAGCAGGGCGACAAGCCCGATGGCGCGGTCGGGTGGCTGCGCGATCTGATCGAGATCGTCGATGCGAGCCACGATGCCGAGGAATTGCTCGAGCACACGCGACTTGCGATTTATCAGGATCGCATTTTCGCCTTCACGCCCAAGGGCGCCTTGTTCCAGCTGCCCAAGGGTTCGACGTCGGTCGACTTTGCGTTTGCAGTGCACACCGATCTTGGGCTGGCGTGTGTCGGCGCGAAGATCAACGGGCGGCACATGCCGCTGCGCACCCAGCTCAACAACGGCGACGTGGTCGAGATCATCAAGACCAACCAGCCCGAGCCCCAGCTCTCGTGGCTGAGCTTCGTCGTCACCGGCAAGGCGCGCGCCGCGATCCGGCGGGCCGTGCGACAGAAGGAGCGGGCCGAGATTGCCGCGATCGGCTCGAAACTGTTCGATGAGATCGCCGCGCGGGTGCCCGCCAAGATCGGCAAGAAAGCGATACGCGCCGCGCTGGAACGCCTCGACATGGAAGAGCCCGAGGACCTGATGTTCGCGATCGGCGCTGCCAAGTTGACCGATCGCGAGGTGATGGAAGCGCTCGTGCCCGGATGCACTTCCGAGTTTGCCGAGCACGATGAATGGACTGGCCGCGAGCGCCAGATCTCGATCCGCGGGCTGACGCCGGGCGTCGCGTTCGAACTGGCGAGTTGCTGTCACCCGGTGCCCGGCGACCGGATCGTCGGGCTGCGGCGCAAGGGCGACCGGGTGCTCGTCCACACCATCGATTGTCTCGAGCTTGCGAGCGGGATCGACCGGGACTGGCTGGATCTGTCGTGGGACAAACGTTCCCAGGGCGCGGTCGGCAGGCTGCGGGTGATCCTGTATGACCGCACCGGGACGCTGGCCGAGATGGCGGGCATTTTCGCTCAGAACAAGACCAACGTGACCAGCCTGGTTCAAACCCACCTCGATCACCCGTTCACGACCTACGAGATCGACGCCGAGGTCCAGGATCTCGCGCACCTCAGCCGCATTCTGAGCGCTTTGCGGGCGAGCGATGCCGTGGCGCAAGCGGACCGGCTCTGACGCGGTGGCCGCGAGCTAGAAGGTGAGGGCAACTTCAATCTGTTGGCCAACCGCGAGACCTTCAGCCTCGACTACCTTGCGGCTGATCAACAAGACATAGTCGTTGCCAGAACCTTGTTCAGCGCCAGCGCGCTGCGGGAAGACCGAGGTCTTCCACTGCGTCTCACCAATCCGGGCGGCCACCTTGATCGAGCCGAAACCGCGCCGGTGCCCCATTCGAGCCGATCGAGCATCGCTCGCTCCCCGAGCAAACGCGCTGCCTCGCCCGTGAAGATCACCAGATGATAGGTGCCGCGCGTGCCATGCCAGCTCTCAAGGGCTACTCGCGCCGTGAGGCTGTCAATCACTCGTCTTCGGGATCATTGTAGACGAACGGCCGCACGGGCGCGCGCAGGTTGCAGATGTCCGCGCCACCGGAGGGAGTGATGAAGAAGGGATCGCGGCGGTTGGCGACGGCTTCGGCAAAGGCGGCAAAGGTGGCGCTTTGGGTCGAAAGGTATTCGTAGAGCGGGCGTTCTTCCTCGGGCAGATCGGAGGCGACCCTCACCGACCGGATCGGCGTTCGCTTGCCCGTCTCGTCCTTGGTGTAGAAGCCCAGCGCCCCGGTCCCCCGCGGGAGCGAGGAGAGGTGTTCCATCCCGCCGATCACGCGACCGACCAGCGCGATGTTGCGATCGAGGTGGCGCGGCGCATGGCCGATCACGGTGTAAAGCTCCGCTCCCGAGCCGGTGTCCGGCGAGTAGCTCCGCCCGACGCCGACCATGCCGTAGCAGTGGACGGGCCACGCGGCATCGGCGTTCCAGGCGATCGGCCAGCCCTGATTATGACCATGGCGCTGGGCATAGGGGTCGCTGGCAGTCTTGTGCCGGAAGGTCCGCTCACGCTCGCGCGGTGCAAGGTAGTCGCTTTCCGTCATGACCTTCAGCCCTTGCGGCAAGGGCTTGGGCTTCCCCGTCGCCTCCGGGTTGTCGTAGTTAGGATCTCCCCATTGGGTGACGTAATTGTCCTGCACCCGGTTGACGCTGGTCCCGTCATACCAGCCCGAGCGCGCGAGCAGCCGGATGTTGTGCACCCAGCCTTGCGAGAACGGCGGCGGCATGAGCTGGATCACCACTTGGCGCGGCTTGCCCTCGGCATCCGGCGCCAGGGTCATCACGAGCAGATCCTCGGGCGCGATCACCACCCAGTGCTCCTGCGGCGCGGCGTTGACGATGTCGGAGGGCGAGAGCGCGCGCGCCTGGTCCTGCGCCGCCAGCGGCAGTGCAGGGACGAGCGCGAATGCGGCAGCAAGGGCGATGTGTTTCATGCGAGGATGTCTGCCACTCTCAAGCGGGTTGCGAAAGAGCAAGCGTGCGTCTATCCGCCCCCTTTCCCGGTAGGGACGCGCGGAGCAGTGGCCGAGTGGTCGATGGCGCACGCCTGGAAAGTGTGTATACGGCAACCCCGTATCGAGGGTTCGAATCCCTCCTGCTCCGCCAATAGTCCTTGAAATAATTGCATTTTGTGATTCGTGGTGAGGTTGTTCC
>DAITMG010000017.1:41479-49647 GCA_036835265.1 Erythrobacter sp. | reverse complement strand
AGAAGCAGATCCAGGAAGGCGGCCGCGTCGCAGCCTTCAACAAGCGCTTCGGCGGTCTCAGCCTGAAGAAGTAAGACGCGAGGGCGCGCGCGTTTGCGCGCGCCCGGTCGGAGCGTCATTCCTGCAAGAGCCGGGCGTGGCGCACACGCTTAAAGTCCCCTCACACCCGCTCGAGCGGAACGTGAGGCCCGGCGGGCAGGATGACCTCGATCGGATCGCCCGCACTCACCGTCCCGCTTGCTACGGCAATCGTCATGATCCCCGCCTTGCGGATAATGCCGTTGGGACGCTTGATCGCGAGTTCCGCGAGGAGGCCGGGCATGAAGGCCTCGATCTGACCACACGGATTGCGCAGGCCCGTCACCTCCAGCACAGCCGCCGGGCCGATTTGCAGCCGGGTTCCTCGCCCGAGGCCGAGCAGGTCGACGCCCGATGTCGTGATGTTCTCGCCCAGATCGCCGGGCGCGAGAGCGAAGCCCCTTGACGCGAGTTCAGCGAAGAGCTCGACATGGATCAGATGGACTTGGCGCAGATTGGGCTGCGCAGGGTTGATCACGACGCGTGACCGGTGCTTCACCACCGCGCCGGCATGGGCATCGCCCTCGACGCCAATGCCGGCCACGATCGTGATCGCAGCGCAAGGCTGCTTGGAAAAGCGATGGGCGCCATCGCGCTGCACGCTGACAACCGCGCCGCTCACCCCCACGGCCGCTCGCGATACCACTTGGTGATCACGTATTTGACGCCCTTGCGCACCTTCATCCCGTGATGGAGCGTGCCCGGATTGACCCGGCCATCGGGGCGGCGGTTGTTCCAGCACAAAAGCTTGCCGACCTCGGGCTGGAAGGTCTTGCCGATCACCTTGAACCGGGTCGCGCCGCCCGCTTCGACCGCGTTGAGATAGATCATGAAGGTCCAGGTGCGTTGGCCAGAGACGCTGCAGAAGCGGTCCCAATCCGCTCCGCCTTCGGTGAAATAATCGGTGTGGGGCTTGAACTCCTGGCCGACCGCATAGCGCTGGCCCTGCAACGGTTCGCCATAGGCGGGATCGATCCCCGAAAGCGCGGTCAGCTTCGCCTGCAACTCGCGCACCGCCGGTTCCTCGTATCTGAGATCGCACGTCTCGGACGTGCGGAAATAATCATCGCCATTGGCATCGGCGAGGGTCGAGGGGCGGCGGTCCTGCTCGATCAGAACAACCAGCCTGGAGCACAGTTCGGGCGAAAGGAAATTCCTGATCTGGAACAGCTCGACCTTGGGGCTGGGCACGCGCTGGAGCCCACCCCAATTGTGCGCAGCTGCGAAGAGCTGCTCAGCGGAAGAATCGGTCGCCTGGCTCATGGCGGCGGTGATAAAACCACACGCGCTGCTGGCAAGGGCTTCGAGCACGCGACACATTCTTGCGCCAAACCGCGCGCGGGGCAGTTTTCGCTTCCCTTGATCGGCGCTTTGTGCAATTGGCTCGCGCCCGCTGATGGCGGCCTTGACCGGTTGGCGCGCATGGGTCAGTCCTTGCGCTTCGCGGGCACGCGTTGATGACATAGCAGATGCGCGGCGAGGCGTGTGGCGATCGTAGCTCAGTTGGTTAGAGCGCCGGTTTGTGGTACCGGAGGTCGGGGGTTCGAGCCCCCTCGGTCGCCCCATTTCCCCCTCGTTGGCCTGGCTTTCCTGCGATGTCGCATCGCCGCGCCCGAACTCGTTGATACGTGCTTGATAGACCGCACTCGCAAAAGCGCGGTCGATACACTCGTTCGATAATTAGGGGCTGATGCGCAGATGACCGCTTTTTTCACCGAACCCGATTTCGACCATCACGAGCTTGTCGAAGTCGTGCACGATCGCGCGGCCGGGCTGACGGCGATCATCGCGTTGCATTCGACCCATCTCGGCCCGGGCGCGGGCGGCACCCGGTTCTGGCACTATCCCGATCCAGCAGGCGCGCTGCGCGATGCGCTGCGCCTCAGCCGCGGGATGAGCTACAAGAACGCGATGGCCGGGCTGCCGATGGGCGGGGGCAAGGCGGTCATCCTTGCAGATAGCCAGCGCACCAAGACGCCCGCCATGCTCGCCGCCTTCGGCGATGCGGTAGAGGCGCTGGGCGGGCGCTACGTCACGGCGGAGGATGTCGGCATCAACGAGGCGGACATGGTCGCGGTGCACCAGCGCACCGCGCACGTCTCGGGTCTGCCGGTTGCCGACAAGGCGCTGGCGGGCGGCGATCCCGGCCCGTTCACCGCTTATGGCATCTATCTCGGGATCAAGGCGGCGGTGCGCCACAAGCTCGGCACCGACAGCGTCAAGGGCGTGCATGTCGCGGTGCAGGGCACGGGCAGCGTCGGCGGCGGGGTCGCGCGGCTGCTCGCCGCTGACGGCGCGCGGCTGACGCTCGCCGATATCGACGCGTTGCGCGCCGCGCGGCTCGCCGAGGAGTTGGGCGCGGAGGCGGTGAGCGCCGATGCGATCCTGACGGTCACCTGCGATGTCCTCTCGCCCAATGCGCTGGGCGCCATTCTCGATGAGGCGACGATCGAGCGGCTCGACACCGCGATCATCGCGGGCGGCGCGAACAACCAGCTCGCCCGCGCCGGCCACGGCGAGCGGCTGTATCAGCGCGGCGTGCTCTATGCACCCGACTATGTCATCAATGCAGGCGGGATCATCTCGGTCGCCAACGAATATCTCGCCCGGCGCGAAGGCGCGCGCTGCACCGTCGAACTGGTGCGCGAGAAGATCGGCGCAATCCCCGAGAGACTGGCGCAGATCTGGCAGGCGAGCGATTCGACCGGCACCCCGCCCGATCGCGTCGCCGACACGATGGCAAACGAACTGATCGGGCGCGGCTGACGGCGAAGGGTTGCAGCCGCCGCGGTTTGGGCGACGTAGATCGCTTGCAACTTTTGCGCTTTTGCAAGCCTCTCGCTAAGGGCTAGATTGGACAGCCAAGGATAGGCCGACCAATGGCCAAGGATCGGCCAAGGACAGGCCAGGGATAAGATAGCCGTGCACATCTACGCCAATCCCACACGCTTTCTCGCGCTCGCGCGCTGGCTCATGCCGCTGTGCTTTGCGAGCGGGCTGGTGCTCGCGGGCGGTGCGGTGCTGTGGGGGCTGTTCATGGTTCCGCCCGATCGGCTGATGGGCGAGACGGTGCGCATCCTGTTCATCCACGTGCCTGCGGCCTGGCTCGGCATGGGCGGCTGGGCGGGGATCGCGATCTCGTCTGCTGCGCTGCTCATCTGGAAGCATCCGCTCGCTGCCCTGAGCGCGCGCGCGATCGCGGTGCCCGGGCTCGTCTTCACCGTGGTGTGCCTTGTCACCGGCTCGATCTGGGGCCGGCCGACCTGGGGCACCTGGTGGGTGTGGGACGGGCGGTTGACCTCGATGCTGATCCTCATGTTCCTCTATATCGGCTATCTCGCGCTCGCGCAGGCGACCGCGCGCGAAGGCGCCTCCCCCAAGGTGGCCGCGATCTTCGGGATGGTCGGCGCGATCAACATTCCGATCATCAACCGCAGCGTGGTGTGGTGGAATTCGCTCCACCAGCCGCCCAGCATCACTGCGGGCAAGAGCGCGATCGATGCCGCCTTCCTGTGGCCGCTGCTGATTGCGGTGCTCGGCTTCTCGCTGCTGTTTGCAGCGATCGTGCTGATGCGGATGCGCACGCTGATCGCCGAGGCGCAGATCGAGGCGAGGCTCAAGCGCCGCGCGTTGGACGATGCGCCCGAGCCCGCTGCACCCGCCGCGATGGAGCCGGCCTGATGCGCGAGAACCTTGCCCAGTGGGATTACGTGATCGCGGCTTATGCAGTTGCGGCGATTGCGCTCGCCGCGCTCGTTATCTGGAGCTATGCAGGCATGCGCCGCGCGGAGAAACGGCGCGAGGAGATTAAACGCCGATGAGCCAGATGAAAGCCAAACACCAAAGATTGACGCTGGTCACCTTCGCGCTGCTCGCGATCGTTGCCGCCGGCCTGATCGCGGTCTGGGCGCTGCGCAACCAGGCGAACTATTTCTACCTGCCCGAACAGATGGCGCAGACGCCGCCTGCGGTCGGTCAGCCGGTGCGCCTTGGCGGGATGGTGCAGACGGGCTCGCTGACCACGCTCGAGGACGGTATCACGGTGCGCTTCATCGTCACCGGCAATGAGGCGAGCACGATCCCCGTGCGCTACAGCGGCATCCTGCCCGATCTCTTCGTCGAAGGCTCGGGCGTTGTCGCCGAGGGCAGCCTGCAGAATGACGGCACTTTTCTTGCGACCAACCTTCTGGCCAAGCATGACGAGAATTACGTCCCCAGGGAGCTCGAGGGGCTCGAAGCGCATCCGGCCGAACCGAAGGTTGCCAAAACCACGGTCGGGTTGAACTAGAAGCGGGATAAAACATGATTGCTGAGATTGGACACGCCGCATTGTGGCTCGCTGCAGCGCTTGCGGTGTTGCAGACGGTTGCTGGCGCGCTCGCGCTGCGTACCCCTGAGCTTGCACCGGGCGCAGCGCCTTCGCCATACGCGATGTATGCGCGGCCCGCAGCGGTCGTGCAGGCGTTTCTCGCGGTGATCGCCTTTGCAACGCTGCTCTATGCCTTCGCGATCACCGATCTTTCGGTCAAGCTCGTCGCCACCAATTCGCATTCGATGAAGCCGCTGCTTTACAAGCTTACCGGCACCTGGGGTAACCACGAGGGCTCGATGCTGCTGTGGGTCGCGGTGCTTGCGCTTTCGGGCGGCCTGCTCGCGTTTGCCGAGCGGCGCCTGCCCGAGCGCACCATGTCGGCAACGCTTGCCGTTCAGGGCTTTGTCGCGATCGGGTTCTACGTCTTCCTCCTCGTCAGCTCGAACCCGTTCGAGCGGCTGCCGATCCCCGCAGTTGAAGGGGTGGGGCTCAATCCGCTGCTGCAGGATATCGGCCTCGCGATCCATCCGCCGACGCTCTATATCGGCTATGTCGGCCTGTCGGTCGCCTTCAGCCTCGCGATGGGCGCGCTCATCACCCGCGAGGTGACGCCTGAATTCGCCAAGGTGATGCGGCCGTGGGTGCTGGGGGCGTGGGTGTTCCTCACGCTCGGGATCACGGCGGGCTCCTACTGGGCCTACTACGAACTGGGCTGGGGCGGCTGGTGGTTCTGGGATCCGGTCGAGAACGCCTCGCTCATGCCGTGGCTCGCCGCGACCGCGCTGCTCCATTCGGTGAGCGTGTTGGCCGCGCGCGATGCTCTGCGAACCTGGACGATCATGCTCGGCGTGGTTGCCTTCTCGATGTCGATGCTGGGCACCTTCCTCGTGCGCTCGGGCGTCCTCACCAGCGTCCATGCCTTCGCGGTCGACCCTGAGCGCGGCACGCTGCTGCTGTTCCTGCTGGCGCTGTATATCGGCGGGAGCCTCACCATCTTCGCGATGCGCGCAGGGCAGATCGCCGAGGGCAAGCGCTTCACCGCGACGAGCCGCGAGGGCGCGCTGGTCTTCAACAACGTGATGCTGACAGCGATCCTCGCGATCGTCCTCTTGGGCACGCTTTATCCGCTGCTGACCGAGGCGTTCGATGTGCGCGTCAGCGTCGGGCCGCCTTATTTCAATCCGGCGGGCGCGATGTTCGCGATCCCGATGTTCCTGGTGATGGCGGTTGGCCCGCTGCTGCGCTGGAAGGATGACAGCCCGGTGCGCATCCAGAGCGAACTGGCCGTGCTGGCCGCGATCGCGCTCCTGATCATCGCAGCTGTCGTCTTCCTCGGCGATTATCCGTTGCTGCCGGTGCTCGGCCTGGCGCTCGCCGGCGCGCTCGGCGTTGCCGCGCTCCTGCCGTTGCGCGGGCGCAAGCTTGCGCGGGTGCCGACGGCGACCTGGGGCATGGTGATCGCGCATTTCGGGATTGCCGTCGCGCTGTTCGGCATGGCCTGCGAGAGCGCGTTCACCGAGGAACGGCTGGCTGCGGTTGCGGCGGGCGAGAGCCAGGAAATTTCCGGGTGGACGGTCACGCTCGAAAGCGTCGATCCCGTCGCCGGGCCGAACTGGACCGCGATCGAGGCGCGGCTTGCGGTCAGCCGGGGCGGGGGCGAGCCGGTGCTGCTCGATCCGCAGGCGCGCAATTTCTGGGCGCCCGCGCAGGCGACCAGCGAGAGCGCGCTGCTCACCCGCTGGGACGGGCAGCTCTATGCCGTCATCGGCGATGCCGCGGGCGTGGGGCCTGATGGCGAGCAACGCTGGCAGCTGCGGCTGTGGTGGAAGCCGTTCGTCACCTTCATCTGGTATGGCGGCATGCTGATCGCGCTGGGCGGCGTGGTTTCGATCTTCGGCCGGGTCACGGTCGATGTGAGGCAGCGCAAGGCTGCGCGCGTGCGCGCCGAGCGGGCCGAGGATGAAGCGCAGCTCGCCGGTGATGCGCCGCTGCCTCAGCCGGCCGAATAGACCTGGTCCGATGCTGCGCGCTGCCTATTTCATCCCGCTTGTGCTGTTTGCGCTGTTTGCCGCGCTGGCGGGCTACATGCTGACCCAACCCAAGGACGAATTCGTCGAAAGCGCAATGGTCGGCGAGCCTCTGCCTGACTTCGCGCTGCGCCCCGCCACCGTCGATCGCCCGGGCGTGAGCCTGGCGCACTTCACCGATGGCGAGCCCAAGCTGCTCAACATCTGGGCGAGCTGGTGCTTGCCCTGCATCGCCGAAGCCCCGCAGCTCGAAGACCTGCGCGATGCCGGCGCCGAGATCGTCGGCGTTGCCATTCGCGATCAGCCCGAGGCCGTCGCCGCCTTTCTTGCGCGCCACGGCAATCCCTACAGCCGGATCGGGGCCGACGACCTCTCGGAGATCCAGCTCGAAATCGGCTCCTCGGGCGTGCCCGAGACCTTCGTGATCGATGGTAAGGGCATCATCCGGCATCAGCATATCGGCGATATCCGGCCCGAACACGTGCCGATGCTGCTCGAGAAGCTGGCGGAGGCGCGGTGATGATGAAGCTTTTGATCGCGGCGCTTGCGCTGCTTGCGGCGCCTCTGTTTGCACCGCTCTTGGCTCAGAGCGCCGTTCCGCCCGCGCCCTATGCCTATACCCAGCTCGACGATCCCGCGCTCGAGGCCGAGGCAGCTGCGCTCATGCAGACGCTGCGGTGCCTCAAGTGCCAGTCGCAATCGATCGCCGACAGCGATGCGCCGATGGCGGGCGATATGCGCCACCAGGTCCGCAGCCGCATCGCCGCCGGGCAGGAGCCCGAGGAGATCCGCTCGTGGCTGGTTCAGCGGTATGGCGATTATGTCAGCTACCAGCCTGAAGTGAGCGCGACGACGTGGCCGCTGTTCGCGATCCCGGCGGTGCTGCTCGGCCTTGCCCTGCTGGTGCTTGCGCGCAGGCTCGGGCGCAAGCGCAATGATGCCGCATCATGACCGGGTGGATCGCCGCTTTCTTGCTCGCAGGTGCCTGCTTCGCGATCGCCGCGTTCGCGCTGCGCCTGCCGCGCCAGGGCTGGGCCGTGTTCGGCGCAATCCTCCTGTTCGGGCTCACCGGCTATGCCTGGCAGGGCGCGCCCGGCCAGCCCGCCAGCCCCAAACAGCCTGCAACCGAAGTTACGCAATCGGGCGAGGAGATGGTCGAGGCGCGCCATGCGCTGTTCGATCCCGCGATGCCGAAGCCCGATTATCTCGTCACATCCGACGCCTTTGCAAGGCGCGGCCAGTTCGAGAATGCCGCAGGTCTCCTGCGCAAGGGGTTGAACGACAATCCGGATCACCTCGAAGGCTGGCTCGCGCTTGGAATGGCGCTGGTCGGCCATTCGGATGGGTTCGTGACGCCGGCCGCATCCTATGCCTATACCCGCGCGCGCCAGATCGATCCGGACAACCCGGCGGCCGACTATTTCCTCGGGGTCTCTTATGTCCAGAGCGGCGAGATCCGCGCGGCGCGCTCGGTCTGGGCGAGCCTGCTCGAACGTTCGCCCGAGGATGCGCCCTGGCGCCAGGATCTCGAGCAGCGCATTGCCGCGCTCGACCAGATGATCGCCAACGCGCCGATGCTGCAATAAGGGCGGCGCCTTTCCACCTGGGTCGCTGCTCGCGTATTGCGGGCGCGAAACGGCGGTGGTAAGCGCGCCACCCAAGGCCGTGATAGCCAAGGGCTATAGGGCCAAGGGTGATAGGGCCACGGGATAAGGCCAAGGGATAAGGCCAAGGGATAAGGCCAAGGGATA
>DAITMG010000017.1:0-41379 GCA_036835265.1 Erythrobacter sp. | reverse complement strand
GGGATAAGGCCAAGGGATAAGGCCAAGGGATAAGGCCAAGGGATAGGGCAGTACCAAATACGAGGCACAGCGTTGGCCTCAACACGGGAAATCCACACACAGCATGAGCGATAGCCAAACTCCCGAACTCTCCTCGCCCGCGCATCAGCCGCCGGGCGGCGGGCACAGCCATGCTGGCACCAAGGCCGGGCTGGCGGTCGGCGCGATCGGGATCGTTTTCGGCGATATCGGCACCAGCCCGCTCTATGCCTTCCGCGAGACCTTCGCGGGTCCGCATCCGCTGGCGCTCGACAGCGCGCATGTGCTGGGCGTCGTCAGCCTGATCTTCTGGTCGATGACGCTGATTGTCTCGATCCAGTATGTCTCGATCCTGATGCGCGCCGACAACAAGGGGCAGGGCGGCAGCCTCGCGCTGGTCGCTTTGATCAGCCGGAGCATGGGTCAATCGCGCTACAGCTGGATGGCGGTGCTGCTCGGCGTGTTCGCGACCAGCCTGTTCTATGGCGATTCGATGATCACGCCGGCGATCTCGGTGCTCTCGGCGGTCGAGGGGCTGACAGTGGTCGATCAGGGGCTCGAGCGTTACGTTATCCCGATCGCGCTGGTGCTGCTGATCTTCCTGTTCATCCTGCAAAAGCGCGGCACCGCCAAGGTCGGCGCGCTGTTTGCGCCGGTGATGATCGTCTACTTCATCGTGATCGCCGGGCTCGGCCTGTGGCAGATCATCCATGCGCCGGAAGTCCTGTGGGCGTTGAACCCCTATCACGCAGTCAATTTCTTCGTGCTCGATGGCTGGCTCGCGTTCCTCGCGCTGGGCAGCGTGGTCCTCGCGGTGACCGGCTCGGAAGCGCTCTATTCGGACATGGGGCATTTCGGGCGCGGCCCGATGCGGCTGTCGTGGTTCGGGTTCGTCATGCCGTGTCTGCTGCTCAACTATTTCGGGCAGGGCGCGATGATCATCAGCCTGCCGCCCGCCGAGGCCGCAGCGGCGATCCAGTCGCCGTTCTTCTTCCTCGCCGATGAAGAATATCGCCTGCCGCTGGTGCTGCTCGCCACCGTCGCCACCTTCATCGCCAGCCAGGCGGTGATCTCGGGCGCGTTCTCGATCACGCATCAGGCGATCCAGATGGGCTATATCCCGCGCCTCTCGATCCGCCACACCTCGGAAACCGAGGGCGGGCAGATCTACATCCCGGTGGTCAACTGGGCGCTGATGGTGGCGGTGATCATCCTGGTGCTGACCTTCGAGAATTCGTCCAACCTGGCGAGCGCTTATGGCATCGCGGTGACCGGCGCGGTGACGATCGACACGCTTCTGATGGCGGTGCTGTTCGTGGGCGTGTGGAAGTGGAGATGGTGGTATGCCGCGCCAGTCGTCGTGCTGTTCCTGATCGTCGACGGAGCCTATTTCGCCGCGAACCTCACCAAGTTCGCCGATGGTGGGTGGTTCCCGCTTGCGGTTGGCCTGTTCGCTTTCCTGTTGCTCACCACCTGGGCGCGCGGGCGCAAGCTGATGCGCGAGCGCATGAGCGAGAGTGCGCTGCCGCTGGAGATCTTTGCCAAGAGCGCCAAGAATTCAACGCTGCGCGTGCCCGGCACAGCGATCTTCATGGCGAGCCAGTCCTCGGGCGTGCCCTCGGCGCTGCTCCACAATATCAAGCACAACAAGGTGCTGCACGAGCGGGTCGTGATCCTCACGGTCGATATCGCCGACGTGCCTTACGTCGATGCTGCGGAACGCTGCGAATACAACGACCTTGGCGACGGGTTCTACCGCGCGATCCTCCATTACGGCTTCATGGAGGAGACCAACGTGCCGCGCGGGCTTGAAGGCATGGGGCGCTCTTGCGGCGGCAATTTCGACATGATGCAGACCAGCTTCTTCCTCAGCCGCCAGACGCTGCTTGCAAGCGCCAAGCCCGGCATGCCGATCTGGCGCGAGAAGATCTTCGCCTGGATGCTCAGGAATGCGGCGAGCGCGATGGATTTCTTCAAACTGCCGACCAACCGCGTGGTCGAACTCGGCAGCCAGGTCGAGATCTGATAGCCATGGCCACCACCCATGATTTCAGAGCCCAGGTCAAGGATTTCGCCAAGCTCGAGGGCGAGGCGCGGATCGGGCTCGGCACGACCGGGTTTGCCGGCGATGGTGACCGCTTGTTCCTCAATTTCGAGGACGTGCATGGTTCGCGCGGGATCCTGTTCAGCCACGAGGACGCCGAAGCCTTCCTCAAGGCCGCACTCGCGGCCTATCTGAGGCTCGGCTACGGCGAGGCGGCGGGCGACTAGCGCGCGCATCGTCGCTCTCAGCCTGGCCCCGAAAGGCCAATCCACTGCAGCGTGACGGCCATCGCCAGCATGACGCAAAGCCAGTGGAGCGCGATGAGCACGCTTGCGCGCGAGGACACCTCACCGACAGCGCCCAAGACCGCGATCACCGGCACGATGAAGCCGATCCAGATGATGAACGGGGTCGCAAGCGCCATGATCCATTGCGGCGCCTCAGGCGGCGCGAGGATCAGCGCGCCCGCCAGGATCGAAGCGAGCCAGAATTCGGCGAGCGCCACCACCATCAGCGCGCGCGCATCGGGCAGCAGGTTTCGCGAGAGGAGCACCCCGATCAGACCGAGGCCAAGGCCGACCCCGGTCGCAGCAAGGATCGCAAGAAGGTTTACAAGGATATAGCTCAAGCTCGCAGCTCCTCAGGCTGCGCGGCTGGTCCTGTCTTCGCGTGCATATCAGGATAATGCACTGGGCAGCGCAAAGTGCCGCTCTCCTTCAATCCTTGCCTTGCTCAATTGCTCGCGATCAGGGTCAGCTCGGTCTGCCGTCCATCGAGATAGCGCACGGTTTCGCCATCGAAGAACGCACCCTCCTCGCTGCGGAAGTCAACCCTTTGCCCGCCCCATTCGGGCACGGCCGCATAGCTGGTCAGCTCGATCGCCCAGGCGGTGTTGGCGCGCACAAGGTCGCTCCCGCGCGGATCGGCGGCCTGATTGTCCCAGAACCCGATCGCGGGGCCCGCCCCGTGGCCATGGAGCCCTAGCGGATGGCTGTAGATCGAGGGATCGAGCCCTTGCGCGAGCGCGTCGCGCCGAGCGCGGGCGAGGATCTCGTTTCCGGGCAGGCCGACCTTGAAATGGCTCGTGAGGATATCCTGCACCCGGTTCGAATTGGCGAGGCCTGCGCGAAGGCCCGCGGGCGCTTCGCGCTCGCCGGGTTTCAGGACATAGGCGAGATGCTGGGTATCGGTGTTGAGCCTGAGATAGGTTATGCCAAGATCGGTCCAGACGAGATCGCCCGGCATGATCACGGTGTCACCCTCGAGCATCCCCTCGGCGCCCTCGCGCTGCACGCCGATGCTCGGATGGAACCATGGCTTCAGGCCCAATGCGGCGATCTTTTCGCGATACCACCATTGCACATCGGCGCAGGTCGTCACTCCCGGCGTGATCACCGCATTCGAGAGCGCCTCGGCGATCAGCGCATGGGCGCGGCGCACGAGGCCGGGATAATGCTCCAGCTCCGAAGCGGTGCGGGTCTCGAGCCAGCGGGTGGAGAGCGCCTCGCCCGAAACGATCCGCTCATGCAGCGCCGGGGGCAGAGCGGCCAAGAACGCATCATGTTGGCTCTTGGTCATGCCGTCGGCAAAGCGGGTCGCATCCGAGACGTTGATCGCGATTTTGGTTGGATCGCGCGCGGCGATCAGATCGGCGACCGCGCGCCATTGGTCGGGCTGGGCGTCAGGGTCCCATGCAGGTTCGAACAGCCCGGCAAGGCCGTAGCGGCTGACGGTGAGGCGCTCGATCGGCTCGCCTTCGCAGTCCGTCTCGCAAGCGTCGTGCAGGATCAGGATCGTGCGCCGGCGCGCGTGCATGCTGTTGGCATCGAGCATCGAGGCGGTGACCGGGTCCTCGAAATATTCGCGGCTCATCAGGAGCCACAGGTCGATCCCCTCCTCGCGCATGAGCTGTGGGAGCAGCGCATCGAGTCGTTCGGCCAGAATACGGTCGATCACCTCGGCGCGGGCGCGCAAGGGGAGGGGCTGGGCGAGCGCGGGCCGCGGCTCGCTGGAGGTGATGCTAGAGGGCTCCTGCGCGGCCAGCGCGGGACTGGCCGCAAAACTCAGCGCGAGCGCGATCGAGACCAGGCGCAGCATTCAACCATCCCCCTTTTCAGCTTGTTGGTGGTTCTTCCTTAACCACATCCTCAGCCCCTTCAAGATCGAGCCCGTGCTTCATCAGCATCGGGATCTGGGTGAAGGTGAAGAGGAAGGTGAGCGGCAGGAACACCCACAGCTTCGCCCACAGCCAGCCTTCGAAATCGAGATACGCGACAAGCCCCTCGTTGAGCCCGGCGAGAACGAGGAAGAAGATGCCCCAATTGCGCGACAGTTTGAGCCAGCCCTCCTCGGACAGCCCCTCGAACGCACTCTCGAGCAAAACCTTCAGGAGCGCGCGGCCGGTGAAGAAGCCGGCCAGCAAGGCAACGCCGAAGAAGGCGTAGATGATCGTCGGCTTCAACTGGACGAAGCGCGGATCGCCGAACAGGATCGTGAGCGCGCCGAACCCCACGATCAGCGCGGTCGAAAGCCACAGCATCGGCGAGATCTTGCCCAGCCGCCATTTCGAGATCGCGAGCGCGGCGATCGCGGCGACCATGAAGGCGCCGGTGCCGTAGATGATCGCGACGAGTTCGCCTGCTGGGTTGGGGTCCGCCGGCGCATTCAGGCGATAGGCGAGGAGAAACACCGCGAGCGGGCCATAATCGACCGCGACATTGATCCAGGAGGAGCCTGCCTTGCTCGTTTCCGAAGCCTTGTCGGGATCCGCCATCATGCCACTCCCGCGATCACGCGCGCGACCAGATCGGGATCGAACGGGCGCAGGTCTTCCATCTTTTCGCCCACCCCGATGGCGTGGATCGGCAGGCCATATTGCTCGGCCGCGGCGACCAGCACGCCGCCGCGCGCGGTTCCATCGAGTTTGGTCATGATGAGCCCGGTAACGCCTGCGACCTCGCGGAACACGTCGATCTGCGACAAGGCGTTCTGCCCGTTGGTCGCATCGAGCACCAGCACCACATCGTGCGGCGCGGCCTCGTTGAGGCGGCCGAGCACGCGGCGGATCTTGGCGAGTTCGTCCATCAGTTCGCGCTTGTTCTGAAGTCGCCCGGCGGTGTCGACGATCAGCGCGTCGATCCCGGTGGCGGTCGCCTGTTTGACCGCGTCGAACACTATCGAGGCGGGATCGCCGCCCTCGCTCCCGCGCACAAGCTCGACCCCGGCGCGCCCCGCCCAGGTCGCCAGCTGCTCGATCGCGGCCGCGCGGAAGGTATCGCCCGCTGCCAGGAGCACGCCGTAATCGTCCTCGGTGAAGAGGTGCGCGAGCTTGGCGATGGTGGTCGTCTTGCCGCTGCCGTTGACGCCGATCACGAGGATCACCTGCGGGCGCGGGAAGGCGGTGATCTCGAGCGGCTTGGCGACGGGGCGCAGGATCTCGGCGATCTCCATCGCGACCGCTTCCTTGAGGTCGCGCTCGGTGATCGCTTCGCCGAACTGCTTTTGGGCAAGCTTTTCGCGGATGCGGCCCGCTGCCTTGGGGCCAAGATCGGAGATGATCAATGCATCCTCGATATCATCGAGCGTCGCATCCGAAAGCTTGCCGCCTCCGGTTAGCCCCGCAAGATTGCTCGTGAGCCGGTCGGAAGTCTTGCGAAAGCCGCCGAGCAGCCGCGCTGTCCAGCTGTCAGGCGGTGTCTCGATCTCGCTCACGTGAGCAATCCTTCCTCAATTCCGGTGATGCGGTGCTCGGTGATCCGGCCGGCCTGCGAGCCTTCGGGAAGCTTCACCCGCGCAAATGTCGGCGAATAGCCGGTCGCGCCGCGTTCGGTAAGGACGCTTAGCGTCTCGCCCACGAGCGAGGCAAGCCAGCTGCGGCGAATGTCGGCGACAGCTTCGCGCAACTGCCCGGCGCGCGCCTTGACGAGGGCGCGGTCGTGCTGCGGCATGCGCGCTGCCGGAGTGGTGTGGCGCGGCGAATAGGGGAAGATGTGGCCGTGGACGATGCCGAGCTCGCGGATGATCGAAAGGTTGGCGGCATGGTGCTCGGCGGTCTCGGTCGGAAAGCCTGCGATGAGGTCGGCGCCGATCGCGATCTCGGGCCGCGCTGACTTGAGCCTTGCAACCAGGTCGACTGCATCGCGGCGCAGGTGGCGCCGTTTCATCCGCTTGAGGATGAGGTCCGCCCCGTGCTGGAGCGAGAGGTGGAGATGCGGCATCAAGCGCGGCTCGTGCGCGAACAGATCGAGCAGCAGCGGATCGATTTCCACCCCGTCGACCGAGGAGAGCCGCAGGCGGGTTAGTTGATCAAATTCATCCAGGATGGCCTGAACCAGCGTGCCGAGCCGCGGCGTGTTGGAAATATCCTGTCCCCAGCTGGTAAGATCGACACCGGTTAGGACAATTTCCTTCGCCCCCGCCACCATGTGCGTCTCGACCTCGCGCAGCACCTCGGCCACGCTCAGCGAGCGGCTGACCCCGCGCCCTTGCGGGATGATGCAGAAGGTGCAGGCATGGTCGCAGCCGTTCTGCACCGCGATGAAGGCGCGGGTGCGGGTGGGCGCAGGCGGAGCCTCGGGCAATGGCACGTTCCAGCTGCGCGGATCGAGCTTGGCAGCGTTGGCGATCAGCCCGTCGACCTCGGGCATGGCGGCGATCGCCGCGCGCTCAGTTTCCGCCGCGCAGCCGGTGACGATGAGGCGCGCGTCCGGCCGCGCAGCCCGCGCGCGGCGGATCGCCTGGCGGGTCTGGCGCACCGCTTCCTGCGTGACCGCGCACGAATTGACCACCACCAGATCGCCCGCCTCGCCCAGCATCGCCTGCATCCGCTCGGCCTCGGCAATGTTCATCCGGCAGCCGAGCGAGATGACCTGCGGGGTGAGCTTTTCAGCCGCGCTCACGCATAGTCCTCCCACTCGAAGTCGCCGCGGAAGGCTTCGGCGGCAGGGCCGGTCATGCGGATCGTCTCGCCCGGGCGCCAGGCGATGGTGAGATCGCCGCCGGGCAGGCTCACGCGCACCGGGCTCGGCACAAGCCCGCGCTGGATCGCGGCCACTGCCGTCGCGCAGGCGCCCGTGCCGCAGGCCCGCGTCAACCCCGCGCCGCGCTCCCACACGCGCAAGGTCAGGTGGCCCGGCCCCGCGAGCGCGGCGACGTTGACGTTGATCCGCTGGGGGAAGATCGGATCACGCTCGATCTCCGGCCCGAGCCGCGCAAGGTCGATCTTGTCCGCATCGGCGACGAAGAACACCACATGCGGGTTGCCGACATTGACCGCATGGGGCCGCTCGAGCGCATCCCAGCCCAGCGGCAGGGCGGCGGTGTCCATCGGGAAGGCGAGCGGGATCTCGTCCCACCCGAAGCGCGGGTGCCCCATGTCGACCATCGCGCCGCCCTTGGTGGGCTCGAGCGCGATCATGCCGCCGGCGGTTTCGATCCGTGCCGGTTCGCCATGCAGCAGCGCCACCGCGCGCGCCGCATTGCCGCAGGCCTCGACCTCGCCGCCGTCGCAATTGAAGATGCGCATGCGAAAGGCCAGCGTGGCGCTTGGCTGGAGCAGGACGATCTGATCGCACCCGATGCCTGTCCGCCGGTCAGCGAGCGCGCGCGCGGCGGTTTCGCTGAGCGGCGCGGGCAAGGGAGCCTGACGCGCGTCGAGCACGATGAAATCATTGCCGAGGCCGTGCATCTTGATGAAGGGGACGCGCATCAGCGCCATCTATGCATCAAGGCCGATGCGGTAAAGGCTTGAGGGAAGGCTGGGGGGACGGGCTTGGGGGGGAAGACTTGGAGGGTAAAGGGGCGGGACGAGCCCCCGCATGGCTCCCGCACACGCTGCGCTAGGGCAGGGCTCGCCGCAGACGTGCACGCGGCTCGCCATCGGAGGCCTCGCCCTGTGCTGCGCGATTGGGCGTCTGGTCGACGGCGACCCCGAGCTCCTTTGCCAGCATGTCGAGCCGCTTGGTCGCAGGCGTGAACTGCCCTTTCGTCTCGAGCCGCAGGCGGACCTGTTCGGCAGTTTCCGGTTGCCCGTAAAGATAGCCCTGGCCCTTGAGGTGGCCGATCCGCTTGAGCACTTCGAGGATTTCCTCGTTTTCGATCCCCTCGGCGGTGATCGGCATGGAGAGACCGCGCCCGAGCGAGATGATCGCATCCACGATGCGCGATCCGTCGGGCGAGGCCGAAAGCTCGCTGATGAAGCTGCGATCGATCTTGAGGCGATCGAATGGCAGGCTGCGCAGCTGATCGAGGCTCGAATACCCCGTGCCGAAGTCATCGAGGCTGACGCGAACGCCCTGGTTGCGCAGGCTCGTGATCATCGAGCGCACCATGCTGATGTTCTCATGCAGACAGCTCTCGGTGATCTCGATATCGAGCCGCTGCGGCGGGAATTTCTTGGTCACGAGCAGCTTCAGGAGCTTTTGCGCAAACCACGGATCGCGCAATTGCAAGGGCGAGATGTTGATCGAGAGCGTGAGCCGCTCGTCCCATTGGGAGGCATCTTCGAACGCCTGGTCCATCAATTGCTCGGAGAGTTGGGCGATCACCCCCATCTCCTCGGCGATCGGGATGAACACATCGGGGCCGATCAGGCCGAATTGCGGCGAGCGCCAGCGCGCCAGCATCTCGAAGCCGACCAGTGTGCCGGTCTCCAGATCGATCTGCTGCTCGTAGAACGGTTCGAACTCGCCATTGGCAAGCCCCCGGCGGATGCCTGACTCAAGCTCGTTGCGGAAGCGCAGTTCGCTCTCCATGCTCGGCTCGAACCAGAAGAAGCGGTTCTTGCCGTGCTTCTTGGCGTGATACATCGCCATGTCTGCCTGCTGCATCAGGGTGTGCGCGTCGATTGCGAGCGGATTGGTGGCGTCCTCGGTGTGATCGGTCGCGATCCCGAGTGACATGGTGACATCGTAGGTGATGCCGTGGATGGTGAAGCCTGTACCCATCATCTCGAACAGGCGGATGACGAGATCGTCCATCCGCTCGGGCGCGGCCGGGTCATAGGCGGTGACAAAGGCAAATTCGTCGCCCCCGAGCCGCGCCAGGCGGGCATCCTTGGGGAGGGTATCGCAGATCCGCCGGGCGAGTTCGAGCAGAACCGCATCGCCCGCTGCGTGACCTCGCAGGTCATTGATCTGCTTGAAATTATCGAGATCGAGCATGATGAACGCAATGGCCTGGCCGCGTTCATGAGCGCGGCGGCGCAGCGAATTGGTGACATGCGCCAGCGAGCGGCGATTGAGGCAGCCGGTGAGCGGATCGGTTTCGGCAAGCTCGCGCGCCCGGGTCTCGGCCTTGCGGCGCGTCTCGATCTCGTCCTTGAGCTGGCGGTGGCGCCGCCAGCCGAAGATGATCAGCGCGATGTTGAGCAAGAGCGCGTTGGCGAGCAGCATGTCGGGCGCATGCCCGTCAGCGAACGCGGAGCGAAACACATCGGGCAAGACCGCGCCGCCCGTGGCAACGAACAGGAAGATTGCCGCGATGGCAATGCCGAGCGCCACGACATCGCGTTCCGGCCTTTCGCCGTCGAGAGTGCTTTCATTGTCAGAACCGGTTTTGGGTTCGACGTGGATTTTATGGGAACGCACGCGTTTGTGTTCCTTGATCTTGCCGCTTGCCTCGGATTGTTGTGCGTTAAGGTGATAAAAATCGCGTTAATCGGGGTGCGACGCAGCGTCGGCTCGCGGTTGTGCAGGCTGCCGCTGCGGGTATGGAGAAGCGCATATGCGCGGGTGGGCAATCGCGTCGACTTTCCGCACCATGGCGCACCTTTGAACTGTGCCACATCCGTGGCGCGGTCGAACAACTAGGATGGATGCATGACGTTGAAGAACAATCGCCCGGCTTACTGGTTGATGAAATCTGAGCCGTTCAAATACGGCTGGGACGATCTCGTCGCCGAGGGCGAGGGGGTTTGGGACGGGGTCCGCAATCACTTGGCGAAGAACAATCTTGCCGCGATGAAGGTGGGGGACCTGGCTTTTTTCTACCATTCGCGCGAGGGGCTCGAGATCGTCGGGATCGTCGAGGTGTCGGTCGCCGGGATCACCGATCCGAGCGATGCGACGGGCAAGTGGGCGGCGGTCAAGGTCAAGCCGAAGGAGCGCTTCGAACATCCCGTTTCCCTGAAGGCGATCAAGGCGGAACCCGCGCTTGCGCAGTGCGAGCTCGTGCGCCTCTCGCGCCTTTCGGTGGCGCGGATCACGCCTGAAGAATGGGAGATCATCTGCGGCATGGCCAAGGGCTGATGATGCCTGGGGAGATGCGTCCAAACGTGGCCGAACCCCGCCAGAGCGTGGACCCGTTCGGCCGACCATCCGTTATGTGGTTGTAAGCAGGAAATAAACCACAGAAAGGATCACGCCATGGGCGAGTTCACAGACAAAGCAAAGGGTGAGTTCAAGAAGAACGTTGGCAAGGTCAAGCAGCAGTCCAACGATCCCGAAACCCGCAACGACGGCCGCAAGGACGAAGCCGAAGGCCACATCGACAAGGTCAAGGGCGACGTAAAGGGCAAGATCAACAAGCTCTGATCCTGCGCGCCTCGAACTGATCAAGGCCGCTCCCCTGGTTCGACCGGGTGAGCGGCCTTTTTCGTGCGCGGCCCCGGTGGTTCAGCCTTGCGCCCTGGCGCGCAGGGCGCTGACGGTTGCGCCGCTTGCGGCAAGCTGCTCGACGTCGATCACCATGTGAATGAGCCGCAGGCCCTTGCGCGATTGTGCCTCGGCCAGCGCAGCGGTGAACTCCTGCGTGGTGCGCGCTGCCGCGCTCCACGCGCCATAGGCTGCGCCAAGCGCCGCGAAATCGGGATTGACGAGCCGGGTCGCCGAGACGCGCCCGGGATATTCGCGCTCCTGGTGCATCCGGATCGTGCCATAAGCGCCGTTGTCGATGATCAGCACGGTGAGGTTTGCGCCATATTGCGCAGCGGTTGCCAGTTCCTGACCGTTCATCAGGAAATCACCATCGCCCGCGAGCGCGACGACGCAGCGATCGGGGTAACGCAAGGCGGCCGCGATCGCGGCGGGCACGCCATAGCCCATCGCGCCGCAGGTGGGGGCAAGCTGGCTCGGATAGCCCTCATAACGCCAGTAACGATGCCACCAGCCGGCAAAATTGCCCGCCCCGTTGGCGATGATCGCATCGGCGGGCAGCATCTCGCGCATCGCGGCAACGCAGGCGGCCAGATCGAGCGCGGGGGCGGTCTCGCTCGGTTGATACGTCGCCCAGCGTTCCCATTCCTCGTGCGCCTGCGCGCCTGCATCGAACGGGATGATCGCATCGTCCGCCCACAGCGCGGCGGCCTCGGCGAACTCGTCGACGCAAGCGGCGAGCGCAAGGTCAGTGCGATAGACCCGGCCAAGCTCATCAGGATCGGGATGGACATGGATCAGCTTTTGCCCCGGATGCTCGAGGCTGGGGACCGTGTAGCCGTCGGTGGTCGCCTCGCCAAGCCGCGCCCCGACCGCAAGGATCAGATCGGCGCCGCGAATACGCTCGATCAGAGAAGGGTTGGGACCGTAGCCCATATTGCCGGCATAGACCGGCGAGGAGGGCGCAATCGCATCCTGCCGGCGAAACGCGGTCGCGACGGGCAGCCCGATACGCTCGGCAAAGATCGCGAAATGATCGCGCGCCTTGGCGTTCCACCCCGCGCCGCCGATGATCGCCACCGGGCTTGCCGCATCGGCGATCAGCGCGATCATCGCCTGCATCGCATCGGGACAGACCGCCTGCGCCGGCCGTAGCGCCAGCGGGCGCGGGGCGGGCGCCTCCTCGATCTCTTCGCACAGCATGTCTTCGGGCAGCGCGAGAACGACCGGACCCGGCCGCCCGCTCATCGCCACCGCGAAGGCGCGGGCGATATATTCGGGGATGCGGCGGGGATCATCGATCCGCGCGGCCCACTTGGCGATCGGACCGAAAAAGGCGGAGAAATCCACCTCCTGAAATCCCTCGCGGTCACGCATCGGGCGCGCGACATCGCCCACGAACAGGATCATGGCTTGCGAGTCCTGCTGCGCGACATGGACGCCGATGCTGGCATTGGTTGCGCCGGGCCCGCGCGTGACGAAAGCGATGCCCGGGCGCTGCGTCATCGCGCCATCGGCGCAGGCCATGAACGCAGCGCCGCCTTCCTGGCGGCAGGTGATCGTCTCGATGTCCGCGCGTTCGTGCAGCGCATCGAGCACGGCGAGAAAGCTCTCGCCCGGCACGGTGAAGATGCGGCTGACCGCTTGCGCTGCAAGGCAATCGACCAGCAGTTCGGCGGCGATCCGGGTGCCCTGTGGCATGAAATCGTCCTCTCGCTTGATGTTTGCCAAGGCGCTTAGCCCGGTGGCGGGCGGCGCGCAAACGAACGCTTCTGAGGGAGCGCGGTGCGGGGCGCGCGATCAGCCAACAGGGCTAACTGTCCCGCATCGGGTCGGCCCGCCAGAGGGCGCTTTGCAGATCGTTAAGAAAGTCTTAACCTTTGGCCCATGAGCACCGCAAGCCTCAGCAGCAACCTCATCGCGCGCCGCGCCGAACCAGCGTCCGAAGGGCACTCTCACCGCACGATGCAGCAGCGCGCCAATTCGCGCCGGCGCAGCCTCGTTCTGACCGACGAGAGCGCATCGCATCGCTTCCGCGCAAGCCTTCCGCCGCATGTGAAGCGCGATCTCCACGAGATCCCCGCCGAGAGCCTGTGGGCTCTGACGCGCGAGGATGTGCGCGGGGTTGCCACCGTCTATTTCGCCGCGACTGCGGGGATCCTAGCCTTCATCGCCTGAACCCCCCGGAACTCGTGCGCAACTCGTGCGCAACTCGCGCGCAGCTTGCGTGACGTCACTCCGCCGCGGCGAGGGTCTTGGCGTCAAGCTCGGCCTTGAACAGGGCCCGCGCAAGATAGGCCGAAACGATCGTCATCGCTGCCGTGAGCAACAATTGCTCGACGACCGGCACGCCGACCCAGGTGAGCCCGATCGCGATCAGCGAGCCTACCGCCATCGCCAGCGAATTGACGATGTTGTTGGCAGCGATTGTCCGGCTCGCGGCATCATGCGCGCAGCGCGTGGTGAGAAAGGCGTAAAGCGGCACGACGAAAAACCCGCCAGCAGTCGCGATCCCGAGCAGCGCCAGCGAAAGCGGGATCGCGAGCGGTTCGAGCAGCCAGTCCTGAATCGGCAGCAAGAGGCCCGCCGCATTGGGCACCCAGGCCTTGGTGATGAGGTAGAAGCACACCACGAACAGGCCCATGATGATCACCGATGCCGGGCTGTAGCGTGCCGAAACCCTGCCTTTGAGCAGCGCATTGATCCCGACCGAGCCGATTGCGATCCCGATCGAGAAGATCACGAGGAACATGCTGGCGACCTCCTTGCTGGCGAGAAGCTGGTTCTTGGCGAGCGGAGGGAACTGGATGAAGATGATCGCGCACAGGCTCCAGAAGAAGCTGATCGCGATGATCGCATACCAGATCTCGCGGTTGACGCGCGTTTCGGTGACCAGCTTCCAGCTCATCACCACCTGATCGGCCACCGCGACGAACGGATAGCCGAGCCAGCGAGCCACACGATTGGGGGTCTTCGCCGCGAAGGGTTCGAGCAGCGGGTAGTGCATCTGGTAATCGGATTGCGGCGGCGCATCGGGCACGAAGCGCGAGACGAAATAGCCGACAAAGGCGGTGAGGATGATGCAGACCAGCGCCGTCTGGATCGAGATAAAGCCTGCAAGCGTGGTGCCTGCGAGGATCGCGATATAGGTGAACGCTTCGACCAGGCCGGTGCCCGGCAACACCTCGTGCTCTTCGAGATGCTGCGGCAGGATCGCGTATTTGATCGGCGCAAGGAACGTCGATTGCGCGGCTGCCAGGAACACCACGAACAGCAGCAGCGGGATCGCGACCGTGTGCACCATGATGCCCTGCCACGCCATGAACAGCCCGACCGCGCCGATCGAGGTCCAGCCGATCTCGCACAGCTTGACGATCCGGATGATCCGCGCCTTGTCGTGCGTATCGGCAAGCTGGCCCGCCAGCGCCGAGAGGAAAATGAACGGCACGATGAAGATCACCGAGGCCAGCCCGCTGAAGAGCGCCTCCTGCTGCTCGTCGTTGTAGACCGAATAGACCACGAACAGGACGAGCGCGGTCTTGTAGAGATTGTCGTTGAAGGCGTTGAAAAATTGCGTGACCAGTAGCGGCAGGAAGCGCTTGCGGCGCATGAGGTGCGTCGAAGTGGTCATGGCATAGGGTCGGGGCACCGGAGCGCCCGTCAAGCACCGCACATAGCGATCACTGATGGCGAGACAAGCCCTCGTCGCGCGCCCGGGCCGACATTTTCGCGCGTCCCGATGGTTCCTCTTTTGCCTGCAGCAAAGCCGCGCTAGGAGCCAAGAGGCGATGCTCACGCTGCCCAACATCCTGACGCTCAGCCGCATCCTCGCCCTGCCGCTGCTCGGCTTTTTCCTGTGGTGGCCGCATTGGACGACCGGCTATGCGATCGGTTTCGTGCTCTATTGCCTGATCGCGATCACCGATTTTTTCGACGGCTATCTGGCGCGCGCGCAAGGGACGGTCTCGAAGCTCGGCATTTTTCTCGATCCGATCGCGGACAAGATCATGGTGGCGACCGTTATTCTGGTGATGACGGCGCAAGGCTATTTGCGCGGGCCGTATGTGGGCGATTTTCACGTGATCGCGGGGCTTATCATCCTCATCCGCGAGATCGCGGTCTCGGGCCTGCGCGAATTTCTCGGCGGGATCCAGGTCTCGGTGCCGGTCTCGCGCCTTGCCAAGTGGAAGACGACGTTTCAGTTGGCCAGCCTGGGTGCGCTGATCGCCGGGGGCGCGCTGCATGGCCAGCCGTGCCAGGAGATCGGCGACACCTGCAAGACGATCGCTGAAAGCTGGATGCATCTCATCGGCTTGACGATGCTGTGGGCGGCCGCGGTGCTGACCTGCATCACCGGCTGGGATTATCTGCGCGTCGGGCTCAAGCACATGAACTGAGACGCTGACCGGGACGCTGTGTCTACTGCGCGCGCGGCAACTGGGTGACTGTGGCGGTGAGCTTTTCCTCGCGCGGCTCTGGCGGGTAGACCGACGAAAGCTGCGCGCCCGGGCGGCGCGGCGTCAGGACGATCGGCTCTTCGCTGCGCGCCTGTCGGCCGCCGCGATATTGATCGAGCATGTTCTGCAGGCTCGCGAGCTTGTCGTTCAGGCTGGCATTCTCGCTCTGCAGATCGTCGACCTTGTTCGCCCGGCGCTTGAGCGTGCGCGCATCCTTGCGGGCCTCGCTCAGCGCGCCTTCGAGCCGCGCGATGTCATCCTGCGCCGCGCCGTAGCGCAGATTGAGCTCGCCCAGCCGCTCGCCATATTCGCGGATCGTTCCGCGCGTGCCGCCAAGCTCGATCTTCATCTGCTGGTTTTCCTGCGCGAGCGCGAGCGCCTGATCCTTGAGCTGCTTGTTCTCATCGGCGAGCATCTGGCCGCCGCTGCGCATCTCGTCGAGCAGCTTGCGGGTGACGCGGTGCCCGGCCTGCTCCTGCGAGAGCGAACTGGTGAGCGAATAGATCCGGCTTTCGGTCGCGATCTGGAGATCGCGGTGGCGCACTTCGAGCTGGTGCTGCTCTTCGAGCGCGCGATCGTGGCGCTCCTCGAGCTGCTCGATCTGCTTGTCGGCTTTCTCGATGATGCCGCCGAGCTCGATGATCCGCGCATCCTTGCGCTGCGCGCTGCGCGTGAGTTCGTGGATATGCCCTGCGTCCTTCTCGCCCGCAATGCGCAGCTCGGTCTCCTTGGCCTGGAGGCTGCGCAAGCTGGCCTCGCGCTCGGCGAGCAGCGCGCGAAGGCTCGAGCAATCGACCTCGATCGCTTCCTTGGCCGCGCGCGCGCCGTCAAGATCGGCACGCAGCAGGGTGATCTCGGAGGCGAGCTCGCTCATGCGTTCGATCTCGCGCTGGCTGGCCTGGTAGAGCGCGCTCGCTTCCCTTTGCGCCTCTTCGCGCGCGCCCTGGGCCCGCTCGAGCTCATGACGCAGACGGCCAAGCTCCGCCGAGAGTTCGCCATTGCCTTCGGCAAGCCTTGCTGCCTCGAGCTGGCTTTCCTCGATCCGGCGCGTGAGATCCTCGTTGAGCGCGACAAGCTCGCCGCTCTGCTTCGCCTCGGCCTCGAGGTCGCAGATGACCGCGAACAGCTGATCGGCATTCGCGCGCGCATGCTGCACCCGCTCAAGCGTTGCATCGAGATGGCTCCTGAGCGTTTCTGCGCGGCCAAGCTGGCTGGCGGCCTCCGCCGCGCGGTGCGGCTCGAAGGCCGGCATCGCCGGTCTGCCCGAGTGCACGGGCAGGCTTTCCTCGCGCGCCGGCGCTGGTTCGTCTATCGCTGGAGCCTTGGCCGCGAATGGGCCTCCCGGCGCGCGCGCACCCGGCCCGGTGCTCGCCGCCGGGCGGGCAGGCGCGGTGCGGCCCGCGCGCGATGCGCTGAGAAACGGCGGATCCTTGTCGTTCATCGGTGCGATCCCAGGGCTCGATTTCTTCAGCAATTTCGAGAAACTGATCATGGCTGCAGCAAGCTCCGGGTCGAATGGTCAGATCGGCGCGATGGCGCGAAATCCTGACGGGTGGCGGGCAACAGGCGCGCGGCAAACGAGCCGCGGCTAAGTAACATCCAGATGAGACGGCGTATTGCACTCTCATATGGAATTACCCGCTACAGCAATATCAGGGATCACGCGTATATTGGCACCGTAATGGAGCCGATTACTGCCGGATCGCCGAGTTATCCCCGGCTCAGCCGACCCGCAATTCTTCGGCGAGCAGCCTGAAATCGGCCTCGCGCGGGGAATTGCGGCGCCAGGCGAGGGTGATCTTGCGGATCGCGGTGGGGCTGTCGATCGGGCGGGCGACCACCTGTGTGCCCGCCAGAATTCCGGCATCGAGCGCCATCTGCGGCAGCATGGTCAGCCCCAATCCGCCATCGACCATCTGCACCAGCGTGTGCAGGCTCGTCCCGATCATCGCCGCGCTGCCGCGCAGTTCGGCGCGGTTGCACGCCGCGAGCCCATGATCGCGCATGCAATGGCCGTCCTGGAGGAGGAGCAAGCGGCCGTCATCGATCATCTCGGGCGGGATGCTGGCGGGCGGATCGCGCGGATCGTCCTTGGGAAAGGCGACGAGGATCGGATCGTCCGCGATATGCTCCATCTCGACATCGCCCGTATCGAACGGGAGCGCGAGGAGGACGCAATCGACCCGCCCGTGCTGGAGCGATTCGATCGCATCCGCGCTCGTCTCCTCGCGCAGCATCAGGGTGAGCTCGGGGCGCTCCTTGCGCAGCCGCGGCAGGAACCGCGGCAGCATGAACGGCGCGATGGTGGGGATGACGCTCATCCGCAATTGGCCGACCAGCGGTTGGCCCGCCGCCTGGACCAGATCGGACAGCTCCTCCGCCTCGCGCAGGATCCGGTTGGCCTTGGCGACGACCTGATCGCCAAGCGCTGTAAACCGCACGACCCGGCGCGACCGCTCGACCAGCGTGATGCCGAGCAGCGATTCCAGTTCGCGGATTCCGGCCGAAAGGGTCGATTGCGAGACGAAGCTTGCATCCGCCGCGCGCCCGAAATGGCCGTGCTCGTGCAACGCAACGAGATATTGCAGCTGCTTGATGGTGGGAAGATAAGTGCTCACGCAGCCGCGCTCACTCTGCTGCCAGCGCGTCTTCCATGCTCGCCTGCATGTCGTCGATATGCGTCATCGCGAGCTTCCCGCCCTTGACCGCGAAAGCGAGCTTGCCTTCGACCAGTTCGAGCGCATCGCGTCCGAACACCTCGTAGCGCCAGCCCTGCAGCACCGGCAGATCGCGCATGCCGGCGGCGAGCGCTTCCATCTCTTCGGCCCGGGTCAGCAGGCGCGGGGCGACGTCGATCTCGCGCGCGCGGATCTTGAGCAGCAGCTTCAGCAGGTCCGCCACCAGCGCGCCTTCGCGGCCAAGCGGCGCGCCGCGCTTCATCTTGTCGGGCATTTCTTCCTTGGGCAGCGGGTCAGCATCGGCGATAATCTTCATCATGCGCTTTCCGATATCGTTGTCCTTCCAGGCCGATGAAAGCCCGCGCACCTTTGCGAGATCGGCCTGCTTCTTGGGCGGATGCGAGGCGATGTCGGCGAGGGTCTCGTCGCGCATGATGCGCCCGCGCGGAATGTTCTTGTGCTGCGCCTCGCCCTCGCGCCAGGCGGCGAGCGCCTTCAGGCGCCCGAGCACCTGCGGATTGCGCCCGGGCGAGCGGATGCGCTTCCATGCGCAGGCGGGATCGGTCAGATAGTTGGCAGGATCGGCAAGCTTTTCCATCTCGGCATCGAGCCAGGCGCCGCGCTCGGTCTTGCGCAGCTTCTTGAGGATCCTGGGAAAGATTTCCGCCAGATGGGTGACATCGCCGATCGCATATTCGATCTGGCGATCGCTCAGCGGGCGGCGGCTCCAGTCGGTGAAGCGTGCGCCCTTGTCGATCTGCAGGCCGAGCCATGTTTCGACCATGTTGGCATAGCCGATCTGTTCGGACTGGCTGATCGCCATCATCGCGATCTGCGTGTCGAACACCGGGTGCGGGGTGCGCTGCGTCAGGTTGACGATGATTTCGACATCCTGCCCGCCGGCGTGGAAGACCTTGAGCACGTCCTGATTGTTGGTCATCAGCTCGAGCAGCGGGGCCAGATCGATCCCGTCCGCCAGCGGATCGATTGCTGCGGCTTCCTCGGTGTTGGCGATCTGCACCAGGCACAATTCGGGCCAGTAGGTGTTCTCGCGCATGAATTCGGTGTCCACCGCGACGAACGGGCTTTTGGCGAGCCGCTCGCACAGCGCAGCGAGCTTGTCGGTGGTGGTGATCAGATCGTGAATTATCATATCGTCTTCTTGTGCATGAGCGGAGTGCCGCTCGCGGGTGGTATCCCAAGGGCGCACCCGGCTTGACAAACGCCGACGCTTGCCCTGTTAGCGCGCCCTGACATGAGAACAAATTGTCCCCGCGACGTTTGTTCCGCCGCGCTTTGCGCCATACCCCCGTTGAGGACAAGAGTTTAGATGCACGACTATCGCAGTCACACTTGTGCCCAGCTTTCCGCCGACAATGTCGGCGAGAGCGTCCGCCTGTCCGGATGGATGCACCGAAAGCGCGATCATGGCGGGGTGCTGTTCGTCGATCTGCGCGATCACTACGGGATCACCCAGCTGGTGGCGGATGAGGATTCGCCCGCTCTGGCGGTGCTCGAGAAGCTGCGCGTGGAAAGCGTGATCACGGTCGATGGCGAGGTCAAGGCGAGGATGCCCGAGACGGTCAATGCCGAGCTGGCGACCGGCGCGATCGAGGTGTTCGTGCGCGCGATCACCGTCCAGAGCGCCGCGGAAGAGCTGCCGATGCCGGTCGCGGGCGAGCAGGAATATCCCGAGGATATCCGCCTCAAATATCGCTTCCTCGATCTCAGGCGCGAGACGCTGCACACCAACCTGATGACGCGCACCAAGGTGATCGCCGATATTCGCGCGCGGATGAATGCGGCGGGTTTCAACGAGTTCTCGACGCCTATTCTCACCGCTTCGAGCCCGGAAGGGGCGCGCGACTTCCTCGTCCCCTCGCGCCTTCACGCCGGCCAGTTCTACGCGCTGCCGCAGGCCCCGCAGCAATACAAGCAGCTGCTGATGGTTGCAGGCTTCGATCGCTATTTCCAGATCGCCCCGTGCTTTCGCGACGAGGACCCGCGCGCCGACCGGCTGCCGGGTGAATTCTACCAGCTCGACCTCGAGATGAGTTTCGTCACGCAGGAAGAGGTGTGGGAGACGATGGAGCCGATCATGGCGGGCGTGTTCGAGGCGTTCGCCAAGGGCAAGCCGGTGACGCCCTCGGGGCAATTCCCGCGCATCCCCTATGCCGAGGCGATGCTCAAATACGGCTCGGACAAGCCCGACTTGCGCAACCCGCTGATCATTACCGATGTGACGCAGCATTTCGCGCAATCGGGCTTCGGCCTGTTCGAGAAAATCGTTGGCGGCGGAGGTGTGGTCCGGGTGATCCCTGCGCCGGGCACCGCCGAGAAGAGCCGCAAATTCTTCGACGACATGAACAACTGGGCGCGCTCGCAAGGGTTTGCCGGGCTCGGTTATGTCACCCGCAAGGCCGGCGAATTCGGCGGGCCGATCGCCAAGAACCATGGCGCAGAGCGCATGGCGCAGCTTTATGACGAGCTTGGGCTGGGCGAGAATGACGGGCTGTTCTTTGCTGCTGGCAAGGCGGCCGATGCGGCCAAGCTCGCTGGCGCAGCGCGGATCGAAGTGGGCCAGCAACTCGGCCTGATCGACGAGAACCGCTTCGAGCTTGCCTGGATCATCGACTTTCCGTTCTACGAATATGACGAGGACGCCAAGAAGGTCGATTTCAGCCACAATCCCTTCTCGATGCCGCAGGGCGAACTGGAGGCGCTCGAGAGCAAGGACCCGCTCACGATCAACGCCTATCAGTACGACCTTGTGTGCAACGGCTACGAGATCGCCTCGGGTTCGATTCGCAATCACAAGCCCGAGACGATGGTCAAGGCGTTCGAGATCGTCGGGCTCTCAAAGGCGGATGTCGAGGAACGCTTTGGCGGGCTCTATCGCGCGTTTCAGTATGGCGCGCCGCCGCATGGCGGGATGGCGGCAGGCGTCGACCGGATCGTGATGCTGCTGGTGGGCGCCAAGAACCTGCGCGAAGTGACGCTGTTCCCGATGAACCAGAAGGCCGAGGATCTGCTGATGGGCGCGCCCTCGCGCCCCGAGCCTGCGCAATTGCGCGAGCTTCACCTGCGCGTGGTCGAGCCGCCCCGCAAGGATGGCTGATCAGGGTTGAACCCGGCGGCAGGGGCATTCACAAGCGGTAAAGCGTGATTTCGCGATCGTGCGGCAGGGCTGAACCGGGTTGGGGGTGTGTTCGATGATCAAGCGTTTGCCGGGTGTCGGAGCAAGCTGGGCAAAGCTCAGAGCGGGGGGGCTCGGGGCGGGGGCGCTTGGCGCGGCGGTGCTGGTGACGCTGGGCGCAGGCACCGCGCAGGCCGAGACGCTCGATATCGCCGGGGTCTACGCCGCCGGGGTCGACCTGCCGGGAGAAATCGAAGTGATCGCGATCGGACGGCTGGGCGGCGATGCGGGCCCTGATGGCGAAGTCGCGATCCTCGCGGAGCTGGGCGCGGCGGCGGTCGATGGCGAGAGCTATTTCCGCGTCTTGCCCGCTGATGCCGCGCTCCCTCGCGGAAGGGTCCGCGTGGGCGATCAGCCCGAGGGGCTCAACACGCTTGCACCCGATGCGGTGCTTTCGGGCACGCTGCGGACCGACGTGGCCGAGCGCCAGGTCGAGCCGCGCATCAGCAATGAATGCGTCGCGCGCGACGAACGGGACAATTGCATAGAGCGCAAGGAAATCAAGATTCCCTGTTTCGAGCTGAGGGTCCAGGTCATCCCGCGGCTCATCCTCACCGGGGCCGAGGGCTTCCAGCTTTACAGCAACACGCAAAGCCTCGCCGAGGTTACGCGCTATTGCCGCAATGACGCGGTGATCCCTTCGCCCTATGATCTCGGCGATGGGCTGATCGACCAGCTGGCGCAAGGCGTCCGGCTCGACCTTGCGCCGATCGAACGGCTCGAGGAGATCCGCGTGATGGAAACCCGCAAGAACCTTGTATCCGCAGATCGCCGCGCCTTTTCCGAAGCACTGGCGCTGACCAAGCGCGACCAGCGCGCGGCCTGCGCGGTGTGGAGCGGGCTCGAGGCGACCAATCCTGCGCAAGCGGCGGTGTTGTTCAACGTCGGGCTGTGCCGCGAGGCCGCAGGCGAGCTTGAGGAGGCTGCGCGCTATTACGCCGCCGTTCTGTCAGCGGGTGCCGGGCGCGACTATGCCCAGCAGGGCCTCGCGCGGATCGCCAGCCGCCAGCGCGCCGCGATCCAGCTGGAAGCGCGCTGGCCGCAATAATCGCTACATTGCATTGCATGCAGCGATGCCCAGCTATACTCTTGCCAGCACGATTGCCGTTCATTAGGGCGAGACCCAATTCACACCCCAGTCACAAGAGGGATACACATGAGCGATACTGCCGACCGCGTGCAGAAGATTGTCGTCGAGCACCTTGGTGTCGAAGCCGACAAGGTCACCCAGGAAGCGAGCTTCATCGACGATCTGGGCGCAGACAGCCTCGACATCGTCGAGCTGGTGATGGCGTTCGAGGAAGAGTTCGGCGTGGAAATCCCTGATGACGCCGCCGAGAAGATCACCACAGTCGGTGATGCGACCAAGTATATCGAGGATAACAAGGGCTGATTTGCCCTGGCTTTGCCCGATCCGTTCGGGCGAGTGACCACCAGGCCCGAGCCCGCGAATGGGGCCTCGGGCCTGTCGTGTTTTGGAGAATGGAATGCGCCGCGTCGTTGTAACCGGACTTGGCCTCGTCACCCCGCTGGGCGGCGATTTCGAGACCAGCTGGGCGAACCTTGTCGCCGGAAAAAGCGGAGCGGGCCAGATCACCCGGTTCGATACCGCGGGGCAGAAATGCACCATCGCCTGCGAAGTCAAACCCAAGGATCACCCCTGGGGGTTCGACCCTGAGCGCCGCGTCGATCACAAGATCCAGCGCCAGGTCGATCCGTTCATCATCTATGGCATTGATGCTGCGGGCCAGGCGCTCGAGGATGCCGGGCTGACCGATATGAGCGAGGCCGAAAAGGAGCGCACCGGATGCTCGATCGGCTCAGGGATCGGCGGGTTGCCCGGGATCGAACTTGAAAGCGTCAACCTGCACGAGCGCGGGCCGGGGCGGGTTTCCCCGCATTTCGTCCACGGACGGCTGATCAATCTCATCACCGGCCAGGTGCAGATCAAGTACGGTTTCATGGGCCCTAACCATGCCGTGGTAACCGCGTGCTCGACCGGCGCGCACTCGATCGGCGATGCCGCGCGGATGATCGCGGCCGACGATGCCGATGTGATGCTGGCGGGCGGCGCGGAAGGCACGATCAACCCGCTCGGGATCGCCGGCTTCGCCCAGGCGCGCGCGCTCAACATGAGCATGAACGACCGCCCCACCGAAGCGAGCCGGCCCTATGACAAGGGCCGCGACGGCTTTGTCATGGGCGAGGGCGCGGGCGTCATCGTGCTCGAGGAATACGAACGCGCCAAAGCGCGCGGCGCCAGGATCTATGCCGAGGTTACGGGCTATGGCCTTTCGGGCGATGCCTATCACGTCACCGCGCCGCACCCCGAAGGCCGCGGCGCCGAACTGGCGATGCGCATGGCGCTGAAGAAAGCCGGGCTCGGCCCGGGCGATATCGACTACATCAACGCCCATGGCACCAGCACCATGGCCGACACGATCGAGCTTGCCGCGATCAAGCGGGTGCTGGGCGATGATCTCGGCGGCGCCTCGATGAGCTCGACCAAGAGCGCGATCGGCCACCTGCTCGGCGGCGCGGGCGCGGTCGAGGCGGTGTTCTGCATCCTGGCGATGCGCGATCAGATCGTCCCGCCAACCTTGAACCTCGACGATCCCGACGAGGGCACCGAGGGGATCGACCTTGTCCCGCTGGTGGCAAAGCGGCGCGAAGTGCGCGCCGTGCTCAACAATTCGTTCGGCTTTGGCGGCACCAACGCCTCGCTGATCATGCAGAAGGTCGATTGAGGCGATGAAGCGGCTCGGCGTCCTGGTCGGGCTGGTTGTCCTGCTTGTGGGAGCCGGCGCGCTCTATCTCGGCACCCGCGCGCTGGGCGAGGCGACCATCGCGCAGGAGACCTCCTTCGTCATTCCCTCAGGCTCGTCGCTCACAGCGGTGGCGCAGCAGCTCGAGGAGGAAGGGCTGATCCGCTCAGCCGATGGCTTTCTCCTGAGCGCGCGGCTGTTCGGCAGCGCCGATCCGATCCAGGCGGGCGAATTCGCGCTGACGCCTGTAATGAGCCAGGGCGACATCCTGCGCACCTTCCAGTCGGGCGATGTGATCCGCCGGTTCGTCACAATCCCCGAGGGCATGCCATCGATCATGGTCCATGAGCGCCTGATGGCGGAAGATCTGCTGACCGGCGAAATCGAGGTGCCGGTCGAAGGCTCGATCCTGCCCAACACCTACGCGTTCGAGCGCGGGGCCTCGCGCGCCAGCCTGATCGAAGAGATGCAGACCGCGATGGATCTGGCGCTCGCCGAGGAATGGGCGGCGCGCTCGCCCGGTATCGCGGTCGAGACCATGCGCGAGGCGCTGATCCTTGCCTCGATCGTCGAGAAGGAAACCGGCAAGTCCGAGGAGAGACGGATGGTTGCAGGGCTCTATTCGAACCGCGTCAAGACGGGCATGCTGCTCCAGGCGGACCCGACCATCATCTATCCGATCACCAGGGGCAAGCCGCTGGGCCGGCGGATCCGCCAGTCCGAGATCGCCGCGATCAACGGATACAACACCTACACCCGCGTCGGACTGCCCGAAGGCCCGATCACCAATCCGGGGCGCGCCAGCATCGCAGCGGTGCTCAATCCAGCGAAGACGAGCGCGCTGTTCATGGTCGCCGACGGCACCGGCGGGCATATCTTCGCCGACACCCTCGAGGAGCACAACGCCAATGTCGAGCGCTGGTATGCGATCCGCCGCGAGCGCGGCGAGATGTAGCGCATCACGCGCCTCCCATGTCCCGCCCGTTCATCCTGACCGCCGCGCTCCCGCCCGATATCCAGGGCTGGGCCGAGGGCCTGCGCCGCGCCCATTTCCCGCTCGAGCGCAACCATCTCCACGCGCATGTGACCCTGTTCCACGCCTTCGCCCCCTCACTGCTCGGCGAGCTGGGCGACTTTATCCCGCGGATGACGCGCGAATTCGCGGCCCCCGCTGGCTCGATCAGCGGCCTGATGGATCTGGGCACCGGCACCGCAATCGCGCTCCAGTCGGACCAGTTGCTGGCGCTGCGCGCCGCGATCGCCGAGCATTTCCGCGGTGCGCTGACAGCGCAGGACCTGCACGAGCCGCGCCCGCACATCACGATCCAGAACAAGGTCACCAAGCGCGAGGCGCGCGCGCTGCAAGCCGAGCTCGCGCCTGAGCTCACGCCCTTTATCGCGCGCGGCGGCTTCGTCTTTCCGGCGCTCGAGCTGCACCGCTACGAAGGTGGCCCGTGGCAGCTGATCAAGCGCTCGGCGTTTCGCGGCAAGGCGCGGATCGATTGATGCGATCAGCAGTTGACCCCGAGCCCCGCGCGCCCTAATTGCGCGTGCCTTGTCGAGGTTCAAGCCTCGCACAGCCCTGCCCGGGCAGCATTGGGGCGGAGTAGCTCAGGTGGTTAGAGCAGCGGAATCATAATCCGCGTGTCGGGGGTTCGAGTCCCTCCTCCGCTACCAGGTTCGATTTTATTCGTCGCTGGACCTTTCCTGCTCCACCCTCCACACTCGCGTTGCGTTGGCGAGCGGGGGGAACTGCAATGAAGCTCGAGCTGGAAGGCAAAGTCGCGCTGGTTACCGGAGCGAGCCGAGGCATCGGGCGCGCCATTGCCAAGGGTTTGGCTGCTGAAGGCGCGAAGCTTGTCCTCATGGCGCGCGGGCAGGAAACGCTGGATGACGCCGCAGCCGAGCTGTCAGCCGCCGGGGCCGAAGTTCTCGGGATATCATGCGACGTTTCCGATGACGGTTCCGTTGGCGATCTGGTGAGGGTTGCGCTCGAAAGCTTCGGGCGGATCGACATTCTCGTCAGCAATGCCTCGGCCCTCGCCGTGGGCGGGGCACGCGAGGACTGGGACAAGAGCCTGTCGGTCGATCTGATGGGCGCGGTCAGGCTGGTGGAAGCCGTGTTGCCCGGGATGCGGGCACAGGGCAGCGGTTCGATTCTGCTCGTCTCGTCCATCTCGTCGATAGAGGCATCGCCAATGGAGGATTACGGCTACACTTCGGCCAAGGCGGCGCTCAACGCCTATGCCAAGAAACTCGCCATCAACGAGGGCAAACACGGCATCAGGGCTAATGCGCTGCTGCCCGGCTCGGTCGAGTTTCCGGGAGGCGGTTGGGATGTGATGCGCAACCAAAATCCGCCGATCTACGAGATGGTGCGTTCAAGCATTCCGTTTGGCCGGCTGGGGAAACCCGAGGAAATCGCCGATGTGGCGGTCTGGCTGGTATCCGCGCGTGCGGGATGGGTGACTGGCGCAGCACTCAGCGTTGATGGCGGCCAGGGCAAAGGGATCCGCTGACCGGCTCTTGCTGAAAAATCTTCCGATGAATGGCAAGACTGACTTGCACACCGAAGATGTGACCGCTTTTTGGGAGAGTCCGACGACAAGGATGCGGACTTTTTGAAGCGAAGCAGGTTCGACGAAGAGCAGATCCGCCTCCGGGGCTGCGGTCTTCAATGCAAGCCATGCGGCACGCTGCGGCATCGCTGTTCATCGAATAGGGATGGCCGCCGAAGGCTTGGTCAACCAGCAGACGCAACAGCGCAGGCTTCCTGCGGCTCGGCTAAGACCCAGGAGTTGCCACTGCGCTGCAGTTCCGCCGAAAATCTCCGGTAGACATCGTCCCTTAGCGCAAAAGCGCACGAAAAGCGGTCCGTGCCCAGCCCAGCTGCCTTGCAGGCGGCGCTGCCCACTTCGGTTTCCCTCGCTTGGCACTGATCTGACCACGCTGCGCGGAATTCAGATTCGCCAGGCGGAGACGAAGCTGTTGCTTCCGAAGTCAAAGATCATCCTGCTGCCAGAGCCTCGGTCTGATCTGGTGCAGGTGCTTCAGCGGAACCGCAAGCAGCGAGCAAGCCGAGGCCGGCAGGAATGAAAATGCGCATATCTGATGCATCCTCCAAGTGCTTTGCTCAAGGTGAGGGGGCGCCCCGATCGGAGCGCCCTCATGAGACGGTGTTCATCGGGACTGAGACTGCGCACTCATCGCTTCGCGGATCTGTGCCATGGTTGCACGAACCGTGACCTCGCCCTGATCATTCAAGGCGAGCGATGCCTTCGGAAGAGTCATCGACCCACCATTGCCTTGAACGGCAACCGCATCGTTCGAAACGCTTTCGATAGTGCCCAGTTCTTGATTGTCGGCCGTCTGGACTTGCACGCCCTGCTTTACGGCCGCATCAAGCTCGGCCTCATACGCGGCCATGCGTTGGTCAAATTCCGACACTAGCGCGGCGCGGGTCAAGGCGATTGTCGGCCCAGTGGCCCCTTGACTGATCGCGCTTCGAGCAATCGGAACCATCCGCTCACCGACCTTGAGAACGATTACCTCACCCTGTTGACCAGCGACCGTACCGACCTCTGCTCCATCCGTGCCGTAAACCACTGTGCCGGGCTGAACCGCAGCTGTTTCAGCCGCGCCGGGTGCCATTCCCTCTTGCGCTGCTGCAGGGGCGGCCACGGCGAATGCCATTGCTGCGGTTGTTGCGAGGAAGTGCTTCATCTCGTCGTCCTTTCTTGAGGTCATCGAATGGTGGGCCAGAAGGGTAGGCAGCGCAGGCATTGCATCAACCGCGCAGAGGACGAGCCGTGCATCAGATGCCATGCGCGCCATCGAGAGCGGTTTGCCGCTGCTTATCGACGGGGCATTCCAGGTAGCCTCTGGCGCAAAGCCTCCGGCACCGACTTGGTATTCTCATCAATCGGGTCGCGGGTGAATGTCGCCACCAGCCGATCTGCGACATCGGCGAAATGATCGAGCTCGAACGCGATGACTCGTTCGTTGCGAAAAATCACGACGCAATCCGCTTCGCCCTGGTATCGAGGATCCGGTCCACAGGCTTGCTATCCACACTTCGGACGAGCATCTCAAATCAAGCGCGGTCCGGATATCCCATCGTGCGGCCGGTGGCGCTGACGGATGGCGACGGTGGCGGGGATACCTGTCTGGGCGACGATGTCGATCCTGCAAGCAAGGCAGCGCGCGGCGATGTTGCAAGACTGTTCGTCAGATCCGCGATCGTGTGATCGGTCACGCGCGATTGAATGGACGTGATGAGCGCCGCCGTTCGATGAGCCTTCTTGCAGTTGATCGATCAGGATAGCTGGTCGGTGGCACGAAACGTACAGCGCCCGGCTCGATCATCTCTTGGTCCCCACCAAGCAATGCGGAGCGCGGCGCTGTCAGCCTTCGTCAGCAGGCAGCAGCGCGGCGAGCTGTTCGCGGGTCAACGCCGCCTCGCCGACGGGATAGGCATAACCCGCCTGCATCGGGCTGACCGCGATCGCGCGGCGGTAAACCACGCTCTCGTCATCCTCCTCGCCCGGAGCCGGGGGCGCGGTGTTGAAATCGAAGCTGACGCCAGGCAGCGGCGGGATCTCCATCCCGCGCGCACTCGCCATCGCCTGCATCATCGGCGAAGCGCTCGCGGCCATGTCGGCGGTGAAGCCGACCTTGTAGGCATTGTAGGTGCCGATCTCGGTGAGCACCCACTTGGCATTGGCGGGATTGTCGGGGAAGTTCACGTTGAGCGCAAGGCCGGGCGGCAGCAGCGGCCCGTCGCCCGCCTTCATCTCGAGCGAGCCAACCAGTTCGAGCGAACGCCGCGCCACCACGGCGGAGGCCGGATTATCGAGCGTTGCGGCCTCGGTCCCCGGCCCGGCGCTCAATGCGATAGCGGGGATGCCCTTGACAGCGGCATATTGCGCCGCGCTCACCGTGCCCGAGGACAGGATGATCGCGCCGACGTTCTGGCCTTCGTTCGGCCCCGACAGCACCAGATCGGGCGCGGCGCCCCAGCGCGCGTTGGCGAGCACGTCGAGCCCGTGCAGCAGCGCGGCGACCGGCGTTCCGTCGACATAGTGGAAATCCGCGCCCCCGCCCGGCAGGCCCTTGCGGGTCATCTCTCCCGCGCCAGGCGCCCCGGCCTCAGCGGCATCGTTGAGACAAGCTTCCTTCAGCGGCGCAAAGGGGCGGGCGATGCCGAGCGCCGCGCCCTGCCCGGACTGGTTGGTGCAGGGGACCGACACGATCACGTCATGCCCCTCTGCCTTCAGCGCCACATAGAGCGCAACGACATTGCTGGTGAGGCCGTCGTCATTGGTGATGACGATATTGCGCGCCTCAGCCCCGCTCGCCGCCAGCGCGAGGCTGCCAGCAGAGAGGGCGAAGAGCTTGAACCGGGGTGCCATGATGCGCTCTCCTCGCCGATCAGAAGTTGAACCGTACGCCGAACAGGTAGCGCGAACCGATCTGTTCGACCTCCGAAGGCGTCGCAGGCGTGCCTTCGAACGCGATATAGGTCTCGTCGGTCAGGTTGGCGAGATCGGCGAACAGGGTGATGTTGTCGTTCAGGGCATAGCGCGCGGTGATATCGAGGTTTTCGAACCCGTCGCGGAATTCGCCTGCACCCAGCCCGCCGATGGTATCGAGGAATTCCGAGCGCTTCTGGTAGGCCACTCGCAGCGACAGGCCGCCATATTCGTAGAACACCGAGGCATTCATCACCGTGTCCGACAAGCCCTGGAACGCAAAGGTTTCCAGCTGGCCCGTCGGAGTGCGCGCTTCGAAATCACCGCCCAGCAGCGTCAGGTTGCCCTGCACCCCCAGCCCCGCCAGCAAGCCGGGGAGGAAGTCGAACTGGGTTTCGACGTTGAATTCGATCCCGTAGAGATTGCCCTTCTCGCCGTTGAAGGTCGAGCCGAGCAGGTAATTCGACCGGTCGATACCGTTGCTGTCATACAGATCGGAGCCGACGCGCTGCTGGCTTTGGTACAGCACATCTTCGACCCAGCGATGGAAACCGCTGATCGAGGCGATGCCGTTGCTGGCAAAGTAATACTCGATCGCTGCATCCAGACCCCAAGTGTATTCCGGCGCGAGGAACGGGTTGCCCCCGCCGATCGTCTCTGAAGTGTCGCTGATCGACGCGCCCACCCGGATTGCGGAATAGGCGGGGCGCGACACGCCGCGCTGACCGCCAAGGCGCAGCACGACATTGTCGCTCGCTTCGTAGCGCAGATTCACGCTCGGGAAGAGGTCGAAGAAATCCTGTGAGACCTCCAGCGGCGTGGCTGAAGCGCCGATCAGCACGGTTCCAGCATTGTCGATCTCGTATTGCTCGGCGCGCACCCCGGCGACAAGCTGCAGCGGACCGGCATCCCACTGCGTCATGGCATAGGCGGCATAGATCCGTTCTTGCTGATCATAGAGCGAGGTGGGCAGGATGAAGTTGGCAGGATCGATCCCCGCGCCCGCAAATGCCGCCCGAAGGTCGGCATTTTGCCGCTTCGTGTCGATGTAATTGACGGTGACCCCCAACGGCACCCGCGTGGTCCACGGCCGATTGGTGACATAGTCGTTGGTGTTGAAGCCAAGCGGGGCAAGCGGCACCACACCCCCAACGCTCAGGTTGTTGCCGACAATATCGCGTCTGGTGGCATAGAGCCCGGCGCTGACCTTCAGCTCGTCGAGTTGCTTCCACGCATCCAGCCTGCCCGAATAGGCATCCGATACCACGCCCTGCACAATCGGAATGACAAAAAGCGGAATCTGTTCACCGATCGGGATGGCATCGAGCTGCGCCCCCCGCGACAACACGCCGCCGGTGTCGATGGTGCGGAACAGGTCCACCACCGGATAGCGCGGATCGGCGGTGCGATCATAATCGACGCTGAACCCGCGGATCGAGGAGCGCACGAGCGGCAGATCGGTGGTGTTTTCCGTCCGCGTATAGCCGAAAATGCCCTTTATGCCGCCATCGGGCGTGTCGTAATCGAACCCGGCCGAAGCGATGGTGTTCTTGTTGACGTAGCGCCCGTCGCTGAGGTCAGCCGTGATCGGGACATTGTCGAGGCTTCCGGTCAGCGCCCCGCGCGTACCCGCTACGCCCCGAGCAATCAGTTCGATCTGGTAAGCGTAGCGCTGTTCGCGGTCGACAAATTCGGTGTAGATCCCGTTTGCGAACAGCTTCAGGTCGTCGCTGGCGCGGACTTCGAAGGCGCCGAACAGGCCGTTGGTTTCGCGGCGCAGTTCGTAGGTGCGGATATCGATGTCGGTCGGCGCGCCGTCGTCGCTGTAACCGGCTTCGCGGTTATCGGTCACCTGATCGCGCAGGTAGTGCGAGCCGCCCAGCGCGAACCCGATCTTGTCGTTGGTCCATGACACCCTCAGCGAGCCGGCACGCTGCTGCCCCCCGCCAAGATCCATGAAGCCATAGCCCGCATCGCCGGTGACCGAGAGCCCGTCCTTGCCATCATCGAGCGGCGAGTAGGTCTGCAAGTCAACCAGCGCGGTAATCGCTTCGGCGGTGATATCCGGGGTGAGCGACTTGTTCACGACCAGCGCCTGGAGCAGCACGGCCGGCACTGCGTCAAAGCGATAGGCCCGTTCCCCGCCGCCTTCATCGACGCCGGTTTGCGGCAGGCCGTCAATCGCTACCGAAGTCCAGCGGTTGGGGGCACCGCGCACCTGTATGTAGCGCGCCTGGCCTTGGTCAAGCTGCACCGCGACACCCGGCAGGCGGGCAAGCGCAGCCGCAATGCTTTCATCCGGGAAACGCCCGACCGAGTCTGCCGTTGCCACGTCGGTGACGTTGAGCGCCGCGCGCTTGGCCTCGGTCGCGTTGTCGAGCGAGTCGCGGATCGAGCCGGTGACTACGATGACATTGCCTTCAGCCATGTTGCTTTCGCTGTCCGCTGCCTTGGCTGACTGCTCGGCTGCGTCGTTGTCCTGAGCGACGGCGGGGATCGCGGCCAGCAGCGTCGGTGCGGCGATGCCAACGAGCAGTATCGAACGCGTGAATCGGCGGGAATCGGTGATCATATTCAAGGCCCCCTTGATTGGTCTGCGCGAGCGATTAGAACGCTTGTAAGAAGAATACGTGACAGTGCCGGGCGCAGATCTGATTGAGCTGCCATAAGCCGCGAAGGAGGTGATTGGCATGGGTGAAGATCCACCACACAGCGCAAACTTGTCGCAATCCAGTCTTGAAATCGACCAAAAACCGACCAAATGCCGTCTGATTGAAGCAGTTCTGGCCATGTGGGCGGATGTCGGCGCGGACCACTTTTCAGTCCGTTTGCTGGCGGCGCAGGCTGATGTGGCACCCTCGGCGATCGGCTATCACTTCACCAATTTAGAACGTCTGTATCTGGATGCCGCCGACACCGCTCTAGGCCGGGCGCAAGGCTGGATGGGGGACACGCTCAAACGGCTGGAAGGGCTGCGTGAGCGGCCGCTTTCCTACGCCGCGCGCGCAGCGATCATCACCGGCGTGATCGAGGACTGGACCCGCGCGCAGCGCGAACTGGCGCTAGCGTGGCGGCGCGGCAGGTCGCTCGGCTTTGCCGGTTTCGATGCGCACTGGCACGAGTTCTGGAGCAATCTGGCGGCGCTTCTGGGCCTTGAGCGTCATGCGGCAACGCTTGCGCTGTTCGCCGACGGGGAAAGCGCGCGGCATCTGCTCGCCTGGGATCCGCTGCTCGATCACCTGCTGCTCGAGGAAACGGTCCGCGCGCTGCTGGCGTGGCTCGAGCACGGCCGCTGCGGCGAAGACACCGCGCGGCTGGAGCATCGCCGGCTGGCCCTTGCGGGATACGCCTCACCGCAGCGCCCGAGGGATGCCGCAGAGGCGGCGATCGATGCGGCGGCGGCGGCGCTGTTCAGCGAAGCGGGGCATGCCGGGCTGACCTTTCGCGCGCTGGCGCAGCGCGCCGGGGTGACACTGGGCACGATCATCACCCATTGCGGCACTCGCAGCGAATTGCTCCACCGCGCGCTGCACCACCTCTATGAGGTGGAGGCCGAAGGCGGCGGACCTGACGGGCTGGCCGCAATCGCGGTGCCGAGCGAGGTGATGATCAAGGAGTTGCTGGTGGCCGTGGGGCAGGGCGATCAGGCGGTGCTCAGGGCCTATGACGAGATCGAGCTGGCGATCTACAGCGACCCGAAGTTTGATCGGCTCAGTGGCGTGGTGCGCAGTATGGAAGACCCGATCGGGACATGGTCGCTCGCGCAGATCACCGGCGTCAACACTCCGCCCGCTTCGTTGGTTGCAGCCTATTCCGCGACCGTGCGCGGCATCGGTTTCATGGCTGGACTTGCGGGAGGACTATCGGGGGCAGCCCGCGCCTATGCCGAAAATGGCATTGCGGCGTTGGCCCGATAATCGCTCAGCCGACTCGATCCCGGCAGCTGCCATGCGGCTTCCTCCGTGATCTCGCCAGAACCGGTAAATTCGCTGTCGTATCCGATTGCAGACATTCTCGATGATCGGTTCCTCCCGAATGGTGAGTTGCAAACGCCGATGCGTAGTGAGCACTGGTGCAGCCTTTGACGGGAACTGCCATCTCTCTGACGCGCTTGTCGAAGGCTACCACCTGTCAAACTTCCGCTTGGGCTTCCGCTCGGATGACGGCCTGACCCTGTTCGCGTGGGTGAGAAACGCTTTCGACGAAAACTACTTCGAGCAGCTGTTCGTCGGCCCCGGCAACACCGGGCTGATCGCTGGCCTGCCGGGCGACCCGCACACCTGGGGCGCGACTGCCTCGATCACCTTCTAGACTCCGTGAACCCGCAGAGAGGACCGCCTAAAGCCTGATACAACCTCGCTCCTGATCGACATCGCGCCGTTCATCGTTATCGGCATGGCCGCGCAGAAGATCGACGGGGCGTCGCCATTCTCAAGAGTGCAGCGAAAGGCTGGTTTCGCGCTCCGGACTTCACCTGAGAGAGTTATTGAGCTAGTACCTGAAACCGGTTGATCATCGCTGCAACCAACCGAAGCCAGGCGTCACTTGTCTGGCTCGCGAGCGATGAGGATGCGGGCATAGCCGGCCGCCACCAGACCCGGAAAAAAGCCCCGCAGTTGCAAAGTTTCTGACTGCTACACAAATCTGACTGGCACACACATAAGCCGCGCTGCGATCCGCACCCCGGCAGGAGCATGTATATATGAAGGGTTACAAGCCGCCGAGTTTCCAGGACAGGGCAGCGGCCTCGTCCCGGGCGAAGGAGATCGCTCTGGCAAAGATGAAGGCAGCTCCGCAGCCGGACGCAGCCGAGCTGGCCGAGCGGGCGGCGCGGCGCGTCGAGCGCGAAGCGCTTGCCGAGGCCAAGGCTGCCAAGGCCCGCGAGGCGCGACAAGAACAGCAGCGCCAGGCCGAGCAAAAGAAGGAAGAGGCGAAACGCGAAGCCGAGAAAGCGGCACCGGTCAAGCGCACTGAAGCGGAGAAGAAGGCGGGTCGCGACGCGCGTTATGCCGCGCGCAAAGCCCGCAAGTGACAGCTGCGAGGATGAACTTGCGCGACTTCGATGCGGCGAGGTTCCTGCAGGATCACTGGCAGCAAAAACCGCTGTTGATCAGGTCGCCCTGGGATTGTTGGAGCAATCCGGTCGACCCGGACGATCTGGCCGGCTTGGCTTGCGAACCGCTGGTCGAATCGCGCATCATCACTCGCAAGGAACAAGCCTGGGAACTGGAGCATGGCCCGGTTCCGGAAAACCGCTTCGGGCAAACAGGCCGCGACCCGTGGACGCTGCTGGTGCAATCGGTCGACCATCATTTCGCCAGCGTTGCCGACTTGATCGACCGGTTTCGGTTCGTGCCCAATTGGCGGGTCGATGACGTGATGGTCAGCTATGCCGTGGATGGCGGCGGGGTTGGCGCGCATTTCGATCATTACGATGTGTTTCTGCTGCAGGGCCTCGGTCGGCGCCGCTGGGAACTCGGGCCGCTGTGCGATGACGATACACCCTTGCTGCCGCATGACGGCCTGCGCCTGCTGGCGGATTTCCGGGCCGAGGAGGAATGGATCCTCGAGCCGGGCGACATGCTCTACGTGCCGCCGCGCATCGCTCATCGCGGCACTGCCATCGGCGATGATTGCATGACCTACTCGATCGGCTTCCGCGCGCCCTCGCGTGCGGAATTGATCGCTTCGTGGGCCGATGACATGGTGCCCGATCTGTCGGACAGTGACCGCTACACCGACCCGCATCTTGCGCAGCAGGACAATCCCGGTGAAATCGACGCAGCAGCGATCACGCGCCTGCAAGGCATGATCGCCGAGACGCTGCTCGATCGGGATCGGTTCGCCCGGTGGTTCGGGCAATACAACACTTCCCCGAAGAATCCCGAAATAGATTGGCGGCCTGAGCATCCGGCCGAGGCTGACGAGATCAGGCAGTGGGTGGCATCGGGCAGGCCCTTGATCCGCAACCCCGCCAGCCGGTTCTCCTTCATCCGCGAGCCGGCATCGTCGATCATGCTGTTTGCCGACGGCCACTGTTTTTCGTGCACCGATGATGCGGCAGATTTCGCGCAAGCGATCTGTGCGCAGGCCGAGCTTGCAGTGGCAGCCAGCGCTTCGCCGGCCATGGTCGACCTGATCGCTGCTCTGTTCAATGCAGGAAGCGTGGCCTTTGAATTCGACGATTGATCGCGCTGCGTTGCCCCGCGCTGCAAAGCTCGCCTAGGTCGAAATCTCCTCGAACGCGCCCGGCGCTATCCCCGCCACGGTCCAATCGCCGATCGACCAGCGCACCAGCCGCAAGGTGGGCAGGCCCACCGCCGCCGTCATCCGGCGCACCTGCCGGTTGCGTCCCTCGCGCAGCGTGATCTTCAGCCAGCTATCGGGGATGGACTTGCGCTGGCGTATAGGAGGATCGCGCGGCCAAAGGTCGGGCGCGTCGATGCGGGAAACGTCTGCTGGCAGGGTCATGCCGTCCTTGAGCCGGATACCTTTGCGCAAAGGCTCCAAATCCTGTTCCTGTGGATTGCCTTCGACCTGCACCAGGTAGGTCTTGGGCAGCTTGAACCGCGGATCTGCGATCTGAGCCTGGAGCCGCCCATCGTCGCAAAGGAGCAGCAGCCCCTCACTGTCGCGATCGAGCCGCCCGGCGGGATAAACGCCCTTTACCGCGATGAAATCCGATAATGTCGAACGCACCGTGGGCGATCCGCGGTCGGTGAATTGCGACAAAACCCCGAAGGGCTTGTTGAACAGGATCAGCCGGGCCATCCTCGTGTCCATATCGATTGGGTTCAGCAGTGTCTTCCAGCCCATGCTGCCGTCAGCTTGGTTGGGCCCTCTTGCCGGCCACTTACCGGGATCCTCGAGGACAAGCTACACGATCAGAATGCCAACCGAGCGCCCGCGAGGATCGTGCGCGGCATACCCGGCCGCAGACCGGACGGCAAAGCGCCCACGTTGAAGGTGTTGTCGAACAGATTTTCGACCGTGGCAAACAGGCTGATCCCGGTGGTGACTTCGGCCTCGCCCGAGAGATCGACCACCCAGCGCGGTTCGACCCGGTTGAACGGATCGGCGACCTGAGCGGCGCCGCCCTGGTTGAAGACTTCGGACTGATAGTTCGCCAGCGCGTTGATGCTCCAAGTCTCCTGTCCAAGGCCAGCCGTCAGGGTAAGCGCATGGCGCGGCACATTGGGCACGCCGTCGCCCGGGACAACGTCAGACGCCCACGGGCCAAAGCTGTCCAGCTCATCGCGAAAGGTCGCATCGGTCAGCGTGTAGATCACGCCGAGCGGCATTTGCCAATCATCGCCCAGCACCCTCCCGGCGTCGTATCGTGCGTTGAATTCAATCCCCTTGGCGTGCACCCGGCCACCGGAGAACTGATCCCCGATCGGGCAGTCACCGCCGCTGGAAATGGTGCAGACTCCGACAAAATTGCTGTAGTCGTTGAAAAAGCTGACCAGCGTAAGGTCAAGACCGGCGTCGATATAGCGCACGCCGCCTTCCCAGTTGGTCGAGCGTTCGGCCTCGGGCAGTTCAGAGCCCGCCGAGGGTGCGCTGGGATTGCTGAAGCCGCGATGCACCCCGCCGATCACGCTGAGCGTGTCGGTCGCCTGCCAATTGAAGGAAACGCCCGGAATCGACACTTGCAGATTGTTGTCGGAGCGGTCGCGCACCGTTCCACGCGTGTCGCGATCGACCGAGCCGGTTTCGCGATTGAAGCGGGTGCGTTGCAGATCGATCGTCTCGAAGCGCAACCCCGGCGTGACGGCGAGATCGCCCAGAGTGACGGTGTCCTGGAGGAAGAAACTCCACGCCTGCGCCTCGCGCGCTTCGTTGGTCTGGCTGCCGGGCAGGCCGGGGGTGTCGAGCACCATCGTGCCGTTCACCATGGTGTAGCGATCCTGCACCTGGAAACGGTCCTCACCGTCTTCATGATAGCGAACCGAGAATTCGAGCGAATGGCCGATTGATCCGGTGGTGAAATTGCTGCTGAGGACGCTTTGCACGCCCTTGGAAAAATAGACCCGGTCGTTGGACCGCACCCGCAGCGCACCGGGCGTGCTGTCCTCGCCGCGCAGGAAGCCGACCGCGCTCGCATTGGCGGGATCGGTCGGGAACTGCAGGACATCGCTCAAGGATCGCGCTTGCCCTTCAGCGTTGAACACGTCCTGCAATTTGTACCAGACGCGTGCGGTGTCAGTGGTGTAGGCGATGGTCGAAAGCCGGACAGCGCCAAAATCGGCGCGGTGCGACAATTGCCAGAACTCCTGGGCCACTTCGATCCGGTCAAGTTGGCTGCCGGCATAGCGGCGCAGCGGCGTGACGGCGAAATCATCGCGGGTGAGCCCGAGATACGTCTCATCCGATAGCTGATCGTAGCGACTGTAGCGCAGTTCGGCAGCCTGCGGGATGGCCGCGCCTGCTTTGGTGCGCCAGCCGAGCTTGATGACGTAATCCTGCGCATCGAAGCCGGTTGGCCCGCCATTGTCGAGTTCCTTGAACCCGTCTGCGCGGGCCTGGAACGTCTCGACCATCGCGCCGAACTGGCTGCCGCCTGCATCGACCCACCCGCCCACGGCAAGTTGCCCGCGCAAGGTGTTGCGGCTGCCATATTGCAGCAGCGCTCTGCCGGAGATGGCGTTATCGACATCGGGGATCGGGGTGGACACCATATGGACAGCGCCTGCAACAGTATTGGGGCCGTACTTGATTGCACCGGCGCCCTTCACGACCTCGACCCCGCTCATGCGGGCAATCGTGGGAAAGTAATAGGCGGCAGGGGCAGAATAGGCCGCGGGCGCTTGCAGCACGCCGTCCTCGTAGATTGCAACCTTGCTGCTGCGGTCATCGAATGATCCGCGGATCGCGATATTGGGGCGCAGGCCGAAGCCGTCTTCCTCGCGCAATTGCACACCGGGAACCTGGCGCAACACCCGGTTGATGTCGGTGAAAGCAAAGCGATCGAGGTCTTCCTGGTCGAGATAGATTGCCGAGCCGCCGATCCGTTCGGCCTTTTCCTTGGATCCGGTGACGATGATCGCGTCGAGAGCGGGGTTCTCGCGGGCAGCGGAGCTGACGCCGATCGGCGTGGTCGAACCGGACGACTGCGCCCCTCCGGCCTGATTTGCGCTTGCTTCTGGAGCTGCGGCGGGCTCGGTCGAGGCCATCGCGGGCAGACCGAACGCGGCGCAGCCCGACATGAGCGAAACCTTGATGAGAGTGTTTTTCATGAAGCCCTCTTAATGGAGGCTGGGCTGCTATTGCAAGCTGTTCTCAATTGCAAGGCCATTCGGCCGCTGCCAATTCTAGCAAGCTGAAAATTTGCCCGCTCCGATGGCAGAGGGAGCTGTCCGAGAGGAACGCCCCGCATTCGCCAAAGCCCCGAATGACGCTCGCCCTACAGATTGTTTCGATTTCATGATAAAATCGGCGCAAAAAACGATTTCTCGCATCGAAATGAAATAAAAATTTCGCGGCGACATGCTTGTTTTTAATAAAGTAATTTCCATTTGCAACATGGCGGGAGGGCCTTGCAAAGAAGCCCCATTCCCTCCCAAGCACAGGCCTGAAATCCTTTTTGCCTTCAGGGTTGAGAGTGTCGACATTTGCGTCGAACGGATCGCCCTTTTTCGATTGGAACAATCAATGTCGAATACACTTCATGATATCGTCGATACCGCAGTGGCCGCCGGAACGTTCAAGACGCTGGTTGCCGCGGTGACTGCTGCTGATCTTGGCGCGACGCTCAAGGGCGAAGGTCCGTTCACGGTTTTTGCCCCTAACGACGACGCCTTTGCCGCTCTGCCCGCCGGGACGGTCGACGACCTCGTCAAGCCGGAAAACAAGGATAAGCTGACCGCGATCCTGACTTATCATGTGATGGCTGGCAAAGTGATGGCCGCCGATATCGCTGGCAAGAAGCTTGAGCCTGCCACTGTCAACGGCGAAGCGCTTCATGTTGATGCGACGTCTGGTGTGACGGTCAACGGCGCTGCCGTTGTCACTGCCGATATCGCATGCACCAACGGCGTCATCCACGTCATCGACGCGGTGCTGATGCCGAAAGGCTGATCGCTTCGCACAAATCGACAGATGCCCGGTGCTTGCGCCGGGCATTTCTGTTTCTAGCATCAGGATTTTAAATATTTTCGGGCATTGAGAAGCTGCGGCCGCTGCGCTGGATAATCCCGCAGTGGGGGTGGTGAGATCGGTTGATCCGCGTTAGGTCAGCCACCGGGGCAGAAGCGGGTTCTGAAACATCTTCGCATGCGTGGATTGCACACATTGGTTGACGCAATCGCCGGTCTGATGGCTGGATGGAAGCGAGTGGGTGTTCGTCATCGCTCGGTTTTCCTGGCTGGCGGGGCGATCTTTTTTGCACTTGGCCTGGCTTGGTCGATCAGCGAGCTCGATTTCGCCGCTGCGGATTTTGAATGGCGATATCTGCCGCTCGCAATCGGCGCGGTGGTGGTTGCGGTCGCCGTCAATGCTGCGGAACAATGGTTCGCTGGCAAGGCTCTGAAAATCGAATATCCTTTTGGCCGCGCGGTGGAGGTGAGTTGCTGGGCCACGCTTGCCAATATGCTGCCGGTTCCAGGCGCACTGCTGGTTCGCGGCGCAAGCTTTGCCAAGGCCGGGGCGCCAGCGCGCGACAACGCCGTCATCCTGGGGGCAGGCGCGGTCATCTGGGTGCTGCTCGCCACAGCGCTGGTGGCCTTCGCCGCTCTGCCCACCATCACTGTCGCCGGTTTGAGCGCGATCCTGGTATCGGCAGCGGTGGCGGTGTCGGTCTGGCTCGGGCATCGCTTCGTGCCGGCGGCTGCAGCGGGTCTGCTGCTGGTGCGGATCGGGTTGATCGCGCTGACAGTGGTTCGGCTATATGCCTTTATCGGCTTGATCGGCGGCGGATCGGCTCTGCGCGAGGCGGCGGTCTATGCTGGCGCATCGTTGGTGGGGCAGGTGGTCGGCATCGTGCCGGCAGGGATTGGCGTGGTCGAGGCGGTGGGGGCGGGATTGGCGTTGATCATCGATGCAGCGCCCGCCCAGGCATTTGTCGCGCTTTCGCTCAATCGCGTGTTTGGCCTGGCGGCGGCCGGAATGGTGGTCGCCTTTGCCAATTCGTCGATGCAGCGATCGAGGGTCACCGGGAAAGGCCGCTGATGCGTGTTTTGTTCGACATAGTTCATCCGGCCGATGTGCTGTTTTTCCGCCATCCGATCCGATTGCTGGCGGAAAAAGGAGCGAGCATCCGGATCGCCTCGCGCCGCAAGGATGTGGCTTGCGACCTCCTCGACGAATTCGGCCTCGAGCACGATCCGATCTCGACCGCCGGGGCGGGGATGGTGGGCCTCGCGGGCGAATTGATGGCGCGCGATCTCGCCATGCTCGGGCTTGCGCTAACGTGGCGACCCGATGTCATGGTCGGTCTTGGCGGGATTGCGATCGCGCATGCGGGCTGGTTGACCCGCCGCCCAGCGATCGCATTCTACATGGCCGACACCGCCAAGCTCCAGACGCGCTTGACCTGGCCGTTCATCACCCATTTGTATGTGCCTGAAAGCTATAATGCGGTGACGGCCGAAGGGCGGACCACCCGGTTTCAAGGGATCAAGGAACTATCGTATTTCCATCCGGAAAATTTTGCGCCCGATCGCGCCCGGGCCAAAGCCGCCGGGTGGGACGAAGACCGGCCCAATTTCCTGGTGCGCACGGTGCGTTGGGGAGCCAATCACGATATCGGGAAATCGGGCTGGAGCGATCAGGAACTCGGCGCATTGCTCGATCATCTGGCCGAGCGCGGACGGGTGCATCTTTCATCGGAACGTCCCATGCCCGACCAGTTTCAGCAATATCTGTATCGCGGTGCCAAATCGGATCTGCATCACTTGATCGCGTATTGCAGCCTTTATGTCGGCGAAAGCGCGACGATGGCGCATGAGGCAGCTGTGCTGGGTTGTCCTGCGATTTATGATGGTCCGGATCATCCTGGAACCACCCTCAGCCTCGCGGCAGCCGGCTTGCTAGAGGCGCTGAGGCAACCGGGCGGCGATGCACTGATCGCAGCGGTCGAGCGCAATCTTGGCGAACCCCGCCGAGCCGAGTTCTCACAGGCGCGCTCAGCCTATCTCGAGCGTCAAGGGAATCTGGCCA
>DAITMG010000016.1:41643-50929 GCA_036835265.1 Erythrobacter sp. | reverse complement strand
CCCCCCTTGCTGCGCCGCATTTTCTTGCGCTCGTGCGGGTCCAGCGCTGTCTTGCGCAAGCGAATGCTCAGCGGGGTCACTTCGACCATTTCGTCATCGTCGATATAGGCGATCGACTGTTCGAGCGTCATCCGGCGCGGCGGGGTGAGGCGGATCGAATCGTCCTTGCCCGAGGAGCGGATGTTGGTCAGCTGCTTGGCCTTCATCGGGTTGACCTCGAGATCGTCGGGCTTGGCGTTTTCGCCGATGATCATGCCTTGATAGAGCTTCATCTGCGGGGCGATGAACAATTCGCCGCGCTCTTCGAGCATGTTGAGCGCATAGGCGTTCGCCTCGCCGTCGCCGTTTGAGATCAGCACGCCGTTGTTGCGACCCTCGATCGGGCCTTTGTACACGTCGTACTTTTCGAACAGGCGGTTCATGATGCCGGTGCCGCGCGTGTCCGACAGGAACTCGCCGTGATAGCCGATCAGGCCGCGGCTGGGGGCGGAGAAGGTGATGCGGGTCTTGCCCACGCCCGAGGGACGCATCTCGGTGAGGTCGGCCTTGCGGCGCTGCATCTTTTCCACGACCGTGCCGGAGTGCTCGTCATCGACGTCGATGACGACGGTTTCGTAAGGCTCCATGCGCTTGCCGTCTTCCTCGCGGAACAGCACGCGCGGGCGCGAGATGCCGAGCTCGAAGCCTTCGCGGCGCATCGTCTCGATGAGGACGCCGAGTTGCAGTTCGCCGCGCCCGGCGACCTCGAAGGCGTCCTTGTCTTCGGCTTCGGTGACGCGGATCGCGACGTTGGTTTCGGCCTCGCGCAACAGGCGGTCACGGATCATCCGGCTGGTGACCTTGCTGCCCTCGCGGCCCGCAAGCGGGGAATCGTTGACCGAGAACCGCATGGCGAGCGTGGGCGGGTCGATCGGCTGCGCAGCGATCGGCACGTTCACCGAAGGGTCGCAGATGGTGTTGGCGACGGTCGCCTTTTCGAGCCCCGCGAGCGCGATGATGTCGCCGGCCTGCGCGCTTTCGACCGGCACGCGCTCGAGCCCGTCGAAACTCATCAGCTTGGTCGCGCGGCCGGTTTCGACCACTTTGCCATCCATGTCGATCGCGTGGATCGGATCGTTGACCTTGATCGTGCCCGATTGCACCCGGCCGGTGAGCACGCGGCCCATGAAATTGTCGCGATCGAGCAGGGTGGCGAGAAACGAGAACGGCGCATCGACTTCGAGGCCTGGCGGGGGCACGTGGTCGACGATCAGCTGGAACAGCGGGTTGAGCGTGCCTTCGCGCGCGGTTTCGTCCTCGCTGGCATAGCCATCGCGGCCCGAGGCCCACAGCGAGGGGAATTCAAGCTGCTCATCGCTCGCATCGAGGCTGGCGAACAGGTCGAACACCTCGTCGAGCACTTCCTGCGGGCGGCTATCGCTGCGGTCGATCTTGTTGACGACGACGATCGGGCGCAGGCCCAGCGCAAGCGCCTTGCCGGTGACGAACTTGGTCTGCGGCATCGCGCCTTCCGCGCTGTCGACCAGCAGGATCACGCCGTCGACCATCGAGAGGATGCGCTCGACCTCGGCGCCGAAATCGGCGTGGCCAGGCGTGTCGACGATGTTGATGCGGTGGAGCGTTGCGTCGGGGCCTTCCCATTCGACGCTGGTGCACTTGGCCAGGATGGTGATCCCGCGCTCTTTCTCGAGGTCGCCTGAATCCATCGCGCGCTCTTCGATGCGCTGATTGTCGCGGAAGGTGCCGGACTGGCGGAAGAGCTGGTCGACGAGCGTGGTCTTGCCGTGATCGACGTGCGCGATGATCGCGACATTGCGTAGTGACGAGGGAGCGTTGGACATGGGTCTTGATAGGCTTTCAGTGATGGGGCGCTTGCTGCAGGGTTGCTCGGCGCAAGGGAGTGGCCTTCAGGTTTAGCAGGGGCTGATATGGCGGAGCGGGGATAGCGGGGCGGATAGTGCGGGTTTGTGGCGGGTATGCGACAGGCGGCTCGCGCGGCCCGGGCAGGCGCCCGCTTGGCCCCGCTCGTCCATGTTGCGATGCGGCAATCGCGCCCGCAGATAGCCGAGCCGCCCGCTCGCCACAAGGGGGAGCGTCAAACCCGCCGCCTGTCGCTGGCCTGTGCCTGGCGCCTGGCCCGGCGCGGCGCGGACAGCCAGACCATGTGCCTCGATGTGACACTCGCTTTCATACTGTGATGAAGCTGCAACAATTTCGACAATTGCCCCCAGCCCGCAAGGGTTTCCCGCTTGTCGCTTGGGCAACACTGGCTTATCACGCTCGCTAATCGATCACGGGAGAGGCGCATTTTTCAAATGCGACGATCTCAGTCCGGGCCGCAAAGCGGCGGACAAGGGCTAAAGGGGCTTTGCCGGATCGAGGGCTTGAGGAGAGGAGCATCCATGCGTTCTTATGTGACCGGCACTGCCGGGTCGTATCGATTCACCCTGATGGCAGGCGCTGCCGCTTATGCTCTCGCCGCGCCTGGCGCGGCGCTGGCGCAGGATCAGGCCGAGGATGAAGACCTCGCCGATCTGGCCGGGCAGCTCTCCGCGCCCGAGGCAAGCAATCAGATCATCGTCACCGCCTCCAAGCGCGAGCAGACGCTGCAGGAAGTGCCGATCGCGGTCTCGGTGACGAGCGGCGAGGTCATCGAACTGGCGCAGATCCGCGACGTGCTCGATCTCCAGACGGTCACGCCTTCGCTGCGCGTCAGCCAGTTGCAGACCTCCTCGGCCTCGACCTTCATCATCCGCGGCTTCGGTAATGGCGACAACAATTTCGGCGTCGAGCCTTCGGTCGGTGTGTTCATCGACGGTGTGTTCCGCTCGCGCTCGGCGGGCGCGTTGGGCGATCTCAACAACATCCAGCGCATCGAGGTCCTGAACGGCCCGCAATCGACGCTCTTCGGCAAGAACGCGAGCGCCGGCGTGATCTCGATCATCACGCGTGAGCCGCAATTCGAGTTCGGCGGCAGCGTCGAGGCGAGCTATGGCAATTTCAACAACATCTTCATCCGCGGCGATGTCACCGGGCCGATCACCGAGAACATCGCGTTCTCGCTTGATGGGACTTACCAGAACCGCGACGGCTATGCCGAGATCGTCAATCTCGGCGTCGATCAGAACGATCGCAACCGCTGGTCGGCGCGCGGCCAATTGCTGATCGAGCCTTCGCCCGATTTCAAGATCCGGGCGATCGGCGATTATTCGAGGATCGACGAAGTGTGCTGCACCGTCGGCAATGTCGTTGCCGGCCCGAGTGTTCCGGCGATCTTCGCGCTCGGCGGGCAAGTTACGAGCTTCGCCAATTTCTTCGATCGCACCTCGTTCCTCAATCAGGTCCCGGTCAACGAAGTCGACAATTACGGCGGCTCGGTCCAGATGGATTACAGCGCCGGCGCGCTCTCGTTCACCTCGATCACCGCCTATCGCAAGCTGGAGAACTTCTTCCTCTCCGACATCGACTACACCAGTCTCGATGTCGCGAGCGAGACCCGCGCTCAGGACGTCGAGACCTTCACCCAGGAATTCCGGATCGCCTCGGACTTCGATGGTCCGATCAACTTCCTGCTGGGCGGGTTCTATTTCGACGAGCGGATCACGCAGGACAGCGCGATCCAGAACGGCTCGCAAATCCGAGATTTCTTCGAGATCCTGGGGGGCGGCAATCCGGCCGACGTGATCGCCGGCCGGCCGAGCCTGTTCAACGGGGTCGAAGCCGGGCTCGGGCTGCCGCAGGAGAGCATCTTCCGGACGCCGCTCCTCACGAGCGAGCGGTTCCAAATGGACAACGAGGCGTGGTCGGTGTTCGGCACGGTCGATGTCGAACCGGTCGACGGACTTACCTTCACCGCGGGCTTCAACTACACCGACGACCGCAAGCGGTTCGAACTGGATCTGAATGCGTTTGATCCGCTCGGCGGCATCAACCTCGTCGATGCCTTCATCGTCGGCGGCATTGCGCAGGCGCTGCAGATCCCGCCGGGCCAGGTCACGCCCGCCGTGATTTCGGGCTTTGCCTCGAACCCGGCGACCGCGCCGTTCTTTCAGGGCATCACGGCAGCAGCGCTGAACCCGGCGCAAAACCCGCTGCTCGGGCTGCAGGCGTTTCAGTTCCAGCCGCCGTTCCTCGACGTGCCCAACGCGGTCGAGGATGGCCGGACGAACGACGACAAGTTCACCTACCTGCTGCGCGCCGCCTATCAGGTCGCACCCGAACTCAACGTCTATTTCAGCTATGCGACCGGGTTCAAGGCAAGCTCGGTCAACCTCTCGCGCGACAGCCGTCCGCTGGGGAGCGATTTCGTCGCTGGGCCGCGCAATTCGACCATCCTGGCCCCGTCCTCGCCGATCCGCGATGCCGGGCTCGCGGTGCCCAACCTTGTCTCGGGCACCCGCTTTGCAGGGCCCGAAGAAGCCGAAGTGTACGAAATCGGCCTGAAGGCGCAGCTCGACCGGGTCGGCTTCAACCTTGCGATCTTCGACCAGTCGATCGAGGGCTTCCAGAGCTTCGCCTTCACCGGCACCGGCTTTGCGCTGCGCAATGCGGGCAAGCAATCGGTTCGCGGGTTCGAGTTCGACACGACGATCAATCCGACCGACGGCCTTGTCCTGACCTTCGCCGTCACGCACCTTGATCCGCTGTTCGACAGCTTCACCGGCTCGGTCGTCGGCGATCTCTCCGGGGTGCGTCCGGCGGGCATTCCTGCATGGGCGCTCTCGACCTCGGGCACCTACACGCACGAATGGGACAGCGGCACGCGCCTCATCACGCGTCTCGACTACCAGCACGAGAGCAATGAGCCCATCAACAACGGCTTGCCGACCTTCAACGCCGCGCTGGGCAACACCCAGATCTTCCGGCGCGAGGTCAACAACGTCAACGCCGCGATGACGCTCGCGCTTGCCGGCGGGCTCGAATTCGGCATCTGGGGGCGTAACCTGCTCGATGAGGAATGGATCCTCACCGTGTTCGACGGCGTCGCGCAGGCAGGCACGGTGTCGGGCTATCCCAATCAGCCGCGCACCTATGGCGGCCTGGTGCGCTTCCGCTTCTAGTCCCGGCTGAGCGCGACCAAGCAAAACCCCGCGCGGATCAGATCCGCGCGGGGTTTTTGTTTGGGTGGTGAGCGGGGAAGGGTGCTTAAAGTTCCCTGAGGGCCTGCGCGGGCCGGGCGCGCAGCAGCGGGAGCGAACCGCCCAGCGCAAAGGCGAGCACGATCACGAGCCCGAGGCCAAGCACGCCAAACACGCGGCCCCAATCGGGCAACCAGTCGAATTCGAACACCTGGGTGATGATCACCCAGCCGAGCCCCGCGCCAAGCCCCAGCGCCACCGCGGCGAGCGCCAAGGCGATGAGGCCATATTCCGCCAGCTGCATCAGCAACACCTGTCGCCGGCTCGCACCCAGCACGCGCAGGATCACGGTGTCGTACATCCGCGCCGCGCGCGCCGCCGCGATCGCTCCCATCAGCACGGCAAGCCCCGCCAGCACTGCAACCGCAGCTGCCGCGAGCGTTGCCAGCGCGACCTGCTCGAGCAGCGTGCGAGCCTCGAGCAGCACTTCGCCGACATCGACCACCGAGCTAGACGGAAAGGCCTGCACCAGCGCGCGCAGCACCTCGCCGCGTGCCGCGATGATCGCGGGCGGCGGCCCGCTCTCGTTGAGTTCGACCGAGGCGGCGAGATTGTGCGGCACATCGGTGAAGGTGTTGGGCGAGAAGACGAGGGTGAAATTGAAGCCAAGGCTCTCCCAGTCGATCTCGCGCAGATTGGCGATGCGGACCTCGCGCTCCGACCCCAGCACGCCGATCACCATGACATCGCCGATCTCGAGCTCGAGCGCGCGCGCCAGGTCGGCGCTGACAGAGACCTGCGGCTCGCCCGCATGATCGGGAGCCCACCAGTCGCCCTCGACCACGCTGTTGCCGAGCGGCACGTCGGGCGAATAGGTCAGCGGGCGCTCGCCGTTGAGGATGAAGGCACCCTCGGGAATCTCCTCGAGCTCGGAGACGCGCTGCATCTCGCCTTCGCTCCCATAAGCCAGGACCGCGCCGCGCAAGGTCGGCACGGTGCGGATCTCGGCTTGCGGGAACCGCTCGGTGATGAGGCTGCGGAAGCGCTCCTCGCCCTCGCGCGGCACGTCGAGCACGAAATAGTCGGGCGCCTCCTGCGGCACGCGCGCCTCGATATTGCCGTCGATCGCGGTCTGGACCGACGCGAGCAGCACGAACGCGGCAAGCCCGAAGCCGAGCGCGGTGACGAGCGCGCCGGTGGGGGCGCCGGGGCGATGGAGATTGGCGAGCGCCGAGCGCAGCACCGGATTGCCCGGGCGCGGGATCCGGCGCGCGAGCGCCTGGATCAGCAGGCCCAGCCCCGCCAGCAACGCGAGCGCGGCGGCAGCGCCCACGAGGAAGCTCGCCGAAAGCTCGACCCGGTCGGTCGTGAGCAGCGCGAGCGCGCAGATCGCAGCCAGGCCGAGCCCCGTCACCAGCAGCGCGCGCCGGTCCTGTCCTAACGGGGTGACGCGGCTGCGCATCAGCGCCATCGCGGGAAAGGTGCGCGCGCGCAGCAGCGGGGCCGCAGCAAAGGCGAAGGCAACCAGCAGGCCATAGCTCGCCGCCAGCATCAGCGGCGCAGGCTCGATCACGAACCCGCCCTCGACCGGCAGCAGGCCCTGCAGCGCCGTGCCGAACAGCGGGGTGATGAGCACGCCCGCAGCGATCCCCGCGACGCTCCCGATCACCGCTGCGACCGCGATCTGCAGCGCGTAGATCCTGACGATATCCGCGCCCGATGCGCCCAGCACCTTGAGCGTTGCGATGCTGCTGCGGCGCTGATCGAGATAGGACGAAACACCGCCCGCGATCCCGATCCCCGCGATCACCAGCGCGGCCAGGCCGACCAGCGTCAGGAAATCGCTCATTTGGGTGACGAACCGATCAGCCCCGGGCGAGGCGCGGTCGCGCGTGCGATAATCGAAGCCGGCCTCGGGGAAGGCCTGCGTCAGCTCCTCCTCGACCGCTTCGGGACTGCGCGAGGAATTGTCGAAAGCGATCCGATATTTGCTCGCGTAAAGCGCGCCTGGCTGGAGCAGCCCGGCGCGCTGCGGAACGTCTTCGGCGACGATCACGGTTGGGCCGAGCGCAAAGCCTTCGGACAGGCGATCGGGCTCGTTGTCGATGATCCCGGCGGCTGTCAGCGTCACCGTGCCGATGCGGAAGCGCTCTCCGACGGCGATATCGAGCCGGTCGATCGCGCCTTGCGAGAGCCATGCTTCGGCCACGCCGGGCGCGGCGACAGCGCGGCCATCGGTCAATGTGAGCGCACCATAGAGCGGCCAGCGCTGGTCGACGGCTTTGAGCTCGATTGGCGCGGCATTGCCATCGCCCGCAGCGCCGGTCGCTGCATCGCTGATCGCCATCGCCTGCAGGCGGGTGCCGCCCGAAATGGTGCCGTATTGCGCGAGCGCGGCGCTTTCCTCGGGGGTGAGCGCGCGCTGCCACACCTCGACCTCGATATCGCCGCCGAGGATTTCCTGCCCGCTCGATTTGAGCTCGCGCTCGATCGAAGCGGTCAACGTGCCGATGGCGGCGAGCGCGCCGGTGCCAAGGAAGATGCACACGAGCAGGAGGCGCAGGCCCCGAAAGCGCGCGTTGAGATCGCGGCGGGCAAGGCGCCACGCGTCCGCCCAGCTCAGACCCGCGCCCGCATTGCGGCTCATGCAGCGCCCCGCGCGCGCTCTGGATCGATCCCGCTTTGCACCCACATCTCGCCCGCCCGGTCGGAGACGATTTCCCCGTCCGCCATCGTCAACACCCGCTCGCAGCGCTCGGCGAGCGCGGGGTCATGCGTGATGATGAGGAGGGTTGCGCCGGTCTCGGCGCGGCGTTCGAACAGCAGGCGCATGATCTCCTCGCCGGTCGCGACATCGAGATTGCCGGTCGGCTCGTCGGCGAAGATCAGCGTGGGGCGCGGCGCGGTCGCCCGGGCAATCGCCACGCGCTGCTGCTCGCCGCCCGAAAGCTGCATCGGGTAATGCCCGGTGCGATGACCAAGGCCGACCGCTTCGAGCTCGGCCATGGCGCGCGGCTGCGCATCGCGGCTGCCGGCAAGCTCCATCGGGGTTGCGACATTTTCGGCCGCGGTCATGGTGGGCAGGAGATGGAAGGCCTGAAGGACGATCCCGATCCGTCCGCGCCGCGCGCGCGCCAGCCCATCCTCGCCGAGTGCTGCGAAGTTCTCGCCCGCGACGATCAGCGATCCGCCGCTCGCGCGTTCGAGCCCAGAAAGCACCGCCATCAGCGAGCTTTTGCCCGAGCCCGACGGCCCGAGCAGTGCGACCACTTCGCCGCGCGCGATATCAAGGTCAATCCCGCGCAGGATCTCGACCGGGGCGGCGCTCGAGCCGAGGGTCAGCGTGAGGCCACGCGCCGAGATGGCGAGGTCGGTGCCCGCGTTCGATGCGGGCGGGGCAGGGGCGATGGGATCTGATGCGGGGTTTGTCACGAAGGCCATTTGGGATAGGGGCACGCCATAGACAAGAGCGGCGCAAGGATCAGACGGTTGATGATAGGCACAGGTTCACGAATTGCTGCAACAGCGCTGCTGGCTGCGGCGATGGCGCTGGCGTCCTGCGGCGAGGGCGCAGACGAGGCGAGCGCGCCGCCGCCAAGCGGCGCGGCCCCGATCGAGGGCGCAGTGCCCGCAATCCCGGTGATGGGCCCCGAGCGCCTGATCGTCGCGTTCGGCAACAGCCTGTTCGCCGGATACGGTTTCGACGATCCCGCCAAGGACAGCTATCCCGCCCGGCTCGAGGCGGCCTTGCGCGCGCGCGGGATCGATGCGCGCATCACCAATGCGGGCGTCTCGGGCGATACCAGCGCGGCCGGGCGCCAGCGGCTCGAATTTGTGCTCGAAGGACTTGCCGAGAAGCCCGACCTGTTCATCCTCGAACTCGGCGGCAACGATCTGCTGCGCGGGCTCTCACCGGACGAGACGCGCGCCAATCTCGCCGCCATGCTCGGCGAACTTGGGCGCCGCGACATCCCCGTGCTGATCATGGGGATGCGCAGCCCCCCCAATTACGGGCCGGAATTCCAGGCGGCGTTCGACGGACTTTATCGCGATCTTGCGCGTGAATACGATACTCAGCTGATCCCGTTCTGGCTCGAGAGCATCTATGACCAGCCCCGCCTGTTCCAGGATGATCGCATCCACCCAACGCTCGAGGGGATCGACGCGCTGGTCGGGGCGACGGCGGACGATGTGGCGGCGGCGCTGCC
>DAITMG010000016.1:34638-41543 GCA_036835265.1 Erythrobacter sp. | reverse complement strand
CGGCGCGCTAGAGCGGGCTGACTGCGCCCGCGCTGACCCGCCAGATTGCCGCTTCGCCCGCAATATCGCTGAACGGGGCAAGTTCGGTCCCCGTCATCCAGACCTGTGCACGGCCCGCCTTGAGCCGCGCAAACAGCGCCGCCCGGCGGACCGGATCGAGATGCGCTGCAACCTCGTCGAGCAGGAGCACGCATGGGCGCCCCTCAGCCGCGATCGCGCTGTGAGCCAGCGTGATCGCGATCAGCATCGCCTTTTGCTCGCCGGTCGAGCACAGCGCGGCGGGGATGCGCTTGGCGGCCATCACGGTTTCCAGCTCGTCGCGGTGCGGGCCGGTGAGCGCGCGGCCCGCTGACCGGTCGCGCCGCCGCTCGCGCGCGAAGGCGGCGGCGAGATCGCCAGCCGGAGTCGGTCCGCCGGGGCGATAGGCGAGATCGGGCCGGGCGAAGGGCTCGGGCGGGTAGGCGGCGAGGTCCTCAGCCAGCCGCGCGATCAGGCGCGCGCGCGCATCCGACACCGCCGCGCCCGCTTCGGCGGCCTGCGCTTCGATCGCATCGAGCCAGCGCGCTTCACCCCCTTCCTCGAGCAGGCGGCCACGCTCGCGCAGCGCCGTCTCGTAGCGCGCGAGCGTGCGGGCATGACCCGGCTCGATCGCCAGCGTCATCCGGTCAACAAAGCGCCGACGCGCGCCCGCTGCATCGCTGAAGAGGCTGTCCATCGCGGGGGTCAGCCAGCTGACCGCGTGCCATTCGGACAGCGCGCTCGCGCTCGCCTCGGCGCCGTTGATGCGCACCCGCCGCCTCCCGGCGCGCGCGGGCTCGACATAGGTGCCAAGCCGGGCGGACGTGGCGCCCTGTTCGATCAGCGAGGCGCCGATCGCGAAGCCGCCTTCTCCTGCCCGCGCCAAGTCGGCCAAAGCCGCGCGGCGCAGACCGCGCCCGGGGCTGAGCAGCGAGAGCGCTTCGAGGACATTGGTTTTCCCTGCGCCGTTTTCGCCCACGAGGAGGTTGAAATGCGCGGTGTCGACCAGTTCGCTGCGCGCGTGGTTGCGAAAGTTTTCGAGCGTGATCCGGGCAAGGGGCATGAGCGGTTTTCGCCCTAGCATGCAGCGCTGCGATAGCCAGCCTCAGGGTGCTTGAAAGGGCAATCCCAACAGGTGGGGAAAATTCCCAAGCTTTCGGATCGATGAACGAGCCTGTCAGGAAGGACGGAGGAAAAAGCGGCGCAAATGCGCCATTCCTCAAGTTTGGCACGCCTCCTGCAATGTATGGGATGTCCCCAAGGACACCAAAACAACCCAAACCCGAATGACAGGAGACCCCTAGAAATGACCGCCACCAGCACCGCCAACCGCTTCCTCGCCGCCGCTTTCGCGGTGATCGTTTCGGCCGCGACCTTCGCCTACGCCATCATCCCCGCAAGCCCCAACCTGATGGTCTGAGCCCCGCTCCGACTGCACGTTTTCAAAAGGATACCTTCAATGCTCAACAACGATATCGGCCAACGCCTGTTCGCCGCAGCCTTCTCGCTGCTGATCTCCGCCGGCGTCTTCGCTTATGCGATCATCCCCGGCTCGCCCGGCATGGTCTGAGCGAGCGCCACGAAAACGACCCGTTTCTGAACTAATCGCGTTATCACCAAAGGAGCCCCGTTCAATGTTCGTCCCCACTCCGCCTCGCAACAGCGCTGCCGACAAGCTTATCGCCGGTATCAGCGCGCTGTTCCTGAGCGCCGTCGTGCTGGCAATTGCGATTGTCCCTGCAAGCCCGGCCGCAAACGCGAGCATCCTCGCGACAGGAGCGCTGGCATGAGCAACAATCTCACCCAAGGCCCCGGTGGCCAGCCGCCGCGCAAGTTCCACCTCGACAAGGCCGATGCCAAGCTCGCCGGCGTGTGCGGCGGGATCGCCAACTATTTCAACGTCGATCCGATGATCGTGCGCCTCGTTTTCGTGGCAGGAACGCTGATCGGATTTGGCAGCCTGCTGATCGTCTACATCGCGATCGCGCTGATCGCCGACTGACCTTGCGCGACGCTGCGAGCCGACCCGGTTTTCCAAGTCGGCGGCGTGAGGCGACAATCGGAAGAGGAAACCGGGAGGGGCCGCTTTGGCCCCTCTTTCTTTGGGCCGATCAAGGCTCACATCGCCGAGATACCACCGTCGAGCTTTAGCTCGGCCCCGGTCATGAAGCGGCTTTCATCGCTTGCCAGATAGACCACCGCATTGGCGATATCGTTGGGCTCGCCCACGAATTTCAAGGGGATCTGCCGCGCCAGCTTTTCCATCAGCACCGCCTTGTCGAGGCTGTGCGCCCTGGCGGTGCCATCGAGGATCGGGGTGTCGACAAAGGTCGGGTGGACCGAATTGCAGCGGATCTGCATGTTCCTCTTCGCGCAGTGCAGCGCGATCGATTTCGACAGCATCCACACCGCCGCCTTGGAGGCGTTGTAGGCGGGCATGGTGTCGCTCGCGATCAGCCCGGCGATCGAGGAGATGTTGATGATCGAGCCCGGCGCGTGCTCGCGCATCAGCGGCAGCGCCTTCTGGCAGCCGTGAAAGATTGAATTGACGTTGATGTCGAAGCAGCGCTGCCAGTCGGCAAAATCGCAGGTCTCGATATTGCCGCCAACGCCGATTCCGGCATTGTTGACCAGCACGTTGAGGCCGCCCAGATGTTCGCGCGCCGCATCGACCGCGGCCTCCCATTGCACAGGATCGGTCACGTCATGCGCTATGGCAAAGGCGGTGTCCTGCCCTTGCGCTGCATTGACGATCGCAGCGGTCTCGGCTGCGCCTTCGCCGTTGATGTCGGTCGCCAGCACCCGCGCGCCTTCTTCGGCGAGCCTGATGCAATGCGCGCGGCCGAGCCCTTGCGCAGCGCCTGTGACAAGCGCGAGCTTTCCCTCGCAACGTCTGGTCATGGTGTCTCTCTCCCTAGTGTCTTTCGCATCAGCTTCCGGCCAGAAAGCCCGGCGTCATCAACATCGCAATGCGCACATCGACGCCGTGGCCTGCCTCGCGCCAGCGCGCAACGAAACCGTGCAGTTCATCAAGCGCAACGCGGTGGACCGTGATGTTCTCTCCCGCCAGGCCGCCGCCTTCGCCCACCCGCACAAGCTCGGTCGCGCGCAGCAGGGTGAAGGCTTCGGAAACGAGGCCGGGCGAGGAATAGAATTCGCCCAGCACCTCGAGGTGCCCCGCGCGGTAGCCGGTCTCTTCCTCGAGCTCGCGCGCGGCGGCATCGATTGCGGCTTCGTGCTCGCCGCCATCGTCATCGCCGACGAGGCCAGCGGGGATCTCGAGGCTGAAGCGCGAGAGCGGCACGCGATATTGGCTGACGAGGATGACATGTCGCCGCCCGTCCGGATCATCGTCAAGCGCGATGATCGCGGCTGCCCGGATGCCGCGCGCGCGCCCGACATATTCCCACCGGCCGCGGGTCTTGGCGGTGATGAAGCGGCCCTGCCAGCGCACTTCCTCGGGCTTGTCCGCGTCACTGTCGCGGATCATCTCGAAATCGCTCATGGCAAGGGGGCCTAGACCTCGATCAGCCGGTCGGGAAGCTCGTTTCGATCATCGTCGCGCCTGGGGAAGTGCTCGGCGAGGACGAAGCCCACATCCGCGATGCCCGCTGCAATGCCAGCTGCGATCCGGCCTTCCTTGATGTGGCGCAGCATGTCGGCCATCGCCTCGCCCCAGACCTCGGCCGAGACTTTTTCGCCAATCGATTCGTCAGCGACGATCTCGGCGCGGTGTTCGCGCATCGAGAGGTAGATGAGGACGCCGGTGCGACCGCCGGTGCGGCCATCGGCGCCGACCTTGAAGTGTTTGATCGCCTCATCGTGAGCGCGCGCGGTTTTGACCGGCGCGGGGATCAGCGCGAACTTGAGCGGCTGGTAGAGCTGGATCAGCATCGCGAGCGCGAAGCCGATCAGGCCAAGCGCGATCGTGGCGCTGGCAAGCTCGCCGGTGGTCCAGTCGTGCTGCCAGCCGCCCAGCACTGCGGCGACGATGACGTTGTCCCACAGATCGAGGAACGGCTGGGGGAAGGCGGCAAACACGCTCATCAGCGTGAAGCTGGCCGCCAGCGCCCACCACAGCGCGATATCGGTGTAGCCATCGCTGCGATCGGCGAGCACGGCGAGGATTTCGCCCGAGGTCGCAAGCTCGGCGCTTGTGACCGCATCGGAGACGATCCGGTGCTCTTCGGGGGAGAGATAGTTCATGATCTATCGGCCTTCCGCTTACCAGCCACCCGACGCGCCGCCGCCGCCGAACGAGCCGCCGCCGCCGCCGAAACCGCCGCCGCCAAAGCCGCCGCCGCCCCAGCCGCCCCCGCTCGAACGCCCGCCGCCCATCGCGCCGCGCGCGATCGAGGTGCCGACTTCCCACAGGATGATGTCGCGCGCGGTGCGGCCCCAGCCGCCGCCAGCGTCATCATCGTCATCATCGTCGCGCTTGCCCCACGGACCCTTGCCCTTGGCGCGGTATTTGCGCCGCCGCTTGCCGCTGCGGATGATCGGCAGGACGAAGAAGAAGAACAGGAAGGCGAGCCAGATCAGTGTTCCGACCGGGAACCCGCCCTCATCGCTGCTCTGGCGCTTGCCCGCTTCCTGCGCAATCCGTGCCGCCTCTTCGGGGGGGAGCTGCAATTGCTGGATGAGCGCGCCCGCCCCCGCAGCGATGCCGCCCGGCATGTCGCCATCGCGAAAGCGCGGGAGGATCTGGTTCTGGATGATCAGCGCGGAGAGCGCATCGGTGAGATAGCCCTCGAGCCCGTAGCCGACCTCGATCCGGACCTTGCGATCATTGGGCGCGACAATCAGCAGCGCGCCATCGTTGCGGCTCTCGTCCCCGATCCCCCAGGCGCGCCCCAACTGGTAGCCATAGTCGGAGATGTCATAGCCTTCGAGATCGGGGATCGTCACGATCACCAGCTGGCGCTGCGATTGCGACTCGAGCGCGGCCAATTCTGCCGTCAGTTGCGCCTCGAGATCATCGGGGATGATCCCCGCGCGGTCGACCACTCGCCCGGTCAATTCGGGGAAGGCCGGCTGCGCCGCCACAGGCGCTGCAAACGGGGACGCGAGCAGCGCCCCCGCAACTGCGAGGATCAGGAACAGCCGGGCGAACACGCCGCTAGAAACCCCCGCCCTTAATCGGACGTGAGATCAAGCTGCGGCGCAGCTTCGGCGCCCGGCGTCACCGCGCTGTAGGGCACCAGCGGCTCGGCACCGTGGATGATGTTCGCGCCGATCGTATCGGGGAAGGTGCGGATCGTGGTGTTATACTTGCGCACCGCCTCGTTGTAATCGCGGATGGCGACGGCGATGCGGTTTTCAGTCCCCTCGAGCTGGCTTTGCAGCGCGATGAAGTTCTGGTTCGACTGGATCTGCGGATAGGCCTCGAAGCTGGCGAGCAGGCGGCCGAGCCCCTGGCTGAGCTGGCCCTGCGCCGCGGCGAACTGCTCCATCGCGGCGGGATCGTCGAGCTGGTCGGCGGTGACGTTGACCGCGGTCGCCCGGGCGCGCGCCTCGGTCACCTCGGTGAGGATGCCGCGCTCGCTCTGGGCCGCGCCTTGCGCGACTTCGGCGAGATTGGGGATGAGATTGGCGCGGCGCTGGAACTGCGCCTCGACATCGGCCCACTTGGCCTTGGCCTCCTCTTCGGCGGCCGGGACCGTGTTGATCCCGCAAGCAGCAAGCGTGAGTGAAACCGCGGCGATGACCATGCCGCGCCCAAAGTGACGCAAATTCATGTTTGTCCCTCCAAAGAGCGCGGGCGGGCGCGAGGCTGCGCCGCCGCGAAGATACTCTGTATTGTCGATATAGCACACCGGCTCGGCGCTTCAAGCGGCGATGCTGCGCGATGGCGGCTTGGCAAGGCCGGCCTGCGCTGCCAGACAAGCCATCGAAACAGGCGATCGGGGCGAGGCATCATGCTGCAAGACTTCAGGGCATTCATCGCGAAGGGCAATGTGCTCGACCTTGCGGTGGCGGTGATCATCGGGGGCGCGTTCGGGACGATCGTCACCTCGCTCACGCAGGATGTGATCATGCCGCTTGTGGGCTTCATCTTCGGGGGCGCTGATTTCTCGTCCTATTTCATCCTGCTCGCGGTGCCCGAGGGGTATGAGGGATCGCACGGCGATTATGCCGCGCTCAAGGAGGCAGGCGCAGCGATGATCGGCTATGGCGCGCTGGCCACTGCGATCATCAACTTCGTGATCCTCGCCTTCATCATCTTCCTGCTGGTGCGCTATGCGACCAGAGTGAGTGCGCAATTCGAGAAGCAGGGCGAGGCCACACCGCCCGAGGAATCCGCCGGCCCGACCGAGATCGAACTGCTGACCGAGATCCGCGATGCGCTGAGGAAGCAAAGCTGATCTTTGGCTACCCGCCCGGATCGGCTGCGCAGCAGACGCAAGGCCGAATGGCCGCCCGCAGGTGCCCCGCAGTGTCGCGAAGGGAACAGCGCCGAGGAGGCTCGCCCGGATGGGCGAGCCAAGCAAAGAAGCTTCCCGCTCACTTCACATTAAGCTCGGGCGCGCTATATCGGGTGTGTCGGGCAACCGACTATGACGATAAATTGCGCCGTATAATAGGCACAACGGACCCGGGGGCAGTACCCGGCGGCTCCACCACAAAGAGCGTTCAGCCGCTCTTCCTGATGGGGCCGAACTAGGATCGACGTGGGCTGAAAAGCGGTGTTTTTGTCCGGGCTGAGTAACCCGTAAAACTGTTCAAAACCCATAAGTGCCAACGATAACGAAGCACTCGCAATCGCTGCGTAATCTGACGGCCTAACGGCCTGATCTTACAAAGCTAAGCGCGGTTGGACCCACCGGGCAACAGAAGCGGATTCCGGGGGCCCGGGGGGGCCTAGCAACAGAACCCCCCACCTATTT
>DAITMG010000016.1:0-34538 GCA_036835265.1 Erythrobacter sp. | reverse complement strand
GGGGCCTAGCAACAGAACCCCCCACCTATTTTCGTTGTGGGAATGCGCAAAGTTCGCCCCGCTCGCGGCGGCTCGCCCCTCCAAAACAAAGACGCGGGGCCCAGCAACAGAACCCCCCACCCATTATCGTTGTGGGCATGCGCAAGGTTCGCCCCGTGCGCGGCGGCTCGCCCCCCAAAACAAAAGAGACAAACCTCGGGGCCTTAGCAACAGAACCCGCGAGCCCGCGTCACTCAGCCAGCGCCCGCTCCGTCGCGGCTGGCGAGCGCGGCCCTGAGTTCACCTTTGAGCTCGGCGACCTCGCGTTTCGCTTTCAGGCCATCGAGGATCGCCGCCCCTGCAAGGAACACCGCCCCCGTTGCCGCGAAAAACAGCAGCTGACCGCCAAACCCGGGATATTGCTCGAGATACAAGGCCCCGCGCGATGTCGCTCCGAGCGCGAGAGCATAGATGATCGCGAAAGCCTCGAACCTGTTCTTGATGACGAACAGCCGGCCGAATTTTCGCAGATTCTCGAGCACTCGGTCTATCTCTCCCTCAACCCCCAGCACAGCAAGCGCCGTGCCAACAACGACTTGCCTGCGGAGGCAATGGTTAACTTCAAGCTCAAGTGTAAACCGCGCCGACGGGCAAGCGCAATCGCGTTAACCAAGCGCTTCGAGGTTTAACGCGGCGAGCAGGGCATAGCGCGCGGCGATCACCGTTTTTGCAAGCGCTGCCCTGCCGAGATCGTCCGGGTCGATCTGCTTGGGCCAGGTCTCGGCGATGACGCGTTCGATCCGGTCGGCCTTGGCTTCGTCCAGCAGGAAGCGCGAATCGACCGTGGCCGGATCGCACACCACCCGCAGGCGCAGGCACGCCGGGCCCCCGCCATTGGCCATCGACTGGCGCACATCGACGGGGATGATCTGGCGGATCGGGCCGTTCGAAGCCATCATCGCCTCGCACCAGCCCCACACCGCCGCGCTTTCGCGGCATTCCTCGGGAACGATCAGCGCCATCTCGCCCGAGGGGAGGGTGAGCAATTGCGCGTTGAACAGGTATGTCCGGATCGCTTCGGCAAGGCTCACCGCGTCGGCGGGCACTTCGACCACTTCCAATGCCGGGAAAGCGGCGCGGATCGCCGCGTAGGCACCGGCCTGATCGGCGAAGGCCTCGGCGTGGGCGAACAGCACCCGCTCATTCGCGACCGCGACGACATCGTTGTGAAACGCGCCCGCTTCAATCGCGGCGGGGTTCTGTTCGATGAAGACGCATCTGGCTGGGTCGAGCCGATGCGCGCGCGCAACGAGGCGACTGGCCTCGACGTGCTGGCGCGCGGGAAACCTCCCTCCGGGTCTGCCATAGACGAACACCTCCACCCCGGCGCTGCCATGGTTGTCGCACAGCCGCATGTGATTGGCCGCGCCTTCATCGCCAAAGCTCGGCGGGACGGCTTCGTGCAGCGTGAAATGGTCGCGGTTGCCAAAGGCGATGGCGAGCTGGGCGGCGGTATCGGGCCATTCCTGCGCGCGGTGGAGCATGGTGACGAGGTTGGCCGGGGTGAGGTGGCACTTGCCATCGGCGGTATCGGGGGCGGGGGAAACGGTCGCCGCGTTGGCGGTCCACATCGAGGAGGCAGACCAGGTCGCCGCGCGCAGCTGCGGCGCGGCGGTTTCATCGAGCGCCAGCGCCGCTTGCAGCGCAGCGTTCGGGCGGGGGAGCGGCACGAGGAAGCCCTGCTGCCCCAGCCGCGCAAGATTGCCGCGCATCTTGGCGAGCCCCTGGAGCGCGGCGGCGCGCGGAAAGGAGGGATCGCCCTTGTGGCTCGCGCTCGCGATGTTGCCCAGACTGAGCCCGGCGTAATTGTGGCTGGGGCCAACGATCCCGTCGAAATTGATTTCAGTCAGGCTCATCGCGCGACGCTCCACACGATATCGCCGGGGCAAACGTCGAGCGTATCGGCAGCGCCTGCATCGATCGCAATGGTGCCGTCCTCGCCCAGCGAGCGCGCGCCGAAACAGGCGCGGAAGCTGTCCAGCTCGCCGGTTGCAAGGATCGCGCGTTCGCCTTCCTCGAGGTCCATGCCCGCCAGCACCGCCCGGCACGCGCCCTTCACGCTACCCACCTGGTCGGTCTGCGCGACCATGGTCGGCCCGCCGTCGAAGATGTCGATATAGCCATCATAGCGAAAGCCCTCGTTCTCGAGCATGCGCATCGCGGCCCGGCCCGAAAGATGCGGCACCCCGATGACCTTGCGCGCCTCCTCGTCGAGCATCGCGACATAGACCGGGTGCTTGGGCATCAGATCGGCGATGAACTGGTTGCCGTTGATCGCGTTGAAATAGTCCGCCTCGTTGAAGCTCATGCCGAAGAAGCGCCCTGCGACATTGTCCCAGAAGGGCGAATCGCCGCGTTCATCGATGATGCCGCGCAGCTCGGCGAGGATGCGCTCGGCAAACCGGGCGCGGTGCATCGCGATGAAGACATAGCGCGAGCGCGCGAGCAGCAGGCCGAGCCCGCCGGCGCGCTCGTTGGGGTGGAGAAACAGCCCGCCGACCTCGCTTGCGCCTTCGAGATCGGTGACCAAGCTGAGGATCTCGGCGCGCACCGTGCGATCGAGCTCGCGGCTGTATTGGGTGAGCGTGTTGAGGCGGTAGGAATAGAACGGCAAGCGCTGGCCGACCTTGGTCATCAGCTGGCACGTGCCGCGCACCGCGCCCGTGCGGATATCCTCGAGCACCAGCACGAACTGTTCGTCGGCAAGCGTGTCGCCCTTGGTGGCGAAGGCTTCGGCCGCGCGTTCGAGCTTGGCGGCAAGCGCGTTGCGGTCTGCCGGCAGGTTGGTGAAGCCGCCGCCGGTGAGCTTGGCCATCTCGTAGAGATGTTCAAGGTCAGAGAGGCGCGCTGCGCGCAGGCGTTTGCTCACCGGCTGCGTTCCGTCATGTCGTTGGTGCCCCTCGTCATGCCGCAGGGCTTAGCGGCCTCGTCGCGACAATCCAACCCGTTGCAATGCACCCGCGCATGGCGCATAGCGCGCCGCGTCCTCCTCCCCAGAAGGTTTGTTGCAACCTTTCGCTAAAGGACAATCATGCAAGATATGGTGACGCGCGCGCGGCTCAGCGTCGACGAGAAACTGGTGCAGCTGCTCGAGACCGATGTGCTCGGCCCGCTTGGTCGCGACGCGGATGCGTTCTGGGAGGGGTTTGCCGCGCTGCTGGCCGATTTCGTGCCGCGCAATCGCGCATTGCTGGCGCGGCGCACCGCTTTGCAGGCCCAGATCGACGCGTGGCACAAGGCGCGCAGGGGCGCACCGCACGATCCGGCCGAGTATCGCGCGTTCCTCGAGGAGATCGGCTATCTCGTCCCCGAACCGGGCGAATTCACTATCGGCACGCGCAATGTCGATCCCGAGATCGCGACCATGGCCGGGCCGCAGCTGGTTGTCCCGATCCTCAATGCGCGCTTCCTCTTGAACGCCGCCAATGCGCGCTGGGGCTCGCTTTACGACGCGCTCTACGGCACCGATGCGCTTGACGCGCCGCCTGCGCGCCCGGGCGGCTATGACGAGGAGCGCGGGCAAGCGGTGATCGCGCGCGGGCGCGAGTTTCTCGACGAGGCGCTGCCGCTTGCAGCGGGCGCCAGTTGGGTTGATTTCGCGGGCCGCGAGCGGCTGACGCTGGCCGAGCCTGCGCAATATATCGGCGAGACCGAGAAGGGCCTCATGTTCCGCAACAACGGCCTGCATATCGAACTCGTGTTCGATCCGAGCACGCCTGTCGGCGCAAGCGACCGCGCCGGGATCGCCGACATCATCCTCGAGGCCGCGCTTACCACGATCGCCGATTGCGAGGATTCGGTCGCGGCGGTCGATGCCGAGGACAAATGGCTCGCCTATTCGAACTGGCTCGGCATTGTCCGCGGCGATCTTGCGGAGAGTTTTGAAAAAGGCGGGCGCACGCAAACCCGCACGCTCGCGCCCGACAAAAGCTACACCGATGCAGCCGGCAACCGGCACAGCCTGCCGGGGCGCAGCCTGATGTTCGTGCGCAATGTCGGCCACCTGATGACCAATCCGGCGATCCTTTTGCCCGATGGCGCCGAAATTCCCGAAGGGATCATGGACGCGGTCTTCACCAGCGCCATCAGCACGTTGGATGTCGAGGGCCATGGCCGCCTCGGCAACAGCCGCGCGGCCAGCATCTACATCGTCAAGCCCAAGATGCACGGGCCCGAGGAATGCGCCTTCACCAACGATCTGTTCGACGCGGTCGAGGACCTGCTCGGTCTTGCGCGCCACACGATCAAGGTCGGCGTGATGGACGAGGAGCGCCGCACCAGCGCGAACCTTGCCGCGTGCATCCATGCGGTGAAGGACCGGATCGTGTTCATCAACACCGGCTTCCTCGATCGCACCGGCGACGAGATCCACACCGCGATGGAAGCGGGGCCAATGTTGCGCAAAGGCGCGATGAAGGGTTCGGACTGGCTCAAGGCTTATGAGGCGCGCAATGTCGCGATCGGGCTCAAACATGGCCTTTCGGGCAAGGCGCAGATCGGCAAGGGGATGTGGGCCGCGCCCGATCTGATGCGCGCGATGATGGAGGAGAAGATCGGCCATCTGCGCGCCGGCGCCAACACCGCCTGGGTGCCGTCGCCGACTGCCGCGACGCTCCATGCGCTGCACTATCACCGCGAGAACGTGTTCGAGATCCAGCGCACGCTGCCCGAGCCGCCCGGGCTCGAGGCGCTGCTGACGATCCCGCTGGCCGGCGGGGTCAACTGGTCGGCGGAGGAATTGCGCGACGAGCTCGACAACAATTGCCAGGGGCTGCTGGGCTATGTCGTGCGCTGGGTCGATGCCGGCGTAGGGTGCTCCAAGGTGCCCGATATCAACGATGTCGGCCTGATGGAGGACCGCGCGACGCTGCGCATCTCCTCGCAGCATCTCGCCAACTGGCTCCATCATGGCGTGGTGAGCGAGGATCAGGTGATGGATGCGCTCACCCGCATGGCCGCCAAGGTCGATGCGCAGAACGCCGGGGATCCCGCCTATGTGCCGCTGATCGGTAACGAGGATGGCCCCGCCTTCAGCGCGGCAAAGGACCTCATCTTCAAGGGCACCGAGCAGCCGAGCGGCTATACCGAGCCGCTGCTCCACCATTGGCGGCAGGTGGCCAAGGCGCGGCGCTAGGGCAGGGCGCTCAGCTTGCCTCAGGCGAGCGCCACGAACGCCTCGGCGACCACATCCGGGTGAGTGAGAAAGCCGTCGCGCGCCACCGGCAATGTGCGAAAATCCCAGCCGGGGCCGCGTCCGGGGCCAAGCATCGCTTCCGAGCTTGGGCGAAAGCTTTGCGCGCCCGCCTGGATGCAGGTGCGCGGCAAGCCCTCCCAGCCGCCGTGCTCTAGCCTGAGCGGCTCGGTCCACTGGGCGGCGGGGTGCCACGTGAGATAGCGCTTGAGCAGCGCGATATTGCGCGCGTCGTCCTCGGGAACGAGCATGCGCAGGTCGTAATGATCGAAGAAGCTCATCTTGTAGCCGTCCGCAAAGGCGGGGAGCCGCTCCTTCCACCAGTCCGGCCATTCGCCGGTTTCGCGATCGGGCACGACCGCCGCATTGCGCTCGGCAGTCGGGATGAGGGCATCGAAAAAGACGATCCGCTTGACACTCTCGCGCAGGCGATCGGCGACCCCGGTGATCGTCAGCCCGGCAAACGAATGGCCAACCAGCACGAATTCATCGAGCCCGGCAAATTCGACCGCGTTGACCACGTCCTCGATATGGGTGGTGAGATTGACGTGCGCAGCGATGAGATGCCGCCGCTCGCCGCAGCCGGTCATGGTCGGTGCGATGACGCGGTGGCCCTGCGCCCGCAGCCGCTCGGCCACCAGATCCCAGCACCATCCGCCATGCCACGTTCCGTGAACAAGCACGAAGGCGGCGCGCGGGGCGGCGTGGATCGCGGGCCCGCTCTGGCGTCCTGCGGCGAGGCCGGGGGTGGCCAGAGCCGCCAGGCCAGCCGCGCTTGCCGCCAGCGCCCTGCGGCGCGTTGTTGCGTTCGTGTCCATGCGTCTTGCCCCGCTCTCTAAAACCCTCGCGCTCATCGCAGCTTGTTGCCCTTGAGGTCAATCTCGCCCGAGAGCACGGCGAAGACGTATTCGATCCGCTTGTCCTGCGTCTCGGCGCGCTTGGCCGAAGCGACCATGTAGGCGAGCGCGCGCTGCTTGCCGGGGGTCGTCTCCTGCCACAGGCTTGCCATGGCTGCATCGCGCGCCAGCGCTTCCCGCAGCCGCTCGGGCACCTCGACCGCGTCCTGATCGGCAATGCGGAACCGCACCTCGACCATATCGCCAAGCCGTTTTCCGATCGCGCCGAGGAGCTTTTTCGAGAGCAGGATGTAGTGCTCGCCGCGCACCGGGGTGAGGGCCGCCTCGATCGGGTGATCGTCGACCTCCCCGGTGATGCGCAGCTTGGGGTATTCGCCCAGCGGAAGCGCGGACTTCACGTCCTCGGGCACGAACACGACCGTGTAGCGATAGCGCTCCGAACCGACATCGTGCTGGACGATCTCGGCGCTGAAGCCGTGGGGGTAGTAGAGGCTCATGACAGCGCCCGCGCCATCGCCACGAACTCTGCCACGCTCAGAGTCTCTGCGCGCCGCGTCTCTTCGATGCCGAGCGCTTCGAGCGCCGCAAGCGCACCCGGCACGCTCTTGAGGCTCTGACGCAGCATCTTGCGGCGCTGGCCGAAGGCGGCGGCGGTCAGGCGTTCGAGCACTTTGGCGGCAACGCCTTCGGGCATGGCGGCGGGTGTGACGTGGACCACCGCGCTCATCACCTTGGGGGGCGGGGTGAACGCGCTGCGGTGAACCTTCATCGCCAGCTTCGCCTGCGTGCGCCACTGCGCGAGCACGGCGAGCCGGCCATAGGCGGAGGTGCCGGGCTGGGCGATGATCCGCTCGGCCACTTCGCGCTGGAACATCAGCGTGAGCGATTGCCACTGCGGCGGCCAGGTGCCGGTGTCTTGCGGCCCGCCGAGCCATTGGACCAGCAGCGCAGTGCCGACATTGTAGGGCAGGTTCGAGACCACGTGGAACGGCTGCGCTTGCATGATCGCGCGGTGATCGAGCCCCAGCGCATCGCCTTCGATCACGCTGAGCTGGCCGGGAAAGGCTTCGCCCAGTTCGGCGAGCGCAGGCAGGCAGCGCCGGTCCATCTCGATCGCCGTCACGCGTGCACCTGCTCGCAGCAGCGCGCGGGTGAGGCCGCCGGGGCCAGGGCCGACCTCGAGCACGCTTGCGCCCGCGAGGTTGCCCGGAATGGCGGCGATCCGCTCGAGCAATTGCTCATCGAGCAGGAAATTCTGGCCGAGCGCCTTGGTGGCCGAGAGCCCATGGCGGGCGATGATCTCGCGGATCGGCGGCAGGTCAGCCATGCCCGCTCTCAACCATGTCCGCTCTCAGCCATGCACGCTGACCGCCATGCGCGCCTCGGCGCACGCGGCAGCCAACGCGATCGCCGCCCGCATCGCGCCTGCATCGGCGATGCCCATGCCCGCAATGTCGAACGCGGTGCCATGATCGGGCGAGGTGCGGATGATGGGCAAGCCGAGCGTCACGTTCACGCCCTCATCGAATTCGAGCGCTTTCAAGGGGATGAGCGCTTGATCGTGATACATGCAGATCGCGACATCGTAGGTCGCGCGCGTGCGCGGCATGAACAGCGCATCGGCGGGCACCGGCCCGCACGCGTCGAGCCCCTGCGCGCGCATGGCCGCGATCGCGGGCGCGATGATGCGCGCTTCCTCATCGCCGAACTGGCCATCTTCCCCGGCATGGGGATTGAGCCCGGCGACGGCGATGCGCGGGTGAGCAAGGCCGAAATCGCGAACCAGCCCGTGGTGAGCGATCACCGTCTTGTGGATGATCAGCTCGGTCGTGAGCAGGCGCGGGACATCCGCGAGCGCGGTGTGAACGGTCACCGGGACGGTGCGCAAGCTCGGGCCGGCGAGCATCATCACCGCATCATCGGCCGGGCGCCCCGCGGCGGCGGCGAGGAACTCGGTCTGGCCTGGGTGCGCAAAGCCGATCGCCTTGAGCTCGCGCTTGGCAACCGGCGCTGTAACGAGCGCCGAAGCCTCGCCCCCGAGCGCGAACCGGGTTGCCTGTTCAAGCGAGGCGAGCGCAAGGTGCGCGCCCTCGGCGCAAGGGCGGCCCGGAGTGTAGGGGCCATCGAGGCCGGCCAGCACCGGCAGCCCGGCATGCGCTGCGAGCGCGGCTTCGGCCGGTTCGGCGATCGCCACGAGCGGGCAATCGATCCCCGTCTTGAGGCGGGCTGCGCGCAGGACTTCGAGCCCGCCGACCACGAAGAAGGAACGCTTCAGTCGATGTTCGGGCGGGCTGAAATGCTGCCACGCGGCAAGGATGAGCTCAGGGCCGATCCCGGCAGGATCGCCCAGCGCGATTGCCAGCGGGGCATCCGATGCAAGCGCGGTGCCGGGCATCCCTGCGCGATGCGTCAATTGTATTCGATATAGGCATCGTTGCGCAGATCGCGCAGATAGCGCTGGGCGCGCTTGTTGATCCGCTCCTGCTCCATCTGCTGCTCGATGCTGGCAAAGGTCGGCGCGCCCGCACCTTCGGGATCGTCGCGGCCACACAGCATCAGCACGCGCACGCCCTCCTGCGGACTGCCGAAGGCAGGCGTGGTCTGTCCGATCTGGAGACCGAGGATCAGGTTCTGGAGCTGCTCGGGAAGCTGTTTCGCCTGCACCTGATCGTTCGTGACGACGGTGGCCCCGATCCGTTCGCGCGCGGTTTCGGCATCGGCGCAGCCGCGCAGGGATCCGATGAAGCTGGTGAATTCCTGGATCTGGCGCTCCACGTCGGGCTGGGTCGATCCTTCGGGAATGCTGATCGAAATCTGTTTGAGGCTGAGCACCGCATCGCTCGGATCGGCGGTCAACACCTTGCGCTTGTTGATGAGGTAAAGGAGCGAGAACCCGCCCGGGATCTCGATCGGGCCGACCAGCTGGCCGACCTGCATTTCGCGCGCGGCATTGGCGAGCGGGGGCGGCAATTGCGCCAGCCGCACCCAGCCAAGATCCCCACCGACAGCGGCGGTCGAAGCCTCGGAGAACTGACGCGCATAGGCGACAAAGCTGCCGCCGTTTTGCAGCTGGTCCATGATCCGCTGCGCATTCTGCAGCACCGCCGTGCGGTTTTCGCTGGTCGCGGAGAGGAAGATCTCGCCCAGGCGATGCTCTTCTGTCCCGCGCGAGGCTTCAAGCCGCTCGAGCACTTCATTGACCTCTTCGGCGGCGACATTGATGAACGGGTTGACGTTGCGGCGCAGCAGGTTTTCCCAGGCGAGCTCGCCCTCGATCTGGCGCTTCAACGCGGTGGGCGAGGAGCCGATCGAGCGCAGGTACTGGCCCATCTTCTCGGGCTCGCTGCCGAAATTCTGAGCTGCGAGTTGCTGGTAGGTCTCCTCGACCTGTTCGGGCGCCACCGGCATTTCGAGCGCTTGCGCGGCCTGCACCTTGAGCGTCTCGTCGATCAGGTTGCGCAGCACCTGGACGCGCAGCCGCTGCAGCTCTTCCTCGGGAAGCGCACCTTCCGAGGCCGCAGTCACCAGCGCGACCCGGTGAGCGACGTCGGTCCCGGTGATGACATACCCGTTCACGACCGCGGTAGCGGTGCGCAGGTTGGGGTTGTCATCACTGAGGAGGTTGATCTCGTCGGGCAGGCCAAGCGGGTTGTCCGCGGTCGGGACAGCGGTGGTCTGCGCTGCGGCCGGGGCATGGCTGGCGAGCGGCACGACCAGCGCGAGCGCCACAAGCGCCAGCGCGCTCAGCGCCGCTCCGGTCAATCTGATCGCGCCTTGCGCCGAGGCGCGTCCAATCACTGGCATCATCTCGATCACTTTCACGTCTTCGATCCCGAATGTCTTTTTGTGGCGCGCTTGCAGCGCGCCCGCATCCTCGCGCTCACCGGCCCATCCGCTGAACCAGGGCAAGCCGCGCGGTAAAATCCGCCACTCCGCGCCGTTAACCCGCTCTGGCTGAACAGGCGCTGAGCCTTCGCGTCAATTTCCGCAGTCGCGGCCCTTAGCGCAGATGAAGCCGCCTGCCAAATTCCCTCTCACCGGATCGGGCCCGCGCTGGCGCCCGGCGCTTGCCTCAGCGAAAGCCCAGATTGCGCAGCGCGAAGAACAGCTGGAACGCGTTGCCCGCGCGCGCGTCGCCCGCATCGATGAAGTCGCGCCGCCAGGTCAGACCGAATTCAAGGCAATCGTCCTGATAGGCAACGCCCAGGCGGGTGCGGATCGGCTCGAACCCGTCGGGCGCAAACACCGGGTCCTCGTCCGCGTCGGTGAGGTTGAAGACGCCCGAGCCGAACGCCGACCAATTCCGATTGAACGCGACGCGGGCCGCGGCGCGCAATTCTTCGCGATCGCGCAGGTCCTCGACCTCGTCGATGTCGCGATTGAGCCTGAGATAGCCCAGTTCGACATAGGTGCGCTGCGAGCCGACGGTCGCATCGATCTCGTTGCGCCGGATACCGAGATTGTCCTTGTCGAGCCTGAAGCGGTGCGTGAACGCGACGAACTCACGAAATCTGACTTCGGTCCGCCCGACGAAATCGGACACCTGCTCGGACAGGCCGGTTCCATCGGGGAAGTCCTCGTTGGCGGAATTGAAGCGGTAGGACTGACCGATATTGCTCTTGATGCGCCAGCCGGGCCGGGTGAGCTCCCAATCGAGCCCGTAGGTCAGCCGCACCCCGTCCTCGACCCGGTCGTATCCGGGAAAGCGATTGAGCGCGAAGAGGTTTGAGTCCTCGAGGTCGATCGCGCGGGCATCCTCGTTGGGAACCGCTAGATTGCGGATCGCTGGGCTCGCGACCAGTTGCAGGCGCGGGGTGATGACCTGCGTGCCGCCGAAGGCCTCGCCCACGAACGGCCATGCGAGATCGATCGCGGCGGTGGCGATGCCCCGCGCGGTGAAGCCCTCCTCGCCGCGATAGATCTCGGTCAGCGTCGCGCCCGTGTTGGCGGTGTTGTAGACATCGCCGCGCGCCAGCGCCGAGAAGGTGACGACCTGGCCCAGCCCGGTGAGCGTGCGCAGATCCCAGCGCGCGCCGGCAAAGGCGCGCTGGGTTTCCTGTCCCTCATTGCGAATGAGGCTCAGCGTGTTCGCCTGCAGCTGGATCTGTCCGCCCAGCACCGGATCCTCGACGAGGTAGCGGTAATCGAAGGCCGGGACGGCGAGCGGGATCTGGCCCTGCTCGGCAGTGATGCGCAGGGTTTGCGTCGCCCACCCGGCAAGCGAGAGATAGGAGCGATCATCGATCCGCTCGAGATTGATTGTCGAGCGCAGGCGATCATCGCGGCTGAGATCGTAACGCCGCAGGAACGTGCGGTCGCTGGCGAGGCGAACCGAGCCGGTGATGCTCCAGGTCGGGCTGAACTGGAAGCGGCCATTGGCAAAGACATAGCCGCGCAGGCTGCTCTCCTCGGTCGGCGTGTTGCCGAAATCGGAGGTCCGGCTGCTGGTGGTGGCATAGCCGGTGATCTGGTAGGCGCCCTTGTCGGTCAATTCGCGATATTGCGCCGAGACCATCGGGGCGACCGCCGAATAGACGAACCCGCCCAGCGTGAGATCGCGATCTTCGGCCAGGCGCCAGTAATATTCGCCCGAAAGCTCGACCCCGTTGACCTGGGTGACGCGAATGTTGGGGTTTACCAAGCCCGATTCCGGTCCACCATCGGTGCGCACCGAGAGGCCCGGCAGCGGCAACAGGCGCGCGCCGAACAGCTCGAGCATGGCGCCCGAAAAGCGTATCTTGTTCGCCTGCTGGTCGAATTCGACCCGCTCGGCGGTGATCCGCCAGCTCGGATCCTTGGCGCAGCCTGCTGCATCGCTCGCGGCGCAAGCCGAGTAGGATGCATCGGTGAGGACGACGACGCCATCGCTCGCGCGCGTTGCGGATTGTGCCGCGAGCCTTCCCCCGGCGCGCAGGGCGATCAGAAGGCGGCTCATCGCGCCCGCCTCGAACGTGTCGGTCAGCTCGATCTGATCGGTAAACAGCTGGTTGCCGCTCTCGTCGACCAGCCGGATATTGCCGCTGGCGAAGATCCGCCCCTCGCTGCGGCGCCACACGACCTCGTCGGCGCGGACCGAGCGATCTCCGCTGCGCAGGACGACATCGCCGCGCGCGATGACGATGTCGGCCTCGCTGTCATAGGCGAGCTGCGCGGCTTCGAAGTCGATCGTCTCCTCGAGCACTTCTCCCACCTCGACAGGGGGCGCCTCCTCCTCCTGCTCCACTTGCTCTTCGGGTTCCTGCGCGAGCAGCGCAGCGGGGGGCAGGGCGAGCGCTGCCAGCCCCGTGCCGAGCGCGCGCAGCGAGGCCCGGCCAAGCGCGCTTCCCAAAGCGAGATGCAGGCGATGCGGGCGCGGCTCGACGCCGACCTCAAGGTGGGTGCTGCCCGACATGGCTTGCCTATTGCATCGCTCACGCCTAATCGCAATCGCCATCTATGGCGCTGAACGCACCGCCCCTTCAGCTTGGTTCACGGCGGTGCAGGGGGGCCGCTCCCCATCACCAAAGCGTTCACCTCAGCAGGGAGAGATCATGCAAATCCAGTTCGTCCAGACCGCCCCTTCAACCGTTCGGCTGATCGCGCGCATCGTCAACCAGAACGATATGCCGCAAGGTCTGGATGCAAGCATCATCGACGGGGCCAAGGCGGCGCGCTTCAGTGGACGCGCCGGGCAGAGCTTCGAGGGCTTCGTTGTCGAGGGGGGCGTGCTGCGGCGCGTGGCGCTGGCGGGTGCGGGCGAAGTGGATGCCGACTTGCGCACGCTCAACATGGAGCGCGCGGGCGCGGCGCTGGCCGCCAAATACCTGACCTCGGGCGAGACCGAGATGGTGCTCGACCTGAGCAGCGCCGATCTCTCGGGCGAAGAGGGTGCGGGCGTCCTGCTCGGCCTGCGCCTGAGGGCCTGGCGGCACGACCAGTATCGCACGCGGCTCGCCGCCGAAAAGCGCGCCTCGCTCGAGATCGTTCACGTTGTCGGCGCGCCCGAAGGCACGCAGGCCGCGTGGGAGCGCGCAGCAGCGATCGCGCAAGGCGTCGAATTCGCCCGCACGCTCGTGACCGAACCGGCCAACATCATCTACCCCGAAAGCTTCGTTGCGCGGTGCAGCGAGGCCTTCGAGGGCACGGGCGCCGAACTGACCGTGCTCGACGATGCCGCGATGGAGGCGCTCGGCATGGGCGCGCTGCTCGGCGTCGGGCTTGGCTCCGAGCGCGGCTCGCGCATTCTCGCGGTGCGCTGGAATGGCGGAAGCGAAGGCGACAAGCCGACCGTGTTCGTCGGCAAGGGGGTGACTTTCGATACCGGAGGCATCTCGATCAAGCCTGCGCTGGGTATGGAAGACATGAAGTGGGACATGGGCGGCGCGGCCGCGGTTGCCGGCGCGATGCTCGCGCTGGCCCGGCGCCGGGCCAAGGCCAACGTCATCGGCGTGGTCGGGCTGGTCGAGAACATGCCCGATGGCAAGGCCCAGCGCCCCGGCGATGTCGTCACCACGATGAGCGGGCAGACCGTCGAGGTCATCAACACCGATGCCGAAGGCCGCCTCGTCCTGTGCGATGCGCTGCATTGGGCGCAGGAGCAATACGAGCCTGCGCGCATTGTCGACCTCGCAACGCTCACGGGCGCAATGATCATCTCGCTCGGCAACGAATATGGCGGGATGTTCGCCAATGACGATACGTTGGCGCAGCAGCTCATCGCCGCTGGCCATGCGACGGGCGATCGGCTGTGGCGCCTGCCGCTCGCCCCGGCCTATGACAAGCTGATCGACAGCCCCATCGCCGATATCAAGAATGTCGGCCCGCGCGAGGCGGGCGCGATCACTGCGGCGCAGTTCCTCCAGCGCTTCATCAGAAACGGCACGCCGTGGGCGCATCTCGACATCGCCGGGATGGTCTGGGCGAACAAGCCGGGCCACACCTGGGAAAAGGGCGCCACCGGCTATGGCGTGCGCCTGATCGATGCGATGGTCGCGCAGAATTTCGAAGGCTGATCGCGCGAACACCGGGCGCCGGGCAAGGGAGACGCTGCCATCCCCAAGATGCGCAAGAAATCCGATCTGCCGACCAAGACCTGCCCCGTCTGCGGGCTGCCCTTTGCGTGGCGCAAGAAGTGGGAGCGCGACTGGGACAATGTGCTCTATTGCTCGGAGCGGTGCCGCCGCAGCGCCAAGGCAAAGGCCTGAGGGGAAGGTTGATCGATGAAGGTGGACTTCTGGCAGCTCTCGCATGATCCGGTCGAAAAGGTGGTCGCGCTGATCGCCGCGCGGGTGCTCGATCAGGGCGAGCGGCTGCTGGTCGTGAGCAGCGAGGCGAACCACCGCCAGGCGATCGCGCAGGCGCTCTGGAGCGCGGGGCCCGAGAGCTTCCTTGCCAACGGCGAGGCTCGCCAGAGCGGGGCCGAGCGCCAGCCGATCTTGCTCGCGGAAGAGTGCGAGGCTGCCAACGGGGCAAGCCAAGTGATCTTTGCCGACGGGCGGTTCCGCGATCCCGCCGGCTTTGCACGCTGCTTTCTGCTGTTCGGCGAGGCAAGCCTGGGGCACGCCCGCGAGACCTGGAAGGCCCTGGCGATGCGCGAGGGGCTCGAGCGGGCGTTCTACCGCCAGGACAAGGGCAAGTGGGTGAAGGTCGCCTAGCCACGCCGCTTGCGCTTTGCCCCTTGCAGATGGCACCGCGATCAGGAAGATGGCGCGCGACCATGCCAACGGGAGGGACCATAATGCGCATCATCAAACTCAGCGGCCTTAGCGCGCCGCTTATCGCGCTGGCCGTTGCGCTCGCCGGCTGCGGCTCGGAGAATTCGGGCACGATCGAGGGCGAAAACGGCGAGACCGGCGAATACACGGTCGACCGGGCGACTGGCGAGACCAGCGCGACCATCACCACCGACGAGGGCACCGCCACCTTGCGCTCGGGCGCGGGTGTCGCGATCGACCTGCCCGCCGGCTTCACCGGCTATCCCGGCGCGACGATTATCAGCAACACGGTGGTCAACCAGAGCCAAGGCTCGGGCGCGATGCTGTTCTTCGAGACCGAGGATTCGCCCGAGGACGTGGTCGCCTTCTACAAGCGCCAGGCCGAGGCCGCCGGGGTCAAGATCCAGCTCAATGCCTCGATGAATGGCAGCTCGATGATCGGCGGCGAGAGCGAGGATGGGCTGACCTTCTCGGTCAACGCCAATCCGGGCGAGGAACGCACCAGCGCGCAGCTGATCGTCGGCCGCAAGGACTAACCGCAGGCACGCCGCGCGGCGCCTTCGGCCGGGCGCGGCTCAGTTCTCGCTGAGCACGATATCCCAGCGAAAGCGGTCAGCCATGCCCGCTTGCGCCATCGCGGTGATCGCGGCCTCGCCGAGCTGGTTGTAGAGCGCGTCCTTGTTGTTGGTGGCGTGATCCTCGCTGAAATACATCTGGGTGATCAGCCGGTGCTGCGTTCCGCGCACGTCGAAATGGAGATGCGGGGTGCGCCGGCCGATCGGGCTGTCATATCCGGAAGGCTTGATCGTGATCACCCGCCATTCGCCGCTCGGCCCGGTGGTGAGCCTGGCAAACCCCTGGAAATTGGGATCGAGCGGCGCAGTGGCGATATCGCCCGGATGCGCGTAGCGCCCCGCCGCGTTGCACTGCCACAGCTCGAGCTCGGCGCCGCGGACCGGATTGCCCTTGCGATCGAGCACGCGGCCGGTGACTTCGATCACCCGCCCCAGCGCCCGCGCGTGGTTGCCCTTGATCATGGTCATGTCGAAATCATCGTCAGCCGGGCGGGTCAGCGGATAGAACGGGCCGAGCGGCCCGCCCGCCGTCGGCGCTGGCAATCCTGCCGCGTGCACCGCTCCGCCGGCTGCCACAAGTCCGCCAACGGTCAGCGCTGCCCCGGTGAAGCGCCGCCGCGACAATGATCGATCGTCATCCATTTCATTCCCCCCCAAGAACGCAGACCCCGATCCGACCTATCATGAGCCGACCCGCTTGGAAACGCCGCGATGCTCGTCGCCATGCGCAGCGCTTGCCATCTTGCGCTGCAGCATATACGGGCCGCGGCCAACATCTTCCCCCTCATAAAGCGTTCTACAGGAGCATCATCATGGCGGTCACCCGCACCTTTTCGATCATCAAGCCCGATGCCACCCGCCGCAATCTCACCGGCGCGGTGACCCGGATGCTGGAGGAGGCCGGCCTGCGCGTCGTCGCCTCCAAGCGCATCCACATGACCCGTGAGCAGGCCGAGGGCTTCTACGCGGTTCACAAAGAGCGCCCCTTCTTCGGCGAACTGGTTGATTTCATGATCAGCGAGCCGGTCGTGGTGCAGGTGCTCGAAGGCGAGGACGCCGTCGCCAAGAACCGCGAAGTGATGGGCGCGACCAACCCCGAAAACGCCGAACCCGGCACGATCCGCAAGGAACTCGCGCTCTCGATCGGCGAGAACACCGTCCACGGTTCGGACAGCGAAGAGAACGCCGCGATCGAGATCGCCTACTTCTTCTCGGGCGACGAAATCGTCGGCTGAGGGGGCATTTCTCGAGGCGATTGAAAAGGGGTGCCCGCAAGCGGAGCGCCCCTTTTTCTTCAGCGCTGGCTGGCGGCGAAATTTCTGAGCTGGTGCGCGTGCGAGCGGTGCTCGCCCGTGCCGCTCGCGGCCATGATTGCGCGCATCGCGGTGAGCGCGGCATCGCTGAGCGCCAAGCCCAGCTCGCGGTAGGCGCGGGCGATCTCGCGCTCCCAGTCCTCGTTCATCGCCGCAAAGTCGATCTCGGCGAGCGGCCCGCGCCAAGCGGCGAGCGCGGCGCTGCGGCGCGTTTCGCGCAAGGCCAGCTTGCGCCGCCAGAACGCGCGGATCTCTTCGATCGAGCAGCTGTCGGACTGCACCGCCATCTGGTTGGCGGCCAAGGAAACCGAGCTTTCGAGCACCTCGGCGGGATCGCGCCTCGCAAGGATCAGCCGCGCATCGGGGAACTGGGCGAGCAGCTCGGGCAGGTTCTCCGAGAACACCGGCACCTTGAGCACCCGCGGCTTGTCCGCATTGCCCCGGTGCCACGCATCGGTGCGCAACAGGCGGGCGAATTCGCGGTAGACCGGGCCCGCCTCGCGCGCCTCGCTGAATGCGGAATACGAGGGAATGCGCCACTGCGTTTCGTAAATCGAATGGTTGAGCGCTGCGCCGAGCCAGCCGAGCTCCTCCTCGGGCCCCGTGCTTTCGAGCGGGTGGATCGATTGGAGCCATGGGTTGAGCCAGCCGAGCAGCGCGATCTCGGCGGCGGCCTTGGCGCGGCGCAGGTCCGGCCGGGCGGGCACGGGGTGGAACGCATCGCAATAACGCGTGTGCGCATGGGCAGGGTCGCTCGCGAGCAGCTTGTGGATGCGGGTGGTGCCGCTGCGCATGTGGCCGATGATGATCGTGGGCGCTGCGAGCTTCGTTTCGAGCGCTGCGGGCGTGCGCTGCCACAGGCGCCCGAGTGCGAGGCGCTGCTTGATGACCCGCACCAGTTGCCCATGCGCCATGGTGCGGCCCATTGGATTGAGATCGGCTTCCGAGCGCGCGGCCTTGGTCAAGCGTTCGAGCCGCAGGCGAAAATCGGCGACGTCCTCGCACCCGCGACCGCCGCGCTCGCTCGCCGGATCGTGGCCCTTGGCGGCAAGGCTCCACAGCTCCTCGGGATCGAGCGTGGGCTCAGGCATCCAACCCTTGGCCCAGGCCTTCTCGAGCAAGCCCGAGACGCGCTCCACCCGCTCGCTGCGGGCGAGGGGATGCGGGCGGAGCGGAGGCTTTGCCGGCAAGCGAGGCGCCTTCAGAACTGGTCCGCTGCATCGTGCAGCCGGGTGAGCCGGGCGGGCGCGACGCTGCGCCAGCTGCGCTCCAGCCATTCCGCAACATGCCCCCAATCGACCTCGGCCCGGTTGAGGATCAACCCGACCCAGCCGCTTGCGCCGTAATAGGCGGGCTTGAAATAGATTTGCGGCTGGCTTTCGACGAGGTTCAGCAGCTCGTCGATCCCTTGCGTCTTGACCAGCAGCGCGATGTGCGGAGAGCCGTGATGCGAATCGGCGAAATGCGCGAAGAACTTGCCCGATTTCTCGCTCCCCACCCGGAAACCGGGCGCGCCGTGGCTCGCGCGCTCCTGCGTCTCGGGCAGCGCCAGCGCGAGTTCGCGCACCCGCGCGAGGAGATGCACGGGGTCGCAGCTGCGCGAAACATAATCAGCGAGCGCGCGCGGATAGAGCTGATGCTCGGCGCGCTTGACCCGCTCGGCCAGGCTCTTCGCATCATCGCCCGGCGCGATTGCAACGCGCACCTGCGCGAGCACCTCGCCCGCATCGAGCTCGGGCGTGACGAGGTGGACGCTCGCGCCTGCGTGGCGGTCCCCCGCCGCGATGGCGCGCGCATGCGGATCGAGCCCCTTGTATTTGGGCAGGAGCGAGGGGTGGATGTTGAGGATCCGCCCTTGCCAGCGCAGGGCGAAGGCGTCGGACAAAATGCGCATATAGCCCGCCAGCACGATGACCCGCGCGCCCGAGGCGAGGACCGCCTGCTCCATCGCCGCGTCGTGGTCTGCGCGGCTCATGCCGGCGTGCGAGCGGGCAAAGGTGGTGATCCCTTCAAGCTCGGCGAGCGCAAGGCCCGCTGCATCCTCGCGATTGCTCGCCACCAGCACGATCTCATAGGGCGCGCCTTCGAGCCGGCTGGCATAGAGCAGCGCTGCCATATTGGTGCCGGCCCCCGAGATGAACACCGCGACCTTCTCGCGGTCAGCCATGGTGCGTCGCTTCCCAGTCCGCGCGCGCAGACCAGCTGTCTTGCGGGCCGGCGACCGTGCAGCCGCGCGTCCCCTCCTCGATCTGGCCGATGTGAAACGCGGTCTCGCCGGCCTGCTCGAGCTGGGCGAGGAGATCGTGTGCGCGCGCATGGTCCACCGCGAGCACCATGCCGAGGCCGCAATTGAAGGTGCGCGCCATTTCCGGCGGTTCGATCGCGCCTTGCGCCTGGAGGAACGCCATCAACCGCGGCTGCGGCCAGCGCGTGACCTCGATCCGCGCATGCGCGCCCTGCGGCAGGATGCGCGGCACGTTTTCAAGGAGACCCCCGCCGGTGATATGGGCAAGGCCGTGGATCAGCCCGGCCCGGATCAGCGGCAGGAGGCTCTTCACATAGATGCGCGTTGGCTCCATCAGCGCATCGATCAGCAGCCGGTCGGGATTGAACAGGGCAGGGCGGTTCAGCTTCCAGCCGCAATCCGCCGCAAGCCGGCGCACCAGCGAATAGCCGTTCGAATGGACGCCCGAGGAGGCGAGCCCGATCAGGAGATCGCCCGGCTTGACCCGCTCGGCTGTCAATTGCTCGCCGCGCTCGACCGCGCCCACGCAAAAGCCGGCAAGGTCATAGTCACCCGGCGCATACATACCGGGCATCTCCGCCGTCTCGCCCCCGATGAGCGCGCAGCCTGCAAGCTTGCACCCTTGCGCGATCCCCGCGATCACCCGCTCGGCGATGCCGGCATCGAGCTTCGCGCAAGCGAAATAATCGAGGAAGAACAGCGGCTCTGCGCCCTGAACGATCAGATCGTTGACGCACATCGCGACCAGATCGATGCCGACATGATCGTGCCGGTCATGCTCGATTGCAAGCTTGAGCTTGGTGCCCACCCCATCATTGGCGGCGACCAGCAGCGGATCCTTGAAGCCCGCCGCGCGCGGATCGAAGAAACCGCCAAATCCGCCCAGTTCGCTCGTCGCGCCGGGGCGAGCGGTGGCCTTGGCAAGCGGCGCGATCGCGCGCACGAGCGCGTTGCCCGCCGCGATCGAGACGCCGGCCGTTTCGTAGGTGTAGCCCTTGGGCGCGCCGTCCTGCCCGGATTCGCCGGCTGTGGAGGGGTCATCGCTGTGTGTCATCACCAACGCCTTAGCGTTTCGCGCTTGGAATTCCACTCGCCATTGGGCAATAGCAACCCGATTTCCATGGCTTCGAGCCCTGCCTTTGCCCGCCCGACCTTCGTGATGCCCTTCAAGATGGCCCGGCTGCGCCTGGCGGGGTCGATCGGCCTTGCGCTGGCGCTGCTCGCGGGCCTGTTCGCGCTCGGCCTCGTGCTCGCGCAGGTGACCGGGGACCGCGGGATCGCGGCGACCGCCTCGAGCGCGGATATCGAGGTGCGCGGGATCGAGGTCGATGTGAGCGCCGACAGCGCCCGCGAAGCGCGTGACGAGGCCTGGCGCGAGGCGCAGCGGCTCGCCTGGGAAAAGGCTGGCGGCCCCGCGATTTCCGATGCCCAGCTCACCGGGCTGGTCTCTGCGATCGTGATCCAGCAGGAGCGGCTCGGACCCAAGCGCTATATCGCGACGCTCGGCGTGATCTTCGATCGCCAGCGCGCTTCACGGTTTCTCGGCGGGGCAAACGAGGCGCGCAGTTCGGCTCCGATGCTGCTGATGCCGGTCACCGCCAGCGCGGGCACTTACACCGCCTTTGAAGTGCGCAATCCCTGGCAACGCGCCTGGGCCGAGTTCAATCCGGGCACCAGCCGGATCGATTATGTCCGCCCGAGCGGGGCGGGCGGGGATTCGCTGCTGCTCAATTTCGGGCAGACCGGACGACGCAGCCGCGCCTGGTGGCGCTCGACGCTCGATCAATATGGCGCAGCCGACGTGCTCGTGCCCGTCGCAAACCTGCGCTACCAGTTTCCCGGCGGGCCGGTCACCGGCACGTTCGTCGCGCGCTATGGGCCTGATAGCCGGGTGCTCGGCAGCTTTACGATGACGGCAGCCAGCCCGGCGCAGCTCCCTGAAATGCTCACGCGGGCGGTCGAGCGGCTCGACGGTGTGTTCGAGCAGGCGCTGACCGAAGGCAAGCTCCAGCCCGATCCGACCTTGCGCATCGGCGGCTCGGGCGAGATCGACCCGGCCTTGCAGCGCCTGATCGAGATCGGCCGCGCGGTGCGAGCGCAGCAGGCCGCCGCGCGCGCGGCCGCTGCCGCCGATGCAGCGCCCGCGCGATCGGCCGAAAGCACCGCTGCGGCCCCGAGCGATCAGGCGACCACGGCAACTCCGCCGCCCGCTGCGAGCACCACCCTCGTTCAGTTCGCCTCGCCCGATGCGCCAACTTTCGATGCCGCGCTCTCGAGCGTGCGCGGGACGCCCGGCGTGCGCTCGCTCTCGGTCACCAGCACGGCGATGGGCGGAACCTCGGTGATGAGCGTCACCTATGGCGGGACGATCGAGGAGCTTGCAGCCGCGCTTCGCGCGCGCGGGTTCACCGTCCGCCAGAGCGGCAACGCGCTCGCAATCAGCCGCTGAAGGTCCGCCGCGATGGGCACGGCGAAGGGCAAAGCGGCGCAGGCAGCCTTGCCGCTCGAGCCGGGGGGAGCGGCCCAGCCCGAGTCAATCGTGATCGGCAACGCCAACGCCGAGGTGATCGCTGCGTTGCGCGATCCTGCCAGCTGGCCGTTTCAGACCGCGATCCTCACCGGGCCTCGCCGCTCGGGCAAATCGCTGCTCGGGCGCTGGGCGGCGGGAGCCGGGATCCACGTGGTCGACGGGGCCGAGCGCGAGGACGAGACCCGGCTGTTTCACCTGTGGAACGCCGGCCAGCCCGGCGGGAGCGAGCCGGGGCGCAAATTGCTCCTGATCGCCGATGCCCAGCCGTGGCAGATTGGCTTGCCCGATCTTGCCTCGCGCCTTGGCGGATCGCTCCAGCTCGCAATCGGCGAACCCGACGATGCGATGGTCGCCCAGCTGATCGAGGCCCACGCCGCCATGCGCGGCCTCGCGCTTGGCGAAGGCGCTGCGGCTTACCTAGCGCCGCGCCTCACGCGCAGCTTCGCCGCGATCGAGGAGACCGTGCGCGCGATCGATCGGATCAGTCTTGAACGTCAGACCCCGGCCACCATGTCGGTCTGGCGAGCAGCGCTCGAAGCGGTTCACGGCCCGGAGCAACAAAGCCTGTTTTGAGCCGCTGAAAGTGCGGCTTATTTGCCTTTGTGCGCAAATGGTGGAAGGAAGCGAGGCGTGATGTTCCAAGGTCTTGCCGATTATCTGGACTCGATCCGCGCGCGCGATCCCGCGCCGCGCTCGCGCTGGGAGATCCTGCTTTACCCCGGCGTTCTTGCGCTCGGAATGCACCGGATCGCACATTGGCTGTTCGAGGCGCGGCTCTATTTCCTCGCGCGCTTCATCAACCATCTCTCGCGTGTGCTGACCGCGATCGACATCCACCCCGGTGCGCGCATCGGGAAGAACTTCTTCATCGATCATGGCTTCACCGTGATTGGCGAGACCGCCGAGATCGGCGACAACGTGACGATCTATCAATGCGTCACGCTTGGCGGGACCAATCCGACCAATGGCGTGGGCGGCAAGCGCCACCCTACGCTGGAGGACAATGTCATCATCGGCTCGGGCGCGCAGATCATCGGGCCGATCACGCTCGGCGCGCGCGCGCGGGTCGGCGCCAATGCGGTGGTGATGGAGGATGTCCCGGCCGGCGCCACCATGGTCGGCGTCAAGGCGCGCTCGACGCTGGTGCCGGCCGAGGAATGGATCAAGGAATTCATCCCCTATGCGGTGTCGGCCGATTGCGAGGATGGCGAGGGCAACCGGGTGGACTGCGTCGAAAAGCTCGAGGGTGAGCTTTCGGCCCTGCGCGCCGAAGTCGAGCAGATGCGTGCCGAAATGCGCGTGCGCTCCGCGACAGCCCCTGCGCCGGGCCAGCTCGATCTCTCGCCCAGAAACGGAACCGATAACGCATGAGTGCTGGTGCAGGCCCCGCTGCTGGCCGAGCGTCGGGGATGGGTCAGGTCTTTGCGTTTCCCGCCCGCACCGCAGGGCAGGTCGGCTTCGAGCGCGACGAGCTGCAGCGGATCCTCGATCTCTACGGCCGGATGGTCGCGGCGGGCCAGTGGCGCGACTATGCGATGGATTTCGACCGGCACGCGGCGAGCTTCGCCGCCTTCCGCCGCGCCGCCGAGCGCCCGCAGGCGCGGGTGGAAAAGCGCCCGGCCTTGCGCGCCAAGCAGGGCATGTGGACGCTCTATGGCGAACACGGCCAAGTGCTCAAACGCGGCCACGACCTTGCGGGCGTGCTCGCCCCGATGGAGCGGCGGCTGGTCAAGGCGGTGGAGGATTAGGCGGCAAAAACCACTTCAGCGCCGTCGATACAAGAATGCCATGGTGATGATCGAGGGCATGATCAGGCCCTTGAGATAGGTAAGCGGATGGCGACCGATCGTGAAGTCTGCCTCCACCATGCCGAAATGAGCCCAATAGTGGGTCACGATCAAGCTGCCGATGCTGAGCCACATGGTCCAGAGCGCAAAGCGTTTCCCCAGGACCACAAGGGTGAGGCTGACAATGATCCCCACGCGCAGGGCTGCCTGCACGCAATTATAGAGCGCGTCGCTCGTCTGATCGTGCCAACGCACGAAATCAGACAGCATCGTGACGTGGTAAAAAATGAACAGGCTAGCCAGCGCAATGATGATCAAGCGCAGGACCAGTTGTGCTGTGCTTTCAGGCAGGGCAGCAAGAGTGCTCATTGACCGTGCCTCCCACTGAATCGTCTGATGATCAGAGAACTACATTTACTGTATTGCTGTGTCAATACAGTAAATGACGTGGTCAGTGGACGGTCCAGAAAAAGGGCTCCGCCGCATTGCTGCGAGGGAGCCCCTGCCTGCAATTGTTGCGATCAATTACCCCCGCGCGCTGCCCGGCCCGGTGCCGGTCACCTTCTGCATGGCCTTGAGGATATTGCCCGATTGCTCGGAGCCCGATTGCGGGGCGACCAGATTGCTGAACGCGCTGATCTTGTCCCAGTTTTCGGCGAAGCCTTCGAGGGTGCGCTCCTCCTCGGGCAGCCAGACGGCGTCGTTCATGACGGTCCACGAGCAGTGGAACCCGCCCGCGCCCGCGCCCACGATCGCATTGGTCGGCGCGTCTTCGCTGACCAGGAAGAGCGCTGCGGGGACGACGTTTTCGGGCGCGAAGAGCTTGAAGGCCTCTTCGGGAAAGAGATCTTCGGTCATCCGCGTGCCCGCGACCGGCGAGAGGGTGTTGCAGCGGATGTTGTATTTCGCTCCCTCGAGCTGGAGCGTCTTGGTGAGGCCGGCCAGGCCGAGCTTGGCCGCGCCGTAATTGGCCTGGCCGAAATTGCCGAACAGCCCGGTCGAGGATGCGGTCATCAGCACGCGGCCATAGGCCTGTTCGCGGAAGGTCTCCCAGCAGGCCTTGGTGACGAAGGCCGAGCCGGTGAGGTGAACCTTGAGGACGAATTCGAAATCCTCCGGGCCCATCTTGTGGAAGGTCTTGTCGCGCAGGACGCCTGCGTTGTTGATGAGCACATGGACGCCGCCCCACTTCTGCTTGGTATCGGCGACCATCTTTTCCATTTGCTCGTATTCGGTCACCGAGCCGCCATTGGCGATCGCCTCGCCGCCCGCCGCCTCGATCTCGGCGACGACTGCGGCGGCTGCATCCGAGGTGCCGGTGCCGTCGCGCGAACCGCCCAGATCATTGACGACGACCTTCGCGCCGCGCTTGGCGAGTTCGAGCGCATAGGCCTTGCCGAGCCCTCCGCCAGCGCCGGTGACGATCGCGACTTTGTCCTTGAAGGTGATGCTCATGGGGTTTCCTTTCCTTGCCGGTATTGGTTGCGCTTTACGGGAGCGTAAACTTGGGTGCGGCGCGCTGCGTGGCACTTTTGGCGGACCAGTGCAACCGCCTGGCGCAAGCCGCGCGGCAGACTGCGGCAAGCCGTAGGGTCAAGCCGCCGCCCCGAGTTGCTCGAGCGCGGGGATCAGCTCACTCAGCGAATCGATCACCGCATCGGCGCCGAGCGCATGGGGCGCCCGGTCGCAATAGCCGTAGGCGGCTGCGATCACCGGCACCTTGGCCGCGCGCGCGGCGGCGACATCATAGGTGGAATCGCCGACAAACACGAAGCGGCCGAGCGCAGCCGGATCGCGTGCGCAGCGCAGGCGCGCCTCGATGATCGGATCGGGCAAGGGCTTCGAGAGGTAGGCCCCGTCGGTGCCCCGGCCGAGCGTATCGCCGCCGATCACGACCCGGAACGGCTCGAGAAACCCGATCTCGGCGAGGATCGAGCGCGCGAAAGCCTCGAACTTGTTGGTGACGATGGCGAGCGCGACCCCGCGGCCTTCCAGTTCAGCGACAACCTCGCGCGCGCCAGGGTACGGCGCCGAGTGGACGGTGTTGTTGTCGGCATAATAGCGCAGCATCGCCTTGTAGAGCCCGCGAAAATCATCGCCCTCGAGCCCGCCGGGAAGCCCGCCCTGCTGCTGCACCGCGCGCGCCAGCATCGCCTTCGCGCCGCCGCCGATCAGGTCTTTCGAGCTCTCCACCGGCACGGGCATGAACCCGCCAAGCGCCAGCGCGTGATTGACCGCCGCGCCAAGGTCGCGGAAGGTGTCGAGCAGGGTCCCATCAAGATCGAACCCGACGGTTTCGAACGGAAAGTCTGTCATCGCCCGCGCGGCGTGGGGCAAACGACTTCAATTCGCAAGCGTTTGCTGGCAAGCCTCGCGGACAATTTTCGAGCCCGCCCCGCGCTGGGGCGAAGGCCGCGCCGGAATGGAAAATGCGATGACCGATCTTGCCGTAATCATCCTTGCCGCGGGCAAGGGCACGAGGATGAAGAGCGCTTTGCACAAGGTGCTGCATCCGATCGCGGGCAAGCCGATGCTGCTCCACCTGCTCGACGAGTTTGCCCAGCTTGAACCGCGCCTCACCGTCATCGTCGCGGGCGATCGGCGCGAACAGCTCGACAAGGCCTTGGCAGGCCGCGAGATCACGACGGCGCTGCAGGAGCCGCAACTCGGCACCGCGCACGCAGCGCTCCAGGCCAAGGCTGCGCTCGAAGGCTTTGCCGGCCACATCCTGGTGTGCTTCGGCGATGTCCCGATGGTGCGCGCACAGACCGTGCGAAGGTTGACCGAAGCGCTCGCGGGCGGAGGCAAGGTCGCCGTGCTCGGCTTCCGCCCGCCCGATGCGCTCGCCTATGGCCGGATTATCGCCGATGACGCAGGGCGGGTCGTCAAGATGGTCGAATACAAGGATGCTGGCGAGGAAGAGCGCGCGGTCGATTTGTGCAATTCAGGCCTGATCGTCGCGCATTCGGACGATATGTGGCCGCTCCTCGAAGCCGTCGGCAACGACAATGCGCAAGGCGAATACTACCTCCCCGACGTGGCGACGGGGGCAATCGCGCGGGGCGACACGGTGGTGGTGATCGAGACTGACGCGGACGAGGTTGCTGGGATCAACAGCCGCGCCGAGCTCGCCGCCGTGGAAGCCCGCTGGCAGGCCGTCCGGCGCGAGGCGGCGATGGCTGCGGGCGCGACGCTCAGGGCACCCGAAACCGTGTTCTTCAGCCACGACACCGTGCTCGGGCAGGACGTGACGATCGAGCCCAATGTCGTGTTCGGCCCCGGCGTCGAGGTTGCGGACGGGGTATACATCAAGGCATTCTGTCACATCGAGGGCGCGCGGCTTGCCAGCGGTGCGCAGGTCGGCCCGTTCGCGCGGCTGCGCCCCGGCGCGGTGATGGAGGAGGGCAGCTTCGTCGGCAATTTCGTCGAGATGAAGAACGCGGTGCTCGGCCCCGGCGCCAAGGCCAGCCACCTCTCCTATATCGGCGATGCGACCGTGGGCGCCAACGCCAATATCGGAGCAGGAACGATCACCTGCAATTACGATGGCTATTTCAAATACCGGACCACGATCGGCGAGCGCGCCTTCATCGGCTCGAACTCGGCGCTCGTCGCGCCCGTTTCGATCGGCGCCGATGCGATCGTGGCGGCGGGCTCCACGGTCAGCCGCGATGTCGCCGCAGGCGAGATGCGCATGGTGCGCGCGGAGCAGCTGGTGAAGGACGGCTGGGCCGATCGCTTTCACGATACGATGAAGAAGAAGAAAGAGGCGGCGCGCAAGAAGCAGGGGTGAGCGGCAAGGGGCTGGTCGAGCATGGCTGAAAGCGATGATCCGCTCACCTGCTGGCTGTGCGGCCGCGGGTTCGAGCAGCGTATCCAGTGGCATCATCCTGTGCCCAAATCGAAGAAGGGGCGCAGCGTCGTCCCCGTCCACCCAATCTGCCACAAGGCGATCCACCGCCTTTTCACCAATGCCCAGCTTGCGCGCATCGGCGATGATCGCGCGGCGATATTGGCGCATCCCGAGATCGCGACATTCGTGCGCTGGGTGCGCCCCAAGCCGCCCGATTTTCACGCGCCCACCCGCAGTTAGTGCGAAGTGGGCCCGGAACCTTTTGCCCGCGCAGATGCTGATGGAGGAGATGAGCAAAGGAGCGCAATCATGGCATGGACAAAGCGGATCGGCATCGGTGCAGGCGCGGCGCTTGGAGCAGCGGCGATCGCGGGCGCGGCCTACGCGCAGTATCGCGACGGCAACGAGGAGCCGTCCTATCGGGTCGTGCTCTCCGAAGACTCTTTCGAACTGCGCGACTATGCCCCGATGATCGTTGCCGAGGTGGCGCATGACGGCGATCGGCGCACGGCGAGCTCGCGCAGCTTTCGCCGGCTCGCCGCCTACATCTTCGCGCAGGATCGGCCGCGGGGCGGAGGCAAGATCGCAATGACCGCTCCCGTGCTCCAGGAAAGGATCGACGAGGACGCCAAGCTCGCGATGACCTCGCCGGTGCTGCAGGACGAGACCGGCGCGGATCGCTGGCGCATGCGCTTCGTCATGCCCGCAGGCTACAGCATGGCAACGCTGCCCACCCCGCCCGGCGACATCACGCTGGTCGAAGTGCCCGCCCGGCGCCTCGCTGCGATCCGCTTCAACGGCAATGGCTCGCCCGCTGACCTGGCGCAGATGGAAGCGCGGCTGATTGCCTGGATCGCCGCGCAAGGCCTGAGCTTGCGCGGCGATCCCGAATATGCGTTCTACGATGCGCCGATGGTGCCCGGCCCGCTGCGCCGCAACGAGGTGCTGCTCGAGGTCAAGGAGCGGTAGAGCGGGGCCCCCCCGCTCAGCCGCCTGAAGCAACCTCCTCGCGCGCGCCCTTGCCCGGCTCATCCATCAGCCGCTGCATCAGGTAGACGAATTGCAGCGCCTGCAGCTTGGCGCGCTGCTCGTTGTCGACCCCGCCCGAATGCCCCCCGGTGGTGTCCTCGAAGTAGTAATAGGGCTGGCCGAGCTCCTTGAGCTTGGCTGCGCCTTTGCGCGCGTGCGCCGGGTGCGTGCGGTCATCCGCGGTCGAGGCCCACAGGAACGGGGTGGGGTAATCCACCCCCGCCTCGATCTTCTGATAGGGCGAATAGCCTTCGATCCAGGCGCGCTGTTCAGGGATGCGCGGATCGCCGTACTCGCCGATCCATGAAGCCCCGCGCCCGATCACGTGATAGCGCAGCATGTCGAACAGCGGAATCTGCACAATCGCCGCGCCGAACAGGTCGGGCCGCTGGGTGAAGGCGGTGCCGACCAAGAGCCCACCTTGGCTGCCGCCCTGGATGCCGAGATGCTCGGGCGAGGTGAAGCCGCGCTTCACCAGATCCTCGCCCACCGCGATGAAATCATCCCAGGTGCGCTGCTTGTTCTCGCGGATCGCGGTCTGGTGCCAGTTCGGCCCGAATTCGCCCCCGCCGCGCAGATTGGCCAGCACATAGGCGCCGCCCTTTTCGACCCACAGCTTGCCCGTCGAACCAAGATAGGCGGGCAGGCGCGCGATCTGGAAGCCGCCATAGCCGGTCAGCAGCGTGGCGGTGTCGCCATCCAGCGCCATCCCCTCGGGCTTGACGATGAAGTAGGGGATCTTGGTCCCGTCCTTGCTGGTCGCCTCGTGCTGTTCGACTTCCATGCCCTCGGGCGTGAAATAGGCCGGGCTGGTCTTGAGCACCTGCGGCGGCGCGGAGCCATCGGTGTAGTAGAGCGTCGTCGGCTCGAGGAACCCGCTCACGGTGTACATGATCTGGTCCGTTTTGTCCGATGACGCGGCGATGCCGAGCGTGGCGTTGTCGGGCAGGGCGACCTCGCGGCTGACCCACTTGCCCCCATCCTGGCCGTTCTCGAAGTTGAACTCCAGCACCTTGCCGACCACGTTGTCGAGCAAGGACACGAACAGCGCATTGGCGGTGACCGCGCCGCCCTGCTTGGTCTGGCGTTCACCCGGTGCCCAGACCAGCGTCTTCTTCGCGCCGTTGGGGTCGGCCTTCCATTCCTCGAGATCGACCGCGATCAGGCTGTCGGCGGGGAAGGTCTGGCCGTCCACCGTCCAGTCAACGTCGGTCGAATAGAGCAGGTGGCCGTCGACGATTCCGTAGGGCGAGGCCTTCTTCGGGATGTCGAGCTGGAGCCAATCGCCGTTCTTCTCGACGAAATGGAGGCTTTCGTGAAAGCTGATCCCGCGAAACGCGGTGCGGGCGTGGATCGTGCTGGTGTTGTCGCGCAGCAGGCTCGCACCCGCCCAGACATCGCTCGGCTCGCCCCGGAAGATCTCGGGCGCGTCGGAGAGATCGGTGCCGCGCTTCCAGACCCGGCTGGTGAAGGGGTATTCGCTTTCGGTGAGGGTCCCTTCGCCAAAGCCGCGGCCGACCAACAGCGTGTCCGCATCGATCCATTCCACCCCGCCCTGGCTCTTGGCATCGAGCACGAAGCCGCCCTCGACGAAGCTCTTGGTCGAGGTGTCGAATTCGCGCATGATCGTCGCGTCCTCGCCGCCATCCGATAGCGCGATCATGCACTTGTTGAGCGCAGGCGGCAGGCAGGTCGAGCCCTGATAGACCCACTCCTTGCCTTCGGCCGCAGCGAGCGCGTCGACATCCAGAATGATCTCCCATTCGGGTTTCTCGGTGCGATAGCTTTCGAGCGTGGTGCGGCGCAGCAGCCCCTTGGGGTTCGCCTTGTCCTGCCAGAAATTGTAAAGACCATCGGGACGGAAGCTGACGAACGGGATGCGGTCCTCGCTGTCGAAGATCGCCAGCGCTTCGGCTTTCAGCTGGGCAAAGCGCGGGTCGTTTTCGAGCGCGGCCAGGGTGCGTTCGTTTTCGGCCTCGACCCAGGCGAGCGCTTCGGGCGAGCGGGCTTCCTCGAGCCAGATGTAGGGGTCTTGCTCGGGGCCGGGGATGCCGTCGGCAGGGACTTCTTGCGCAGCTGCGCCAGTGGTGGAGGCGATCGTCATGGCCAGCGCCAGAGCAAGGGTGGAGACAAGTTTCAAGCGTCCTCTCCTATGGGAAATGCAGGGGGTGTTGTGCCGGGGGAAAGACGCAAAGGGAAGGGGATACAACCACAAAGGGCAGCCCGGCGGCGCACGCTGGTCGTAAGGTTGCGGGCTCGCGCCTTCGCACAAGCGCGCACACGATCAGCCCTCGACATGCTCCGCGAGCACGGTCAACCCGTTTTCGCCGACCTCGGCAAAGCCGCCGCGCACCTCGATCCGCTCGGGCGCGGCCCCGGCAGTCTTGTAGACCTGCACCGCGCCATCGCGGATCGTGCTCATGAAGGGCGCATGGCCCTCGAGCACGCCGAATTCGCCCTCGGTGCCCGGGACGACCACCATGTGGACCTCTTCCGAGCGCACGAGGCGGGCGGGCGTCACCAGTTCAAAATGCAGCGGCATTGTCTATTTCCCGTCAATGGCCGCGTCAAAATTGCTGATCGCGGCGTCGAATTTGTCGCGGCAGCCCGGATTGCAAAAACCCACGACCTTGCCGCGATACATCGTGAGGCTATCCGCCGACACCGCCTTGCCCGACCATGGGCACGTGTCATTGACACAGTCCTCGAGGCGAGGCGCGTCGGCGGACATCCGAAATCAGGCCTCTTCGGCTAGCTTCTGGGCCTTCGCGACCACCATGTCGATCCCGCCGACCATGTAGAACGCGCTTTCGGGCAGGTGATCGTATTCGCCATCGACCACCGCCTTGAAGCTTTTGATCGTGTCTTCGAGCTGGACGAAGATGCCCGGAATGTTGGTGAACACCTCGGCAACGTGGAACGGCTGGCTCAGGAACTTCTGGATCTTGCGCGCGCGCGCGACCGTCAGCTTGTCCTCTTCGCTGAGCTCGTCCATCCCGAGGATCGCGATGATATCCTGCAGGCTCTTGTATTTCTGGAGGATTTCCTGAACGCGGCGAGCGGTGTCGTAATGCTCCTGGCCGACGGTGCGCGGCTCGAGCACGCGGCTGGTCGAATCGAGCGGGTCCACCGCCGGGTAGATCCCGAGCTCGGAGATCGCGCGGTTGAGCGTCGTGGTCGCATCAAGGTGCGCGAACGAGGTGGCAGGGGCGGGGTCGGTCAGGTCGTCCGCGGGGACGTAGATCGCCTGGACCGAAGTGATCGAGCCCTTGTTGGTCGAGGTGATCCGCTCCTGCAGGTTGCCCATGTCGGTCGAGAGGGTCGGCTGATAGCCCACCGCTGACGGGATGCGGCCGAGCAGCGCGGAAACTTCCGAACCGGCCTGGGTGAAGCGGAAGATGTTGTCGATGAAGAACAGCACGTCCTGGCCTTCGACGTCGCGGAAATATTCCGCCATCGTCAGCCCCGAGAGCGCGACGCGCGCGCGCGCGCCCGGCGGCTCGTTCATCTGGCCGAACACGAGCGCCACCTTGGAGCCCTCGGAGATCGCCTCGCCCGCCTCGTTTTTGGCGATGACGCCGGCATCGAGGAATTCGTGGTAGAGATCGTTGCCCTCGCGGGTGCGCTCACCCACGCCGGCGAACACGCTGACGCCGCCGTGGCCCTTGGCGATGTTGTTGATGAGTTCCTGGATCAGCACGGTCTTGCCCACGCCCGCGCCGCCGAACAGGCCGATCTTGCCGCCGCGCGCATAGGGGGCGAGCAGGTCGATCACCTTGATGCCCGTCACGAGGATCGCCGAATCGGTCGACTGGTCGACGAAAGCCGGCGCCTCGGCATGGATCGGGGCGAACGTTTCCGCGCCGATCGGGCCGCGCTCGTCGATCGCCTCGCCGATCACGTTCATGATCCGCCCCAGCGTCTTGGGGCCGACCGGCACGCTGATCTGCGCGCCGGTGTTGACCACTTCCTGTCCGCGCACGAGGCCCTCGGTCGCGTCCATCGCGATGGTCCGCACGGTGTTTTCGCCAAGGTGCTGCGCGACTTCGAGCACGAGCGTCTTGTCTTGATTGCGGGTTTCAAGCGCGGTCAGGATGGCGGGCAGTTCACCGGGGAATTGGACGTCGACGACAGCGCCGATGACCTGGCTGATGGTGCCGTTGGTGGTTTGGTTGAGAGCAGGGGCGGTGGCCATGTTCGGGTTCCTGTGGTGTGTGCCTATTGAAGCTGGCTTGGTGGCTCGAGTGGAGGGCGGTTAGCGGGTGGGGCGGGTTTCGACCGAGGCGTCGGCCGGTTCATCCGCCATCGCATCGGCCCGGTCGAGCGAATTGCACAAGACCGTCTCGGCATTGCCCCTCCAGCCGTCACCGGCCTTGGTGATACCGAGGTCGCGTCCGGCGCAGGCGGCCAACGCGGGGCTAATTCCGGCAAGCAGGGCCGATGGTGCAGGAAGGGCGGTAGCTTTCATGGCATTCTCCTTCGGGATCTTCAGGCCCCCCTTTTTCAGGTCCCCTGCGCGCAAACCTGTTCGGCGTTCTCGATCTCCCACTCGCCGTCGACCTCGTGCAGGATCGCCTTGTGGCGCCGGTATTCATCCTCGCCCAGGCCATAATCACAGGTGAAATCGTGGCTGCCCATGCCTTTCGCACGGCAGATCGCGGTGCTTATCGCGGGCGCTGCCGGGCAGGCGGCAGCGAAGCGCTCGGCGAATTTCTCGCGATCGGGCGGGTGCAGCGTCGATTCCGACGCTTCGCTCATCGCGGTGGTCTCGGCGGGCGCGGGCGCTTCGGCGACCTCTTCGGAACATCCGGCAACAACGAGGGCAAAGGGGGTAATGAGGGAGACAAAACGGATCATAGTGCTTCAGCGCCTGCAATGATTTCAATGAGTTCGGTGGTGATCGCCGCCTGGCGGGTGCGGTTGTACTGCTTGTTCAGGTCCTTGATGAGATCGCCCGCATTGCGCGTGGCGTTGTCCATCGCGGTCATCGAGGCGCCCTGTTCGCTCGCCTCGCGCTCGAGCAGCGCGCCGAACAGCTGCGTCTTGACGTAGCGCGGCAGCAGCGCCTCGAGGATTTCCTCCTCGCTCGGCTCGTATTCGACCACGGCGCCAGTATCCTGCGCCGCGATCTGCGGCGGGGGGACCGGGATCAGCTGGTCGATCGTCGGGTCCTGCGCGAGCGCGGTCTTGAACACCGGGTAGACGAGATGCGCGATGTCGAACTTGCCGGCCTCGAACATGGCGAGGAGCTCGTCCGCGATCGCACCGGCCTCGTCGTAGCCGGGCGTCTTGACCTTGCTCGTATCGAACTGCTGGCCGATCTGCTGGGCATATTCGCGCCGCAGCGGTGCGCGGCCCTTCTTGCCGACGAGATAGAATTCGACCTCCTTGCCCTCGGCCATCAGCGCCCTTGCCTTGACCTTGGCGGCCTTGACGAGGTTTGAATTGAGCGCGCCGCACAGCCCCTTGTCGGTGTTGACGACAACGATCAGGTGGCGCTTGTCCGAGCCGGTGCCCGCGAGCAGACGCGGCGCATTCGAGCCCGAGACCTTGGCCGCGAGGCTCTCCATCACGCCCGCCAGCCGCTCGGCATAGGGCCGCGCTTCCTCGGCGCGCGCCTGCGCCTTGCGCAACTTGGCAGCCGCGACCATCTGCTTGGCCTTGGTGATCTTCTGGGTCGACTTGACCGATTTGATCCGGCCCTTGAGTTCCTTGAGTGAGGGCACTCTCGTCTCGCTTCCTTGTCACCCCAACAAGCGCCGGGGTCTGGTGTTCCTGTTCCCCGCCCCGTCAGCCGGGGCGGCGAGCCTCACGCAAACTGCTTCGCAAAAGCCTCGAGCGCGGCAACGGTGCGGTCCTTGATGTCGCCTTCGAATTTCTTGGTCTCGCGAATGTCATTGAGGACATCAGGGTGGCTCGAGCGGAAGAAGGCGAGCATCTGTTCTTCGTATTCGCCCACGCGATTGACCGGGATCGCATCGATATAGCCGTTGGTGCCGGCAAAGATCGAGATGACCTGCTCTTCGACGGGCATCGGCGTGAATTGCTTCTGCTTGAGCAGCTCGGTCAGCCGCGCGCCGCGATTGAGCAGTTTCTGGGTCGAGGCATCGAGGTCCGAGCCGAACTGCGCAAACGCCGCCATTTCGCGGTATTGCGCGAGGTCGAGCTTCATCGAGCCCGCGACCTTCTTCATCGCCTTGGTCTGGGCGGCGCCGCCGACGCGGCTCACCGAGAGGCCCACGTTGATCGCCGGGCGGATGCCCTGGAAGAACAGGTCGGTTTCGAGGAAGATCTGCCCGTCGGTGATCGAGATCACGTTGGTGGGGATATAGGCCGAGACATCGCCCGCCTGCGTCTCGATGATCGGCAGCGCGGTCAAGGAACCGTGGCCGTTCTCGGCGTTCATCTTGGCCGCGCGCTCCAGCA